>NZ_JAGJDZ010000004.1:0-399950 GCF_018100775.1 Shewanella sp. MMG014
ACGGGTAATGAGGTTGGTGCGACATTCTTAACGGCCCAAAAAGACGGTGTTACTAGTAATACAGCCAATGTAGATATTACTGGAGCTGTAATTACCGCGCTTACGGTTACGCCAGCAGATGTACATATTGCGTTAGGTTACACCGAGCAACTAACTGCAATTGCAACATTCAGTGATGGTAATACAACAGATGTGAGTGATTCAGTTACCTGGTTAGTTGATGATACGAATACTGCAACGGTTGCTCCTTCAGGCTTGCTAGCTAGTGTTAGTGTCGGTAAGACGATAGTTCTGGCGGCAAAAGATGAAGTTATTAGTAATGATGTAAACGTTAATGTGACTGCAGCTATTTTATTAGATGTAACCGTTAGCAATGCAGATATTCAGCTTACTGAGTTTTACGGTGTTCAGTTACAGGCTTATGCGCACTATTCTGATGGCGTTGTAGACGATATAACAAATACTGCTATTTGGTCTAGCGGATTAAATATCAATGTCAACGAAGGCTTGGTTGAAATTGATACGTTTCAGGATGGGTATGTAACAGAGTTGAGCGTGACATATAATGGAATGACTTCTGAAAAGACGATTGTTACCATGCGGGAAAGTGAAAAAAGTGATGTATTTGGAACCGAGACTAACTATGGCGTATTTATTTCTGCGGATAGTCATTCTGACCTGAAATTTCACGGAGGCGTTATTGTTGACGGAATTTATGACAATGACACTGGAGAGTTATTAGCAGGTGATAATGGTGGCTGGCGAATTGGTGACATAATGATAATGGCTAAAGTTAAAGGGGATCTTACAGGTGTTTCGTCATTGTATGATAGCAGCACAGAAACCAGACGAGTGATTAAAAGCATGTCTTGGACTGAAGAAGGAACGTTGAAAGAAGCTGGAACTCAAGGTACTGCTGTAGACCCAGTGTCAGATATGATAACTATTCAAAAAGAAGTGTTTGGTATCTATGTTTTTCAAGCTGATAAAAACGTTGATATTTCAGGGATTATTTTTATTTATAAGTAGTTTTAAAGATTTATAAATTAGCGTTTTCTTGTTTATGATATTAATTGGTGCTTTATATGCTATTAGTTGATTTTATGATGAAAGATCTTTATTCCTATGAATGGTTAAATTTTTAAGCATTTTAGTGGTCAACTTATGTTGACTACTAATTTTATAACTGAGTTATTAGTAAAACTGAATTTTTTAAAACTTTACACGTCGTATAGCCGTTTAGGAAAGGTAAAGTATAGTCTAGCTTGTGCTCTGTTTTAATCTATTCTATTTATATTAAATAAATTGTAAGACCTAAAGTTAATGTAGAAACGTTGATTTTACTGTAGTGATTTTATTTAGGGGGTGAGCAGTTTGTATATTGTTCAAACTGCCCTTCAATTTATAGTTAAAGTTTCAAGGCGAAAAAAAACAGTTACTATGAAATGTTTTCTGTCGGGTTTAATAATTTTTAAGCTTACTTTTATGATGTTAAGTTTGTTCTTATTTATCTGGTTTGAATAGTTCATTCTAGTTGGAATTGATTCCTTTTTGATAGTCTCACGATAGTTTTTCTACTTAAGGTGTTTATTGGTGGACGTTTCATTTCTATGTGCGTTAGATATGTTAATGAACATTAATTAATATATTAAATTAATTAATTGTTATTTTGTTGAGGTTTTTAATTTTTTTGTATGGTTTTATTGAAATAGTTGAAAGTCTTCATTCGTTTTTTATCGTTGTTCTATTTGATGTTTATTTAAAATTAATTGGTTATGTAAGAGGTTTTATGAAAAAAGCTATATTATTTATTGGGGTTTTAGCTACGCCTATAGTAACCGCTGCAGAAAACCCTTCGTTTTTTGTTGGTGTAAAAGGGGGGTATCAATGGGCTGATGATCAAAAATATCAGTCATCAAATCCCCATAATTCTGTTTATGGGATTTACTCTGGCATTCAGTTTTCACCAGCTTGGAGCTGGGATTTGGGTTATCAATATCACGAGAAACTTAAGGCTGAAGCTTCATCTGTAGAAGTGAATACCTGGTTGGTAGAAAGTGCAGTAAGGTATGATTGGCACTTTTCTGAAAAATTCAGTTTGTATGGTCGAGTTGGTGTGGCTTATTGGGATATGCAGAAAGCAGTTCATTCTGTAGAAAAAATTGATGGTAATGGGTTTTCACCAGTAGGAGAGCTTGGGGTGAATTATACCTTTAATCCCAACCTTCGTATGTCACTGGGTTATCAGTATATAAATAGTATTGGTATAACTAATACTGGTAAATATGATAGCTATGGAGCTTTGATGGGTTTTACGTATACTTTTGGAAAGACAGTTAAACGCAATGTTGTTCATCGAAGTGCTCCATATAAAATTGAAGAAGATTTAAAAGTCCCTGTTAATACTTCTCCTGTGGTTTCTGAAGAAGTAGTTTCTATAGTTTCAGAAAATGCTCATGATATTACTTCAGAAGAAGTAAGAGCTTCGGCTACAGTTGAGAGTCCAGAAAAACTTTCATTAAATGAAATAACATTTTCTTCTGAAAATATAAGAGATTCATTTGAGTTTGATTCACAAGAACTCAGTGCTGGCTTTATTAAAGAATTATCGGAGTTGGCTGCTAACTTAAAACGTTACCCTCAATCTCGAGTCACAATTGTTGGCCATACTGACTCGCTTAGTTCTGCGGCTTATAATCAGTTTCTTTCTGAGCGAAGAGCTCAGGCTGTAGCTAACAAACTTTTAGAATTAGGTGCTGCAGCTAGTCAAATCACTGTAACTGGTGCAGGTGAAACTCGTCCGATAGCTGATAATAACACAGCTGAAGGTCGAAGAAAGAACCGAAGAGTTGTTGTTACTGTTTCTGATTTTAATTCATGAAGTTCATTTATTATATAAGCTAAAGTGAAAGTAACGTCTTCTAATTAAATGATAATTGGATACTCTGGATTTTGAGTATCCAATTTTTTATTGAATTCCAAGTTTCGTCAATTTATAAACCAGATCTTTTAATATTTATAATATGGCTTTTGGTGAGCTATTTTTTTGTGATTGAAAATCAACCCTAATCATATTTCCCAATATCAAACAATAACTTTTAAAGTTGCTTGATTATCTTCATTTTGTAGAAATTGTCATCTCTACATAATAATTATCTTAAAACTCATAAATATATAAATGTGTAAAGTTTGTTTATGTTTAAATGTTTTTTTTGCTTAGTGTTAGACAGGCTAAAGACGTAAATCGTTACTGGCCCTAATTGTGCAGTTGACATTTGTTATTGTTAAATGTTTTACGTCTTATAAAGAGGGAGAGGGGGGGGCAAAGGTGATTTTCTGTAATAAGATTTAAAGAACTGTCCTTGGGCAGCAACTTCTTCAATTCTTGTTTGAACGCAAATTGATAATCGATATTGACTAAGTATATGAAATAATCAATAACGTTGTTCAACCTTCGTATTGTTTGTGAAATGTTCTATGGAAACAATCTTCTTTCTAAAACAACCCTTAAAATTACTTTAATAAAAGCTTTATTACTAATGAGAGTAGGGTTTTTATTGATTATTATCTGCTAATTGTTTCGGATTAGTCATAAAATATTATGTTGTCAATTTAGATGACGATAATTACATAGGGATTAAAAATGTTATATAAAAAAAATAGTCAAGCCAAAAAACAACGCGGTGTTGCATTGTTAGAATTAATTATCGCGATTGGTGTTATTGGTGTGCTAACAGCTGCGGTGGTTGGTTTAGCATCTCAAGCTTTTACTTCGTTAAATCAAAAAGAACTTGTTAATAATCTATCTAATTTAAAATCTGGTATTTCAACTGTTTATGGAAGATTTGGTGACTATTCTGATATTGCTACTGTTGGTACTGATGGAAGACAAATTGGAGGTGCGTATGCTGCTGATGATTTGAATAATCCTTTTGGAATTGACTTGGCGGTATTAAGTGCTTCAGTCAATAGTAACGCTGATACAGGATATGTTGTTAAAGTAGCAGGTTTAGGAATAGATGAGTGTATTGCTGTTGTAAACCAAATTGGTACTACATGGGATTTTGTTTATGTTGGAACGGCTAGTACTACATTCGATATAACGGCTACTGTTGCAGATGAAATTATTTATTCAAATTCTGATAGTTCTTTATTTACTCCGGCAAATATTTTAACTCAATGTTCAACTGCTAGTGTCGAGATTGCATTAGGCTCTAGATAAAAATTAACTGATATAACTATTAGGCTCTATTCATGAAAATAAAAAAATCAGGTTTTGCATTATTGGAGGTGATAATAGCAATTGGAGTTGTTGGTATTGTCGTAGCTTCGTTAACTATTTCATATATAAAGTTAACTCAAGAGAAGATGGTTTCAGTTTTGGCAAATGATTTATCCAATATATTAATTTCTGCTTCAAACAGAATTTCAATTGGTCATGAATATCCTAACTATGCTGCACTTCCATGGAGTGCAGCAAATTTTCCAACTTTATCATTTACAGCGAACGATGAGTTTCTTAGTTGGGTTAAGTATAGCGATTGTGAAAATCCAGTTTCAACTTATGGTGTGCCTATTTCTCTTAGACCTCAATCAGGTGGTGGTGATCAATTAACACAAATTCAAGACTTAGCTGTTTTGCCTTGTTGGATAAGTGAAACTTTGATTGGTGGTGTCAATTACTCAAGCAAAGATGAAATATTTTTGATTACTGATTATAGCTCAATTGATGCGGGGTATGAATTAGATCTGTTCATAGATTTAAATGATTCTTCAATGTTTAATTCAAATGAAAATGTAAAGTATTTTACTTTATTTCAGAATGAAATAGAAAGTTTAATAATGAAAAATCAACTTGTGACAGTTAGTAGTAATATAGAGTTCGCAGGAATTGATATGTCTGGGACGGATGTGATTTTAAATAGCGATCCTCATGAGATTTTAAAATTCCTTGAGGATAAGAATTCAAAGTTGAGGATTCGAATAAAAGGTCTCTTAAATGTAAAAAACTTGCTTTCAGATGGCAGCGTTTTGGTTAATGAGGAAAAGGCACTTTGTTGGGATAGCTCAAATGGAAATAGTAGTGTTGTTTGTTTATCAAATAATGACGGTAATTTGAATTTGACTAATAAATTAACAGGGGATTATGCAGATTTTGAGGTCAATTCTTTGATTACAAATGACCATGGGGAGAGAAGAACAACTCCGACGGTGCACTTTATTCGCGGAGGTACCCAGGCGGTCAGGAAACCTTCCTGCCCTCAGAATTGGGAACCCCATATCGCAAGTGCTATTAGTAGTTTTGCAGATGGTGGAGGACAACAAGTTTCTGAAAGTGATTGGGGTAATACAATTGATGGTGGCGGAATTAATTATGAAGCGAGTAGTCCTATAGGTATTGTTGCAACTGGTTGGAATAGTAATGTTGTCAATTCTGATTACTGGGATGTTCATAGTTTTTTAAATTCAGTTGAAACAGGTAGCAGTGGTGGTATGCCTGATTCTTCTAATGTTTCACTAATTGCTTTTACTTGGTGTGAACCTAGTTAAGTATATTCTTAAAGATGAAAGTAAAAATGAAAATAATACTGATTTTTTTAGTTTTCTATTCCGGTTTTCTTTGTGCTGAAGAGTCATTTAAAATTAGAGAAGGCTCTTCTTTATTTCGTGAATTGGAAATAAGGGGTAATGGAGAAAGTTGGAGGTGTGTTGCATTATATAATGATATTCTTAATGTAAATAGAATTCCATCCGGTAAGGAAATATTTATTCCTAAAAATGATCTTTGTGTAACTAAACAAGTGAATTATCCTAATGTATATAGTTTTAGAAGGAACGAAACGAGAGCGAATGAAATAAATTCTAAATCTATAAAGACGTTTAATAAAAGTTTTAACTTATTAAAAGATTTATCTTTAAAAGAAAACTTAACTGAATTAATGAGCTCTAATGATCAAATTCTATATTGGGAGTTGGATTGCGATATAAAAGTTCTTAAAGATAAAAAATATATTGGCGAATTTTCTGAAATATTAAAACAAATTTCATATGAACTTACAGAGGATGCTTGGTTAATTAATTTTGAGTATCTAATAGATTCCGGGTTGTTGGTGACAAGTAAAGGTGGTTGTTAATGATTGTTAAGTTGAAAAATGTTGCATTGTTGTCACTGTTATTTTTTTTTGTTACAGGATGTACAGGTCTTACACAAAAAGCAGCAGAGCCAGAGATTGAACGTATAGATAAAAAGATTATTGAAAGTAAAGTTTCTGAAAGAAAGCCTGGATACTATAAAGAGTCCAATGCAACTTTTCATCCGAAGCCATTAATGAAACAAAACTTATTTAAAAAACAACTCGAAGAAAATGTTGTTATAAGTCCTATAATAGTAGAGGATATTTATTCCGCTTTGTCTTTAATCCCAACAATTCCAGTTTCTATGAAATATTGTCGCGAAAGCGAAGATGACTTTAGTAAAAACTCAGAAGACATTCAATATGGAACATCAGAAAATAAAACTTTTGAAGTCAGAGTAAGTAAAGACAAAATTATCGAACATAATGGTAAAATCTTAGATTTTGTAAATCAAATGGGTGAGTTGTTTGATTATAAAGTTAATGTTAGAGGTGGTTTTGTTGAGTTTGAAGAGTGTACAACAAAAATGTTCACAATCGGGGGAAGTCACATCCAGAAGGAGACAACTTTTTCAAGTAATTCAGATTCTGGCTCCGATTCAGGTATGGAATATCAAATAACTTCTGATTTAGAACATTGGGACTCTGTTATCGATACTGTTAGTGAGCTTATAAATGTAGATGCAGTTTTGGCTGGCAATAGAAATACAGGTGTCATTTCTATCGAAGACCGTCCAAGTGCTATAGCGAGAGTAGATAAGTTTTTAGAAAAATATAATTTAATTGCAGATAAGCAAGCAAAGTTTTTAATTACTATAGTTCGTTATCAACAGGAGGAGTTGCTTGAGCTTGGAACCGATATTGGCCTGTCATATTCAGGTAATGGCTTGAATATTGATGGGAATAGTAATTTTTCCCCATCTTCTGGTGCTAGCTTGATCGGGATTGGAAAAGAAGGTGGTGTATTTGATGGTTCTTTCGTTAACTTGAATTCTTTGATTCAAAATGACTTTGTTAGTATTGAAACATCGGCAGAGGTTACCTCAATGCACGCTCTGCCTGTACCATTCAAAGTAATAGATAAAATTAATTATGTCAGTAATATTGAGTATGAAAGGGACTCGGGGAATGATACTTCTACTAGAAGCTTAACTACTGCAGAGTTAGAAATAGGTTTCAATATGATGCTAGTATCTCATTTGGATGAATTTGACAATATTACCCTTTCAATCAGTATAGCTCAAAGTGAACTGTTGGGTTTTGATCAAGTTGATGATATTCAGTTACCTCGTTTAACTGAGAATAGTTTATTTCAGACAGTTAAAATAAAGCAAGGTGACAGGTTATTATTGACAGGTTTTAAACAAAAAAGATTAGAAGATAATAATTCGTCTACTATTCCAAAAACTTTTTTACTTGGGGGGAGTTCTGATGAAAAAGAGAATAGAACTAATATAGCAATTATTATTGACTCAATTTAGGAGGGAGAATTGTTAACTAGTAAAGTTTGGTCTGTCGTAGGAACAAAGCCGCTTGTTAGTTTATCTTACTTTTCAAATAGTTATTGTTTAAAGTTGTGTGATTTAAATGGTTTTTATATTGTTTACAATGGGGACGGTAAATTACCAGTAGAGAATGTAGTTAGGACAATATTTATATTTAAACAAAAGCCACAAGAGATAGAAAGATTAACCTTTGAATGTGAAGGAGAGTGTAATCTTATTCTTTGTTGTTCTAAAAATATCAAGGATGAACTTTACACTATGGTACCTATGTTTAATGGCAGTCCTCTACATTGTAATTTTGTTGGGATAAGTGAGAACATTACTAAAGATAATGTTGCAATTATTGAGGGTCGTTGCAAAAAACAACTACCTCCAAATGTAAGTGTAAAAAGTTTTTTTTGTGATGAGTATGAAATGTCACAAAAAGAAGTTAAATCTCAATATGTAGTTATTTCAAGTTTTACTCGTTTAATTCTTTGGGGCCTCTGTGTTGGTGGTGGGGTTTTGGGTTCTGTTTTATATGTTGTACAAATATATTTTGGAGGTTTTGAGTGAAGAGGGTTGTTAATTATTTTAAGCATAATAAGAGAGCCCTGTTTTTGGTAACTTCTATATTAGTAGTGTTGCTTGTTGGTAGCTTAATTTGGTATTCGGTTTTTGTTTATATTTTAAACCCTAAAGAAGAGATTAATGAAGCCGCTTTGTTAGAACAGGAAAACAGAATTAAAATTGAAAAAGTGAATTTAGAAGCTCGAAATCAATTGGAGCTTAATTATTTGAAGGGTAGTTTTGATGAGTTGTTTGATACTTTTTTAACTTTGTTTTTATATAATTTAAATAACTTTCATTGGGGGGAGGTTAAAGTTGTTGGTTGCATTAAAAATAATTGCTCTATAGGGGTTAATTTATTTGGCTTTCCAACTTCTAATATTCTTAAGGAAATAGAAATGTATTTTTCATTTCTTAATGTAAAAGAAATTAGCTATAAGGAAAAAGGTAATGCTATTAATGTAGAGTTTAATTGGGTAGAAAATTCAAGTGTTTCTTTCGGCAATTTTAATAAGGTTTTTAGAGACAAAAGAAAGACACTGGATTTGTATAATGATTTATTAGCTATATCAAAAAACGCATCTGATAGTTCAAAAGTTTATGTGTCAAATTTAAATGTCGAAAGGTTAGATAAAACCAATAAGCCTTTAGTTGATAGTAGTATTAAAAATGTAGAACTATTAACTTTTATCGTTTCATTTAAAGAGGTCGCTGAAGTTAAGTTGGTGCAAGAAATGTTAATTGATGTTTTTATGACTTCGAATTTTTCTGTTGATGCCATACATATTTCAAATGGGCAAGTTGAAATACATTTTGCTATGTTATTAAAAGAGGTTTAAATGGGGGGGGTGAAAATGAAAAATATATTTATTTTCCAATTGGTTTTTCTTTCTTTTTGTGTTAGCGCGGATGCAAGTTTGTCAGAGAAGTTAGAAGTTGGAAATGAAAAAGATATGGACGTAAATGATTCGAAAAAACAATTGTCTAAGTCTGTTCAAGAAGGGGGTAATTTGCTTGGGGATAGTTCAAATGGATTACTTATTAAAAATGATATGGAAAATTTAACTGATTATATTGATTTTCAAAATGATGTTTCAGATATAAATAAGCAAATCTCTATTTATGAGCTGCAGTTAAAAAAAATAATGCTACAAACTCAAGTGAAAAAAGCAACTTTAGAGTTAAATGATTTATCTAAGCCAATATCACCTCCTAAAACGGATGTTTCAGTTTCTTCCAGAAAACAAAATAAAACAAATAACGAGATTCAATCAACACAACCTTTAGAAAGGAAATTGCCTGAACTTTTAATTCATTCTTCTTATACTTTATATAGTTCTTTATGGCATGTTATCTCAATTAATAATGAGAGGGTTTCATTACCCGTTGAGGAAAATGAAGTTTTTGTATGGAATAAACAACGTTTTATAGTTAAAAGCTCTAATGATGGTTCACCTAAGTTGCAATTTTTAGATGTTAATTAGTGGTGTAAGGTATGTTTCTTATTTTTGGCTGTTTGTTTTGGTCTAAAGTTAATTTTATCAATAAGATAGAAAAGATTTAAGCTTTAAACATTCAGCCAAACGAGTTTTTATTTTGCAAATTTTTGTGTTTATTGTGTGTGTTAATTCTTCTCAGAGTCTGACGGAACCCCACGAATTTAATAGGATGCTTGTGGTTCCCTCACAAAATCCTGTAGCGCCTTAATAGCAGACTGCCAAAGCGATTTCAACAGCTTCAAATTCCTATCTTTGTAAGCTCTTAAGCCAATAAATTGGTTTGAGAGAACGTTGCGATGCTTTATCGAGTTAGCTTGATACTGCCTGTGTTTATTTGCAGCTTCTACGGCTAAACCAAACAGGTAAAGTACAAATTGTGATATGCAGGCGATGAGCAAAAGTACACTTAATTTAACTTGGTTCCTTGTACCGCTATCATTCATTTTCAGGTGTGTTTTCACATCTCTAAAGCTTTCTTCTATCTGCACCCCTGTAGCATAAATTTTAACAATTTTTTAGCCGTAGCATTTGAGTTGCAAAGTGATGTGGCTAATAGCCAATGCTCTTTTTTCTCGCTCTGTACTTACGCGAGATTTTTGTTCCGTCTCCCTTTTTCACCCGTGACCACTTTATCTTTTCGGCCTTTTGCATTGCGCTTGAAAATGACTAAACGTGATTTAAAAGAGAGTTGTTCACCTAAAAAGTAAACACCAAGGCTTTTAGTTCTTGCTGTTGCTTGAACATAGAGTTGCTTAACGGGATTCCAGCGAACTACGGGAGACTTCTTACAGTGTGTTCGGTTTCTAAATCGACCAACATAATCCCAGTTTAGCGACAAGATTTACTTACACCAGGGGATCCGAAAACCCGCATCAGTGACGATGATGGGCTTGCAATCATAGGGTAACATCATCTTCATTTTTGTCAGAAAGAGTAGATGTGTTTTAGGTTTTTCTTTCCTATTTATCGGGTGTATTTCTTCATAAAGTGTCAGCGAACGCCCTTGTGCAGCGAGTGATGCGCGAATGAGAAAGTGCTGTTTGCGGTCATCAAGAACTGACCAATCGATATGAATAATGGGTTGTTTCATTTTCCCGATAAGCAAACAAGTCATGCGGGTGTATATAAACGTGATATCACGATGTAAGTGCTCATTACTACATAGCCTATCAACACGTTTAATCTTATGTTTTTCCATGGCTTTACTATCAATATCACGACCAAGGCCTGTGATAGAAAGCGAACCACCATTCACTGAGCTTACGATTGCACAGAACAAATTTTGTCGGCGAGTTTATGCATTAACGGAGTGACAAACGATAGGCATTCTGATAAAACTTGTTTCGCATTCATGGGATTTACTCGTGATAATTTTTGTTTGGCGATAAATCTGATCACCAAATGCCATGAATGTTCCAACTGAATTTTAATATCTTATTGTTTTTCTGCTTAGTATTTAGTGGGGGGGCGTCAGTCTCAGGCTTTGTTTAGGTTTCGTAATCGTTGAATTTTCACTTTCTTCTTATAGCTCTTTGATTTGTTTAGCCCCACTTTTTTTAAGGTTCAAATAATATTAAACACATTATCAATACTTTAACGAAATACTGATAAGTTTTAAACTGTTCATAGCTAAGAAGCTTAAGGGTGAAGCTTCTTATGGTTAAAACTGAAGCAATGGTATCGTTTAACCAATTATGAGTTTCAAGTTTTTGGAGGTGAATTAAACTTTCAAGTGAGATAAATGGTAATTCAAATAAAAACCGACATTTACTAGAAACGTCAGAAGGTAATTATGTCTTGCTCAACAAATGTTGGTTGCGTTTTTAGAGTATAAATTTTGTATTTTCACTTTGAGCTTCAGTTAAAATTCGACATCCTAAAGATATCCATTCAGTCTTAATACTCTATAATGCGTTCTATATTGCTATTATCCGAACATTTTACAGTTCGAGATATGCTTTTTCTTAGCTGGTAACACCATAACACTTGCCGAAATTTCATACTTGTGTAGTGAGAACCTTGAACGCCGTAGGTAATAATTTCTTTTGGGTTATCAAATTCTTTTAGGTCAACAAAAGTACTTTACCAGTTAAGCTGCTATCAGGTAATAAGGACTAGCCCTGCCAATGAATTTACGTGCAAAAAAATTAATTACAACAGCTAAGTACATCCAATGGTTACCAGCCTACAGATAGCTGACATCACAAGCCTAAACCACATTCGGAGTTGTACCCGCGAATTGTCGATCTAGGTGAGTAGGGGGGGGGCAGTATTTTCAAGTGCTGCTTTTCTGTATTTGTGTTTAGGTACCTGTCAACTAACTATACCAAGCTCTTTTATCAACTTAGTGGCGCAATATCAGCTTAATGAGACACCATATTAGCAACCGCTTTAGCTCCTGTAGACCCATTACTTGCAGCATTAACTTCACTGTCTAGGCTATGAAGCTTAAACTTATCAGCGTTAATGGAGCTTGGCCGCTTTCTCCAATATTTTATAACTGCTACGGTGAATACTGATTTCTTCGCAAAATGCTTTTATGCTGTAGCTCTGCCTGAGTCTTTCAATTCTTGAGAATTGTTTAGTCAGTCTGATAACGACAGAGCTGTGATTTTTTGTGTTCCAGGAGGCGAGCTAGTTGCTTTTTTAACTTAGAAATTTCAATTTGCTCTGGCAATATGGTGGATGCTTTAGGTAGCTTACCTTGTCGTTCTTCTCTTAATTATTGAACCCATTTCCCATGGTTGAGTTACCCTCGTTCATAGCTTGAGCTGCTTCAGCAATTCCGATCTAGTACTAGTTGCGCAGATAAAGTTTGAATTCAACACTAAAAACTCTTCTTGTACGTTTTTCATCGTGTCACCCGTTAACTTAAGGGGGATGTTATCATCTCTAACGAGGTAGCCAAATTAACTATACCATTTTTGGAATACTTAGTTTTTCCAACATTTTGAATGATAGGTTCTCTACCAAATATTTGATGTCTTAACAGGTTATTCGGTTGCTGAGACATCCATCATATCAATACAATAAGGCTTCCATTTACGAAAGGAGCTTCGATTTAAAACGCATTAGAAAAATTATGTTTTCTTAAATGAGAGAAAAACTGTTTTGCTGGTAATGGTTTAGAGTAAAAATATCCTTGAATAAGGTGTACACCATATTGGCTTAAATACGCCACTTGCTCACTTTTTTCAACTCCCTCTGCAATAATATTTAAACCTGACTTTTGCGCAAATGAAATTATTGCTTCAATAGTTTTTTCATTAAAATTATCTTGATGGCCAATGGTGTCAATAAACATTTTATCAATTTTTAGAGTAGTTATGCCTAAGTTTTGCACATAGCTAAAACCACCATAACCCGTGCCAGCATCATCGAGTTTTAGCTCTATCCCTAAGGCATAAAATTTATCTAAGCTTTTGCGCGCAGCGACCAGATCGCTAATTGGGTAACGCTCAGTGATTTCTAATGAAATATAATGCGGTTTTATCCGGCCTGTTGTGACCACACTATTTAATAATTGGTATAACTCATCGGAATATAAATGTTCAGGCACAATATTGATACTAAAAAATAACCCATCTCTTTTTACCCCTAGTTGCTGAATATCATTAAAAACATGTTCAAGTAACACCTCTGTCATTTCAACAATTAATCCTTTTGCTTCTGCGTAGGGAATAAATTGATTCGGCGACATAAAGTCACCATCTTTAAGCCGCCAGCGCATTAGTACTTCACAACCAACGACCTTGTTTGTTCGTGAGTCTACAACTGGTTGGTAGAATGGAATAAATTCGCGATGTTTTATGCCTTGAATAAGCTGGTTATGTATTGATTGCTTGTATTGAAACATAAAAGATGCTAAATACGTTATCCACATTGCAATAATACAACCTATAACAAAGGTCATGAACCAAGAAATATAGGTGTATTGATTATAAAAATCCTTATTACCTGATAGCTCAAAATTTGCAATAAAATACGATGAAGTTAATTGAGTCGTTTCACTAATGTAATAATCACCATCAAAGCTCTCAAAGCCGAAGGATAAGTATGGGCTCGAATCAAATGTGATTTTATATTCAAAACAATGGTTACACTTAATTGAAACAAAAAATCGAGGCTCTAAAGGGATTAAGCTAGCGGCATAGAAAATGTCACCCATACTTCGAATAAGTACTAATTCAAGATTTTTATCTTCAACTGATTCTAATACCCCTAAATGATAATTTTCACTGATTTTATGACGTCTAACTCCGGTCATTTCGCGTTTGACCTCGTTAGATTCGCAAAAGATATTTAACCCTTTAGTTACACCTACCCAGCGAATAAAACTTGCATTAAACTCAGTTTCCTTAAGTTGTTTTTGTACATCGTCGGTACACTCGAAACTATCTAACGATATGTTAGGTAATTTATTTAATGATTCTGTACTGACCTTAATTAAACGCTCAAACTTGTCCTTTAAAATCGAAGCGTCTCTGATAATGACTTGTTTTGCTAAATAGTGTTCAACACCTTTTAACGAGACAACTGACAATAACAAAGCGACGATAAAAATCAGGATATATTTAACGCGTTCCATTGAGAGCCCCAAAAAAAGCAAATGTTAAGTGTAAGTATATCTCAGTGTCTGTTTTTGTTACAGAGGTGCCTTGTAGTATTTGACATTTTTAATGAGGCTAACCCATCAACTTAATCTTGGTGCTAAGTTATTTATTTTGAGCTATTTTCGGGCACTAGTGGCTTTTAAGGGAGGAGGGTCACTAGTTAACAGATGGCAAGGTGCTTTGGGTATGTTTTGACTTTGTGTTATTTTTTCGCGGTTACGTTACAACCTTTTTTATGGCCTCTTTGTTTAGTGGCGTTTATAAGATGGTAAACATTTTGAACATCTTTAAGTATGAAGGAGGGGTAGTTTATAAAATTTACGTTTCACATCATTTAGTATGGTATTAGTTATTTCAGTTTTAAAATACGGTGGATTAGCGCTCTACTGATTCGGTTGAATGGTTAGGATACGCTCAAAGGTTTTGAATGTTTCTTGAACGCCACGAGTAGGATATGTTAAACATTTGGTTTTCATATTTTTTTCTTTAAAAAATCAAAAAAAACATGAGTAGGTTAATGTTTTATTACTGGTTTTTATTTGATTATTATGCTTGTTTGTAAAATAATTATTTCATAAATAAGTGATTGCTTAGGTAGGTGGTGATGTTTAACTTTGTCTTAGAAAAGACTAAATAGATACTGTTCAGATTTTATAAGATCTAGTTTTCTTGTCGATAACTTGCTTCAACTGTGTTGAGCAGTGTGCAAGTAATTAAGCTGGATTTCAACTAAAATTTAACTTGGAGGTGGTGGTAAGGTGAAGATTGCATACATCAATTAGATAATTAACATTTGGCAACACTAACGATGTTTGATTGTTGGGTAAGTATATAATGGTGTAAGAGAATTAATGCCGTTGAGAATATAGATTAAAAATTTCTCCTGTAAAGTTTAGGCTTTATTGAAAATATGCAGAGCATCTGGTTAGAGTCGGTGTTTGTATTCTACTATCAATAGATAAGCCACCAATTGATTGCAATCAGTGTTTTAAGTATGAAGGGAAAAGGTTGGCAGAAATGTATTGATATCTTCGATATTGTTAAAGGTAAGCCTATTGACCGGTTTCTCATCTATGCATCATAAGGTATATGGGATCAGTATATTTAAGGTTTAGTTTGAACTTTTACAGAATTGACTGGAATGATTTAAATTAACTCTATGACATTTATAAAAGTAAGAATTTTCAGTGCAAATTAACAGGTAGTTAGCAATAAAAGGCGAAATGTAATTGAGTAAAAAATTTTGATTCATAGAGTTGTGGTTAAGGAGAGTAATGGTCAAAAAAAACAGAAGGTAATTACCGTGTCAACTGTTAAAGGGGGCGGTAATAGTATTTTATTCATAATTGATTCAATTTTTCCTTGTTTACTTAACCTGCGCCTCAGCACTTTAATTTTTGTTAATTTAACTCCGTCAAATGAAAAATATTTATGGTTTTGGTTGTTTAAGAATGATATAGGTTTTGTTGTTGATAATTACATTTTTTCTCACAAGCTTTAGCGTTTTAATTCTATCATTAAATTATTTGCAAAGGCGAGAGGGGGGTATTCAATATGCGTTATTGTTTATCTGATTTATTTTATTTTAAACACTTGTTTTAACTTTTTAATTTTTCTATAAGGTTTTTAGATTTTGTATGAAAGTTAATATGTGTGGTGAGTTTAACTTTTTAGTTTTATTTAATGGAAACTAATAAATAAAAGATAAATGTAATGGGGGGAGTGTGACAGGCCTAATAGAAATCAAAGAAATTGAAGAGTTGTTCAATTTAGGAGAAATTGAAGATGAGTTTGATTCTTTTTTTGTAATGAAACAACCATTGCTTGTGTCAGTTGTGTTTATAGATGAATGTGAATTAAGTAGTGTCAAGCTTTTGTTGTTCGTTATAGATAATTATGTAGGGGAAGGCGTAGATGTTCGTTACTATACTTGTACTATTGATTTATTAAATAGTTTTAAATTTCTAAACAAACAATCTTTAGCTGTAAATCAGGATGCACTTAGCTCTCTTGAAAAGAAATTTTATGTCTTGATTGAAGAGGCTTTTTGTAATGGAGTTTCAGATTTGCATATTTATCGACAGGATTACGATGCAAAGCTGTATTATCGAATGCAAGGTCGTTTAATATTTATAAAAAATATACCTCCTTTTGAAATAGATTTAATTTTGGGGGTTTTTTTTAATGTTCTTGCAAATGAAAAGAAGGATGTTTGGAATCGACGTTACTTGCAAGATTGTTCTGGTAGCGCATATTTTGCAAATGGAACATCCGTCAAAGTACGGTATTCGCATTCTCCAACAGAATCTAGTAATAATGAAGCTTATCATGCTGTAATGAGGGTGCTGGCAACTCATTCGACATCAAAAAGTGATGAAAAAAATGAACAGTTTATTATTCCGTATATTGATAAACAACTTGATGAGGCTATAAAAAAGGTTTCTTCAAAATCCACTGGACTTTTAGTTGTAGCTGGTTCCACAGGTTCAGGGAAATCATCTAGTATCCAAGGTATTTTAAATTGGCTATATAATGAGTTTCATAATAAAGATGTGTCTATAATTACAGTCGAAGATCCTGTGGAATATCCAATTGAAGGGGCAGCGCAAACATCAGTGATTCGTACTGTTGGCAAAGAAAATGACAAAGGTGCCTTTACTAAATATTTAACCTCAGCAATGAGAAGAGATCCTGATATATTACTAATTGGTGAAACCCGAGATAAACAAACCGCTGAAGTGCTTGCCGAAACTGTTGAGAGTGGTCATTTTGCAATCACAACCTTGCACGCAGGTAGTTGTATTTCTTCAATTAGTAGGCTAAATACATTGGGTATTGATTATAAAAGAATGGCCGCTCCAGGTTTTTTGTCTGGAATTTTATGTCAAAAATTAATTCCAGTTTTGTGTGAATGTTCAATTCCTTTGTTTGAATTAAAATCTAGTGAGAGTCTTAAGCCAGTTCTAAAGGCTCTGCTCAAATATAGTCAAGTAAATAAAATTTCAACAATTCGTGTTGTTAATCAAAATGGTTGCACGCGTTGTAGTGGGCGAGGCACTTTAGGTAGAAGAGCGTTAGTTGAATTAATAACATTTGATGACTACAAACTGGAGGCTATACGTTCTGTTGATTTCAGACGTTTAAATGAATGTTGGGTATCTGATACAGATGGTGTAAATGGAGTGACTTTATTTGAAAGGGGGTTTCAGTTAATGAAGGATGGGTTTGTATGCCCCTTTCAGCTGGAAAAAACCTTTGGAATATATCATGAGAGCTTGGGGTGAAATTCGTGAAATTAAATACAAAAAAAAGATTGGAAGTTTATAAGCAGTTTTATGCATTAACTAAGGAAGGCGTGGGAGTTAAAGATTCACTTGAAACATTGTTAGCAATTGCAAATAAAACTAAATCAATATGGAAGGTTAGGCTTTTTGAAAGCTGGTTAAAAAAATATTCGGAACTACCTAATTTATCCATGGTAATTAAAGATGATATTGTAGAAAATGAATTTCTTTTAATTAGTACCTCAGAGAAAAGTGGAGAAATATATGAGGGTTTTTTGGAGGTTATTCAATTAATTGAAAGTAACAGGAAGATTAAGGACTTGTTGGTAGGTTCGTTGGTTCCTCCATTATTTTTATTTTTTGTTTGCATTGTAATTATAGTTGGTTATGCGCATCAAGTGTTAGAAGTATTTATTCCTTTCGCTCCTGTTAGTAAATGGCCTGTAATATCTGCTGCACTTTATAATACAGGTCATTATTTCACGAGTATTGCTGCTTTGATTCATATAATCATTGTTATCTCTATTTTTGTGGGCGTTTTCTATTTTCTCAAACATGGTAAGGGAAAATTTCGAGATTTGTTACATCGAACCGGTTTGTTTAAAATCCAAGAAATGTTTGTAGTCGTTAATTTTTTGAAAATGCTTGGTACTTTGATGTTGTCAGGAGTTTCCTTTTCAGATGCTATAAATGAAATTTACAAGCTTACCAATCAAGGGTGGTTACGAAGTAGGCTAGCAATGATAAAAGATGAGATCAAAAAAACCAACGCTGTGGTTGATTGTTTTGATGTTTACTTTTTACCTCCTGAATTACTTTCTTTAATTGGAGTGTATTCTAGTACTGGTGATTTTTCTCATTCAATAAACATTGTGGCGAATAATCTAAGGGAAGAGTTAGAGGGTAAATTAAAAAAGCTCGGAAAAATATTTAATCTATTTGGTGTGTTGTTAGTTTCAGCAACTGCAATTTGGATTTATTATGCAATGTTTAATTTGTCAGGGATGTTAACAAAAAACGGGTAGGTAATCTTGTGTATGAATTTTTATATTTTCTCCATGAACCAACAGTGTTACTATTTTTGAAAGTTTTTTTAGTTTGGTATTTAGGAGCTCTGGTGGGTGGTTTTGTAGGAGTTATCTACTGGAGGTGCTTAAGGGGAAGTGTGAATAAGATACAAATCAAAAAACTAATTTCGATATTGTCTCAATCATCAACTTGTGATTACTGTAATAAAAAGGTTGGGTTTATTTTTTGTTTGCCTTTTATTGCTTTTTTTTTCCTGAAAGGCAAGACGTCTTGTTGTAAGAGAACGTTAAAATTGCAACATTTATATTTTGAAAGTTTTTTTGCGTTATCAGCTGTTGTGATATTTTTTATAGTTAATTAGACAGCTGGTGTCTTATTGTAAATATTTAGTCATGCCTTAAACGCTGAAGGGGGGATATTTTTGCTAGTGTTCTAATTAGCTGTAATAGTAAAGTGGGGTGAGGTTGATGGAGTTAGTTGTTGGTGAAGTGTTTATTATTTTTAATGCAAAAAGGGGGGGCGAATTTATAAATGATTAAATGAAGATGTTATATTTTTAAACTATGGCTGAGTTTTGGGGGGGACCTACATACGAAAATTTAGGTATGAAGTGGCTCAAATTAAAAGTCTGTATTGTTTAAACAGATTATTTATCTAAAAAATCAGTTGTAAAAGGTTTAAGCGTCGAATATTCGGGAGGTGGAGGTAAGTCCTATCGGGTATTTTGAAAGTGGTAAATTCATTGCTTGTATAAAATGTATACCAATGCTATGGGTGATGCTTTTTTAGTAAATCAAAACCAAGTAATTAGTATCTTTAGCCAAGATACAATAGAGGTATTTAGTATTGGACAGGGTTTAAAGAAAGCAATAAGAGTAATATTTTCTTAGAATTAAATCTTCAACATCCATATCGTTTTTTTAGTAACACAGGTAGTGGTAAATCTAAAACCGTTTCTAGACGATATTCCAAATTGCTCTTGTTATTTGTAGAAAACTTAAACGGTAAAAAGACAATTTTTTTCATAGTTTTTTCGGTGAATATTTTACAAATCTTTTTAAAAAAGTAGATGGATATAAGTTGTTATTTTAACTAAGTACTTGCAAGAGCAATGATGAAACACTTTCATTGACTAGGGGCTGCTTTAAATACTTGGAATTTGGCGTTACTATTCCAAGCAACGCTAAATATGTGGCTCCCATTCCTTAATTGAGTTAATGAAAATTTAACGAGCACAGCTGATTTGAAGGGTTATGTAATTTATACTTTCAGGTTAAGCCTTGTAAATGCTGTGCAAAAAAATAACCACTAAATTATCTGAAAGTTATTGCATAACAAATAAAACACTCACTGTAGTAGTCAAGTAAAATTGGCCACGGTTTTATATTCAAGCCAGTATCGTCGTTCTGAGTCATTCGGCGTTAAGCCGTCATTATATTGATGTGGTCGAAGCTGACTGTAATAACAATTAAATAGTTAACTACTGAGTCACTTGCTTCAGTAAAACTTTATACCCACTTGCTGGCACCCATCCCGTCTTTAAACTTCTAAAGAACCGCTCCAAAGGACTATTATCCCAACAGTTTCCACGCCTGCTCATGCTTTGTTTAATTTGATATCGCCATAGTAATTGTTGATAGCTACGACTTGTATAATGACTCCCCTGATCACTATGAAACATCAGTCCCTTTGGCTTCCATCGACGCTCATAAGCCATGCGTATAGCTTTGCTGGTTAGCCTTGTATCTGGTGATAATGATATCGCCCAACCAACAGGCTTTCTGGCAAATAAACAAGCACAACAGCTAAATATGCCCATCGATTGCCCGTCCAAATATAAGTAACGTCTCCACACCAAACCTGGTTGGGGGCGGTTACTGCAAATTGTCGTGCTAAGTGATTAGGGATAACAACATGCTCATGACCCGATTTCTTGTAACTGTGCTTAGGTTGCTGACAACAAATTAACACAAGAGACTTCATCAGCTTAACCGCTCTATAGCGGCTTAACGGGACACCTAATGTGCTAACAATATCAGCAATCGTGCGTGCACCTGCTGAACCATGACTAGCGCTGAATGCCTTACGCACAAGGCTTTGCCGTCTAATTTGTTCTACATTTAAAGTATTTTCTCTTTTAAGCCAATACTTAAAACTACTACGATGAATACTGAACACATCACACAGCGTTTTTACACTGTAGCTCTTCCTGAGTTTCTCAATTAGCGAGAATTGTTCAGTGAGTCTGACAGCAAGAGAGCCGTAGCCTTTATCAACAACGAGTTGAGCTGATTCAAGTCGGAATCGGAGCTAAAAGTTGGGCTTGTTCGTTTTGTCATTGTGTCACCTGTTAATTAATGAGGTGATGATATCACCTCTAACTAGGTTGCCGAATTAACTATGTCACTTGTATCTTGAGGTTTTGGATGATTAGCTATCTACAAGCTCTAAAATCAGTGAGGATGTTATGCCACGTAATGTTTAACATTGAGCTGTAGATTATCCCCTGATTTTACTTTCTCTAATACTGGATGGTATCCGAGCACTTAGTGATTTACTAATGATGCTGTATGTACAAGTGGAGTTATTGATATGAGATTAAATGTTGGAATTGATGTAAGCAAAGAAGCGCTCGATCTCTGTTTATTGCTAAATCAAGCCAAGAGCGGCAGCAAATTTTAAATGTTTCAAAACAGAAAGATTGATTATTTAGCCATCAATGATTGGATCTCGAAACTATCTAAGTGTCAGCCTTATGACATTGTCATTACGATGGAATCAACAGGGAGGATCACGAATCAATAGTCCTATATTTATACTCTATGGGCTTTTCAATCTTTACTTCAACCTCAGGCAAGGGTAAGAAATTCTCACAAGCATTAGGATTAATCCATAAAACTGACAAGTCAGATTCGTTTATGCTCGCAAGATATGGGGCTGCTCAAAATGAGCACATTCATTTATGGAAGCCAGATAATGCTAAAATCAGGGATATCAAAACTTTAATTCGTAGATTATCCGCTTTAGAAAAAGATTGTTTAAGAGAACACAATCAACTTGAAGCAAGTGAAATCAGCGATGCTCATGATAGGGTTTAGTCTCAATTACTCGTATAATTAGGATTTTAGAAGACGAAATTCAATAGGTTGAAAATGAAATCGTTACCATTATCTCGCCTGTCCTACTTTGAAAAAGAACTATGATTTACTCATGAGTGTCATCAGTATAGGTAAGGTAGTGTTCTGAGAGTTAGTTTATTTATTTTCAGCTAAAATCTTTTCAATAGTTAAGCAAGCTACAGAATATGTAGGCCTAACGCCTAAGTTAAATGAAACAGGTTCGTTTAAAGGGAGAACTTCACTGAGCAAAATTGGTTCATCAAGAATTCGATCTAAAATATTTTTAGCAGCAGTTAGTGCTGTAACACATAACTCAGATATTAAAGCACATAAAAATCGACTTCAGCCGCAGGGAAAACAAAAATGCAAGCGTTAGGTGCAGCAATGAGAAAGCTAGTTAAAATTTGTTTTGGGGTAAGAAAAAATAAACAATGTATCAGTCACCATTAGCTTTAAATCAGGTTTGTACTCGGTTTTGAGAAATGGTATCTACAGTGTCAGTTTAGTCAGGGATGGAGACGAATTTGCAGTCTTCTTTGGATATCTTTGAACGATTTGCTTCACAGTAAATATAATGGAAACCATCAGTATATTTTTTATCAGCACTCCCTGGGTCACCATCTTAAATAGGGTTCATATCTCCACTAGGAACTTCAGCCACTACAGCCAACTAAACAAGCTTAAGGCTTCTGCTTTTTATTCTTTTATGATTAAAAAAGGTAAATAAAACATTTAAAACTAAGGTGGATGAACAATAAAGGCAAATAAAAACAAATAAAAACTTCGCCATATCAATGCTTCTAGGGGATGGGCTTAAAAGTGCCAGGCACGACTCTGGCACTCCAAAAACTAAAATTAAAACCCTAAGAGCTCAACTTTAACGGTCTGAGACGCAGGATGCGTACCCCGGGGCGACCATGTGCTGGGAGATTGAGTGAGTACTGTGGAGGCCCACTCTCCAAGAGCTCCAAGAGTTATCGCCGGGGGTTGACGTCCAAGAACTGTTGATGGTCGGCCAGTCGCGCGCGTCATACATCTTACCGTGCGTAGCCCACATTGCTTCTAACTCATCTCGTGTTGGTAAGCGCCAGTTCGCCCGTCCGCCGACATAATTGTGGTTGTAAGTATGGCACAGTGTAGTTGCGTTCCACCAGTCGAATTCATAAAAATCACCAGGTGGACCATATCTCCCATCCTCGCCACGAACATCGTTTGTAGGGCTGCCGCCAATGCTGTCTAGATAGGCCACAGATGGGGAGCTAGTAAACCATTTGCCTTGTGTATCGAAAATATCAATACACTCTCCAGACAACCTGTCGGGAACACTTAGGTCATCACATTTATTTGGGGGTTGCCCCACTGTCGGGGGAGGGACGCTCCCACCATTTCTAACTAAAGCAGCGGCGTACACCTCGTTATTTAAATCAACAATTTGACCAGAGACTTTATTATTGGCAGTGTACTTCCAGTAGTCTTGACCTGTTATTGTTGTAACATATACATTACCATCGATTAAATAACCTTTTTGTTGAAGGTAATCCATTTGGTTTTCATATGGAATTTCCCAATCTGTTTGACCTTGTCTCCAAGCTAAAGTGACAAAATCGTCATAGTCTTTTACCCGACCTTCAGCTCCTGCAATTAAATCATTTACAGAATATAGGCCTCCAGTATCTGATATTTTATCTGTATCTGTTTGGTCAGGTACAGAGACAAATCTGCAATCTTCTGAGGATATCTTTGAACGATTTGCAGCACAGTAAGTATAAGGGAAACCATCAGTATATTTTTTATCCCCCCCCCCTGAACCACCGCCATAAATTGGGTTCATATCACCACCTGGAGCAGCAGCCACTGCAGCAAATGAGCTAACTAACAAGCTTAAGCAGGTCAAGGCTTCAGCCTTTCTAATTTTTTCCACTTTCACTTCCTTTTCATTTTAAAAGATAATTAATTTATTTGAAGTAAAGGTGGGGAAGCAAATAAAAACTAATAATAAACTTAGCTATATCAATGCTTCCAAGAGGAAATACCTAGGTAAAATTACAACTTTATACATTGGCGGCATAGTTGTGCCTAACAGAGTATTAACCGTGCTGGAAATTGTTTAAATAATGCAGTCAATGAGCGTGTATTTAGAAGTTTAAAATCAGGACGAGTCAATTACAGAAGATATCAAATAAGACAACAAGCAAAAGCAGATATTATTGATAACCTGAACCTTTTTATAATCAAAAGAGGCGGCATCACAAACTGGCCAACATCTCACTTGTGGAATATTTGATGAAATTAGTGAACTTTGCCTAACAAAGTGTCCAAGATTAGTTGACCATTACACATCTAAAGTAAAGCCTTACCTCACTATTTACTCTTTTAAAAGTTTGTGCTTGATATTCACCAAACTAAATTACTAGTGCCATCAGGTGCTGGACACCGCATTTGATGTCAGTTAACTAGGTATAGCTTTAAAGTAGCTCTTGGAGTTGACTTCACCTAATAGTGATTTTTATAGGCTGTGAATTAGCAATGACGACGAGATTGTTTGTGATTTTGGTATAAATTTTATACTGTAATTGGTGACCAAAATATACGATTTGGTGACCAATTAGTCATTAAACGATCTAAATCGAGTATTTTGATGATTTCAAATACACTTGCTTATCGTTCTGTTTTTAAATGATAAATCAGTTAATGCTGATGATATTCAATTGATATCGATTAACAACATTTGGTCATTAGTCGGTCTCCAAAACCGATGGTTGCGAGTTCGAGTCTTGCTACCCCTGCCAAATTTAGAAGGCCTAGCAGAAATGCTAGGCCTTTGTCTTTTCTGCACATTTATTTTATTAATCGTATAATTCCTTTTTCAATCCTTTTATCCGAATCACCATTAATTGATTTTCGTTGCTTTATCTTAGCTTTAGCTAGATGATGTAATGACTTCAAAGTCTTATCAATATCTAGAAAACTTAAGCTTATTTTATCGGGTAAACAGGGAGTTGGACGATGCTGACTAACGTTAAGCAATTCATGAATCATTCGGCGCGATCGCGGCAGATCCTCACTGTGTTGGTAAAGTATGGTTTAGCTAATTGGGTCAAAGAAGGTAATCCTGAGTTTATTAAAAGTGTATTTGTTAATGAGAGTGGTCAGCAACTTGCGTCACTTTCTATTGCAGTTCGTTTGCGCCTAGCATTCAGTGAGTTAGGCACAGCTTTTATTAAACTTGGTCAAATACTCAGTACCCGTGCTGATCTGGTTGGTCAAGAGATTGCTGATGAGCTAACTAAGCTTCAATCTGATACGCCTGCCGATAATAAACAACAGATCATTTCAACCATTGAAGCTGAGTTCGGTCGCTCATTCGATACTTTATTTCAATCCTTTAGTTTTGATGCATTAGCTTCTGCCTCGGTAGGTCAGGTGCATAAAGCTGTCACCG
The DNA here is from genome assembly GCF_018100775.1 of Shewanella sp. MMG014. Classification (NCBI taxonomy): domain Bacteria; kingdom Pseudomonadati; phylum Pseudomonadota; class Gammaproteobacteria; order Alteromonadales; family Shewanellaceae; genus Shewanella; species Shewanella sp. MMG014. The sequence continues at coordinate 25,175 of NZ_JAGJDZ010000004.1, forward strand.
TGGATGGCCAAGACGTTGTCGTCAAAGTTCAGCACGCTGGTATTGAAGATAAAATTGTTGCAGATGTCGAAATTTTAAAAATGCTGGCGTCTTTGGTTGAGCAATACAATAAAGAACTCAGACTATATCAACCGACTAAGTTAATTATTGAGTTTACTAAATCACTAATGAATGAGCTCGACTACGTCAAAGAAGCTCGCAGTATGCAGCGTGCTAGTGCTTATTTTAGTGATAATAGTAAAGTGCATATTCCACATGTTTATCGTGAAATTTCAGGTAAACATGTTTTAGTCATGGAATGCTTAAAGGGGTTTAGCGTTGCCGATGGTGACAAACTAAATGCTGCTGAGGTAGACACTAGAGCTTTAGCTGAAACCGGAATCAAGGTGTATCTTGATATGATTTTTGATTTAGGTTTTTTTCACGCCGATCCGCATCCTGGAAATATTTGGGTATTGGAGTCTGGACAGTTAGGTATATTGGATTGGGGGATGACAGCAAAATTAACCCAAGCCGTTCAATTACGCTTTCAGCACTTATTAGTTGCCCTTGCCGATAAAGATCCCGCAGAGTTAACTTACCATATAATCAAATTGTGTCAGGCGCAGCCTAAGCTAGATAAAGTCTTACTTGAAAAAGATGTTAGCGATTTTGTACAAGACTTTTTGGAAGTGGATATTAATGAAGTCCCTCTGGTTGCCGTATTAAATGAATTTATTCGAATTATTCACCATCATAAGCTAGTTATTCCGACAGAAGTTTCGATGCTCCTAAGGGTTCTCATCATGCTTGAAGGAGCATCTAAGCAATTAGATAGCAGCATAAGCGTAGGTGACGCAATTCGTCCTTATGCGATTAAGATGAAACTTGCCCAGTTGTCGCCTCAATATATGTTCAAACAAACTATGGCGTCTTCTAATCGATGGCAACGTGTCATTAATACTTTGCTTGAACAAATCGAGTTATTAACTCAGCAAATTAATAATGGTCGGTTTGATATTAATTTGAATCATCGAAGTTTAGATACGATTATTAATCGCTTGGTTTATGGGGTACTAAGTGGCGCCATTTTTCTCGGTGGGTGTATGGTGTTAAGTAGTGGCGTACCGCCTTTGTATGAAGGGGTGTCTATTATAGGTTTGGGGATTACTGCCGCAGGCAGTTTACTGGTAGGGCGCTTATTACTTGCTATTAGCCGTTCGGGAAATTTATCAAAAAAGCGTTGAAAAGTACGCAGTAGAATTTAGTCAAATCTTGACAATATCAACAATAAGGTCACTTAATATGCCAGCCAAAAATCAGTCGATTATTTACTTAATGGCGATTAATGTCCTTATTTTTATTGCGAGTACATGGTTAAAGTTTGAATCTTTGCAGTCCTTAGCACTTTATTTTCCATTGAATGAAAAGTTTGCTCTATGGCAGTTAGTCACCCATATGTTCATGCACGGCAGTGTGGCGCATATTCTATTTAATATGTACGCACTGTGGTCATTTGGTACCCCACTTGAACAGACTTGGAAGACACCAAGGTTTTTAGCATTTTATTTTGTAACAGGGTTGGGGGCAGCATTGATTTATACTGCCGCTAATTACTATCAGTTTTCAGCTATCACCAATGACATTTTAACGTTAGGTTACAGCACAAATGATATTCAAACCATTTTGCAACAAGGTATGGCTGATGGTCACTTAGTACAAGCCTTGGGTAAGGATAGGCTGGTTGAGTTTATGTCTATTTACCATGCGCCTGTTGTTGGGGCATCTGGTGCGATGTATGGCGTGTTAGTGGCCTTTGCGATGCGTTATCCGGATGCTAAGTTATCGCTGATTTTCTTACCTGTGCCGATTAGTGCTAAATGGTTTGTTCCACTCATTATTGCTGGTGACCTGTTCTTTGGATTAACTAAATATTCTGTTGGTAATATTGCTCATTTTGCCCATGTTGGCGGAGCCATTACCGCATTAGTGATAATGTTAGTGGTGCGGTATCGTCAAAAACAATGACATGCTTGATTAAGTCGAGTGTGTCAATTCTTGGGCAATGTTATTTTTCGGGATAAAATGCTTTAGACATTTACGTTTAGGATTATTATGAAGTTAATCTCAATCAATAAGCAGCAATACCGGCAGCAGCTAAATAAATTACTGATCGGGTTGGTGAGTTGCTTAACCTTACTATCGTTAGGTTTTGGCGCTATTTTAATCGCTTTTTTTGGGCAAACGCCCGTCGCGGGAAGTGAGTCTACTGGTAATTTTCACTTAAATTTGATGGGGGTTATCTTGGCTGTCGTCTTTTGTAGCCTTATTATGAATATCATTAAAACTAAACCATTTATGCATGATATTTATTGGGTATGGCAAATGAAACAGCTACATAACCGAATCTATCGAAAGTTGACTAAAATTGTCGCTGCGGCTGATAAAAAAGAACCTGATGCGATTACCATATTATTGTTTTACTACCACACTCAAAAGCAAGTGTACGAATTAGATAATAATACGTTGACCCTCGATGCCGTTAATCAAAATATTCAAAAAGTTGAATCACAAATTGCCCAATTAAATTTGTCGATTAGCCTCGATGACTTTGATATTGCTTTATTGGATAAGGTGTAAATTGTTGAGGAGTTAAAGACTTGAACCATAGTTTTTTACCAGGTCTTAAATTAAGTGTGCAATAAGTTATAGCTAACTTCTACGATCACTAGGCTATTTTCAAATGGTGAAAAATAGCCTAGCTCAAAATGGTAACTGACTTATTCAATTTACTCTACAACTAGCTCAACATTGATGTTACCGCGGGTAGCATTAGAGTAAGGGCATACTTGATGTGCTTTTTCGACTAATGCTTCAGCCGCAGTTTTATCCATTTCAGGTAAACTAATGCGTAGTTTGACATCGATGGCAAATCCGACTCCAGCGGTATTAGTCCCAATGCCGACGGTAGCTTGAACGTTAAGATCTGGGCTAAGTCTTATCTTTTCTTGTCCTGCAACAAATTTCATTGCTCCAATAAAACATGCTGAATAGCCTGCTGCAAAAAGCTGTTCTGGGTTCGTGCCTTCACCGCCTGCGCCGCCTAGTTCTTTAGGTGTGCTAAGTTTTACCGATAGTTTATTGTCCGATGATGTTGATTGACCATCACGACCGCCAGTTGTTGTTGCTGATGCTGAATAAATGATATCCATGAAAACTCCTAATTGAAAAATAAAGAACGTTAAATTAAGTGATTCAGTTGGATTAATCTTAGCTACTCACTCAATGAAATATACAATACTGCAAATGTAAGTTGTGCGCAATCTAATTGTGTGAAATTTTTTGTTCATTTTGAATTGAATATATAGGGCCGGTTTTTACTTGCTTGAATTTATCTAAGACTTGAATTGGGATAACTGTTTTGAACTAAAGTTGCCGCTCATTCGTACCAAGTTTATGGGTTGCGATTGCCAAGTTGAACGATGTGAAACTCGTAAAGTGTGCACTGAAAAATTTGAGTGAAACTTTTAAAGCGGATCCTTCATAAAACGTGTCGTTACATCGCTTATTGCACGATGTTGAATGTAGTAGAACCTATTATTTTAATTAGGATTTATGCCAAGAAAGTTGGCTATGAATTGTACGCTAAGATTTCACATGATAGAATTGTTACAAATTATAACAAATACAGTTTCAAGGAGTGATAATGGACAGCACCTTAACCAAAGAAGAGTTAGCTTGTTTTAGTGAGTTATTCGCTAAAACACCTTCTGCCGTTAAGAAAGTGCCAGAAGGTCCTAATGAAACCGTTTCTGTGACAACTGAAATACCTGCAACTTTAGCTAGTTTGCTAGGTAAAACTCAACTGACTTTATTGGCTGAAATTAGCCATTACCGATTATGGTTCCCTTTAAATATTGCCATGGATGAACTTGGACAGTTTGTCCCTAAGCTGGGGATCCCCGAGGTGGTTGATACGCGAGGCGCTGACAGAAGCTGGCGAATGAACGAACTTGATAATGTCAGGATCATTGATTTTGATACTAATCTCGCCATCGATGTGTTGTCTCTTTCAAGCACAGGGTTGACGTTATATGCTCCAAATATTGATGATACTGAAGAAGCTCGTCAGGCTAAGTTAATTTTAACCAAAGACATTAGTTTTGATATTGAATATCAAGTTGTACGCTCTGAAAATGGCGTTATAGCAGCGACAATTGTTGTCAGTGATGAATCTAGAGAAACATTAAGGCAATTTCTATTCTCTATGCATAAAGCTCAGCACTCTAACTTATATGAGCGAGTGGTTGATTCGGATAAGACAGATATCGAAGGAGCTGAGAAGTCATTACTATCACTGAAAAGTGAAACCTAATTAGCTTAAGTTTTCTGAGTGGTTATCGCATGTCATGCTTGTATACTCGCTCACTCAGGCCAAAAACAATTTATTCTAGAGTTTACTTTACGCTAAACCCTGCCTTTAACGTTTCCTTCAACGCTCTCACATATTCGTTCTCTACATTGGCCTGTACCAATAGACTAAGCTCATCGCCCACAGGGGTGAAGCGATAGTAGCTAAAGAGTGAATTATTATTTTTTGGACTAATTTTGAATTGCTGCTCGGTCATCGACAGTAAAATATCGGAATTTTTATCAAGCAGGCCGGTTTCGAATTCACTGTTATGCAGTATGCCAGCATCCATGAGAGTTAAAATACTTGAGTAAGGTAAACCGTATTTAGATAAGCCAATATTCACCTGTGATGTTTTCCTAAAATACTGCTGTAAACCACCACTGATGCGATAACCACTTAATAGCTTATATCGAGTTTCTGCATTCATTTTTACAGACATGCCTAATGCTTTTTCAAGTATTTGTGCTTCTCGTTGGGTCAAGTTCTTGAGCGTGGCAAGGGTTCTTAGGCTAAATTTTCCAGGTTTTACAATTTCGCTGGCTAAAATTCTGGCCCATAAATCTTGCATTCGTCGAGATTGAATTTGTTCTGCCATCTGGAAAAACTGGTAACTCCAGTCAGGATCTAAGTCCTCGCCTGTAACATCAGATGGGGTATAGTTGAGGGCTAAAGCAAAGATGGTTTCAAGATTGAGCTGATGCTGAACTTGCTGTTTCTGTAATCTAAATTGGGCACGTTCAGTAATCGATGCTTGAGAAGGGCGATAATCATCTTCGCTGGCTAATCCGAGAATTTTTCCGAGCAATAATGCTTTTTTTCGTGCAGACACACTCGCTTTTTGGTCTTTGTTAGTTTGTTGAGGGTGACTTTCTGCCATAACGTTTTCTCATACTTCAACGGTGAATAAGCGGGTGATAATTATCTCTCACTCATTGTAAGAGTAGTTGATTTACCCCAATTCGTTTCATTTCCAGCCTGCGGATGGGCTGGAATATTTAACGATAATATCAAGGAACACAGTGCGAATAATACGCCTATCATAAATACCCACTGTGGCGAGCTTAACCATAGTATGCCTAATAATGCAGGGATAATCACAGCTGCAATGTGATTGATGGTAAAGCTAACCGACATACTGGCCGCAATGTCTTTTGGATCGGCAATTTTTTGAAAATAGGTTTTCATTGCTATTGCCATTGCAAATAACAGGTGATCAATTACATACAGTGCTGCAGCCAATTGAGCATGCTCAACGACAGCATAACTTGCGAAGACAAGGATTAATCCAACATACTCAATAATTAACGCATTCCGTTCACCTATTTTTCCAATTAAGCGACCAATAGCAGGGGCGAAAACTAGATTCACGACATAGTTAATTAAAAAGAGTGCCGTAATTTGCGAAACCGAATAGCCAAACTTTTCTACCATCATAAATCCGGCAAAAACCATAAAGATTTGACGACGGGCTCCAGACAAGAAAGTAAGGGCATAGTAAAGCCAGTAACGTTTGCGGAAAATGAGTTTTTTATGTTGTGGTTCGGCGATATCAAAACGAGGGTAATAGATACTCATTACCAGCACGGCAGTTAGCCCTAGTCCGCCAATAATGGCGTACATCCATACATAATCTAATTTCAGCCATGTCATCACAATCCAGATACTGCCATAACCTATTAAAGCGGCAGCAGAGCGCCATGCCAACGCCTTACCTAAAAATCCGGCAGTATCTTTTTTATCCACCCATTGCAATGTAAGAGATTGGTTGATGGTTTCAAAGTAATGAAATCCCACCGACATTAACACCGTTGTTAAATATAAGCCTAAAACGCTCGGGAAAAAGCCGGTAATAGCAATGCCGATGGATAACACGGCTAATGAAACCAAGGCAAATGATTGCTCACGGATCAGCAACAAAACGAATATCGCTGTAAAAGCTAAAAAACCAGGCACCTCTCGCAAACTTTGTAGTATGCCGATTTCAGCGCCAGTGAATGCCGCCTTTTCAATGACAAAATTATTTAGCAGCGCCTGCCATACTGCAAAAACCATCGACATAACGAAAGTCATCCACAATAAAAGTTGTTGAGGATGCTTACTGGAGGCGACTGACATAGGGAGGTTTCCTGAACTTGATATCGTGCTTGTATGGTTACACAGATTACATTTTTACGCTAAGTGTAAATGCGCTGTAAACAAAGCTGCAAAGATAAATGTAAATTATAATGAAAATGATTCTTATTTAATATATTGTGTCGCCACATTAACGAAGGTTGTGCAATATTGTGGGGAATGAGATGAGCAAAAAGTTAACGCTGTTGGCAGTATCAATAGCCAGTGTGATTGGTTTAGGCACTTCAGCAAGTACATATGCTGCGATATCAGCAGAAGATTTAGCTAAAGCGATTGCCAAGCAAGAAGCTGAAATCGCTCAGCTCAAGCAACAATTGCAAACCATAGCAAAGGAACAAGCCCAGCAAGCAGAATCTCAAAAGCAAATTGAAGTCACTCAGCATCAACAGCAAAAAGCAGTCTCTGATGTTGTTACGAACGTTGCCGCAGCAGAGGACCGTTTCAGTCAGTTTTCATTCAAATCTTATGGGTCAGCGAATTTCACGAGTGATGAGTATTTTGACAATGTACAAGATACCACGCCAGAAAGAAGAAACCGTTTCGACTTAGAGCGCATCGTCACTGAATTTGGTTATCAGTTTACTGAGCAATGGAGCATGGAAGTTGAAATTGAATATGAGCATGGCGGAACTGGCGCTGCGCTGGAATATGATGGTTTTGATGAATTTGGTGAATTTGAATCTGAAATAGAAGCAGGCGGCGAAGTTGTCGTTGAAAAAGCGGAAATTCGATATCGCCCTAATGAAGCCTTTGGCGTTAAGTTCGGTAATATTCACTTGCCAATCGGCCTAACGAGCACCTTACACAAGCCAAACCAATACCTCACTGTACTCCGTCACAAAAGTGAAGCTGCCATGCTCCCGGCCGTGTGGAACGAGAATGGCATTGGTGTTTACGGTGAAATCTCGGATTTTCATTATCAAGCCCAGATTGTTAGCGGCTTAAACTCTGAATACTTTCGAACCTATGATTGGGTTGCATCAGGACATCAAACCCGGTTTGAACATGTTAACGCTGACGACTTAGCATTTGCTGGGCGTATCGATTACGGCAACTTTAAAACTGGTAGTGCGATTGGCGTGTCTTACTATTACGGCAATACCTCTGGCAATCGAAATAAAAGCAATAAGCTCAATGTTGACGGAACGCTGAGCATAGTGACAGCTGCTGCTGCATATGTTGAGGGGCCTTGGGTGCTACGTGGTCAATACATGTACGGTACTTTAAGTGACTCTGATGCAATTACATTAGCGAATAAAACCACTCCAGGTTTACAGCCAGGTAACTTCGCGCAATTGGGCTCTAAATCGCAATCTTTCTTTGTTGAAGCAGGCTTTAAGCTTGATGACTACTTAGCTATTCCTATGACTGTATTTGCCAATATCGATTATTCAAATCCACTAATGGAAGTGGAAAGTGGTACTGCGACTAAGCGATATGAAAATACCTGGAGCAGTATCGGAGTTAACTACTTCCCAATTCCTGAAATTGTGATCAAAGCAGAAGGCGGGCTTCAGCAAGTGGCCGTAGCCAGTATTCCTGATACTAACTTTTTTGCACTTGGTGTGGGTTATCAGTTCTCGCTATAACCAGTGCATTAACATGTTTTTTTTAATGAAAGGGCTGAAATGAATCAGCCAAAATTATTGATTGAAATGGAGTTTTACATGAATTTTAAGTATACAGCGATTGCACTAACCTTAATGGGCACATTAACCGCTTGTGGTGGTTCTGGTTCTGATGATTCATCTACCCCAGATCCAGTAGTACCTGAAACTGGGTTTAGCTTTGCTGCAACTGAGATGGTCACAAACTTAACGAATGACGTCATTGTAGCGGGTTATGCTGATTTAGCGGCACAGGGTGATGCATTATTATTGGCGACCCAAGCACTAGTAAATTCCACATCACAAGCAGATTTAACCGCTGCTCAAGAGGCGTGGAAAGCGGCACGTAAGCCGTGGGAACAAGGTGAGTCGCACATTTTTGGTCCTGTTGATTCATTGAGTATCGATCCGCATTTGGATAGCTGGCCACTAAATACGACTGATTTACAGACTCAGCTAGATAACAATACAGGCTTTGATGCTGAAACCATTAAAAGCTGGAATGATGATGTACAGGGTTTCCACACAATGGAATACCTATTGTTTGGCGATGGTGTCGCTGATAACAATAAGTCTATCAGTGATTTAACGACGGCTGAACGTGAATATGTCATCGCACTTGCTGAAGTGTTTAGAGATTATGCAAAACAACTTGATGATGCTTGGCAGATTTCTCATAACCCGCAAGATGCGAACGCATTACCATATGCTGATTTATTAACTTCACCAGGCAGTGATAACAACACAGTTTACTCTTCTGAACTTGCTGTCATTGAAGAGTTGATCAACGGCATGATTGGTATTGTTGATGAAGTCGGTAACGGTAAAATTGCGGATCCATTTGGTGATTCTTTAGCCAATGCTGATACCTCAAAAGTTGAGTCTCAATACTCTTGGAATTCATTAACTGACTTTGCGGACAACATTCAAGGTGTTCGTAATGTGTATCATGGCGAGTTTACAGGTTCTGCCGACGAGCAAGGGATTATTGATTTTGTTGCCGCAGCTGATGGTGCACTTTCAGTTCGTATCTCAAGTGAGATTGACGATGCAATTTTAAAAATTCAAGCCATTGCTGGTAATGATGATATGCCATTCCGTCAAGCTATTCTTGATGAAGCTGGTCGTACTCGTGTTGAAACCGCGGTAACAGCACTTACTACTTTACAAACCTCATTAGAGTCAGATGTTATCCCACTTTTATCTGAGTGGAACCCTCAGTAAGCCACATAACGGATAAGCAATCGCTTTGCTCTAAATTTGATAAGGGCAGAGCGATTTAAGCTTTTGACTAATAAGCCTGCCGTTAGAGCAAGGCAAGTCCCAAATTGTGTTGTTTAAGCCTTTTGCAGTGTTATTGATTTAAGAGTGTGCAAGATGAACAAGTTTCAAAAATTCCCCAATCAACATAACAACATTGTGCTGACATCCATGGTTAGCATCTTACTATTATCAGCATGTGGTGGCAGTGGTGATGAGCAGCCAACACCGACGCCAGAGCCACCTGTTGTCACCTATCCTGACTTTACCGATATTACCGCAAGTGGTGGCGATACAACGACCTATGATGCCGGTAATTCTGGGCATGGTTTTTCGACACCTGCACCTAATTTATCAGAGGGCGATTTAGCACTGCACCTTGAAGGTGATGCTAACTTTGAAATTTCATTTACCACAGCGCCAAATATAGAGCATCCAGAATTAGATGGTCTAGGCCCTGTTTTCAATAATGCCGACTGTAACTCGTGTCATCAACGTGATGGACGTAACTCAACGCCTTTCCTGTCAGCAGATCAAGCCCGGGTCAAGCTAGGGTCTGATGCGGGAATTTTCTTGCGGATCAGTAAAGCTGCAGATGTTGAATGTACCCAAGGCAATGCTGCAAATAATTATTGTGCTCCAATCCCTGTGCCTGATTTTGGTGGTCAATTGTTTCATCGTGGCGTGCTAAAGGCGCGAGCTGATTGGCAAGAAAATGCCTTTGGCGGCCAAGCAGACGTTTACTTGTCATACGAGCGTACAACAGTGACTTATGACGATGGCACCAGTGTTGAACTTAAAAAGCCGATTTTTGAAGTTGAAAATCCATATGACGCACCTGGTGAGACAAAACAAAGCACCAACATTACCTCAAATTTACTTCAAGATGATGTGTTAATGGGTTGGCGCAATGGTATGCCAGTATTTGGTTTAGGCTTATTGGAAGCGATACCTGAAGCTGCCATTCTAGCACTAGCGGATGCCGATGATAGCAACGGCGATGGTATTTCAGGTCGTCCGAATTGGGTTTTTGATGCGATTAAAGATCGCAACGGAGATGACAACCCTGTCTCTCTAGGTCGTTTTGGTTGGAAAGCCAATACGCCAAGTGTAAGAGTGCAATCTTTAGGAGCATTACGTGGTGATATTGGCATTACTAACCTGTTATTTCCTGATGAAAGTGTGGCAGGTACTAGCCTTCACGACTCCTATTTAACCCGAACAGGTTTTGTTGATACCGGTGAAGATGAAAATGGTGAGCCTGAAGTTGACCAAGCGTTTAGTGATGCAGTGGTTTTTTATGCTGAAACCTTAGCTGTACCAGCCAGACGTAATGTTGATGACGCTGATGTACGTGAAGGTGCCCGCTTATTTGCATCAATTAACTGTAGTGGTTGCCATACTCCAAGTTTTACCACTAAAACTAGCGGTGATATTGGTGGCAGTGACATCATTGATTCATTAAAGGGCCAAGTGATTTATCCTTTCACAGATATGTTATTGCACGATATGGGTGATGACTTAGCTGATGGGCGCCCTGACTTTTTGGCTAATGGTAATGAATGGCGTACCCGCCCGTTATGGGGCTTAGGGTTAACTCAAACCGTTAATCCGCAAGCTGGATTTTTGCACGATGGCCGTGCAGCGACAGTTGAAGAAGCCATTTTATGGCATGGTGGTGAAGCACAAAACAGTCAAGAGGCATTCATGGCATTGAGCAAAACTGAACGTGATCAGTTAGTGTCATTCTTAATGTCACTTTAGTCGGCAAGTTATTATTAAGACAAGCGTGATGTCGTATTTGTAAATTGCTGATTTTCAAAATGTATAAGTGGGCATATCGTCAGATATGGCCACTTTTTTGTGAGCGAGACAAAAAAATCATCATTTAATTAGCTGCTATTGCTAATATGTCGTGATCTGATTCATGTAAATTTATTCGAGATTCAATTAAGCTAGTCTTTAAATGCAGTTAGTCTATTAAAAGACATTTTTGATACTGTAACTAACGTATCGAACAGCAGGGGAAACGTGTTAATTCTATCCCCATCTTTAAACTCGTTCTTTGTTTATCTTAGAGGTTAACGTGAGCAATATTTTAATCGTTTATTCAACAGTCCACGGCCAGACCCGTAAGATATGTGATTATATGCAAGAAAAGCTTGAGGCTGCAGGTGAAACTGTGACTTTATCAGCACTGCAAGATAAACCTGATTTATCGGCTTTTGATAAAGTGTTTATTGGCGCAAGTATTCGCCATGGTAAGCACCGCCCTGAGCTCTATCAGTATGTTGCTGCAAATAAAGCATTACTTGATACCAAACCCAATGGTTTCTTTTCAGTTAGCTTAGTGGCGAGAAAGCCAGGTAAAAATACGCCTGAAACCAATATGTATATGCAGGCATTTCTAAAACAAAGTGAATGGCAGCCTAAAGAACTAGAAGTGTTTGGTGGTAACCTTGACTATCAATACTATGGGCCGATGGATCGTAATATTATTCGCTTTATTATGTGGATCACCAAAGGGCCAACCGACCCGCACACAAAGGTGGAATACACAGATTGGGCTAAAGTCGACAATTATGTCGAAAGAATCCTGTCTGCTTAACATCATTTAAAGCCAACATATCGAATGTTGGCTTTATTTTTAGCCGCTAAAGCAATTTTATGACAATAGATAATCCGTGCTTTTGGCTAAAGACATACTGAGGATAGTTATGAATCAAGTGAGTAGATGGTGCCGCACCATTGCAGATAAACTGCATGTTATCGTCGTGGCCTTGAGTATCTTTTTAGTGGTAACGAGTCCATGGATATTGATTGGCAGTCGTTTACGTGCGAAAGCCAGTATTTGGGATAGCTTACATGTATACCTTGGCTTGGTTGCAGCCATATTCGGATTATTGTTTTTATTGAAGAACCTGTTAAATGGGCATTGGCGACAGTTTTTTCCGTGGCTAACATTGGATTTTGGTCAACTTGTTCAAGAAATAAAGCAAATACCGCAGGGGAGGTTACCCAGTTCAGGCGGCAAAGGGATTTTTAGTATCGTTGAAGGAATAGGCTTAGTATTGATGGCGCTGGTCAGTATTACAGGCATCGCATGGTTTGTTTATCAAGGGTCGAGCGATGCGTTAATGTGGCGAAAATATCACATCATGTTTGCTCAAGGCTTTGTTGGCTTTTTAGTTATCCATATCATTTTTGCAGCATTTCATATTATTGATATGGTAAGAAACTCTTGAGTGCAGTTTGACGTTATCTCAGTGTTATGGAAATCAAAACTGGCGGTAAGTAACGATTGATAAACTCATTTTAGATAGTAAAAAAAAGCCCAATCAAATGATTGGGCTTTTTGTTGTCCGATTAACAGCAATTGAGTGAGTTGCGTTATCGATTTGCGATGGTGATTACTTCTTTTCTAATGCTAAGTAATTCATCACATCAATTAGGTCACCAAGGGTGCGCATTTCATTCATGTTGATAGCGTATTTATCATTGACGATGAAAGTTGGAACGCTTTGTACTTGGAACATCACTTGCTGTTGACGCCATAGTGATAACTTTTTATTGGTGGCATCACTGTCTGCGATTTTGTCGTAAGTTGCACCATCAATACCATGAGCGGCAAAAACTTTTTTGATGTCATCACGGTTATTAATTTCTGGCTCATCATGTGTGTGGCCTGGTGCGCTATGATCGTGATGACCACCTTCACCTTGAATCGCTTGGAACATGGCAGTATTAAGCACAGCTGCATTACCCACTTCATGGATAACAGCTAATGAGCGCATGACTTCTGTGCCAATGTCGCTGTTCATAAAGTCAACGTGCTTAGTTTCGAAGCTGATGCCTTTATTCAAGTTGCTTTTAATTTCTGGCAGGTACTTACTTTCCATGTTGTAACAGTTATGGCAATAAAAAGAGAAGAACTCAGAGATTTTAGGCTCGCTTGAAGCTGGTGCATCAGAAATTTTAGTGTAATGCTGTCCTTCAACAAACTTAGATGGAATCTCAGCAACTTTTTCAGCCACTGCTTCAGTCGTGACTTCAACCGCTTTTTCATTCGTTACTTCAGCAGGTTTGCCACAGCCGGTTAAGGCGATTGTGAATGCCGCAAGTGCCATAGTAAATGCTATAGGTTTAATCTTAATCATTTCAGCCTCAATAAAAGTGTCACGTTACCCGCTGGTAGTCGTGAAAAATCTTAAAATAGTCTTAATTAAGCCAAAACTTAATTGCCTTAATCTTAACAAGAATTATGACCTAAACGATGATTTATTTCAGAGTTAAATATGTGATGTGGTACGGCTTTCTATAAAAATAAATAGGCGTAAAACGCGGTGTTATCCCGCTTTTGAGCGTAAAGTTTGCCATGCTTCACAAACTTGCCGAAACTGCTCAGCATCTCCATCTGGGCGATCAGGGTGGAGTTTTAAGGCTAACTTGCGCCACTGTTTACGAATATCTTTGTCGGTTGCGGTTTCGTTTAACTCAAAAATCCGTAAGGCATGAGAGTCGTGCATGAGCTGTTGGTTAGCCCCAATATACTCATGGTAACTTGACCAAAAAGACTCGAGCATTTCTTTTACTACATTGGCACAAGTGTCGTAATGTTGCCAATCAAGGTAATAGTTTTTTAACGCTTCATCATGTTGTTGCTGGTGGACAATGTCATGGGGCAATACACGACATATTTTTATATCCATTGCTTGAACCTGGAGCCACTGCTTAGGTAAAAGCATGCTTTGTAATTCAAACAATGCATTCATCAATAAAAAGTTGCGTTTGAATAAATCCTTTTCAGGCAAAGGATCAAGATCATGCATCAAGCCTTTGGCTTGTAACGCACTGGCAAGATGGTGCACCTTCCAGCTTTGATGTTGGCCTTGAAGTAAAGTGAGTAGAGGCCAAATTAATGGGTTATCACTTTTAAGAGATAATGACTCATGTGATGAAAACGACTCTGGCTTAGCATTGTGTGCAGCAAGCATAGGGGCTATTTCACTATGAATGGGCAGTTAATTTACTATGCCACAGATGCACAGGGAGTCAATGGTGAAAAAATATTCAAAATGAGCTTATGCTTGAGCCATGAAAATAGCGTCAATTTGGGTGGGTTGGTTTAAATAATTGCTGAAATATGTCTAGTTTCAGTAACAAATATGACGTTTCGTCACATTGCTCAAAGACAAGCAGCTATCCTTGGTATAAAATTCGCCGCAATAAAAACGATAGGGGCCCAATCCAATGACAGATAAACATTACATCAGTGCGCAGCAGTTACTTGAAGACTCTTTTAAGCTTGCGGCGCAAGTATACGATAGTGGTTTTAGACCGCAATTTATTGTTGGTATTTGGCGTGGTGGTGCACCTATTGGTATTGCAGTACAAGAGTTTTATGATTTCAAAAATGTTGAAACTGACCACATCGCAGTACGAACGTCTTCTTATTATGGTATTGGAACTGATAAGCAAAGCAAAAAAATAAAAGTGCATGGCTTACATTACATTATTGAAAATGCCAATGCAGAAGACGGTTTATTGATTGTTGATGATGTTTTTGATTCAGGCCGTAGTGTGGATGCGTTAATTGATAAACTGCAAAAGTTTATGCGCAAGAATATCCCAACAGATATTCGAGTAGCATGCCCTTACTACAAACCCAAAAATACCGCTGTTGACTTAAAACCTGATTATTTCATCCATGAGTCTGAAGAATGGTTGGTTTTCCCTCATGAAGTGTCTGGGTTAAACCCACAAGAAATCGCTGAAGGGAAAAGTGATTTTAAGAATATTCAGCATTTGTTTAAGTAAAAGCAACGAAACTGGTTATTTTTTGCTAAACTAGCAAACTGAACAGTGCGTCAATGATAGTGACATACACGTGGTTTTAGTCCGTGTTTAGCTACTATCTTGATGCATTTTTTATTACCTAGAAAAAGATAAACATCGATTATGAGTTCTGTAGAGATATTTTCGCCGACACCACCTGTAACTAAGTCTACTGAAAAGAAACAGTTAGAGTTACTCGCACCTGCTAAAAACGCAGACTATGGTATTGAAGCCATTCGTCATGGTGCAGATGCGGTTTACATTGGTGGGCCAGCATTTGGCGCTCGTCATAATGCCGGTAACAGTGTTGAAGATATTGCTCGATTAGCTGATTTTGCTCATCGCTATCATGCGCAAGTATTTGTCGCATTAAATACGATTTTAATGGATGACGAAATTGAGCAAGCTCAAGGCTTAATTTGGGAATTATATGAAGCGGGTGTCGATGCACTCATTATCCAAGATATGGGATTATTGCAGTTAGATTTACCACCGATTGCAATGCATGCCAGTACCCAAATGGATAATCGCACCCCTGAAAAAGCAGTATTTTTAGAGCAGGTGGGATTCTCGCAAGTGGTATTAGCCCGTGAGTTAAACTTGCCGCAAATTAAGCAAATTGCTGACAACACCAAGCTTAAATTGGAATATTTTGTCCATGGCGCATTATGTGTAAGTTACAGCGGTTTATGTAACATCAGTCATGCGTTTTCAAATCGCAGTGCTAACCGCGGTGAGTGTTCGCAAATGTGCCGCCTTCCTTGTGACTTGTCGACCCGTGATGGTGAAGTATTAGCTGAAAATGAGCATTTATTATCACTTAAAGATAATAACCAGACAGAAAACCTCGAAGCATTAATTGATGCTGGGGTGACTTCATTTAAAATTGAAGGTCGTCTTAAAGATATTAGTTACCTTAAGAATGTGACGGCTCATTATCGTCAACAGTTAGATGCGATTATTGATCGCCGCTGCGATCTAGAGTCGATGTCTCATGGCCGCAGTGAATTTACGTTTACTCCTGATCCTGAAAAGAGCTTTAACCGTGGTAAAACGGATTACTTTATTAATCAGCGCACCGCGTTGATTGAACATTTTAGCTCGCCTAAATACATAGGTGAAAAGGTCGGCACAATTGTTGGTGTTGGCCGTGACTTTATTAAAGTTGATAGTGCTAAAGCGGGTAAAACCATCGAATTTAATAATGGTGACGGTTTATGTTTTTTCATCGATGGTTACCAAAAACAGCGTCTTTCTGATAACAAGACCAAAGGGCTGCGCGTTAATCGTGCTGACGGCAATACCCTGTTTTTAACTGATGTTAGTAAAGATTTGAAAGTGGGTGTTGAGCTATTTAGAAACTTTGATCATCAATTTGATGCGTTGTTATCTAAAGATTCAGCCACCAGAAAAATACGAGTGAATATGGTACTCAATGATACCGATAGCGGCATTGCATTGACCATTAACGATAACCACGGTCACTATGCTACTACCGAGCTTGAGTGGGCAAAAGAGCCAGCAAAAGACTATGCAAAAGCCGATGCCAGCCTTCGAACTCAATTAGGAAAGCTAGGTAATAGTGATTATGTATTAGGCCAGTTACAAGTGAACTGTGCCAACAGATGGTTTTTACCAGCATCGGTAATTAATGGACTACGTCGTGACGCTATTGCGGCTTTAGATGAGAAGCGTATTAATGGGTATCAACGACCTCTTCGAGGCGAGCACGACAAAGAAGCGCGCTTCCCACAGAAGTATTTGAGCTTTCTATCAAATGTCGCTAACGATAAATCTCGAGAGTTTTATCAGCAGCACGGTGTGATTCAAATTGAAGACACCTATGAAAAGAACCAAGTGTTAACCGATGCGCCATTAATGGTCACTAAGCACTGTTTACGATATAGCTTTAATTTATGCCCTAAAGAAGTCGAGGGTATTAAGGCTGATCCTATGGTATTAGATATCGGAAAAGATAGATTAAAGCTGGTTTTCGACTGTCAGAAATGTGAAATGATGATTGTTGGTTCAAACCAGTTAGTGAAACAATAAACTACGTATTGGCAGCAATGCCAAGTTGAGCATATTCGCGTGTAACGCGACATATTTAAGCTGTAATCAGCTAGGAAAACCGAGTAATGAGCAAAAGTAAGAAGTACGATTTTCGTGTGTTAGCCGTTGGCGATACCTTTAAAGCAGAAATCACCCGTCGTATGAGTGCAACCAAGACTGTTGTATCTAAAAGTCATGATGGCTTTGCAACAGAAGAAGAAGCGACTGCATGGGGCCAAAAAGAACTGACAGGCTTTATGGCCACACAGGCTGAGCGCAACAAACGCAAAACAGAAAAGAAAATTAAAGCAAAATCAATTGCAGACGCGATTGCTGCAGAAGCACTTATTGACGATGAAAATGAATTGAATCTAACTGATTCAGAGGATTAGCTTGAAGATTAGCAGTTAAAATAATACAGTAATACAACATTTTGGTGACATAGTTTGCTGTATTTTATTAAAAATTAACTAAACTTCACCTTTCAGCACCAATACCAAGGATGATTTCGGTATGAAAGCTTGCGCTACCCTAATAATAATTGGGGGGCTGTTATCATTCAGCCCTTCATTTAATGTAATGGCCAAAGAGCCACAACCATTTCTTAATACTATTACTGCAAACCTCGACTCAGAGGGCGGTTCAACTAAGAAAGAACTGTCAATTTTTTCAAATAAAGTCTCTTTTGTGTTACCCACTGGCTGGAAAATGGCTTTCAATGCTGAGCGTGGCACCATGTATAAAGCGGAGTTTGTTCCTGCTGGAGAGTCTCTTAGTGATTGGTCTGACTTATTTTGTATTCAAGGTTTTGAAGGGTTAGCTGACAATATCGAAAGCGCCCAGTTTTTAGATAATTTTGCTGATACCTACCAACAAAGTTGCCAAGGAAAAGTGGTTTATAACCAGTTGGGGATGACTCAAATCGGCGGTAAAGAAGCCTATCATGGCATTATTGGTTGCACGGCGATGAAAAACTTATATGGCGGCGCAACGTCACGTAAGCAGCAGGGGGAAATTGGTTATTACGCCGTGATTAAAGACACTGACGATTTATATTTAATGCATAAGTCAATGCGAGGAAGTGTATTTAGTCAGTCTAACCCGCCACTCAACGCCTCAAACCACCGTGACTTTATTTCGAATATGCTTACGGTAAAGTTCTCCCGTTAACGCGCCTCACCACAAATGCTTGTCGCAAACCTGTAAGCCGTTTCTCTAATCATATTATTCAACTTATTTCGCTATCAGTTGAATAATATGATAGATCATCATTCTTTATATCAAAAAGAAACATTAACACGTTATAATGTAATCTGTTGTTATATGTAACTGATGAACAGTCGTGTAAACAATTCAAATTTATCGTCAATTTTTTGTGGTGCCCAGCCTCTATTTCATTCTATGAATAGAATTGGGATAATCGGGAAACCAGTGAAAACCTGGTACTGCCCCCGCAACGGTAATGGTGAGAACTGAGTGCGTTAAATAGGCTTGTTGGAGAAATGACAAGTCTATAACGTTTAAAATTCAGCTTCGTGAGTCACAATGATGGCTTTATCCTGAGTCCGGAGACCGGCCCAAAAAATGATTTTGAGATTTCGGTGGGCAGATCTCGAAATGTAGCCTTACTAGCCATGAGTGAATCATTGAGCGTCAATTGAACTTGATTTCATTCAAATTGCTAGCACCTATGCTGCGGCAAATATGCCCCATTTTTCCTTTTAGGAGTTAAAGGTAAATGGGTACTAATCCAACTAAAATCGCCACTGCACTGAGCCTGATATTAAGTGTTTCTGCTGCAAGTTTTGTTTCAACTGCTAATGCTGAAACGACGAATACACCATCAACTACTGAGCCTGCTGCTATCAATGCAGAAACAGAAACCATTGTGGTCATAGGTCGAAGTGAAGCTAACCCACTGAATATTGCTGCTAACGTGCACGTCATTGGCCCCGCAGACATTGAGATGAGCGGCGCTGTAAGCTTAACTGACTTACTACGCAGCCAAGCGGGTATTCAAGTGTCTGATAATAATTCAGGTACGACCTTTGCTATGCGTGGTTTTACCGCATCGCAAGCTGCCAGTAACACTCTTATTTTGATTGATGGTCGCCGTTTAAATAATATCGATATTTCAGCGCCTAGTTTGAATGCGGTAGCGTTAAACCAAGTTGAGCGTGTCGAAGTGCTATATGGTAGTGCTGGTGTCGTTTACGGTGATCAAGCCGTGGGTGGTGTCATTAATATTATCACTAAAGCTCCTAACGGAACTGGTGGTGGTCTTGAACTAAGCGCTGGTAGTTTTGATACCTATGAAGCTAAAGGTGATATTTCTGGCCAAATCAATGATGCATGGCGTTATTACTTAGCGGGTAGCTACAACCAAAGCGATAACTATCGTGATAATAACGAGAGTGAAACGGGCTCTATTTTAGGACGTTTACAGTATCAGTCTGATAAACAGCAGTTTTTTGTAGAAGCCAGCTACTATGACGATAATCGTCAAGCACCAGGTGCTTTAACCTTAGCGCAATTTGAAGATGATCCTAGTCAAGCTGCACCATTCACAGATGATGACTACACCCATGAAATGACCACAGCACTGCGTAGTGGTTATGAGTATCAATTAACTAATGAGTGGGCTTTAGCCGCTGATATAAATTATTCAGATACCTTAACAACTAACTTTTTATGGGGGAGTGCTGGGCGAATCGAGCGTAACTTATTTAGCTTTTCACCTAAAGCGACGGGTAATTACCAGTTAGATCAAGGTGATTTAGACATTGTCGCTGGTATTGATTTAAGCGTAGGTGAAGCTGATTTTGATCTGGCTTACACTCAAAGAAACAATGAACAAAAAATGGCAAGCGTTTACGTTCAAGCCTCGGTGCCATTAACAAGTACATTATCTTACGTCGTGGGTGGCCGCTATAGTGAAGTGACTGATGATTTAACCGATCAAACTTTATATCCAAACGGTGTCGAGCTTGATAATGACGCCCATGCATTTGAGTTAGGTTTAAATTATCGTCCAAGTATCGAACATCGCTTTTACATTCGTGCTAACGATAACTTCCGTTTTGCTAAAGTTGATGAGCAGGCTTACACACCAGTAACCACAATAGGGTTAGACCCACAAACTGGTCGTTCATATGAAGCAGGATGGGATTGGACAGAAAGCTTATACACCTTCAAATTAAACGCTTATGTACTCGATTTAGAAGATGAGATTGTTTATGACGCTGGGCGCACAGATGGCCCACAAGGTGGCGGTGCAAACGTTAATGCGGATGCATCTCGCCGTTTTGGGGTTAACACCAGCTTTGATGTTCAATTATCAGAAGATTGGTTATTAGGTGCATCATATGACTACATTGATGCTGAGTTCACTGAAGGTGAAAATGAAGGTAAAGCTTTGTCTTGGGTTGCTGAACATAATGCACGTGCTTATGTCAGTTATGACATTGCAAGTGAGTGGCAAGTGTTTGCTGAAGGCATTTACACCGGTGAGCGTTATATCGAAGGTGATAATGCCAATGTTGACCCTAAATTAGACAGCTATGTGCTAGCTAACCTTGCATTGAACTACACTCGTGATAATTGGTCTGCAAGTTTGCGTGCGGATAATTTATTTGATGAAGAGTACGTTAGCGCTGGCTATTACTCTGCATGGGGTAATGGTTATTATTCAGGGAATGGCCGCTCTGTACGTTTGACTGCTGGATACCGTTTTTAGAAGTGATTGTTTTTTAAACGGTGGCAAAAATCCAAACAGGATAAAACACTAGAAAAATTAAAGCCGACAACTCGCTTGTCGGCTTTTTGTTTGATTAAGGATTAATTACTTGACCTTTATGCTGCTTATGTGGATAAATCTCGTTAGAGAAATATAAAAATGTGAAAGGGAAGCAGTACAATATGACCTATCTTGAGCAACAAGTGTTAACTCAAGTCAAAGCTATTATCGGCAACGAAGAACAAGTGATTGGTCGTCGCGGTATTTTGATCCCTTTGAAGAAAGCCCTCATTAATGAAGCTGATATCCGTGTGTTAATTGATATCGTTTCTAGCGATCCTGCGTTAGCTGCACACTTATTATGGCGAAGTAATACGGCTCAAGCTGGTGGTATTATTTCGACTAAAAATCGCAGCATTAAAGATGCACTTATCCGTTTAGGTCAAGTGAATATTTATCGTTACGCGTTTTCATTTTATTTAAAAGAACGTCTTGATGAGCTTAAAGAACCATACAGTAAATTGGTTAAAGGTTATTGGGCGTTAACTGAAAGTATCGCCGTCGATGCGGTGCAGCATCTACGTGATATTGAAGAAAGCGATCAACCGATTGATATTGATGCTGATGAAGTGCAAACCTTAGCCTTATTCAGCGTTTTTGGTCAGGTAATAACCTTGAGTGCATTTGCGTTTTTAAATGCCGCATCAGAAAAAGCTATCTCACTACAAGTGATTAAAACCCTCATTGATACTCAACAACAAAGCCTGTCTATAGAAGCATTTGAAGCATTAGGGCTTGATGATGATTTACGTAATGAGTTTATGATTGCTCATAATATCAAGCAGACAGATAACGCGAACTCTGCAGGCATGGTGTTAAGACATGTTTTAGCGAAACGTAATGTTTTGATAAATCCACTATCTGATATCGATTCGTGATGTAACTCATTCCTCAACTGTTTTTTAAATATCAAATCTTAAATAACAAAAATGCCACTGTATCAGTGGCATTTTTTTATGGTGTCTCTAACACTTTCTTGCTTTAGTGTTGTTGAGCTAACCTTTGCAACTTTAACCCTTCAGCAGCAACTAGGGTCAACCACTTTTGAATCAAGTTGGTGTTAGCAGCATTACGACGGTAAGCCGCAAATAATGGCCGTTTAAGGCCTTCTGCTCCCAGTCTCACAGAGGATAGGTTTAGCCCATGGCTTTCGTTAATTGACCAACTTGGTAATGCGGCAATACCGTCATTGCATGCAACTCGTTGTAACAGCATTGCGGTTAAATCACATTGTTTCTGCTCACCCGCTTCAACACCAGCAGGCTCTAAAAAGTGCTTATAAATATCTAAGCGTTGCAGCGGTACTGGGTATGAAATTAGGGTTTGTTTAGCCAGTTGTTCAGGTTTAATAAACGTTTCTTTTGCTAATGGATTATCGTTAGCAACAACCAACTTTACCTCAAAATCAAATAAGTGTTGGTACGCTAATGCATGTCCTGGTACAGGATCTGAGGTGAGCACAATATCGAGTTCGCCTAGCTCTAAAGCATTTAAAGAATCAAATAAGTGACGGCTCGACAAATCGATACGACCATCAGGTGCTAATTGTTTAAATGCTTCAGTGACAGGCATTAACCAACGAAAACAACTGTGGCATTCAATCCCCAATTTTAATGACTGAGATTCTGCATCTAAACCTTTTTTCAAATCAGATTCGGTGACCATCACTTTAGGTAAAATTTCTTCGGCAAGGTTCAGTAATCTTGCCCCCTCTTGAGTAAACGATAATGGCTTACTTTTACGGATAAAGATGGCTGAATTAATACGGGTTTCCAATTCTTTAATTTGGTGTGATAGCGCTGATTGGGTAACGAACCGTTTTTTGGCAGCACCAGCAAGGCTACCACTCTCTTTTAGTGCCATCAAAGTACGAAGATGTCTCAGCTCTATCATATTATCCTCACATGAATTTTGCTCAACTTACGGGTGAAATCAATTCGATTGCTTAATGACAGACTATCACAATAAACTTCTAGACGTCCAGACGCCTGTGTAATTAATTTACAGAAATGTGTGTTTTTTGTTAATTTAATGGCGTTTTTGATATAGGAATTACAAGATTAATGTTTATAAGTCCCTACAATGTTTAATAATTTGCCGTTTTGAGTAAGAGATGAGCACTGAATAACATTTGATATGAATTTCATCGCCCAGATGGTTGAGCTTGCTGACGATTGAATTGTAAAGGGGAGCCATTTGAACAGTTCTATGAAGTTAATGTCGTAGGTGACAAATGCTGATTAAGCTGAGTGATGTCGCATTGATAATGCTGAAATTAAGCAGACTTTAATAGATTACCTATACTGAATAAATCTTCTTATTTAAGTAACGGAGTGATAATGAGCCATACATACAAACTGATTGAATTAACGGGATCTTCTCCCATTAGCTCAGATGATGCGATTAAAAATGCGATAGCTGCAGCGAATAAATCTATCAAGCATATGCGTTGGTTTCAGGTCGTAGAGACAAGAGGGCATTTAGAAGAAGGGTTAATTGCTCATTGGCAAGTGACAATTAAGGTGGGCTTTACCTTAGATCAAAGTTAATGGTTTTTATCTGTAATCAGCGCAAATGTGGATGGTAATCTTATGCTCATTTGTCGCTGATTTTGTTTATTCATCTTTAATGAGGCTATGCATTTCAGTTATGATATTGCGCCTTATTAATGGTGACTATGCATCTCTTGGTAAGCCTTTTTCGATACTTCTCACCACTCGCTGTGTTTTACGATTAACCACGTTTTCATGGTTTTGTTGCTGCTCATGAAGTGCCCAGTCGATGTGTTCAATGACCATTTTATCAACTTCTTCAGACTGCTTTTTAGCATTAAGTGCGCTAATAATATTCTCACTATAAGGTGCGTTGCCTAGGGCAATAGCGATATTACGTAACCAATTTTTGTGGCCTATACGACGTATTGGGCTACCTTCAGTAAGTGATAAAAACTGCTTTTCGCTCCAAGAAAATAGAGTTAATAAATCCGGTTGTATTAATTGCTGGCGAATATGAAAGTCGCTTTGTTCTGTCAGCGGTGCTCTTGCGTTAATAGGGCAAACTAGTTGGCAGTCATCGCAGCCATAAATGCGATTGCCGATGGCCTTACGGAACTCAAGCGGAATAGCGCCCTGAAGTTCGATGGTTAAATAAGAGATACAGCGACTACCATCAACAACATTATTGTCCAAAATGGCATTGGTTGGACATGATTTAATACAGGCAACACAGGTATTGCAGCTTTGTTCTATTGGAATATCAATGGGTAATGGCACATTAGTGAGCACTTCACCTAAAAAGAACCAACTGCCCGCTTCAGGATGTAACAACAATGAATGTTTACCAGTCCAGCCTAAACCTGCTTTCTCTGCGAGTGGGCGCTCAAGGATAGGCGCTGAGTCGACAAAAGGTCGAAAGTCGACTCCTGTAACACCAAGTGTTTGGCAATGAGCGACAATTTTATCGCCAAGCTTTTTCAGCTGTTTTCGAATGAGTTTGTGATAGTCACGACCACCAGCGTAGCGAGAAATATAACCTAGATTTGGGTTAGCAAGATTGGTTGCAAATCCGGCCTGTGGAGGAAGGTAATCCATTCTAGCACTCAATACTCGAACGGTACCTGGGTGCAATTCATGGGGCCTTGCCCGCATCATTCCGTGGTTGGCCATATAGCTCATTTCACCATGGTAACCTTGGTCCAGCCAGTGTTGTAGCTTAGGTTCTTGTTCTGCTAAATCTGTGTCTGTGATGCCTAATTGAGCAAACCCTAACTCGATAGCCCATGCTTTAATTAAGCGCGCAAGGCTGGTTGATTCTTGTGTGGTGAGGGTACGGCTTAACACTGGCGGTATGCTGGTGGCTTGGGGGTTTGGAACAAGCTGAGTGTTCGTAGCCGAAGGTAGATTAGACATATGACATAAACACGCTTTGCAACTGTGATGATATCGATATTATACGTGTTTATGCATTAGTCATCATCATGAAAGTAAACGATTTGGTTTCGACCTTGGTGTTTTGCTCTGTAAAGCGCCAAATCAGCTTTTTTGATTAACTGAGATAAGGTGGTTTCTCCGTGGCTAGTGCTGACGCCACCACTGATTGTGACCTCAAGGTTGTCACTAAAATTGGAGAATTGGTATAAATTAACGCTTTCTGAAATTTCCTGAGCTAAGCTAACAGCAGCTTGAGAACGGGCTTTGGGGAGCAAAATGATAAATTCTTCTCCTCCAACACGCCCTGCAATATCATCCTCTTTGATGTGTTTACGAATAATATTAGCAACAGCTTTTAATACTCTATCACCACATACATGACCGTGGTTATCATTAACCTTTTTAAAGTGGTCGATATCAATCGAAATAATAGAAAGAGGGGTTTTATCTTGAATATGCTTATCAAACGCACTATTGGCTCTACGATAAAAGCTCAATCTATTGGGGAGTTGAGTCAATAAGTCTGTTAGCGCTAAATACTTTAATTGCTTAGACTTTTTATTGAGAAATACGCTGAATAACACTAATGTGAGTACTGATGCTACTCCTAACATCAATGCCAAAACCTGTAAGCGTTCATTATCCTGTCTGATAACAAGTTGCTCATCTTTAAGTTGATGAAAGGCGACTAACTCTGCGTTTTCGGCTTCTAATTTTTGGCTATCAAATCGAACGCGCATCTCTGTACTAGCTTGGTTTTTAAGGGCTTTATCTAACAATACATGAATGTCGTATAAGGCTAACTGTGCTTCGTACGCTTGTTGCCACCATTCAAGTGATTCATAAATTTCAACTTGTAGTTTGAGCAACATCTCGTGGCCACGTTTATTGTTATTTTTATCAAATCCCGCAATGGCTTTTTCTAAATGGGGTAATGCTGCTTGTGTTTGACCGAGTCCATGTTTAGCTTGGGCTTGGTGTAGTTGCAAGAAACTATAATGGGTATCAACAGCTGGACTGACGATGTTTTCGTATTGATTTAAATAGTTGAGTGCTTGCTGATATTGACCTAGGTGTATAAGTGCCGATGACATATCAACAGCAACCCGGGCGACGAATGTGGGGTCGGTATGCACTTTTTGATAATAATTGTAAATTGATAAATAGTTGTCTGCTGCCTTTTGATATTGTTGCAAATCTTCATAGGCGTAAGCCATATCGTTTTTTACGATCATGACTAAGGCCGTTTGTCCTGTTGAACTAAATTGACGTTCAACTTCCTGGTAGTATTTAAGTGCTGTGTCAGTTTCACCTAATCTGCGGTAGGTAATCGCTAAATCAAGTAACCCTAAATGTTCAAGTGTTGGTAAGTTAAGCCCTTGATAGATTTCATAAGACTGCAGCAAGTTTTCTAACGCAATAGCAAAGTCACCAGTATAAGAAGCAATTTGACCTAGCATGGAGTAAGCGTCAGCTATTAAGCGTAAGTGTTCGATTTGTTTAGCGTCAGCTAGCGCTTGTTTTATTAATTTATTTGCGTTGTTTATTTCACTACGGTAGCGCAGGAGCGTTGCTTCACATAGTGATAGTTCAATGCGAATGGCTTGTGGCATTTCTGGGTAATTTTCATAGGCATTGATAATGAAACTTGCTGCCTGCTCATTTTGTTCTGGCTCAAAAAAGTTAAAAGCTAAGCATTGTTTAGGTAACAGTTTATGGGTTCTAACCATGTCACCTTTAGTGATCATTTGCGTGAGTTGCTCTATGGTTTGTGGATAGCGTTCATCATTGATATCGCCATGATCAACGATGGTAAACAGCGCATCAAATTCAGGGTTACTGAATTCATTGGCTTCCAGTGTATTGGCCAAAGATGTGATTGATACCAATAAGCTTAATAAACTCAAGCAACTCATTAGCAACGCGGGCAGCCTTAAAAAATGCTTCATTGCTGTTCCTCCCTTTCATGAGAGGAGCAATCTTGAAAATGAACCGTATTATCACGCCCGTTATTTTTCGCTTTATAAAGTGCAATATCGGCTTGCTTTAACTGAGCTGAAATTGTGGTTGATGACGTCACACTACTGATACCAATACTGGCGGTAAAAGGTTTATTCATTGCCAAGGAGGTCGTGTCTATTAATTTTATTTTTTGGTTAATGTTGGCAGCAAAACGAATAGCTTGCGCTTTATCGGTACTTGGCATGATGATTAAAAACTCTTCGCCACCAATACGAGATAAGGTGTAATCTTTATTCAGTATGCTTAAACATTGCTTAGCAATGAGTTGAAGAGCACGATCTCCCACATCATGACCGTATTGATCATTGACTGATTTAAAGTGGTCAACATCTAAAAGTAAAATCGAAAATTGGTTTTTTTGTGCTAATAACTTATTTAACACTTGATAAGCGAATAATCGATTGGGCAGCTCAGTGAGGGGATCTGTTAATGATAAACTTTTGTATTGAATTGATTTTTTTATTAGCTTTATTAAAAACGTCACAAGAATAATAAAAAATACCGCAGTTAACATTAACGCTATGTATTGTAATCGCTGCTTTGTTTTTAGGGCTTCAAGTTGTTGTTCTTTCAATGCTTGAAATTGCAATAATTGGTCTTGTTGATCTTCGAGTTGTTTAGAATCGAATCGTATTCGCATTTCAGAGTTATAGGTTTCTTGTGTTGCTTTATCCAGTTCAAGATGGATAGTCAGAAATTGATGATGCCAATGATTAGCCGTTTTGTAATCCTGTTGTTGGGCAAAGTATTCACTAATAAGTTGGTAAATAAGGGAAAGCCCTTTTTTATTATTGTATTTTTTAAAGCTTCTTTCAGCTTCTATAAAATGACGTAATGCTTGCTCATTGAGTGATTGCAAGAAGCGTAATTCAAATAGATAAGCATGCATATAGCCATAATGAGAGAACATTTCTTCATCAATAATGGTTTGTGCATCAGTCAGAATCCTATCAGCTTCTTCTAATCGTGACAGTTTGATTAACGGTGCAGCCATATCGACTTTAATACGCGTTTGATACAGCTGGTTGTTCGATTTATTGGCGACGTTTAATACATCTTGAAAATACGCTAAAGCGGTTTGATATTCACCATTATCAAGTTTTATGTAAGCCAATGAATGCTGAACAATCGCCAGTAAAATGTGACTTTGGTTTTCAATGAGACGCTGCTCGGCAATGCCATAATAGTATAGTGCTTTATCGTTATCACCTAAGCGCCTGTAAGCACTCGCCAATTCGATAATATTCAAATTAGCCGAGTTTGTGTGGCCGATTTTTTGGTGAAGCTCATAGGACTTGCTAATGCTTTCTATAGCATTAAAAAACTGGTTTTCAAATAACGCCTGTTGACCAATAGAGTTATGAACACTCGCTAATACATTTTCATCGTTAAGTTCTGTCGCTGAGGCTAGCATTGCTAGGTTGATTGCTTTAGCTTGCTCATGCTTACCAAGGTAACGTAGTGCTTTAGAGCGGCAAAGGTTCAATAATATCGGGGTGCTTTTCGCATAATAATGACCGTTTGATATTGAGTCTGTTGATTTGATTAAGGCGTGCAACTTATCAGTTTCATGTGCACGAACTTGTTTACATGTAAACGTCTCAAGAGCTTGAAGGCGAGGTAAGTCATTAGGAGCAATAAGGGCTTCAAGCTCCAGCAATTTTTCATCGGTGAATAACGTGCCTGTCAGTTCATCATTATTGAACTGATTAAAAATATCGTCTGCAGCTTGGTTTTGTATAGGGTTAGCGAAAACGTGTTGGGTAAAACAACCTAATAAAATCAAACATAGACAAAAAGTGAGTTTAATAATTGGACTCGTAATCTTGTTTATAAAAGGCCAATAATGTCGTTGACACAGCAATGTGTTATACCGTTTTAACGCAGTTTCTTCCTGCAGATTTTGCTTGATAAAGTGCATTATCGACACGCAAAAGTATGTTTTCAAAATTATCGCCATTTTGATAATGCGTGACGCCTGCACTGACCGTTTGTTTAAGCTCTGGCGCGATAGTATCCCAATCAGCGTCAGCAATTCTCACAATAAGCCTACTTGCGATATCATAAGCTTGTTGTTCATTTGCCCCAGGTAATAAAATCAGGAACTCTTCCCCTCCGACTCTACCAACAGTATCGGATTTACGCATCAACTCTTTTGCTATTTTAGCAAGTTTTATCAACACTTTGTCGCCAATGTTATGTCCTAGCGTATCGTTGACTTTCTTGAAATGATCCGCATCAAAAGAAATAACCGAAAATTGGCTATGCTCGGTTTTTGCTTGGTTAATATATGTTTTAGCTAACGCGTAGGTATGGCGTCGGTTAGCCAGTTTCGTGAGCTCATCAGTCAATGCAAGATCTTTGAATTTTTGTTTGCGCTTGACTTGTTTTACCGCATATATGGTCACGATGATTAAAATGATCGCGACCAATATAATGATAATGTTTTGCAATCGTTTGTTTTGCTCAAGCGCTGCTAATTCTTTTTCCTTTATGAGCTGTATTGAGAGTAAGTTTTGATTTTCAGCTTCAATTTTATCGGTGTTAAACCGTGCTCTCATTTCACTATTTCGACTCGTTAGACTGAGTTGATCAAGCTTATGATGAACGTTGAGATAATCTGTTAGTGCTTGATGAGCAGATTGGTAATCTTTAATGGATAAATAGATTTGATTTCGTAGAGTGTATAGCTGGCTTAACCCACGATCGTTATTGCTAACATTAAATCCTGATTCAGCTTCTTCAGCATATTCCAGCGCTTTTTCGGGATGTTGTTTAATCAGTGCCGCTTGGGCACTGAATAATTTCATGAAACTAAAAAGGCCATCAAATTCAATTGTGACTGTATTTTCTGCTTGCTCTAAAATTTCAACAGCTTCATCTACTTGATTCAACTTGATTAATATTCCTGCCATATCTACAGCAGAAGCAGCAGCTGAAAGTGAATTCTTTTGTTGGTGCCAATATTGGTAACTTTTTTGATGTCGCTCTAAAGCCAATTGATTATCACCTAATGCCTCATAGGAGTACGCTATTTGCGTATTGGTATCAAACGCTTCTACTAGCTGATTATTGTCTAGGTATGCTTTTTCAAGTTTGAGTTGATATGTCAGTGCCATTTGCGGGTCGCCAAAACGGCGATAGCTATTGGCTATTTCACTTAAATTAACCCGTGCCCAGTAAGCTAGGTTGAGTTGTTCATACATGGATTGAGCAGGGATTAGGTCTTCAAGGGCACCAGTGTAGTCACCTTCATAAGATAACATGGTGCCTCTCATGCTTCTGCCATCTGCTATTAAGCGCATATTTTCAATCAAATACGCTTCTTTAATTGCTGCGTCATAATCTAATTTCGCTTGTTCCGGCTTACCTGAATATTGGTAATGTGAACCGCGGCATAATAATAAATCTGCATGCAGCTCTGAAGGATAGCTTTTTTGATGCGCCTCCATTAATACTTCGGCATGCTTGATGGCTTTTTGAAACTCTTCGGTCGTTTCAGAAGGATGGTACCAACATTGGAGTGGAATAAGCTTTTCACGTTGCTTTATATCGTCAGCTGGGATTAATTGATCGAGCTCTGCAAGATACTTATTTAATAACTCAAGATCGCCTTCTTCTCCCAAAAAAAATATCTCAAATAACTGATCTATTCGTTGTTGAGAGGAGGCGCTGCTTACTGTTGCTACTTGAGTTAGCAAAGACACGCTAATAGCGAAAGCGAGTGCATATTTAAGCAGAGTGTTAATTAGGTTTTTCTCATGTTGTTTATAAATATTATTCCATTATGGCATATAATTATAATTGTTCAATCAAGCGGCTAAAAGTAAATGCAATGTATGTATTTTGTGCTTAAAACTAATTAAATTAGTTGCTTAGTGTTACTTTAATAACATTTGTTTTGGGTATAATAGTTAAATTATTATAAACTAAAACAAATGTACTAGTCAGGTGTCTATTCACTTTGTTAACCTTCTCAAACATCATTTAAATAATTGCGAAAAAATACCAAAATAAAATAATGGTAGTAGATTTTTTTAGGTGAATCTGGGGTGGCAAAATGAATTTTTACTCGGCAATACAATAAAAATCTTAACTTGAGAAATAATTAATGATTGAAAGAACTGCTGAATATCAAGCTACTGCAAAAGCGATTTCGTTTAATGTGGCAAATAAAGTTTTGCCTATGGATAAGTTGCCAGAAACTCTTTTAGAGGCTTATGAAGGCTTATTTAAAGAACTGATCCAAGACAATGCAGGCTTATTTGAAAAAAGTTGGCAGAGTTTGCCTGCAAGTGCGCAAAAATTGATGCCGCAAGCTGAGTTTCATGGGTTTTATATTGCCAATGCTTGGATGCAGTTGAGTCGTGTAGCTCAAGAAATTGCTGATGAAGCAGACTCAGACGAAGCGATCGATGAAAAAGAATATGATGGGGTGTTTGGCCGATTAGCCGAACAGTCACTCAAAGAAAGTATTAAGAAATTAAAGAAAGCAAGAACTGACCGTTCTTTATTAAATAGCTTCAAACAAGTGATGGCTATTTAAGACAAGTGATTACGCATTTTGGGAGTGTAAATGTCTTTATTATCAACTAAGCAGATCCAGTGGCCTTGTGAGTTAAGTGAAATCACTAAAGCTGAAATCATGGATCTGGCTATCGAAATTGATGGAATTGATCGTTATTCCACTTTGATCGACGGTGACCAACAACGCGGTATTTATTATTGTGTTCAAGGATTAGGAACATTTGCAACGACAAGTATTGATAACCGACCATTAGCTAGCTTTATTTTTGGTAAGCAAATGTGGGTGGGTGCTGTTGCTATTGAGATATACCCCAAAATCAATTTATACACCTGTGAACTTGAGCCGCTCAAAAGTTTGTTTTTTCCAAAAAGTGAACTTAATGAGTTGGCGAAAAGAAACAATGAGGTTTACAAACTTTTGTACAGTATTATGCGTACAAATAGCCCCAAAATTGTTCAAGGTATGCATTTGTCTTTCTATGGAATTGAAGAGCGTATTGCGTTCTTTTTATTGGAATTAGTACGAAGTAAGAAGTCGACTAATATTCCTAGAATCGAAATTAAAATTACCCAGCAACAACTTAGCGAAATCGCTAACGTTAGCCGACCAAGAGTCAATGAAGTATTGAATAAACTAGCTCAAGAAGGGTTAATTGAATTGGTTCGAGGTAAGCTGTATATCAATGATTATGCAGCCTTAGCTCAGTCTTTAGAAGACAGAGTGGTGATGTAAATTTACCTGTGAAGATATAAAAAAGCCTAGCTAATTTAGCTAGGCTTTTTTGTGGCTGATTTGCAGCACTAGAAAGAAGTGCGTCGGTAGCGACGGTACTCAGGCTCCCAGAAATTACTATCAATTTTCTGCGTTAATAGCTCATCAGGGCAAGGTAATGCCAGTTCTTGTTCAATGGCTTTTTTAGCAACTGCAAAAGCAATGTATTTACTCACCTCTTGAATGTCTTCAAGGGCGGGGAGTAATGAACCTGTGCCGTTTTTACCTAGAGGAGAGCATTCAGAAAGCGCACGGCTTGATGCCATAAGCATTTCATCTGAAACTCGGGTTGCTCCGCTGGCTAATACACCCAAGCCAATACCTGGGAAGATAAAGCTATTATTACATTGAGCAATCTCATAGGTTTCACCTTCGATGACAACAGGTTCAAACGGACTGCCTGTGGCAACGAGTGCTTGACCGGATGTCCAATGCAAAACGTCTTTCGGTGTTGCTTCAACACGACTTGTTGGATTAGATAATGGGAACACAATTGGGCGTTCGCAATGGCTGTGCATTGCTCGAATGATTTCTTCAGTGAACAAACCTGGTGCGCCAGAAACCCCAATTAAGACAGTTGGTTTAGCGTTATTAACCACATCCAATAATGAAATATGATCGCTAAACCCATCCCATTGCTGAACATTCACCGTTTTTTGAGCCAGTTTTTTCTGGAAATCTAATAGAGTAGGCATGTTATCTAATAGCAAGCCCCAACGGTCGACCATAAACACTTGTGAACGGGCTTGCTCGTCAGAAATACCTTCTGCCACCATTTGTGCCACGATGGCCTCGGCAATACCGCAACCTGCGCTACCAGCCCCTAAAAAGGCAACACGTTGTTGACATAATTGGGTTCCAGCTGCCTTACATGCTGCGAGAAGTGAGCCTACGGTAACTGCAGCGGTGCCTTGAATGTCATCATTAAAAGTACAGAATCTGTCTTTATAACGCTCAAGTAACGGCATTGCATTTTTCTGCGCAAAATCCTCAAATTGGATCAGTGCATCAGGCCAGCGACGATTGACCGCCTGCATAAATTCTTCAATAAAGTCGGCGTATTCTTCGCCGCCAATACGAGGATGACGCGACCCCATGTACATAGGATCATCTAATAAATTAGGATTATCTGTGCCCACATCTAATGTGATTGCAAGACAATAAGCCGGACTAATACCGCCACAGCTGGTATACAGCGACAATTTACCGATAGGGATCCCCATACCGCCAATGCCTTGGTCACCCAAGCCTAAAATTCGCTCACCATCTGTTACGACAATGACTTTTACTTTATGGCGAGTCGAATTATTGAGAATGTCATCAATACGATCTTTGTTATCGTATGAGATAAATAATCCACGGTTACGACGATAGTTTTTTGAAAAACGCTCACAGGCGAGCCCCACAGTTGGGGTGTAGATGATAGGCATCATCTCACTGATATGGTTACGAACTAATCGGTAGAATAAGGTTTCGTTAGTGTCTTGGATGTTGCGCAAATAAATGTGCTTATCCAAATCATTACTAAAACTTTTATATTGCTCGTAAGCACGTGATGCTTGTTCTTCAATGGTTTCAATGACCCAAGGAATAAGCCCTTCGAGGTTAAAGTAAATGCGTTCTTCTTCACTAAAGGCTGTGCCTTTATTTAGCAAAGGAGACTCAAGAATGGCTGGACCTGCGAAAGGAAGATAGAGGGGGCGTTTATTATCGTCCATTGGAAACCTTATTGTCAGTGTCGAATGACTGTTATTTTTATCTATAAATAGCCAATTGTGACTGCCTAAAAATAGACGTTTTTAATTATCGATGAAGGTTAACACAACTAAGATTTTTTGTGGTCTGTTAAGTGAGCTATTTCACACTTTTTTTCAGCTAAATAGTGACGTCAGAGTCATCTTGGTGTTTGTTAAATGAAGCATAGGCATATTCAGCAGTATTAAGATTGCAAAATGTCGTAACATTTTTGGTTCTGACATTATGGTCGTTAAGTGCCATGCTGTGTATAGACATGATGGTAACTCTATGGGGTGAGAATGGCGCTTCCTCTTATTTGGCTCGGTACTGCCGCTATTGGTGCAATCATGCTGGCTGATGATCGCCAGCAGCGAAAAACAATTCAGCATGAACGTCGTATGGGGCGCGCGCCCAAAGTACCTAATGGTAAGTCTGTGAGCTCGTTAACTCCTAGTATTTGGCATAAAGGTGACGCCAAAGTTGATGCCGCCCCTGGGGCTATTGTATGTTGTTTCGTCTTTGGTGTGATTGAGCATACAGGTATTTGGGTGGGGGATGACCATTTAGTTGAATTGCACGGAAGCGGTTTGATTCGAGTGATATCGGCTAAGCGATTTTTACAAGGACGAACCGGTAGTTGTATTTTTCAAGCGTGTAACCATTTACATCAGCCCCTTGTCGCGCCAAAAGCATTGGCTCGAGCAGAGCAAGCCATCTATCAATATCGGGAATATGATTTATTTACAAATAACTGTCATCGATTTGTTTGGTCATGTATTAGCGGTGAAGAAACAGAAGTGAGAAGTTTTGAGCAACTTAATACGCTATTAGCTCAAGCATTTAAACAAGTTGTTTATTGGGATGAAGTGGCATTAAACAAGAGGTAAAAAAGCCACAAAAAAGCACAGCCAATGCTGTGCTTTCAAGGTAAATGTTTATCTAATTTGATTACACGCCACGGTGTTTAATTGATAAGCCATGTAAGAAATTACGCAGAATCTGATCGCCACATGTCTTATAGTTCTTGTGGTCAGGGTTACGGAATAACGCTCCTAATTCTGACTTGCCAATAACAAAGTCCGCTAAACCACAAATTTCAATAATATCATCTTCACGAAGCTCTAGTGCAATACGTAATTTTTTGAAAATTAAATTATTAGTGAGGTTTTTAACTGGTGCTGGAACTTCACTACCCGGGCGTAAACCACGCTTTTCGATAATTAGTCCGTCTAAGAACTGACACATAACCTTGTCATTACAGGCTTTGTAGCCTTCTTCCGCTTCTTTTTTTAATAAGCTAATTATTTCATCTGTGCTGACTTCAACATTGGCTTGAGCGAAAATCTTAATCATTTTGGCATTTGAATAATCAAATACAAAACGTAGACGGCGAATAATATCGTTGTTAATCATATAAGTCTCTGGGCGCGGCTGCGCAGTTTTTTAACGGCAAAGTTAGTTTTATCGCCGTTAAATAAAAATCGGACGCGGATTATACCTGAAAAAGGCCAAATAGTTCAGATTATCTGCAATGAGATTGACGTCTTTCATTATAGACAAAAATTTATTGTGGTCACGACGACTGGATGGCGAGTTTCCAGTATATAAATAAGCATGAAAATCCAAAGAGATAGACTAAGCCTAACCCTGCGAGTATTTTCATTTTTGTACCGTACCTGTGTTGCTCGGGAAGTGTCTCACTGGTCATCAACCTTAAATTTAGCCAAGCAAAAATGACTGTGGTTAGAAATGCCAATGTCATGACAAATTCAAGTAAAGGCAATAATGCCCCTTTGAAGAACCAAATCAATACTAGCCCCAATGAGGACACCAATAACATGACTCTGGTTAATCTTTTAGTACAATCTTGCTTGTTATTTAACAGCTGCCAACCAATATCTAAGGTGCGACTATAACCATCAATAACGGTCACTGTTGTACTGAAAATACATAAAAAAGCGACTAAACCAATTAAATATCGTGTTTCTTCGCCCATGACATCGCTATATAAATCCACTAACTGACTGGCAAATTTAGCACCAGAACTTGAAAATACTTCGCCGCTTCCATGCATGACTAACGCACCTAATGCGAGGAAAATAATCGCTAAAATTGCAGTGACAACAAAGCCTAAGTTGAAGTCAAATATAGCCTGTTTACTAGAAATAGTTTGGGTCTTTTTCTTTTCAAGTAACCAAAGGGAGTTCCACGCACTGACTTCAATTGGCGCAGGCATCCAACCCATCATTGCCACTAAAAAACCAACATAAGCCCATTGCCATGGGCTCACCTTTTGCTCTGTGACTATCGGGCCTTGATAGTGTTGCCACGCCAGTGCCACTGCCACTAAGGTCGTTAAAGTTAGTGCTAGCATAATGACTTTGGTCAATTTATCGAGGAGTTGATAATGGCCAAGGATTAATAATGCAAGGGAACTGATAAGAACTAAAAATGCCAGGATATCGATGGGTAAAGGAATAAATTGAGTCAACATGGCAGCGGTTAACATACACACCCCTGCAGTACTGGCAATAGCTGCAATAGTATTGAGGCAAGTGAACATCAATAAATAACCACGACCTTGTTTTAAATAGCCGTGTAGTAGGCTTTCGTTTGTCGCTGCGGTATAGCGGGCGCCAGCAGCAAAAAACGGGTATTTAAGCAGATTAACCAGCAAAACCACCCATGCCAATTGCCAGCCAAACTCTGCGCCAGCTCGAGTAGAAGAAACCAAGTGTGACGCGCCGATTGCTGCTGCCGCCATTAATATTCCAGGGCCTAAACTGGCCAATAATGTCGATGTAGAAAATTGGCTATCGGTTATGGTTTTATTTTTCGGCATGATTTTCTTTTTAATTAATAGAAATAAAACGTTAATAAATATTAGCTTACGACTATGTCATATTTTTCTTAATTGAAAAAGTAACATTGTGTTTACAAATGATTTTGAAACTCTTGCGCAACAAATGGAGAGACGCGATTGGGTTTAGTATCTAGTGAAGTAATGCATCATAAAGCATTGTCTACTGGAAAGTTTAACTATAATTGCAAACAAACATGGGAGTGGTTTAGCTCAGTTTGGTTAAGGTCGAACAAGTCATTACAAACGTTGTTTAGTGCTGCTGATTTCATGGGATACGATCAGGCGACTCATTCGGCTATTGGGGCTTTATGGTACGGTAAAGTGACGTATCAGTTTTAACACATTTCAGTTTTAACTTAATGATCATATGTTAGGGCCAGTTGATCTTTGCTGGTTAAGTTTTGTTCGAAATAAAAGCGTTTTAATTGAGGCGGATGGATTGATGCCTAGTCATCTAAGCAAAATTCATCCAACAAAGAGTAAAACGCTTTTACTCGACCCCTTTGGGCAGCGTTTGTTGGCCATTTTTACTGCGTTATAGACTTTTTATGTAGAATAACTACACCACAAAGTCTCTTCCTTGTATAAATGGTCAACAATTCGCTGCAAAAATAACCTTGAAAGATCAACTGGCCCTAGCTTAAAACTAGAAAATAGTAAGACGAGCCACAGGCTCGTCTTTTACTTTAAGTGGACTATCTGGCACTGTTATTTTGTTTACTATTAATGAAAGCTGATTTTCAATCATTTGTTAAGCGGACCGACAACTCATCATAGGAAGAAAAAACATGAACGTAGAAGTAAGCACTGGCATCATCTTATATGGCACGCCCCGAAGTAGAGCGTTGAGAGTATCATGGTTACTGGAAGAGTTAGGTGTTGAATGGGAGTTTAGATTCCTTAATTTTGCTAAAGGTGATAACCGTAGCGAGGCATTTTTAAGCCTTAATCCAAGCGGTAAAATGCCAGTGATTACCGATGGCGACTTTGTGCTGACAGAATCAGCCGCTATTTTGCAATACCTTGCAGAGAAGTACGGCAAGGGTAAATTTTTACCAGAACCAGGCAGCAAGCAAGCAGGCTTGCACCATCAGTGGGTGAGTTTTGTCATATGTGAGTTAGAACAGCCGTTATGGAGTATGGGCAAACACCGTTTTGCTCTGCCAGAAGAACAGCGTTTAGATGCCATGTTACCAGTTGCTAAATTTGAATTTGATAAAGCCGCTAACATTGCCGAATTATGGGTGCCAGAGACTGGTTATGTCTGTGGGGATGAATTAACCATTGCGGATATTTTACTGACGCAAACTTTATTGTGGGCAACCGTATTTGAGCAAACGATTCCGCCAAAACTTGCAGCTTATCGCGATAGAGTGAAGCAGCGCCCTGCAATGACATCTGCATTAGAAAAGTCAGAAAAAATTGCTAAAGCTGTGCAAGAAGAGTAGCGATTAACATGAATAAATGACAACAAAAAAGGAAGCAATTGCTTCCTTTTTACATGGCACAGATGGACTAAAGTTGCGTTGCAGCCCATTTAGCTCGACTTTCACGAGACTCGCTCATGCCGCTGTCTGCGCGGTAACTTTTATAAGCTTCAACCTCAAGCGGTACGAGGCTCACTTCTACTTCAAGTACAATTTGGCACTCTTTTTTGATGCGCCAAGCGGCAGTATTATAAAGCTCTGTGAAAGGCAGTGAGCTTAAAAACTCAGGATTATACTGAGTATAAATCGCTTGTGTTGGGTAGACCACAAATGCTAAACGGCGTTTAGGCTCAGTTTTAAATAAAGCTTCAATACCGTCAGTGGTATTAAGGACCTGCATTTCAATCGTATCTTCGATTTCAAGCAACTTCTTTTGTGCAACTTCAGGCGCATCGGCTTCACCCGCTTCCCATGCAGTGACAGCATCTGCTGTAGTTTTAGTTAGCTCAGCAATTTGTTCTACGTTCAAGCCCAATGATAAGCGTAAACACTTCATTTCAATTGCGTTTAGGGCGTTTGATTTAGCCATGGTATTTCCTATTTAATCTGTTTTGCAGTCTTAATTTGCAAGGGGAAAGTATTCACTAACAAGTCTCTATTTGCGTTTAAGCCAGATGTCTTGAATCCAATCCCATAACGATTCCCACATGATGTCTGCCATACGTCCGTTTTTGAAAAAACGAATATTGGCTTCTTGGTCGATACAGTAAAAGTTATCCCCTTGCTGGCAGATAGCAATGTATTCTCTTGGCATACCTACAGACCATGCGTAGCTCGTGACTTCTGGTAAGTAAGTGTGCGAGTAAGGGTCTGATGCTGTCACCATTTCAATGGCGCCATAAATTACATCACTGCCAAAAAGCAGGTATTCTTTTAAATCATTTGGTAGTGAAATTAATATCTGTTCTTCCACTTCAACCAGTTGCTCGAAAGTCGGTAATTCAAGTGGTACAGGAACCGTTTCACTTAACTCTTGAAGCATTTCGATGACGTCATTCATCAGTCTTTCCCGTTATCGGCAATAATGGCGGGAGTATAGCTTGATTAACGCTGTTAACCAATTATCTCACTGGCAAAAACGCAAAAAAATGCACCTTAAAGTAAGGTGCGAAAGGAAGGGGGCAAACGTTGAAACTGGAAAATAGTGGCCTTAAGCCGCTTGGGGTTGGTCTCCTATATGAGTTGGGTCAAATTGAGCAAGACTTTGGCGTTTATAGCTAAGCCATGCTTTGTGGTAAAGCTTGTGAGATGACTGACGTAAATGCACAATTTGCATCATTTCGAAGTCATTCAATGGACGGTGCTCGGCTTGAGCAATATCCTCAATTTGTTGAATTTGCTGATATACCTGATGTTCTGGGCCACTTTTGATGTCTGCAATTTTAGCTAAGTGTAATTGCACTTCTACGATCATTTCAGACTCTGGCAGTTTAACCAGCAGGTTTACGTCGCGGTAACCAGATGCTTTTGGCTCAGCAAAGCGGTTTTTAACCTGAACAACTTCAGTGCTTTGGTTAAGGGCGTGATAACTGCGCATCAGGGTGCTGACATCATCTGCAACCAGTGTGGCTCTGGCAATATCGGTAATATAACTCGCATCACCCTCAAATTTACGTTGAATCTTTTGCTGCGCACGTTGATAGGTTTTTATCTCAGGGATTATCACTTGTGTATGGCAAGTTTGGCTGATGTCGTTTAATAAACGGCTAAGTTCATTTTTTGCTAGCGGTGCGCGTTCATACAGTTGGTCTAGGTTATCGGTATATTGTATTGGGGCTGCACCTGCTGTGCTGGCTAAATTAAATAGATTGTCTAAATCATTGACTAGAGCATGACTAACATCATAAATTGGTTTTTCTGCGCTAGTATCAACCGTTACAGCAATAGCATTACGGGTTGTTAGTAATAATAAAAAGATAAAAAAAGTTCGAAAAATTCTATTCATTTGCAATACCACAGACTCGATAACATTGAGTGCATTCAGTAAACGGAGTTAATCATCTAACCCTTTTGAGATATGGGATTACTTTAGCTGGTTGAAGCTGAATCAATGCTGAATATTTTGCCGAGTTTCGGAGGGTTTACGCTTCTTTACAAAGTCAGTGTAAATAGTGTGAAGGAGGATTTTTGTAGGGGTCTAATTTCTATTTTCTAGAAAAAGAAAAGGACATCTATAAGATGTCCTTTAGATATTCAGCTATTCCTTTATGAATAACAATTGCTCTATAGCATTACCAAATTTTGACGCGTTTAGCAGGTTCGATATACATTTTATCGCCTTCTTTTACGTCATAAGTGCTGTAAAACTCAGGCATGTTTGACAGTGCACCTAATGCACGGAAATGACCAGGTGAATGAGGATCTGTCGCAACACGGTTACGTAATGCTTCTTCTTTCATCTTTACTCGCCAAATTTGAGTAAAGCCCATGAAGAAACGCTCATCACCTGTTAGACCGTCAATGACAGGTGCTTCTTTGCCATCTAGCGACATTTTGTAAGCTTTATAGGCAATAGTGACACCGGATAAATCCCCAATGTTTTCGCCTAAGGTGAGTTCACCATTCACGTGTAAGTCATCAAATACTTGATAACCGTTGTATTGTGATACTAGCGCTTTCCCTTTCGCAGTGAAGGCTTCTAAATCAGATTCTGTCCACCAATCACGCATGTTGCCTTCGCCATCAAACTTAGCACCTTGATCGTCAAAGCCATGACCCATTTCGTGACCAATTACGGCACCAATACCACCGTAGTTAACAGCATCATCAGCTTGCATATTGAAAAATGGCGGTTGTAAGATTGCCGCTGGGAATACAATTTCATTCATGGTTGGGTTGTAGTAAGCATTAACGGTTTGCGGCGTCATGTGCCACTCACCTTTATCAATTGGGCCGCCCAATTTTGCGATATCTTTATTGTGGCTTTCAACGCTTGCACGTTGTGCATTGCCGACTAAATCATCACCTTTAATGGTTAACTTACTGTAGTCTTTCCACTTATCAGGGTAGCCAATTTTAGGGTTAAACTTGGCCAGTTTGTCTTTTGCTGCAACTTTTGTATCTGCACTCATCCAATCCAGTGAATCAATACTTGTGCCGTATGCGCCGCGAAGGTTTTCAACTAACTCACTCATGCGCTCTTTAGCTGCAGAGGTGAAGTGACGCTTAACATACACTTTACCAACGACTTCGCCTAAAGTGCCGCTCACGGTATTTACACCGCGCTTCCAACGAGGCTCTTGTTGCTCTTGACCATTTAAGGTTTTAGAGAAAAAGGCAAAGTTTTCGGCGTCAATTTCTTCAGATAAGTTACTTGCTGCGTGGGTTAACACATTCCATGTCATGTAGGTTTTAAGTGTTGCTAAATCAGTTTCACCAATCACGTCACTTAGGCCGCTAACATAGCTTGGTTGGTTGATAATGATATCTTTTTGCTCAGCAACGCCCATAGTGGCTAAGTATTGCTTCCAGTCAATGTTTGGTGCTATTTCAGCTAATTCAGACACCATCATTTTGTTGTATGTTTTGGTGCTGTCACGTGTTTCAACCACATCCCAATGCTTTTCTGCAATGGCTGTTTCAAGGGCTAAAATTGATTCAGCTGCCGCTTTACCATTTTCAAGACCTGCTAAATTGAACATTTTCTCAATATGGGCGACGAATTCATTACGGATATTAACGAAGCGCTCTTCGGTATTAAAGTAGTAGTCTTTTTCAGGCAGGCTTAGACCGTATTGCCAAATATGCGTGGCATAACGAGTTGAGTCTTTGGCATCAACGTTAACGTAAAACGCCAAAGGGGTACCGAAACCGTTCACTTGGCTGTAAGCAAAAAAGTTAGTTAAGTCAGCTTTTGAATCAATCGCGGCGATTTTATCAAATTCAGCTTGAATAGGTGTGACACCTAATTTATTTAATGTCTCAACGTCCATGAAAGAACGGTATAAATCAGCGACTTTTTGCTCGTCTGAGCCAGCCGTTAGAGTTGGCATTGCAGCCACTTCTTCAATAATGGCTTTAACGTCTTCACGGGCATTCTCACGTAAATCGTAAAACGCACCAATATTAGTACGATCACTTGGGATCTCAGCCGTTTTTAACCAGGTTCCGTTTACGTATTCATAAAAGTCATCTTGAGGACGAACTGACTTGTCGATATTTTGAAAATCAATCCCTGAAGTTAACGCCGCTTGAACAGCTTCTGCTGTCGCCGTTTTAGATGTATTTTCAACTTCATTTGTACATGCGCTGAGTCCAGCGATCAAAGAGGCGCAAAGTCCTCCAATAACAAGCTTTTTCATGTTGTTTCCTTTGCATTGTAATAATAAGCCCTTCATGGACTTTGAATGCTGACTTTTCATTTACCCTTTCTGTTTATTGGAGTTAAAACAAGAAAGTGCAAATAGAAAATCAGTCTTTATAGTTGTGAAGTCCATGTTAAGTGCTCAAAAGGGCAATTAACAAGTGGATTAGCCACTTTTGTTGATAAAATGTGAGCTTTTAGCAGGGAGATATGTAACTAAAAATTACCGCTCAACACAGGTTGTGGAAGATTTGATGTTCATTTATTCATTGAGCCCTCATAATAGTGACCCATTAGACTTGGTAATTGGTTGTAGTAATGCGTTTAGATAAATTTATCTGTGAAAGTACTGAGCTGACTCGCTCATTAGCAAAAAGAGTATTGAAGTCAGGTGAAGTGACCTGTGACGGCGTCGTGATTAAAGATGCCAGCTTTAAAGTGGGCACTGATACTGAGGTTTGCATTGAAGGACGCAAAATCGAGGTTATTGGCGAACGCTACATTATGATGAATAAGCCTGTCGATACGATTTGCTCAACTATTGATGAAGAGTACCAGTCTGTTTTGAGTTTAATGGATATCGAAAAAGTTGAGACGTTACACATTGCTGGGCGTTTGGACGTGGACACAACCGGTCTTGTATTAATTACCAGTGATGGCTTGTGGTCTCACAAGATTACCTCACCTAAAAAAGACTGTGGCAAACGCTACTATGTTGAAGTCGCTGAACCACTGGATGAAGCGTTAATTGAGACTTTTGCTGAAGGTGTCCAATTACGAAATGAAGATGGCCTAACTAAACCAGCGATACTTGACATTATTGATGCTACTCATGCCAGACTAACCATAAGTGAAGGTAAGTATCACCAAGTGAAACGTATGTTTGCAGCTGTGGGCAATAAGGTGATTAATCTGCATCGTGAAGCCATAGGTAAAATTGAAATGGAAGATGACCTGTTAGAAGGTGAGTGGCGTTACCTTACTGATGATGAAGTGAAATCTGTTTAATCTACGTTGATTTGTTTGAACAGGTTCCGCTAATTTAATCACGAACATAAAAAAGGGCCTTCTTTAAAGAAGGCCCAAACACTAGTTTTGGAACGCTATTTTAGTGTAGTTTACG
Organism: Shewanella sp. MMG014; assembly: GCF_018100775.1. NCBI lineage: Bacteria > Pseudomonadati > Pseudomonadota > Gammaproteobacteria > Alteromonadales > Shewanellaceae > Shewanella > Shewanella sp. MMG014. Next base: position 69,014 of record NZ_JAGJDZ010000004.1, read on the forward strand.
GCGACGTGCTGCGCCTAATAAACCGACTAAAATCAGACTAAAGATCCCCATGCTACCGCCAGAATCAGACTTAGTAGCATCATCCGGTGCGACTTCCGAAGGTGGTGGAGTTGGGTCTACACCATCAGAATTAACCATTAACATGAAGCTAGTACTGGCTTGATCATGTTGGTTTGCTGAATCCATAACGGTCACTGTTATTTCAGTTTCGCCATGCCAATCAGTATCTGGAGTGATATTAAAGCTCATTCCGTCTACTTCAATAGAAACATTTTCTCCCGATGCCATCATCGCAACCGCACGATTTTCACTGTGCATGTATTCAACAGTCAATCCTTCCATAACTTCATTTTCAGCCATTTCGTGATTAGCGATATTAAACACTGTGATATTGCTATTCACAGGCACTGATAGAGTACGAACAACAGTGTTGGCATTGGTTAAGTCAGAGGTTAATGTCACTTCATTGTCACTGCCTACAGCAGCGGTATTGACCATTGCTGAAAAACGAGTCACAAGACGAGTGCTTTCAGGACCTTGATAGTTAGCACAAATGACCATGTCACTTGTTAACTTTTCAGGTTCATTAATTGCGAATTCGTCAAAGTTATAACCGTTCACTGGGTAATAGAAGCCACGAACACCTTCATAACCTTTTAAGCCAACAGTATGCTCGCCTTTATCTTGGTTCATTTCCTTATAGGCGAACATGATTTCATAGGTATTAGGTGTGAAATCAATGTTTGAAGAAGCTAGCATCGTAAAGTCGTAATGCGTGCTGTAATCGACTTCATTACCCCAGGCACCAGCGATTGAAGCGTACATTCTCTTCCATTGAATCGCTAGATACTGCCCTTGATTTAATGCAGCAGCATAAACGCCATATTCATATGGAAGGAAAGTCCCGAAATCAATACCACTTTCATTAATTGATACACCATCTCTTAACCAAAATGGAGCAATCATTAAATCTCGAGCACCGTCATATTTCAATGATTCACCAGCGTAAGAAAATAATGCATGTGCATCAAATCTCATCAGACCATCGCCTTGAATCGTGATGATATTGTCAGTATCTTTCGCCTCAACACCATATAATGGGATATGTGGGAAATAATTGTCGTATCCAATAAAGTCAGGGATTTCGAACATTTGATCCCAAGCATTACTAAAGCCTGGTAACTGCTGTACACCTATGCTGGGTAAGTCGAGGAAGTGCGTTGCATCTGTGAATGGTAGACGACACATTTCATTTTCAAGACTTGTAGTGAATTCATAGCGACGCTCAGAATCTCTTGAAGAAGCTTGAATACCGCTAATGTTAATGACATTAGCCTCAGCTGTCGTATCGAGAGTTTCAAAGAACTCATTACCACGTAGCGAGCCTTCAACTAAAGTCATCCCTTCAGGTATTGCAACATTGAGGCTTAATTCACGCTCTAAACCATTTAAGTTAGCATCGTGGATAATCTCAAAATCGACTACATCGCCAACTCTTGCACCTGTATGGCTGCTATTTAATACCACTTCATCTGTTGTACGAGTTAGACGTAATGGCAACATGCCGATATCGTCAATGTTCGCAGAGTCAGTACCTAATTCGATAACACCATGATATATCTCACCTTCAACTGCATCAGGCATATTCCAATTAAGTGATAAGTTAACTGGGTCAAAACCATTGCTTTCAACACTTTCAACGACCATTTCTGAGCTCACTTCATCACTAATCGTAACAACGTTAGTGACAATGCGGTCAGCTCTATTGTAAGGGTCAAACCAACCTGTTCCCCATTTCATATTGGTGACGAGATACCAATATTGACCGGGTTCTGGATTATTAATCGCACAATAATCTTGCTGTCTCCAGTCTGAGATACAGATCGTTTCGTCAGCCCATTGGATTTTACCATCGTTGTTGATATCACGACCTAAGTCTATTCGAGAAGCATATCTAATCTCATGATCCTCTTCTGATATTTCGACAACCAAACGTTTTGTACCTTCAGGCACATTAAACATGCGGTAACCAATTTGAGAATCTGCCGTTGGTAGCGAATCTTCAATCTCCCATGGCCACTGCTCATTCATTTTTAGCTCGTACTCTTTTTGCTCACCCGTCGCCATACCATACACGGTGATAGCGGTTGAAGATGATGCAGGTAAGATCATCTCAGGCGTTAACATTGAGCCTTGCTCGCGTCCAAACTCAGCATGGATATTTACTGGAATATCTGCTTTTTTGTAAGTGGTAATAACAGGAATAGTTTGTACAGGTTTGCTGCTATCACTAGGTGTTAGGGCTAATTTACCATAGAAAGTATAGCCATCAGTATTACCTGGCCCCATAGGGGAATCAGACTGAAAATCTACATCAGGAAGTTTAGCTGTCAGCATGATTCTCTGGGTTTCACCCGCTTGAAGTGAGAAATTTGCTGGCGTCACGGTTAAATCAAGTAACGATGCACCTGTATAACCCATTTCTTCGGCAGTCACATTCCAGCTACCGTCTTCAGTCGCTGTTACTGTACGGAACCAATTACAGCTTCCTTTACATTCGCGGTTAACAATATAAGGCGTGTTAAGCGATGTAACATCACCACCGGCCATTGGGTTAGCATTGGTGTAGTTTTCAATGGTTTCATCTAACACTAATGAAGCATTGATTGCAGCTGCGACATTAATGACACCAGCGCCACCTTGATCGTAACTAAATTCAGCTTCAGTTGCCGTAGTGGTCAATGCTGATTGTATTTCAGCAGGGGTCCAGTCAGGGTGTGCATTTTTGATCAATGCCATTGCACCTGCAACATGCGGTGAAGCCATTGAAGTACCACTGATCGCAGCCCAGTTCATGCCAAAACCATCTAATGTAAATAGACGGTCATTTGCATAAGCTGCAAACACATCAACACCTGGCGCTGCAACGGTTGGAGCCATCACATTCGGGTTAGTTGTGCTTGGACCTCTAGATGAGAAGTCTGCTAGTAAATCACTTTCACCCATTTCAGTGAATAGAGATGCATCACTTAAACTTGCACGGTGTCCAGTACCTGAAGATAGCCAAGTGACAACTTTTTCACCATCATAAGCAGCAATATGTGCCGTAGGTACAGAATAATAATCTTCTACCTTAACGACTGAATAATCAGGGTATTCCCAGTCTTGTTGAATATTATAAAGGATCATACCGCCAGCACCGCCAGCGAGGATATTATCAGCTTTGGCTGCACGGGCTTGATCGCTGCGTTGACAGACGACAATAGGCATTTCTGTTAAGGCACTACCATCTGGATATGCGGTAAAAGTATTTGCAGCAAAAGGAGTATCACAGCTAGCATTTTCGCTATTGTAATCAGCAGCTAATACAACTGGTCCGGTGTAAGCTCCTGTAATTGAAGCTGCACTCATTGGTCCCCAAGGGCTAGGGCTTTCTTCACCACCTTCAAAGGCATCAATGGTTTTAGGATTTGACGTAATAACACGACCATGGGTAGATGCTGCTACGCTTGTGACCCAAGGTGATACATGATCCATCCAGTACTCGCCGGCATTACCAGCAGAAGCGGCAATTGATATTCCCGCTTCACGTGCAGCAAGAAATGCAAGCTCAGTTGGTGCCGTCCACGGGAATTGCTCTGAACCACCAATAGAGTAGTTGATGACATCAACACCATCGGCAATGGCATCATCAATGGCTTTCAGAGTCGTTTCTTGGGGACAACCTGCATAAGGGTCGCCTTGACCACCTGCCCAACAAACCTGATAAGAGATAATATTTGCATGGGGGGCTACGCCTGATACTCGTGGGAATACAAGCTCAGTGTCACGACCTGTGATCTCATCTCCGTAACCTGCTTCTGAAACTTGATAAGCGACATCAAATAAGACGTTACCCGCAACGGTTGAAGCAGTATGTGAGCCATGACCGTTATAATCTTCACCATTTGCTGGACGTGCTCTGTCCCAGCTTCCCCACCAACCTTCACCTTTGAATGCTGGGTCGCCATATGTATCAGTAATTTCAGCATATGAACGAATACCGATTAACTTGTCATTACACATGTCAGCAAATTCGGATAATTCACAATCACCCACATAATTACCACTACCTAGCGGGTTAACGATAGCTACGCCGTCATCGCCCATAGCGGTGAATGAAGGGTGGTTTGAGTTAATGCCGGTATCTAGAATCCCGACTTTAATACCAGCACCTGTAAACTCAGTTCCACCAGTCACACTACCATTCCAGATTTGATCTGCGCCAATGTGTTGAGGGCCAACATCAGTATGTAGCTCTAATACGACAGAACGTGTAACAGCTTGAACGCCACTTAACGCTGCAACTTTAGCGGCTTGGGCTTGTGTTAGTTGCATACTCATACCGTTAAAGGCATATAAGTATGATTGACGGATATCTGCAGCTACACCAATTTTGCTACTGATTTCAGATTGAATACTTGCTTGTTGAGTTTGTAGATAATTGACATAGCTTTTACTAGCAGACGATTGGACATTGATTTTAGCTTTTGTTTGTTTGCCAAATTGCTGCGGTGAAATTGCTGGGGCTGTAGCTGAGTATCCTGCAATACTGCCATCATAGGTTGCGACAGGTTGCTCAGCGAGTTGGATAATATAGGTGTGCTCTCCAGCTGCTAGATCAGACTCTATATGAAAAGGGGTCTTTACAATAGAGTTGGTTACACGGTGCTGGTTTGGACCAGTCGTTAAACCTGGGCGATTTAATATCTTAGTTTGAATCTCTTGCATTTGTTGATATTCCTCATTGGAAATATCAACAGGCTTAATATCTATGCCTTGAAGTGATAATGGCCCCGCATGCTGAGGGGGAGTGGCAACGGCGCCAGCCCCTGCTGCATATATTGCAGCCATCGTCATTAGACTTATTTTTTTTAGTTTCATGAAACCTTCCCTATTATTGTTGTTTGAACAGGTCAAGCACAATCCTGTCCCAACCTTTTTATCGATATGGTGAGCCGACTTCCAATATCTTTGGGCTATGCATAAATGCTCAAAAGGAATGCATAATTGGTGAAATGCATCGTTCAAAATAGGGTTAATTAAATGTTATTTGTTTGTTAATTGTTTTAACTGCATGTTTTTAAAGATATAAAAGTTGCCGTAAAAATAAGATGTTATTGGGATACACTTTGCAGTTTGTTGTTGCAATTGCATCTTAAGTGTAGATTTTGATACAAATGGTCACAGCTTGATGTGGGTTTCTCGATTGATTAGTTATTTGCTTTTGATAAGGTCATTGTTACTAAGGTAACACTAATATTGATGCCTAAATTGCATCATGTGAAGCGGAGTAACAAATATATGGAGCTGAGGCATATTAAGCATTTTGTATTGCTTGCTGAAGTAAAACACTTTAATAAAGCGGCTGAAATACTCAATATCACTCAACCTTCTTTATCAAAAAGCATTAAACGTTTGGAGCTTCTGATTGGTGGACAGTTACTTAACCGAGACTCCAAATCGGTATCGGTAACGGCATTAGGGCAAGTGTTACTCAAACATGGCCAGAAAATTTTAAAAGAATTCGAAGAAATGGAACAAGAGGTAACCTTGTTTCAAGGGTTTGATGATAAAGAACTACGAGTAGGTGCCAGTCCAATACCCTCAAACAGCCTTGTTGGACCAATTGTCGGTCAATTTTTACGTCATTATGCAGATATGAGCGTTGAGTTAAAGGTCGCCCCATGGGAAGACTTATATCAACAGTTGATATATGGCGATATTGATTTTTTTGTTTCTGAAACCAAGGTCACTGAACTCGAAAAAAGTGAGTTGTTAAAGGTCACCGAATTACCGCCATTTAAAGTGATTTTTTGCTGTCGTCCCGAGCATCCATTAACGCAACTACAACGGTTATTTTTGCCTTCATTTAGAGATTATCCATTAGCTATCCCGCGTCATATGCCGCAATCTATTGCCGATGCGTTTGAGGACTTGTTTAAGCAACAACGGGAAGACTTTTCGGGTATGGTGCGTTTCGATCAATTTCATCCCATTAAAGAGTCCATCATTAATGGTGATTTAGTTGCGTTAACTCCCGAGATTTCGGTAAGAAGCCAGCTTGAAAAAGGCGTTCTGGTTGAATTGTCACCCTATGTCATGCCACTGATTTATGCACGATTTAGCGTGGTGTCGTTAAAGGAAAAGTCTCACTCTAATGCCGCAGAGGGTTTTATTGATTTTCTGGTTAAGCGAGCCGAGGATGTTAGGCTTACTCCGGTAGATAATGAGCTTGAGCAAGAGGCGGCGTTAGGTTAGAGATTGCTTTAGGTTTTTGCTCAATCAATCATAATAATAAAAATCATAACTGATTTTAGTAACAATAAAGCCCTTAGTAAATTTGGATACGAAGGGCTTTAAATCTAATACATCTTATAATTAGCTGGATTATTTCTCTAAGCTGACTTTGCCACTCACAGTGCTTGCGTTAAAGCTGCCATCACCTTGCTGAGTTTTAAATTGAATTGACTCTCTTGAGGTGTATTTTGTTTTCATTGGTTTATCACTTGTTAGGCGGTTATCAATTCTCCCACCTGGGCCGCCATCAATTTCAAACGATAAGTTTGGCATCGCTGAAAACTTCACATCGATATCACCACTCACGGTATCGAATACGACTTTGCTAACAGCGTCACTGAGTTTGACTTCAATATCACCACTCACTGTAACAATTTTGACTTTTTGCGCTGAGGTAAAGCTACCTTCAATATCGCCAGAGACTTGGTCAATTGCTAAATCTGTTACACGGTTATTTTCAGATTCAAGCTCGCCACTGACTAAGCGATATTGCACTTTGCCTTGGATATTTTTATCTTTAATGTCACCTGATACTGTTTCTAGTTCAATTTTACCGTTGAGCTCATCTGCTTTTATGTCGCCAGAGACAGTATTTAGTTTGATTTCACCTTCAGTTTCTTCAACTTCCATGCTGCCGCTGACCAAAGATAACTGAATTTTTCCGCTGAGCTTTTCTACTTCGTAATCAGCAGATACACCTTCTGCTTCAAGCATTAAATTGGTTGGAATTCGAATAACAAGATTTGAACCTTGTTTATTATTACCTCGATAACTGCTTGGTAATTTATCTTCAATGACAATCTCATTACCTTTCTGCTCGAAGATAAAACCTTGTGAGAGTTCATCTAAATGGCCTTTAACACTGATGATATCTTTATCCCAGCCCACAATTTCGACTTTGCCACGTTGCACTTTTAGCTCAACTTGAGGATTCGCTGACACGGTCATTTCACGGTCAATTTGCTCAATTGCTTGGGCCATCAACGGAGTGAGCAGCACACTGCAACCGATTACAATACGGCTAAATAGGTGATTAAGTTTGGTGTTCATATTACATTTCCTTGCGTTGATGGAGTCGAATTCGTTGGTGTGCGTTGCTGTTGTTGCAACAATTCAATTTCTCTTTTCATTACCCATAACCATAAGTCCCAGACTTGTTTGTTATTGGGATCATTTTTTAATGCTTGTTGGATTTCTTTTGATGCACGTTGAAGCTCAGTAAACCCTTTATTAAATGGATTAATTTGATTATCAAGCTGCATACCAACAGTGAATTTATTGTCTTCAAATGAGGCCAATTGTTGCTGATGAGTCGTTGCAATTTGATCTACCAAGGCAATTAAGTCTTCAGTTGATTGGTTTGATAAAGCGTTATCAACCGTGATTGTTTTTTGTTCAGAAGTCATATTTGGCGTAGATAACAGCCAACCTAGTACCATCACAAAAGCGAGGCTTGCAGCGATAGCCAGTGTTTTCCATTGCTGCTGATCCGAGGAAGATTTATGAGTTGTTTTGCCACTGATTTGATCATCAATGCCTTGCCAAAGATCTACGCGTGGATTGATCTCAGTCGGTAAGCTTGTGAGCAACTCATCAAGTTGTTTTTCTGCTTCGGTTTGTTGTGGAGATAAATTCTTCATACCAGCATATCCTGTAACATTTGCTTTGCTCTGTGGTACTGCGCTTTGCTGGTTCCCACGGCAATATTCAACATCTTTGCTATTTCCTGGTGTTGATACCCTTCAATTGCGGATAACACAAACACCACTCTGGTTCGTTCAGGTAAGGTCAGTATTAATTTGTCTAACCTATGGTATTCATAATGGGTGCTGGTTTGCTGTTCAGCATGTTCAGTTAAGTTGCTTTCGGGTAAAAAACGATGCCAAAAACGTTGCTTAGCTTTCATGCTGTTAATGGCTTGATGCACACACAATTTATGTAACCAAGTGCTGAATTGGCTTTCACCATTAAACTGTCCTAATTTTTGCCACAGTCTGACAAAACAATCCTGACAAATTTCATCTGCATGATCGTGACTGCCACTCAAACGAAAACAAATTGCATACACTCGTCCTTGATGACGTTGATAAAGTTGCTTAAAAGCAATTTTATTCCCATCCAATGCCTGCGCCACTAACTGTTCGTCGGGTGTATTCCCGTCGATAGCAGCATTCACTTCATTCGCATTTGCTTGAAGCGTTGGTGCAATGTCAGTGATGTTATTGGTATTCAAGTTCACCGTTTTATCCGTTTGGGTGTGAGTTACTAGATTAGACATTAGCAAGTTAGCAAAAGGTTTACTGCACAATAAAATAAATTAAGTTCGTGCTATTTGAGCCGATAAATATTTATAGCGATGTTGGCTAATGTAGTTATCGCTTAATTTGATTGGGAAAATTTAGTTTGTGCAAACATTGTCTAAAGAGCAAATGTGCATCTATATTTTTAATGTACCTTAAGGTTATTAGGGATTTATATGTTAATTCGTACCAAGTTAATATTGAGCGTAGTGGTGTCTTTAGTGGCTTTTACCGCAATGTTTGGCTTACAACTTTATACTAGCGAAGTGAAGTCTCGATTAGCCAGCGCAGCTAATAATGTGACCGAAATTGAGCGAGAAGTATTAAACCTGAGAGTGATTGAAAAAGATTTTTTTGCCCGTTTAGATACTAAATACATTCAAGATCACGATGATATCTACAACGACATCAATAACATCATTGCTGAACTTGATCAGACTTTAATTGAACGTGGCTTACCTACCCAAAGCCTGTCTAGTTTTAATCAGAGTTTACGAACATATAAAGGGCTGTTTGCTGAATTGGTGACATTACAAACTGAGATAGGCTTAACACCAAAAACGGGTTTGTATGGCGACTTAAGACAATCTGTCCATAATGTTGAAACCATATTAAAACAGCAAAATCAAAATCTATTGTCGGTCACTATGCTGCAGCTTCGTCGAAATGAAAAAGACTTTATGCTCAGACGCACTCAAAGTTATTTAGATAGGTTTGATAAAAATATTAGCTTGTTTAAAACACAATTAAACGCATCCACATTAGATTATCAAACAAAAAAGCAAATTACTGAATTGGTGAATGCTTATCAACGCAGTTTTGTACAACTGACAGATAAAGAAAAAGAGTTTGGCTTAAGTGCTTACGATGGCGACATGTTGATATTGCGAGAAGCGATTAAGAAAACCGCGATTGATTTATCTACGCTTCAACAGCAAACTCACCAAGAAATTAGCCAAGCTGAAAATAATGCACTCATATTAGGCGCCACTATTTTTGTGTTAATCACCCTCATTTTATGCGTATTTGCTTACCTGATTTTACGCAGTATTGTGGTGCCGATTAATGACATTAATAAAGTGATATCCGAGGTTGAGAAAAATAAAGATCTTACTTTGCGTTGTGATGAAACCAGAAATGATGAACTCGCCAGAATAGCAAAACACTTTAACGCCATGGTGCTCAGTTTTCAGACCTTAATTGAACAAGTTAATGAGTCTGTCGAAGCAATGAATATTTCCTGTGAAGAGCTGACTCAAAATGCCGTGGTGGCTTCTGATGGCGTATCAAGGCAACTCAGCGAAACCGATATGGTTGCTACAGCGATTACTGAGATGGGCGCAACGATTGAAGAAATTGCCAGCAATACTGAACAAGCAGCGCTAAAGGCTAACGAAACCAATGAACATGCACAACAAGGGTTAGTGAGTGTTGAGCAAACCATTGAAAAAATTCAAACCTTGGCAAGTCAACTTAGTGACTCGTCTGAAGTGGTCGGTGAATTAGAGCGAGACAGTGAAACGATTGGTAGTGTGCTTGATGTGATCAGAGGGATTGCAGAACAAACTAACTTACTGGCATTGAACGCAGCCATTGAAGCTGCAAGGGCGGGGGAGCAAGGGCGAGGCTTTGCTGTTGTAGCTGATGAAGTCCGAAGTCTTGCTATGCGTACGCAAGAGTCCACCGAGGAAATTTCAAAAATTATTACCACACTACAGTCCCGTACACATTCGATTGTGCAGTTAATGGACGCTAGTCAGCAAAAAGGAACAGACAGTGTTGAGCAAGCGGGTGGTGCTGGGCAGTTATTGCATTCTATTACTCAAGATGTACAAACTATTTCAGATATGAGTACACAAATTGCTACCGCCATTGAAGAGCAAAGTATGGTGGCTGCAGAGGTGAATAAGAATGTGGTGATTATCCGTGATATTGCCGATGAAACAGCCAATGCAACCGAAGAAAACTCTGCAGCAACTCAAGATGTCAGGCAACGAGCAGAGGCGCTGCATGAGGCGGTTAGTCTATTTAAAGTGGGCTAGGTTTGTTACTTAAAGCATGTACTATAAAACAGCTAACTCAATAACCTAAGAAGTCATACAGAGTATGCTATTTCAGTTTCTGTATGACTTCTGATTTTTTCATTTAAGCGAGATTAATGTCTTAGCGAGATTAATATCCAAGCCTAGCTTTACTCTAGTGTTGCGAGATCAATATATTGATCAATTCGCTTTGGAATAAACTGCTTGCTTTCACCATTTGACCAACTGATCGTCACCATATCAACGCTTTTACAATCACCTAGGCCAAATAATAAGTCACTGTTATAGGTCGCAGCATAAGCTGATGCTGTGTCACCGACAGTGCGGGTTTGAATTCGTCCACATGCCGATACTATGGCTTTAGCTCCAAAGATATCAGCCTGCTTTGAAGGTGATGTAGTGACTTTTATGCCTAAAAAGTGATTATTAGTTTGGCTATTGGTATGGTTTTCAAATAGGTGCCATTTGCCACGTTCGTTGGCAATAATTAAATCTGCATCGCCATCTCGGTCATAATCTATGACTTCCGCTCCAGCGCCTGTGGCACCAATATCTGTTGAAATGACGCCGTGGTTACTCGCTAAACTGAACGATTTTCCTTGATCATTTAAGTATAAATACTGGGTGATTTCTTTTGCCATATTACCGTAACGCATGAAAAATAAATCAGTCCAGCCATCATTATTAAAGTCGGCTGCTAAAGCACTGGTGGTTTGCTCATTGATATTAATCCTCATTGATTGAGTGACATCAACAAAGCGTCCATTACGATTTTCCAATAATTTAGCCGGTAAAGGAGGATTTAACGTTGGACTTGGCGTTGAAGTCACATTGTTAATAACTCCAGCTGTTGCTGATTGTGTTTGACTACAAACCCGCCATTTATTATCACCGACATAGCCAATATAAAGCCCTGGTTTTGAACCTTCGGGTAAGGACTTCATTTTAGCCCCTTTGACACAGAGTCCTTCTGGCCAACCTTGAGATGCTTCTTGGGTTAATTCAATGCGGTTATTACCGCTTCTATTCCAGCTTTGACCAGTTTTTACTGCTTGAGCTTTGACGTCCAGTAATCGCTTGTCTTTGCCTACAAATACATCATAGTGTGGGTAGGCCATTTGTAAATTTTCAAGTTTAAATGGCCCAGCTATCGTGAGGTCTTCTAGCTGAGAAGGTTGAAAGCGTGCAAAAAATGCGAATCTTTTGGTTTCAGGATCATAATAGGTTTCATGTTGAAACTGATGTTCTGAACGACTGATAACCCAGTCATAATCGCCATCACCATCAAAGTCTATTTGTGATATTGAACTGGCATGGCTTATCTTTTGTAATTCACCTAACGCTTCGTCTGTGGCATCTGTAAAGCTATAACCTTCACCCCCTTTGGCAAGCACAATATTTTTTCCGCCATATACAACAATATCTGATTCTCCATCTTGGTTGAAATCGGTTATTGACGATCGGTAACTTAAACGGTCACCAAAAGGAAGGTGGGCGTTAAAGGTAAATTGACCTGCACCCTTGTTGCTATAAAAATGGTTAGCGCCCGTTTTAAATTGTTCTGGCGTTGCAAATCCGGTTAAAAATAAATCTAAATTACCGTCGTTATTTGCATCTAATACTTTTATTGAGCGGCCACGGCCTTTTTCAAAGTGACTAAGCTGCTCGCCACCAGTAATTTCACGATCTCGGGTAATTTCATAATGTCTTGGTTTTCTCGGATTGCTGCCATTTCCTCCCCCTTGAGCGATAATCACTTCCACTAAACCGTCTTTATCAAAGTCAGCAATTGCAGTACCGTGCATATCTCCCTGAACTAACTCAGTAGGCGGGGAAAAATATCCACCTTCATTCCAATAGATGAAAACCTTATAGGCATGTTCAGTTAACAGAAGATCTTGAAAACCGTTGCCATCTAAATCTCCCACAATAGCACCATCCCATTTACGTCTAGCACGTTCCTCTGCGGGTAGAACACCATGAGTTTCGCTAAATAAGGTATCGACTTTATTGTCTTTTGAAGGGGTTGAATTTTCGCTTGCACATGCTGTTAATTGACTTGCAGTGAGCAGTAGGATTAGCTTAGCGAGATTGATTGGCTTAGTGAAAGAGGGCATTATCATTACCATTGTTAATCATCATATGTTTATCAATGTAGCATGTTTTATGGCGATTAACATATCAGTAACGTTTAAAGTTAACTTTAAAACCGAATGTAAAAGCGAGTAGAAACAGCAGTCAGTTTTTATTGTTATAGCGGTGTAGGCTTGATTTGAACTTGTTATAGGCTAGGGCGTTATTGCTATGACAGGTAAGTGAGTGGTTTTTTTCTTTAGGTTATTGAATTATAAGTATTAAAAAGCCCAATATGGTATTGGGCTTTAGACTTTTAAAACGCTTGATACGAGATAAGCGTATTTTTTAGTTTAGCTACTCAGCGGCTACAGTTTTAACACCATCTGGTGAACCAACAAGCAATACGTCAGCGCCACGGTTTGCGAACAAGCCGTTAGTCACCACACCTACAATAGCGTTTAGTTGAGTTTCAAGCGCTTTTGGGTCAAGAATTTTGTAGTTGTACATATCTAAAATCACGTTGCCGTTATCCGTTACTACACCTTCACGGTACACAGGGTCGCCGCCCAATTTTACTAATTCACGTGCCACATAAGAACGTGCCATAGGGATCACTTCAATTGGAAGTGGAAACTCGCCTAATACGTCAACTTGCTTAGTGTTATCGACAATACAGACAAATTTCTTTGCAACTGCCGCAACAATTTTTTCGCGTGTTAATGCTGCGCCGCCGCCTTTGATCATGTCCATGTGGGCGTTAATTTCATCAGCACCATCAACGTACACTGATAAATCAGACACGCTATTCAAATCAAATACTTCAATGCCTAATTGCTTTAGCTTTTGAGTTGACGCTTCAGAGCTAGAAACCGCACCTTGAATGTCGTGTTTCATTGTCGCTAATGCATCAATAAAGTGATTAACCGTTGAGCCAGTACCTACACCAACAATACTGTTTTCTTCAACGTACTCTAGTGCTGCCCAACCGGCGGCTTTTTTCATTTCATCTTGAGTCATATCAACATCCTAAGCTGGCTATTTTTGCAATGATAAGTAGTAAAATTGGCAAGAGTATAGCAAATGCCAAGCTGTTCAAGATATGGCAGAGATTTAATTAATGACCTCTGCGGTCTCAGAAGTTGACATAGGATAGAATTTTTCCTGTTTAAAGGCGTTGATGACGCGCAAATTAATGTCGCTGGCAAACTTACGTTCTAAGCGAATATCCATGACATAGGCTTTGACGGTTAGCTCAATAAGGTGCTCGCCAAACTCATAACGAGTGGCAATATTCACCGTAATAGGCTTGTCTAAAAAAGTATAAGGTGAGCATTGTGTCGCTTCTTTTGCTAATCGAGTCGCTTGTTGATGATCAACCTGTATCGGTAAAGTGAATTTAACGACAACCATTTCATCTAATGCGCCGCTATTGGCATTTGATACGGCAGTTTTAAGCGCCTCAGCGTTAGGCACCATCACAGTATTATCATCAAAAGTTCTAAGCCAAGTGACGCTCCAGTCGAGTTGAATCACTTCGCCGTAATGGCCTGATAACGTCACCATATCCCCAACACGATAGGGTGGGGTTATCATGATTATCAGCCCAGCAATCATGTTTTTAGCTGGTTCTTGGGTTGCTAAACCGAGCACAATACCAATGGAGCCAATCACTGCGAGTACCAGGTTTTCGTGCGGGTTAATGATTTCGGCAATAGTGTAGATAATGACTGTAGCCCAAATAAATAGTCTTACAAATGGGTATAAGCGGCTCCACAATAAGCGGTATTTGGGTAATTTTACGGTTAAATGTGTCAGCAAAGTTTGCACAACCACGAGCAATAACCAAGCAAAGAAACACACCAAGGCAAAGGCGAATAACTTATCGAATGAAATAATATCTAATATGGCTTGCAGGGCTTTACGTGAGTCTTCCATGATACTAACTCCTACAGGTAGAGCTTATTGTGATTGACTAAGTGGCTGGCAATCAGTCGTGTTAAAGTGGGAGTGATAACATAATAATGTTGGGCAAAATCTTGTTTTGAATAATGCGCTTTTATCAATCCTTGGCGACATAAATACTCAAGCTTAAGTGCACTTTGCTCGATACTACAGGCAAAAATTTCAGCATGCTGAAAAATCCGTAACCCACCGTGAACGTATAATTCTGCAAGGCTAAACAAATCGTCGTCGCTGCATTGTTTTAAGCTGGTTAAATCTGGCAGGCAAAGCGGGGCTATTGTTAGCGGGTGGTTGTCGTCTTGAATCAATGCATGAAATATCAATACACAAGCCAATTTACTATGGCCACCTGTGGCTTGGTGCAATTGTTTTGTGAGTTGCTCAAATGCTAACTTTTCAGCGTCATCATCTTGATTATCAGTAATGTGCAGTCCGATTTGTGCAACCCTGCTTTGTATCACATCGCGAAATTCTGACAGGCCAAAATAGTCGAGCTTAATGACGAACTTTACAAAATTGGTAATCGCGTACTGTGATGATAAGCGGTGCCAAACATAGGTTTCGCAACCCAGTACCCAGCAATGACGTTGTCGGGTTTCCATTAATATGGTGGCAAACGTGACTAAAGCTTGATAGTTACCCATCATTCTGAGCATTAGCTTATGGAGATCATCAATAATGATAACATGTGCAGGCTGTTTGTTTATTAAGGCTATCGCTGCGGTAATCGATACTGGAGCATCATTAATATTGAAACAGTAACAAAGGTTAGCAATGGTTTCTTTTGTGGTTAAAGCTGCATGGTAAAAACTAAGATAAGTGATATGTACCGCTTCTGTTTGGCGAGTTGCTTGCTGGGTTAAAAACCAATGATGAAACTGATTGAGAAAAGAGCTAACACCTGAACCAGCAGGGCCTGTAACAGCAGTTAACTCGCCTTTATTTTGCTGCCAACGAGTAACTGAGTCGGTTAATTGAATAAATTGATGTTCGCGACCAATAAAGCGAGTGTGCTCGGATAATGGCGATATATCGACTTGTTGTTTTATCCTATGATTAGCATTTTTCGCTTCAGGTAGCGCCGCTACGTCTTTATCGGCTGCATGATAATCTTTAGCTGGATCAGCTTTTATAGGGTTATACAGTAAGGTTTTTTCCACTGTCGCCTTTGGATGGTGGTGGGGGTAAATTCTAGCGATTTCCTTCAGTGACAACTTTCCTTCAGCACTTTCTGCATCAGCAATAATAGCAGGCTGCCCCATTAACAGGGCTTTCAGTTTGGTCCAAGCCTGGGTGATTTGTGGTAGTTGCACATCCATTTTACGTTTTACCTCGTCACGCTTAATAAAAGCGAGTTATTCCATTTATTTAGTCTCTAAAGACTTCTTAACTCTAGCATAGTTGTTTCATTAAAGTGGCCAATATGCTGAAAGCAAAATGCACCATGATGTTGTTTTTCGTTGGGCGATGCTGGTGGAATTAACGCTGGAAAACCGCCTTTAACAAACTTGATTGGGGCGGAAATTGAAAAGGCTGGGCGTATTTGCGCTGTAAGTTAGAAGATAATTGTCATAATTGGGGCTAAATGAGTCGCTTTTTTGATACAAATTAGTGTGATCTCATTCCATTCTAATCGAGATTTTAATCCTAATTAGCAATGCTAATCAATTTAGCTGTTAACCTACCTTATTTGTTAAAAATAACAGTGATTTAAGTCTCGTTTTTATTATCCAAATCTGCGATAGACTCAATCGGATTTTGTCATTTTATCTCTTAAAAAAGCGAGGATAAGATAGCTGCAATTAAACCACATACTTTAAAAGGTTATTCGTTATGTTCAAGCTAACCTCTGTTGCTTTTATTATTGCTTCAATTTGTTCAATTTCTACAGCTCAAGCAAGTGAGCCAATTGAGGTGATTAAACCTGCTGTTATCACCGAACCTGAAAAAGTAGAATTAGGTAAAATGTTGTTCTTTGAACCACGTTTATCTATGTCTGGTTTTATTTCTTGTAACTCTTGCCATAACTTATCGTTAGGTGGTGTGGATGCATTGCCAACGTCTATCGGTCATGAGTGGCAAGAAGGTCCAATTAACTCGCCTACAGTATTAAATGCTGACTACATGCTAGCGCAGTTTTGGGATGGTCGTGCTGCTAACTTAAAAGAGCAAGCTGCGGGTCCTATCGATAACCCTAAAGAAATGGGTTATACCCATGAACTCGCTGTTGGTACTATTGCTTCAATGCCTGGCTATGTTGAACGTTTTAAAGCAATTTATGGTTCTGAAGAAGTTAACATCGACAGAATTACAGACGCCATTGCGGTATTTGAAAAGACGTTAGTAACACCAAACAGCCCATTTGATAAGTATTTAGAAGGCGATAAGAAAGCCATTACAGCCGACGCTCAAGCGGGTTATCAATTATTTAAAGATAAAGGCTGTGTAGCTTGTCATAACGGTCCCGCTGTTGGCGGTACTATGTACATGAAAATGGGCTTAGTTAAACCATTCCATACCGATAACCCAGCCGTTGGCCGTAAAGGCGTAACAGGTAAAGAAGCGGATAAGTTTGTCTTTAAAGTACCAACACTACGTAATATTGAGCTGACCTATCCATACTTCCACGATGGCAGTGTTTGGACACTTGAAGAAGCGGTTAACACCATGGCTGATATCCAATTAGGTCAGGAAATGAGTGAAAAAGAAACCAAGCAAATGGTTGATTTCTTAAAGAGCTTAACCGGTGAACAACCACAAATTATGTTACCGATTTTACCGCCTTCAAATGAAAATACGCCACGCCCAGTGCCGTTTAAGTAAGGAATTTTCAATTAGTTTCATCGCCTAATTGAATATTGTTGCACTCCCCCAGCAAAGCCTGTTCAACTTAATGAGCAGGCTTTTTATTTTTTATCTTATTAATCAATAAATAGTACAAAAAAGTACCTAGTGTACGGTTTTGTGCCCACTAGGTTTTATTGGCTAATCCCCCTATGATAACCCTAGAGATACAATACAAGGTTTAATAGGTTATACATGAACACTATCAATATGGATTTTAGCCAACGCGTCGTGATAAATACTCATGAGCTGAATTGGGATAAAAGCCCAGCTAAAGGCGTTTGGCGTAAACGTTTGGCTCGCGAGGAAGCCGAGCGAGGTCATGCTACCAGTGTGGTTAAGTATGATGCTGGCGCAAGTTTTAAATCTCACCCACACCCATTAGGTGAAGAAATCTTTGTATTGTCAGGGATATTTTCAGATGAAACAGGTGACTATCCTGCAGGCACGTATATTCGTAATCCTGAAGGTTTTAGTCATGCCCCTTTTAGCGAGCAAGGCTGTGAGTTATTAGTAAAGTTACATCAATTTTTACCAAGTGATACAGAGCAAGTCAGAGTTGATACTCGTAATACTGATTGGCTACCTGGCCAAGGCGAATTACAGGTCATGCCGTTGCATCAACATTTAATTGAATCTACCGCTTTAGTCTTTTGGCCAGCGGGATGTCAATTTCAGCCCCACCGTCATTTTGGCGGAGAAGAAATATACGTGATTAGCGGTGAATTTATCGATGAGCATGGACGGTATCCTGCAGGAAGTTGGATTAGAAGCCCGCATTTAAGCCTGCATAATCCGTATGTTGAACAAGACACTGTTATTCTAGTGAAAGTTGGTCATTTAAACGCTGATGAATAAGAAAATGTTTCAGTTGACCTTGTTATAGCCTCCTTTTAAGCTGCAGTTAATTCAATGATGAATACAATGAAGTTAACCTAGTTTATAAGGAAGCGTTAATGCATCAAGCAGAGTTAGTCCGTTTTATTAGCGGTATTGATCGCAAAGAGGAGCGCCGTTTTGAAGATACAATGGCGATCATCGACATGTATTATGAGTTTACTCCGACTGCATTTAGTAATGGTCAGCAGCAAAACAGTGCAGAACAAAACTTAGGGTCTTGCAAAGTGTTTTCATTTGCAATGCGACATCAATTGTCGGAATCGCAAACGCTTAAGCTTTTCGGGCAATACTACCAAGATGTGTTAGCCACGCCTCAAGGTGCGGATCATCAGAATATTCGCCAGTTTATGCAACATGGTTGGGCTGGTATTCGTTTTACTGGAACGCCGCTGCTTTTGAAAAGCTAATCATAGAAAAGCTAATTACTGAAAAACTTGTTAGTTTAAAAACTAATTTTGTTGACTCAAATAGGCTTTGACTATTTAAGACGTTAACTATTTAAGGCTTTGAAAGTTAAAGCCTTAATAGATTAACGTTAAAGTAACGCAAAATAATGCCAGTTATTTTATATAAGTCATTTTGACTGCTAAGCCTAGTTAAAAGCCTTCCACTCCAGCCATGTCAGGCAGATGATGCGCAATCCCTTTATGACAATCAATACAGGTCTGCTCACCACTTTCTAAGTAGGTTGAATGCATTTTTGCTGCCCGCTCAGATTGTCGGGTGAAATCCATATAATCAAATTCATGACAATTTCTGCATTCTAATGAATTATTTGCTTTTAAACGGCGCCACTCATGTTCGGCAAGTTCACGTCGTTTAGCTTCAAACTTCTCTGGTGTATTAATCGAGCCGACAAGGTGTGCCCAAATCTCTTTAGATGCTTGCATTTTACGGGCAATTTTATCTGTCCATTTATGGGGGACATGGCAATCATGACAAGTGGCTCGCACGCCGCTACGATTGGTGTAATGAATCGTGGGCTTCATTTCTTCATAAACATTTTGATGACAGCTACTACAAAACTCCTCAGTGCTCGACATTTCAAGGGCAGTGTTAAAGGCTCCCCAGAATATGATCCCTGCAATAAATCCACCGATAACTAAAAAACCTAAACTGAAATGCACACTGGGCTTTTTAATTGTCTGCCAGACGGTGTTAAGTAACATCTTGAATTTTTGCATGGTTTCACCCTGTTGATAATGACGGTGTCACTATATAGCTGAACGTTGAATCACGATTGAGTATAAAAGTGACTGAGATACCAACTGGTTAATACCAGTGCATGTTTACTGCTTAATGTTGTAAAGATAGCAGTAAAGTGAAAATTAACTAGGTGACAAGAATGTTTTACCTAATTGATTAATCTTCATACGTTGTGAAGCTCAAAATAGATCGAGCAGTATGTTGCTAAAGTTGACCGTTTTTTGAACTTTTGACTATTATTATCTTTAATTAGTGATTGCTAAATTTGGTTGTTAGACGAGTGCTACAGAGGCCAAAGTCTACAAATAGATGCAGAACTGACTTCGACATTTTGGTTAATTATTGAAAAGGATATTCTATGAACAACAGGTTAATTGTCACACTCGCAGCGAGTGGTTTATTGCTACATACATGTGGGGTGACAGCGGCAGTATCAGATCAGGTTATTAGCGATCAAAGAGCAAAACTTGCAAGTCAAACTCAAGGGCAGGGATTTGGTCCGCAATCGCCAAGAGATCTCAATCAAGTCACAGGCAATAATCCCATTCACTTTAGTGCAGCCCCAAGTTATAGCCAGATGAATCTGTGTAATATTCATTTTCATAGAAATGCAGAGCATTCAGGTGGCGAGTTTACGACTTATGCGGGTAACGGAGATGGCAAAGGGTATCAGTCAGGTTATAAATATAATGGTGTTTTAACTGACAAAGAAATGATGCAAACACGTATGGCTGTATGTCCAAGTAAAAATGGTGGGTTAAACGCAGGTGATACTATCGAGCTACATTATGTTCATTCAACTGCACAGGTCACTCCAGGAGAAAGTTTGGCTGCTTGCATGAATGAAGCCATTGCTAACCCGCAGTTGAGAGTTGAAACCCAAGTCTTTGTGCTTGTTGGGGGCGGTCAGGGTTTAGACTTTAATCAGTTGACGAAAGTTGAACAAACAAAAGGCAAATATCAAGCGATTAATATGCTCAACAATATGGGCGATCCTGTTGAATATAGCGGTTCGACAACAGGGCCGGGTTATAACGAAAAAGGATCGCCATTGCAGGTTTCTTGGCGTGTTAGGCCAAAGGTGGCTAAGGTCAATATCGACTCTGTGGGCCAATGGTGCCGTGGGAATGAGTTTAAAGAAGACCATGCTCATGGCGTGAGGAATTTAGTTATTAATCCTGCTTTGTTATCAAATATTAACTAAGTTTCTGATAAAAAAATAAAATATAGCGTATCCACGCCATATAGTTAATGCGTGTGAACTGATTTTTAGCAACAATTAAGGCGCCATATGGCGCCTTAATTATTGCTTGATAAAATTAATACTTGTGGTGGCTAATCAGCCATTAATGCAGATAAACGAATTTGATATAAATTGCCTTTACCGTTCTCAATACGAGTAAAAAATAAGTAGTTACCATCGGGAGAAATAATCGGCGTAAACTCATGATCTGCTGTGTTAACTTTATCGCCTAAGCTTTTAGCGACTGTCCACTCATTGCCCACGAGGTGTGAGATATAAAGATCGCCTTTTCCTAAACTGTCTTGACGATCTTTTATACTGAATACGATGGTTTTTCCATCGCGTGAGACTGCTGAGTCACCAATATTACCGTTCACGCCATAAATATGGCTTGGTAAAGGTTCTGGTGTCGTAAATCCATTGCCCTTAGGCTGAGCAACAAACATATGTCGACCATTGTCCCTAAATGAAGGAAAGTAAAGCTCGCCTTTGTCTGTCAGTGATGGATATAGATCGGCGGCATCTGAATTGATATCGAGATACTCAGGTTGCTGCCATTGATCATTTTTCCACGTTGAGCGCCATATATTGACTTCCTTTGCTTCTTCTTTCTCACCTTTTAATGGCCTTTTAGACACAAAGTATAGCTGTGAGTAATCAGCACTGTAATAAGGATCGGCATCTAAGTATTCGCCTGATATCGCTAGTGGTGTAGGGGATTGCCAGTTACCTGAATCAAATGAAGACTGCATCATAGTGCAATGGCTAAAATCATCATTGCAACGGGCAAAAATGACATTATCGCCAGATTGATTAAACACGGTATTAATTTCAAAGTGCTCAGTTGTTGAAATGACCCCAGGAGCGAACTCCACGGCTTTATTGGCTGCTGCCTCATTATGATAGGCTGGATTGGCAAATACTGAGGTGGACACTATGGTTAAACAAGTTGTGATTATTATTGGTTTTATCATGACTCGCCTTTGTTATTCATTTTATATAAGCAAATGTGTAGCTGAATTAGCTATTATTTTTGAGTAATCTGCGATTTTTGAGTAAGCGGATTACTTTTGGGCAAAGAGAATACAAGGCTTTGGTTTATTAATCTACACTTTTGCGAATCTAAATTCACTTTTGTTATTGCTTTGCCGTTTGTAGATGTCAGAGCATCTATTCATATATGGGGTTGTGCCACAAAACTTGATTAGATTTTTCAGTTCTCAAGAACTGGTTTTTATAGGGGGTACTTCATTGAACCTTGTTGTCGACTTGAGTCTACTTGAAATCAATTTAACCGACATTGCTCTAATTGAATTCGCTAAATCACTCTACTGAGTTGTCTATTGACTGGCATTAATTAAAAAGCGCTAGTCGCCACAACTTCTAGCGCTTTTAATATTCATGAGCTTGGGGGATCACCTAAGCATCTGCTTACTGTGATTAAAAGGGCGCATAACGATCAAAGTTTGCTGTTGGCGTAGTCCAACGCTGTTTTGCATCGTGTTGGGTATTATTGATACCTTGCATGGGAATTTGGCCATTGTCACCGTATAACCACAATACCATATTAGTACGTTCACCACTGATGATAGGCTTCGCTGCATGAGGTACATGACCTCGATGGATCAACGCTATGCCAGGCTCGAATACTTGTTCAACCATTTTACCAGTATTGGCATCGTAAAAATTCACGCCAGATCCAGTAAAATGCTCCTCAGGCAAGTTGAGGTTGATATTCAGTGTGACTGAAGATGCATCCGAATGCATACGCAACGAGGTATCTTTATTGGGCTGATACTGAATTGAAAACCCAAACGTTTGCGTGTCGTAGCCAGTGACTTCTGGAAATAACAAGCGTGCAATAGGGCGCATGTAGTTATCTAACAGACTGCGATAAAAGTGCTGAAATTCTGGCGCTGCGAGATACCCTTCAGAGCGAGGATCTAACATTGCTCCTCCGCGGTTGAGCACTATGCCATATGGAGGTCGTAATGGGATCTCAGCATCGGCCGCTTTAGTTAAAAAGTCGCGCAATATGGCAAGCTTTTCTGGTGCAAACAGCTGGAAGCTAAACACACCTGGCGCTACTTCGTGCAAAAGTTCACGAACGGTATTTTCTTTGCTGGGATCTTGCCATGCTTGAGTAACAGCCTCGCGCAGTTTGCTATCGAGCAAAGCATCATTGAGCGGTAACAGATTGGCCAGCTCGCTCGCTTCCCATTCATGCCAAGCCTCACTGAACAATTCGGTATTGTCATCCCAAAACTGTTGTACAGAAGGCGATCGTTGAAGCATGTTTTCTCGAGAAGGTAGGCTTGTGGCGCGAGCGCGCTGTAATTGATTAGGTCGCATAATATTCATTCCTTGGGTGAATCTTTCATGAGTCCAAATCTAGTACAGTTGGTTTTTGAGATAAATATCATCAGCAATGAAACAGAATCAAGGATTTGTATATAGTTGAAAGCTGTCTTATTTAGAACTAAACGAGCCAGAAAGAAATGAATTGTTCATGGACTAGGGTTACTCATTGAGATAATTGCTTCAATAAAACAATAAAATGTGCCCTAGGCGTTATCTATTCCTTAATTATCTGTAAACAAACTGTCATAATAGTTACCACTGTTTTGTTATGGGGATAATAATATCTGCATCGTTTTTTATCTTATGAAGAAACAGCTACGTTGATAATTAATAAGAATGATACCTACAAGGACTGAATATGAAACGCTTGCTCGCCCTGATACTGCTTTGTCAGGCTCCTGTTGTTGCAGCAAATGACACGACTTCAAATGATATAGTGCATTGGCAAGATAATAGCCTGTCTTACCTTTATGGCGATAACTTTAAAGTTAACCCACAAATTCAGCAAACTATTACTTATGAGCACGCAAGTGGTTGGAATGTAGGTGACTTATTTATGTTTGTCGACTTCACTAAATATAACGGTGCAGAAGATTTCCTAAACGGTAAAAACACCTATTACGGCGAGTTTAGTCCGCGTTTTAGCTTCAGTAAAATGCTAGATAAACCCGTAGAAGCTGGCATGATTAAAGATGTCTTACTGGCAACAACTATAGAGTTTGGTGAAGGTGATGTTGAGTCATTTTTAATTGGTGCGGGGATAGATTTAGCCATTCCAGGGTTCGATTTTTTCCAACTCAATATGTATAAACGTTTGCCCGATGGGCGCGATGGTGACACTTGGCAAATTACCCCAGTTTGGAAGATGAGTTGGCCAGTTGGCGAGTCGACGATTGTGTTTGATGGCTTTATTGATTGGGTGGTTGATTCTGATGGTAGTTACGAAAAAAACGTCCATTTTAACCCGCAGCTTAAATATGATTTAGGTAAACAAGTCGGCATGCGAGATAGCGCGTTATTCGTGGGTATTGAGTATGACTATTGGAAGAATAAATACGGCATTAAAAGCAGTTCAGGATTTAATACCGATCAAAGCGTGACTAATTTATTGGTGAAGTATCACTTCTAATGCTTTAATTGAACGTAATATAAGCAACTTTTCGCTTGTAGATATGAACAATTAACAAGTGAATATATGGCTTTATTCGTTTGATAAGGAGACGTGATGAAATACTCAATGAGCGATCTCATCTACCAAGGTGAGAAAGCAGGCGTACATAACTGGAATACGGTTTCGGGTAATTCTTTTTATTGGCACCCTGATTGGTTGCATATTGCTGAAGATATGACAGGCCATAAGGCGACAGCTAAAATTGAAACCACTGCAAAAGTCGCAACTCAGCAACAAGCACAAGACACCATAGTCAAGCATCTTAATAAGTAAACATGCCTTCATTTAAACCAAAAGCAGCCAAACTGTAGTCAGGCTGCTTTTTTATAAAACAACAAAAGTGACTTTGTTATTAAGTCGTTTGTCGCTTGCTAACGATTGAAATATTAACCACTTTGCTTCTATTTGTTTGCTGCTTTTTATTTTGCAGCAATGAGTGTGGTTTTACGGTAATCAAACTGCTGATTTACTTGTTGAACTTCGCTGGCAGTAAGCTGAGCCTGTTTGATTTTCTTGTCGTCAGATATAACAAACTTATTCAGTTTATAGTTCACAAAGTCTGCGACGAATACCACACCATTATCGTAGCCTGCTACAGCATTAACTTTTTGCATGGCAGTGCAGTCATTACATTCAATAACGCTACTTTCAGCTAATACGCTTCCACTGAACACACACATCACTGTGACAAGTGCCTTTAAAGGTAACTTATTCATAGACATCTCCTTTTCATTATCATGACTGATATCACTTATATACAAAATGTGATCTAAATCACGTTTAGGTTATGAGAGTTACCAGGTGATGTCTAGTCTGTTGAAATAAAAAGTTAACAATAGTTTTGCTAAACTTAGCCGAAAAGAGAGTTCGAATATAAGCAGATTGAGTCGTTAACTCGATAATATTGAACAGGGTTAGTCTTTATGAAGAATAGATAAACGTGGCAGAGCAGCCACGTTTATTAGAGTGATTTAAGCCAGCGCCGATAGTCGTGTAATGACTTAGATGTTAAATATAGCTGTAATTTGGTTTACGACTGTATCGTTGCTGGAAATTAAATGGGCTCATTTTTAAGGTACGTATAGCATCCACCCAGCCAACGACCATTGGCACCAATGTCCAACAGAATAAAAGATATACACTTCCTTTTAGGTGCTGCCCTAAGTAAAACTTATGCAGGCCAAATCCACCTAGTACAAAACCAAAGAGTATTGCGAGTTTTTGATTTTTAATACGAATATCTGGGTCTACTCCACTAAGCGCATCTAATCCTTGAGCAGCTTGGCAATGTGGACAAGTGATAATGTTCAGGTCAATATTGTTACTGCATTGAGGGCAGGTTACGTCTTGCATCACTAACTCCAATAGTCAAAATTGCTGTTGGGTTATTATGGGTACAAGTGTTCGCTGAAAGTAGGTGCATAGTTCACAGAATTAAAATAAAAGCTAAAAATACATAAAATGATACAAATATCGCCAATGGATGCATAAGGATGATGCTTTAACCGAGAGACATCACAACTCTAATGTAAAACTGTGCAAAGTTACCCCGCGGCTATTTGAATTAAATAGTGAACTATTTAAAATCAATTACGTAACAATTCGACAAAATAATAAATAAAAATGGACTTCCCATTAATGAAAAGACGTTTTACCAAGGTCGCTGTGGCAACTTCGATAGTCATTTTATCTGCTTGCAGCTCTTCCTCATATCTGGACGAACCTTTGGTGACGCCGCAACTTCCAGCGTCTTGGCACACTGATGCTGAATCGTTAAAAGATAATCAAAGCTGGGTGACGCCGATTGCAACAGATCAATTACTCGAATTTATCAGTATTGGCCTAAATACCAACCAAGAATTGATGCAGTTAGCACTTGAAGTTGAGGTCAAAAAGCAGCAACTCAATGTCAGTGACTCCAGCTTTTGGCCAGAACTTGATTTGTCCGCTAATAGTGGTCGTAGTGGTAACAGTGATGACTCAACCAGTTTCAATAACCTGAGCTTAGACCTAAGTTATGAGTTGGATATTTGGGGCAAATTATCTGACAATGCTAGAGCCTCTAAACTCAATTTACTTACAGCGGAAGCCAATTACCAACAAGCAAGAGATGCCTTGGTAGCTGACGTCGTTATTGCATACTACAAGGTGGTAACCTCAGCTGAGTTAGTGAAGTTATTTGAACGCCGAACTGAAAATGCCAAGTTAAACTTTGAGATTATTGAGTCAGGGTATTTACAGGGATTGAACGAATCTCTTGATGTCTACCTGACGCAAAATGAATATCACAGTGAAAAATCCAATCTGTTATCCCAACGAAGCCAGCATAACCAAGATATCCGAACCCTAGAAAGGTTACTGGGCGGATATCCTGCGGGTAAATTACTCATTGATGAAAAGCTGCCATTACTGCCTCAAGGGATCAAGATTGGTGTGCCAAGTGAGTTAGTTAAACGCAAGCCAGAATTACAAGCTGCGTGGTATCAGCTGTTATCTCAAGACGCCTTAGTGGCATATACCCAAAAACAACGTTATCCAGCCCTTCGCTTAGGTGCTGATATTGGCACGTCTAGCAGCGACATTGCTAACTTACTGAGCGGTGATTACAGCTCGTGGTCAGTCTTTGGTGGCATTACCGCGCCGATATTTAATGCGGGTCGATTAGCGTCGCAAACTGAACAACAAAAACTGAAATTGAAGCAACAAGAGCAGCAGTATCTAAGTACCTTATTTAACGCCTTCGAAGTGGTTGAAAATAACTTAGATTTAGATGCAAGTTTACAGCAACAATATCGCTCAACGTTAAAGGCTCAGGAGAATGCGCTACAAGCTGAAACTTTGTCTTTTGAGCAATATCAAAGCGGACTTGTGAGCTACACGACAGTGTTAGACGCTCAGAACCGTGCTTTTGTCGCGCAAAGCTCAGTCATCAGTTTAAAAAATCAAATCATTGCCAACCGTATTGGATTGCACCTTGCTTTAGGTGGCGATCTGGATGCGAGTGTTACAGAAGAAGAATAATATGATGAACAAGAAATACCTTATCCCTGTTGGCATAATTGCTGTAGCTGTGATTGCTATTGCGACGATTACATTTAACCCGCCTTCAACCAAACGTGGCAAGCCGATGGCAATAGCACCGATGTCGGTTGAAACATTAACGTTAACACCACAAGATTATCAAATTCAGGTGAGCAGTTTTGGTGTGGTTAAACCCAGAACTCAAAGCTCTTTAGTGACTCAAGCATCAGGACAAATTCTGACCATTAGCCCTAATTTTCGAGAAGGTGGCTTTTTTGAAAAAGGTGAAGTACTGGTGCAACTTGATGATCGAGATTACCAAGCAGAAGTGAAAATTGCCGAAGCAGGGTTACTACTTGCAAGGCAGCAATTGCTGGAAGAGCAAGCCCGAACCAATCAAGCTTTAGTCGATTGGCAACGTCTCAGTAATGGCCGTGAGCCAACCGCATTGGTGTTACGTGAGCCACAACTTGCCGCAGCAAGAGCGGCAATGTTGTCAAACCAAGCATCACTTGAAAAAGCCAACCTTGCGCTTGAGCGTACCCAAGTTGTCGCACCGTTTTCTGGCCGTATTTTAGAAAAGCATGTCGATGTCGGCCGTGTTGTTTCAACCAACGCCCAACTTGCGACAATTTATGCAACCGATTATGTAGAAATTCGCCTACCGATCAATAACAGCGATTTGGCCTTAGTCGAATTGCCTGAGCAAGGTAAGTCAGTGGTGGCTAAAGTTTCTTTTGAGTCTGATTTAATTGGACTACAAAAATGGGAAGGACAGCTGATCCGTACTGAAGGTGCGATTGATAGTAACTCGCAGCAGCTTTATGTTGTAGCGCAAATCGATGACCCATTCGATTATCAAAGTAATCAAAAAATGCCATTGAAAATTGGCCAATACCTAACAGCAAACATTGCGGGTAAAAAGCTTAGTCAGGTATTAGTTATTCCTACGAAATCGATTTTTCAGGGCTCTTATGTTTATGTCGTCAATGATGGCGTGTTATTACGTAAAGACGTCTCAATCAGATGGCAAAATAGTCAAGACTCAGTTGTGAGAGCGGGGCTTAATAATGGCGACGAACTCGTTACCACCTCACTTGGTCAAGTCAGCTCTGGTACTCCTGTTACGATAATGGGGTCTGAGCCAACAACAAGCCGCCCTCAAGGTGGACCTAAAGCTAACCTTGATGGAAAGCGACGCCCTAAACCTGATGGAAAACACAACAAACCAGCGGCGAAAGAGGGGGCACAACCATGATTGCTTGGTTTGCTAAAAATCATGTCGCAGCCAACCTATTAATGTTGATGCTGCTGGTCTTGGGGTTAGGTTCACTATCGACTCGAATTCCTCTTGAAGTATTCCCAACGGTTGAATCTGAACGCGTTTCGGTCAGCATCTCGCTGCGTGGTGCAACGCCTGAAGATGTCGAGAAAGGCGTTACTATTCGAGTTGAAGAAGCTGTACAAGATCTTGAAGGTATCGAGAAAATTACTTCAAGCTCATCAGAATCATCTTCGCAAGTGACCATCGAAGTGGAAAGTGGTTATGATCCTCGTGAGATGTTGGCAGATATTAAAAGCCGAGTCGATGCGATTAATACTTTTCCTGCCGATGCAGAAAAGCCGGTTATTGCGTTGGCCCAACGTAAGCGTGAAGTGATTGCTGTCACGGTAACGGGTAAGTACAGTGAAAAAGAAACCCTTGAATTTGCCGAAGTCGTGCGTGATGAGTTATTACGTCTTGAAGGTGTTACCCAACTAGATTTAAGCGGAGTACGTAACTATGAAGTGTCATTAGCCTTATCGCAAAACAAGTTACGCCAATACAACCTAACGTTGAGCGAAGTATCAAAAGCCATTAATGCCTCCAGTACCGATATCTCTGCTGGTAACCTAAAAACCCAAGGCGGTGACATTTTACTTCGCTCAAAAGGCCAAGCTTATTATAAAGATGAGTTTGCCAATATTGCGATTAAATCAGCTGCCGATGGCACGATTATCCGCTTAGGCGATGTCGCTGATGTGGATGATGGGTTTGAAGAAACCCCTGTAAGAACAAGATTTAATGGCCAGCAAGCAGCATTTATTGATGTTTACCGTATTGGCCAGCAAAGCGCTATTGATGTGGCTGATAAAGTCAAAGGGTACATTGACTCACGACAAGCGACATTGCCAGAAGGCTATGGCTTAAGTTACTGGGATGATGATTCTGAAATCGTTAAAAACCGTATTGCAACCTTAACTGGCAGTGCGTTGCAAGGTGGTATATTGGTGCTGTTATTACTGACCTTGTTCTTACGTCCATCAATTGCCATTTGGGTGTTTATTGGGATCCCTGTGTCATTTATGGGGGCCTTCATTTTTATGCCATTTTTTGGCGTATCTCTAAATGTCATGAGCTTGTTTGGGTTTATTTTAGTGCTGGGGATTGTGGTGGATGACGCCATTGTGACTGGTGAAAATATATATACCCACTTAAAGACAGCACCAAGTGGCGAGCAGGCCGCAATTTTAGGTACTCAAGAAGTTGCAGCGCCTGTTACCTTCGGGATTTTAACCACTGTCACCGCCTTTTTACCTATGTTGTTTATTGAAGGCACACGTGGGGCGATATTTGGGCAGATTGCCATCGTGGTGATCCCCGTATTACTGTTCTCATTAATTGAGTCTAAGTTTGTATTACCAGCTCATTTAAAACACATTAAGTTGCGAAGTGAGAAAGAAAAATACAATCGATTTGAGATTTTTCAGCAGAAGTTTGCCGATGGGTTTGAGCGTGCGATTATTCAATTTTATCAACCCTTCTTGCGTGTTGCTCTAAAACATAAGACAGCAACTTTGAGCTTGTTTTTAAGTGTGTTGTTAGTCATAGCTGCATTGTTAGCAACGGGCTGGACTAAGTTTACTTTCTTTCCACGTATTCCAAGTGAAACTGTGCGACTGAGTCTGACGATGCCTGCTGGCACGCCATTTGAAGTGACCAATGCGCATATTATTGCCATTGCCGCCAAAGCTGAGGCATTGCAGGAAAAGTATCGCGATGAAGACACCGGCGAAAGCGTCATTATTAATATTTTAGCCACAACAGGTGGCCGAGGTGGTACTTCAAATGCGGGTAGTGTTCGTTTTGAAATGACCCCTGCTGAAAAGCGTGAGTCTGATATCACATCTCGAGAACTGTTAACCGAGTGGCGAAAGAGTGTGGGTGAAATCCCTGGGGCAGAGTCGATGACCTATCGTGCTGAAATTGGCCGTAGTTCAGATCCAATTGATGTACAGCTCAGTGCAAACTCATTAGAGACGTTAAGCGAAATTGCTGATCAGGTTAAAGAACACCTCAAAACCTATCCAACAGTATTTGATATCGCAGATAGTTTATCTAATGGTAAAGAAGAGCTGTTAATTGAACTAACAGAGCAAGGTAAAGCACTCGGATTGACTCGCCAAGAAGTGTCAAGCCAAGTGAGAAATTTCTATTTTGGCTCTGAAGTGCAGCGCATCCAGCGTGGTCGTGATGATGTTCGGGTGATGCTACGTTTACCATTAAATGAACGCCAATCACTAGACGATTTGAAAAAAGTATTGATTACCACAAGCCAAGGTACGCAGGTTCCTCTTGGCCACGTGGCTAAAATGACATCAGGTAAAAGTCCTTCTAGCATAAGACGTATCGATCGCTATCGCGTGCTCAATGTGACTGCTGATGTTGATAAAGACAATACCAACATGACCGTACTACAAGCCGACCTCAAAGTGTTTCTTGATGGTTTAGTGCAGCAGTACCCTGGCGTAAGGCATTCACTTGAAGGCGAAGCGCGTGAGCAGCGTGACAGCTTTGGCTCGCTCCAATGGGGCTTAGTATTTGTGCTGTTTATGATTTATAGCTTACTTGCGATACCGTTTAAGTCATATATTCAGCCGCTAATTGTTATGAGCGTCATTCCGTTTGGCTTGATTGGCGCGGTGTTAGGCCATTGGTTTATGGGCTCACCACTGACGATTTTCAGTATATTAGGTATGTTGGCGCTGGTTGGGGTCGTGGTGAATGACTCATTGGTACTAGTAGACTTTATTAATAAGAAACGTGCCCAAGGGATGGAAATCGCAGAGGCGGTATTAACCGCTGGAGCTAAACGTTTCAGACCGGTTATGTTGACCAGTTTAACCACGTTTATTGGGTTAATGCCTTTGCTACTAGAGAAATCGACTCAGGCTCAGTTCTTAATCCCAATGGCTATTTCATTAGGTTTCGGGATTATATTCGCCACCTTTATCACCTTGATATTAGTGCCAGTAAACTACCTTGTAGTTGAACGTATTAAAGGTAACAAAGTCGATATTAGTCACTTTGATAAGTCCTTAGGTGACACCTTTGGAATGGCGAAAAGTTAAAAAAGCAATGAATAGTGGAAAGGGTTAAAGCCAATTGCTTTAACCCTTTTTGTTTATGTGATTATCAATCGCGCAAGGCCATGGTTAGGTACTAACAAGTATGGACTTTGCCATTTAGTTTTATTTTATCAATTGTGTAATGTATGTACTGAAAACCGTGTCTTAGGTTAATTCAGTTGTTCTTTATCTAAACCGTTAGCATCGCGGCTTATTTTATTAAAGGTAATATCAATGGCTTTAACGTTATTTTATGCTCCAGGAGCATGCTCTGGTGTCACAATTAATGCGATCCAAGAATTGGGACTAGAGTGTGATTTTAAGCGAATTAATCTTGCTTCTGGCGAACAAAAGTCGCCAGAGTATTTACAAATTAACCCTTTCGGCAAGGTGCCTGCGCTGGTAACCGAAGGTAAGTTATTAACTGAAAACCCAGCTATTTTACTGTATTTAAATAGTTTGGTTCCAGGCTCTAAATTACTGCCAGAAACTGAAGATGAATATCAAAAGTGTGTATATGCTTCAGATTTAATGTGGTTTTCCAGTACCGTTCACCCATCTGTGCGCCATGTCTGTATGCCCGCATATTACACCGTTAGTAAAGATGTCTGTGATGTCGTAACCAGTGGTCGTAATATGTTAACCAGTCATTTTGAGAAGGCTGAAAAAAGGTTGAAAGCGTCAAATTGGTGGTATGGAGAACAATGGTCAATTGTTGATGTATATCTGCATTGGTGCTACACAAGAGCGTTAAGAGGCGGTTTTTCTTTGGATGATTTTCCTGCTCTTTTAGCACATCAAAAAAGAGTAGAGTCAAAGCCGAGCTTTCAGCGTCGCTCAGCGATAGAGCAAAGCCATTAAGGCTATTTCATTTCAAACGACATTTGCGAGTCCTATGAGGAATTATGTTTACTCATTTCTTGTCTGACACGCACTTGTTGTAATAGAAACCGTGATGCTTCTTGTTATAAAAACCGTGATGCTTCAATCACTCTGGGTTTAAGGGGAATAGTACGAGTCCTCTTAACCCCCGCATTACCCTGATGAACTAGCTATCCTCTATGTATTTTGAAAATAGCTAACGCACCCGATGGGGCATTCATGCCCCGCGAAAGCTAACCTGATTCTGATAGGCAGGATGCCTGAATGCCGAGAAGCACATGGATGTGCGAGAAAGGCCATGTCAGGTTTACGCTATTTATCTGCATACACTTCGGCAACTTCCAACGGGGAATCATCGAGCATCTGACTTCATTTTGAATTATGGAATTAAGTTTACTCTGACCCACTTATTTCGAAAAGGCATGTTACCACAAAATCAACATGCAAGCCGC
This sequence comes from Shewanella sp. MMG014, assembly GCF_018100775.1. NCBI lineage: Bacteria > Pseudomonadati > Pseudomonadota > Gammaproteobacteria > Alteromonadales > Shewanellaceae > Shewanella > Shewanella sp. MMG014. The sequence continues at coordinate 102,202 of NZ_JAGJDZ010000004.1, forward strand.
ACAGGTAATAAAAGTAATGCAATTGCCAATACAGGTTGTAAGTAGGAGTTAACATGAAAATCGATATTGTTTCTTACTCGAGCATTATGGGTGTTACGTTGGGGATGTCACCCCATGAAGTTGAACAAATGCTGGGTAAGCCGATGGATAAGGACGTAAACCCAAGTAATCATTTAGTGCATAAGTACCTCTTATCATCTAATCGCTTAATTGTTGTTTGTTTTGATAAGATTGAGATTGGCTCAGTCATAAATGTACTTGTAGATGTTTTTGATAGTGATGGTTTTACGATTAATGGTGGAGAACTTATTCAATGTGCATCATTAGAGAATCATCTTTATCAGCTCGATAAAAAAAACTATACCTGTGACAGTGAAATTCTCTTCTTAGAGCTTGGAATTATTCTGGGTGAATTTTCATATAAAGATAACGAGTACCCAAAATTCGTTAGTATATTCAATATTGGCTCACAAAATCATCTTATCGATAAGGGCATATTTAAGCCATTTGAACGTTCATCAGATTTGTAATGGCTTGAATTAACTTCAAAGGAAACTAAATTTTGAAAAAAATCATGCTATTTGCCCTGCTCAGTTTGTGCATCTATAAAGCCAGGCAGGACTTTGGGCCAAAGCCTATCTTGCCCCCTTTGTATAATGAGCCTTATGTTGCTGTTTACGGGCGAGACTCATGCGGCCACACCCAAAGGCTTCTAAAAGGATTAAAACAGCAAGGCATTGAGCCCCATTACTTAAATGTTGATGATATGAATATTGCCAATAGTTTACATGCACGAATGGAACTGCAAAAAATACCCACACAGCGCTACGACTTACCTGTGGTGGATGTCAATGCGTCATTAGAGATACGTCCGACATTGGCGAGCGTACAAGAGCAGTTTTTAGCACAATAAAACAATAAAATAGTTTAGTTGCATGGAAAATATGGCAACACGATACAGAGATAGTGAAGGGATAAAGCGTGATGGCTCAGGGAATAGGCAATAAAGTGCAACAGTGAATTAAGTGGGTCAGAGTCTGACAGTCTCTTTTAAATCACGTTTAGTCATTTTTAAGCGTAATGCAAAAGGTCGAAAAGATAAAGTGGCCACGGGTGAAAAAGCGAGACTGAGCAAAAAGTCTCGCGCAAGTGCAGAGCGAGAAAAAGAGCCTTGGCTATTAGCCACATCGCTTTGTAACGGAACTTAAAGCTGTTGAAATCGCATTGGCAGATAGCTATCAAGTCACTGCTGGACTTAATTCGGGAACCACAAGCGTCCTATTAAATTCGTGAATTAAGTGGGTCAGAGTAAACTTATAATCCTCAATGATAAAACACCGCTGCAGCCTCCAATATCCCCCCCGTTGGAAATCATTCGCTTTTCAGAATATTTCGCCGGGGGGCTGCGGGTTTGTTAAGGGGGACAAGCGCTTTCCCCCTTGACTCTGGTGTGGGCGAAGCGCCACGACTTTGACTCTAATTCAAACGAAGTTTGAAAAACTACAGAGTAACCTTGCGATTACTCTGAATCGCACTCTTACTCAGGATCACTCTCTATTCTGGATCATAGTCCAAAACCGGTGCTAACCAACGTTCGGTTTCTTCAATACTCATGCCCTTACGAGCAGCATAATCTTCAACCTGATCTTTACCTACATTGGTTACACCAAAATACCGTGATTTAGGATGAGCAAAGTACCAGCCTGATACCGCTGCGGTTGGGAACATGGCATAGCTTTCTGTGATGTTCAAACCAATGGTTTCATCAGGTTTGAGTAAATCCCACAGCAAGCCTTTTTCTGTATGATCTGGGCAAGCTGGGTAACCTGGCGCTGGGCGAATACCTTTGTATTTTTCACGAATGAGAGCCTCGTTATCTAACTCTTCATCTGCTGCATAACCCCAAAATTCTTTACGTACACGTTCATGCATACGTTCGGCAAAGGCTTCTGCTAAACGGTCAGCTAAACATTTGAGCATAATCGCGTTGTAGTCATCATGGTTTGCCTCAAAGCGTGCCACATGCTCGTCGATACCGTGACCGGCTGTTACCGCAAAGCCGCCCATGTAATCGGCCACACCTGAGTCTTTTGGCGCAACAAAGTCGGACAAACAGAAGTTGTCATTGCCCACACGTTCAAGCTGCATGCGTAAGTGATGAGTGGTCATTTCAACTTCGGTGCGAGTCTCGTCTGTGTAAAGCTCAATGTCGTCATGGTTGACGGTGTTTGCTGGGAATAAGCCGATGACTGCTTTGGCCGTGAGCCACTTTTCACTGATGATGGTTTCAAGCATGGCTTTGCCATCTTTATAGAGTTTACGGGCTTCTTCACCAACGACGTTATCATCAAGAATGTCTGGGAAGCGGCCGTGTAGCTCCCAGCTTCGGAAAAAAGGGGTCCAGTCGATACGATCAACTAAGTCTTCTAGTGGGTAGTCATCAAATACTTGACGACCTAATACATTAGGTGTGAATGGTGTGTACTTGTCCCAATCATGCTGGCAGCGGTTTTCACGGGCAGCGTCAATTGACACAATGGTTTTACGCTTAGTCTGTGATAAACGTTTTTCTCGCATCATGTCGTATTCGTTATACGCTTCATCAATGGTCGCTTGGCGTGTGTCATTACTGATGAGTTTTGACACCATTGGCACGGCGCGAGACGCGTCGGCAATGTAAATGGCCCCAGTGGGTGAGTGTGGGGCAATTTTAACGGCGGTATGAATTTTTGAGCAAGTCGCGCCGCCAATGATGGATGGAATGGTTAAACCTGCTTTATGGAAGGCTTTAACGTTATGCACCATTTCATCAAGGCTTGGGGTAATCAGTCCCGACATGCCAATAATATCAACGTTTTCAGCAATGGCGACTTCAATGATTTTCTCAACAGGCACCATTACGCCTAAATCAATCACCTCGTAACCATTACAAGCTAATACCACACCAACGATATTTTTACCGATATCGTGCACATCGCCTTTAACGGTCACCATGAGGATTTTACCGTTGGATTGACCTTCCACTTTTTCGGCTTCAATAAATGGGTTTAAATAGGCCACGGCTTTTTTCATTACTCGAGCGGATTTCACCACTTGCGGCAAGAACATTTTACCTGCGCCGAATAAGTCACCGACGACATTCATGCCATTCATTAATGGCCCTTCGATCACATCCAGTGGACGGACTGCTTGTAGGCGTGCTTCTTCAGTGTCCTGGTCAATAAATTCGGTAATCCCTTTAACTAAGGCGTGGGATAAGCGCTCTTCAACAGGCCAACCTCGCCATGCTAAATCTTCTTTTTTCGCGACTTGTTTACCGTCACCACGAAACTTTTCAGCGACATCAAGTAGTTGTTCTGTATTGGTTGAATCAGCGACGGGGCAAGGTAAATTTTGCACCACGTTTTCAACTTTTTCTTTAAGTTCAGGGTCGATATCATCATAAATGGCTAATTGACCCGCGTTAACAATCCCCATGTCCATACCTGCTTGAATCGCATGGTATAAAAACACCGCATGAATGGCTTCACGCACTGGGTTGTTGCCACGGAACGAGAAAGACACATTCGATACACCGCCAGAGATCATCGCATAGGGTAACGTGGCTTTGATGTCTTTAATCGACTCAATAAAGTCGACAGCGTAATTGTCGTGCTCTTCAATTCCGGTGGCAATCGCAAAAATATTCGGGTCAAAAATAATGTCTTCAGGTGGAAAGCCAACCACATCAACTAATACACGATAAGCACGCGTACAAATTTCAGTTTTACGGGCTCGGGTATCGGCCTGGCCGTCTTCATCAAAGGCCATGACAATGGCAGCCGCGCCATAGCGTTTGACTAATGTGGCTTGTTTGATAAAGGCTTCTTCGCCTTCTTTCATTGAAATTGAGTTAACAATGGATTTGCCTTGTACGCATTTAAGGCCTGCTTCAATGACATCCCATTTAGATGAGTCAATCATAATAGGCACACGAGAAATGTCTGGCTCTGAGGCGATTAAGTTTAAGAACTTTTTCATCGACTCTGCGCCATCAAGCATGCCTTCATCCATGTTGACGTCGATGATTTGCGCGCCGTTTTCAACTTGCTCGCGTACCACATCTAAGGCTTCTTCAAACTTTTCTTCTTTAATTAAACGTAAGAATTTAGCAGAGCCTGTGACGTTCGCGCGCTCGCCAACGTTGACAAATAATGAGTCACCATCGATGGTTAACGGTTCAAGCCCAGATAAGCGACACGCAACAGGGATGTCAGGGATAGTGCGAGGCGCGTGGGTGATAACGGCATCACGAATCGCGCTGATATGTGCTGGTGTGCTACCACAGCAACCGCCAACAATATTCAGCATGCCTTCTGCTGCCCAGTCGATAATAACCTCGGCCATCTCTTCTGGCGTTTCATCGTAACCGCCAAATTCATTCGGCAGGCCGGCATTGGGATGCGCTGAAACATGACATTCTGCAATGCGAGATAATTCTTCTACGTATGGACGTAACTCTTTAGGGCCTAATGCACAGTTAAGGCCAATAGAAATCGGTTTGATGTGGCGCAGTGAGTTATAAAAACCTTCAGTGGTTTGTCCGGTTAATGTCCGGCCTGAGGCATCGGTAATCGTGCCTGAAATCATTACTGGCAGGCGATCGCCTAAAGTATCAAACACGGCTTCAATGGCAAATAGGGCGGCTTTGGCATTGAGAGTATCAAAGATGGTTTCTACCATAATGATATCTGCGCCACCTTCAATTAATGCTGTGGTGGATTCGACATAGGCATCAACAAGCTCATCGAAACTGACATTACGAAAACTGGGGTCATTCACATCTGGGCTAATCGAACAAGTACGGTTGGTTGGCCCGAGAACACCTGCAACATAACGTTTAATGCCTGTTTGTGCTTCTACTTCGTCAGCGGCGGCGCGGGCAACTCTAGCGCCTTCGAGGTTGATTTCAGCCGACAAGCTTTGCATGTCGTAATCAGCCATCGCAATGGTCGTGGCGTTAAAGGTATTGGTTTCAATAATGTCAGCGCCCGCTAACATGTATTTAGTGTGAATGTCTTTAATGATTTGACGCTGGCTTAGCACCAACATGTCATTATTGCCTTTCACATCGCAATGCCAGTCTTTAAAGCGCTCGCCACGGTAATCTTCTTCTTCCAATTTATAGTCTTGGATCATTGTCCCCATGGCACCATCGAGGATCACGATACGCTCTTTTAGCGTATTGGTAAGTTGTTCAAGAACCTGACTGTAGGAAGTCGACTTCGCCATATTTGAGTACCTTTATTGCTATGCTAGCAGTTGCTATTAGCTATTTCTTATTATGTGAATATTCGAAACTTGAGAAATTAGCATACCTTGTTTTGCACTATATAAAAGGCGGCCTAAGTCAAACTCGCTTCGTAAAAGTATTCAGCATTAATATTTGTTTGGACATTTAAACGTATAGACGGCCATAATACGTGAAGTTTGTTTCCAAGAGCAAGTGTCAGAATGCACTAACTCAGTCCAGTATGATGAATAATGCTGAACTTGGTGCAGATAAACGGTTTTGTGAACGGTGAACGTGCAGGAATGTATAAAAAGGGAGCCTAGAGTGACTAGATTATCACACGCTAAGATAGTATTACTGCGACACGGACAATGTGAAGGCGGCAATATATTGCGTGGAAAAACGGATGTTAATTTGAGCGAACTCGGTGCGGCTACGATGCTAAATCGTATTAAGCAGATTGATTTTGTGCCTCATTTTCCGAAAGTAAGCTTGATAAGCTCACCTTTAAAACGCTGCCAACATTTTACTCATGGGTTATTTACTGAGTTAAATACTGCTAACACTGCCTTAAGTGAAATGAATGATGAAACTCATCAGTCAGTCAACACGCCATTACCTGCGGTGCAGTTGATGCCAGAGTTGGCCGAAATTGATTTTGGTGACTGGGATGGGGTGTCATTTGATTCTTTATACGAACAGTTTGGCGATAAGATTAATCAATACTGGGACAATCCTTGGCAACATACACCACCGAATGCAGAGCCGATGAGTGAATTTGAAACGCGTGTCGCATCTGGTTTTAACAAGGTGTGTCAGCAATTACGTCAAGTGGCGAACAGCCCTGAGCTTAAAGGTAACAGCCCTGAGCTTCAAGCTAACAGCCCTGAGCTTCAAGCTAACAGCCCTGAGCTTAACGTAAATCGTTCTGAGTTAGCAAAAAATACCCCTGAACCTTTGGCTATTATTGTCACTCATGGTGGTGTCATACGCACCATTATTGCTTTGGTGCTTGGTCTTGAACAATGCCAAGGCATATATAACACCTTATCCATTGATTACGCCGCGACGGTTTCTATTTCAGTTTTTTGGGCAGATGAAAGCAGCGAGCCTAAGTTTCAACTTCATTGGCCTGCATAGAGTCAATAATAGGGGGCACATCAGCGCGTTTTTGCTGAACAAGCCCTTAATTTAGCGTACAATCTTTACAAACTTTTTTACGTGTTATCTTAATCTGTAAGAAAGCATAAAATAGGTCGCGATAGCGGATGGATTATTGTCGCTATCGTTTAAGAATAAATAAAGTTAATCTGTTTTGTCATACTAATGGATGAATAGGGAATCATGGTTCAACTTGACTCAAGGTCTGATTGATTAGCATGAACTGTACCCGCAACTGTAATGTTATTTTTTACGAATAACTAAGTCAGATACCTAGCTTTTTTATGATGGTTCACAGCCTTTTACGCACTGCATTTATTCACTATCCAGTGCCTTTAATCAACCTGAGCGGGTGACTCAGGCGGAGAATTCATGTTTTATACCACTGTAATACATGGCGCTGCATTAGATTGCATTGCGTTTATGTGTCAGAACCTAGCTAGATTAGGTCATTGCTTGTCAGGTAACGTCGCATTAGATGCTCAACGCGTCAGTGTGTGTGCTTTACGTATTAAGTCTGCTTTTCTGGCGACGGCTTCATGACTCAAAATCAGCAGCAACGAGATGGCTCAATGGGTGAGGCGCTTAAGGTGGCTCGACTTTATTGGTCAGTGCAACAACAGGCGATTCTTTCCAATGTCAGCTTTTCACTGCAACAAGGTGAAATGCTGGGACTGATTGGTCCAAATGGCGCAGGCAAGTCCAGTTTATTGCGCTGCTTGTATCGTTATATCTCACCAGATAGAGGCCAGATCACCTTGTTTGGTGAAGATATTAGCCGCATCAGCCAAAAGCATTTAGCGACAAAAGTTGCTGTCGTTCAACAAGAGACTCCGCATTATTTTGCAATGAGCTGTGAACAAATCGTGGCAATGGGATTAACGCCTCATAAAGGGCTATTTGAAACAGATACTCAAGCTGATAAACATAATGTGATGCAAGCGTTAGATAAAGTCGGTTTGGCGTTAAAAGCAAGCCAACAATATGAACAGCTTTCAGGAGGCGAAAAGCAGCGTGCACTTATTGCCAGAGCTATTGTACAAAAACCGCAGTTGTTAATCCTTGATGAGCCAACAAATCATTTAGATATTCGTTATCAGATCCAAATTTTAGAATTGGTGCGCCAGTTGGGGATCAGTGTTATAGCGTCAATTCACGATCTGAACTTAGCCAGCGCAGTGTGTGATAGGTTGTTATTGTTAAATCAGGGCGCGTGTATAGCTCAAGGGTTACCAGATCAAGTGTTAACCGAGCAGATTATCGGCGATGTGTTTGGTGTTTGCTGCCAAGTTAATCGCCATCCCCAACATGGTAAGCCATTGATTACCTATTTTTACGGTTATCAAGATGAGCATCCCCGTCATCAAACACGGCAACAAGATAACAAGGAGGGGATTTAATGTTTGCGACTTATTCCCTTCGCCATAAATGCTTATTGGCATTGACAGCATTGATGACCTTAATTACCCCAATTGCAGCAGCCAGTTTTGGTGCGGCAAATATTAGTTTCGGACAAGTTTTTTTACTTTTTACAGAACCCATGTTGGGCGCTTCTGCAAGCACTGATGGCGTAACGGCAATAACTGAACGTATTGTGTTTGAGTTGCGTATGCCTCGGATTATATTGGCGTTTATTGCTGGTGCCGGCTTAGCTTTGGCTGGCAGCGTGTTGCAAACTGTTACGCGAAACCCATTAGCTGATCCCTATTTATTTGGTATAAGTTCTGGTGCCTCTTTTGGCGCTGTGTTGGTGTTGAGTTTTTTCGGCACTCAAGGCTTAGTGCAGCAATGGCTTTCGCAGTCCGATAGCTTATGGGCTGGCGCGATTTACCGGTCAGGGTTATTTAGTCATGATGCGTGGTGGTCTTGGTCATCATTAAGTCTTCCTGTTGGGGCATTTATCGGTGCGCTTTTTTCAGTGCTATTAGTGCTGTCGTTATCGGGTTTTGGCAGAGCAAGTCAGGTGGAAAGAATGCTGCTCTCAGGGGTCGCTACCTCTTTTATGTTTGGCGCATTAACTAGCTTAGTGTTGTATTTCTCAAGCCCTCAAGCAGCGGCGTCTGTTTTGTTCTGGAGCCTTGGCAGTTTTGCCAAAGCCAGTTGGTCAGGTTTGATTATCCCTGCTGTTGTAGTGTGCTCCAGCGTGATAATTATTCTGGCGTTCAAGCGTCAAGTGATTGCGATACAAGCTGGGGATGAAACTGCCCACTCACTAGGGGTCAATGTCGCCAGATTAAGGCTATATATGTTGATTCTGTGCTCGCTGATTACAGCAACATTAGTCGCCAGTTGTGGTGGTATCGGCTTTGTAGGCTTGATGATCCCTCATACTGTAAGGTTACTCTTTCCTGGCCAGCAACCTATTTTTACAACAGTGTTTGTAGGGGGCTTATTTATGGTGTGGATTGATGTATTAGCTCGTTGTTTGTTGTCCAACCAAGAATTGCCTGTCGGTATAATTACTGCGGCAATTGGTAGTGTGTTTTTCTTATTTGTGTTACGTCACCGCCGCTAGGCGCATTTGGGAGTATGAAGTATGTTCGCAGTTGATCCCGTTAATCATCATAATGATGAACAGATCCAACATAAAATAAACCAAAAAACCAAACCGCTAGGGGCATTAGGCTCACTTGAGTCGTTGGCAAAGCAAATAGCGCAAGTACAGTTAACTGAACCATTTAATAACCGCCAAAAGTTAGCCATTAATCAGCCAGCAATGTTGGTCTTTGCGGGTGATCACGGCATCGCAAATCACGGGGTGTCGATTGCGCCTAGTGCAGTGACTCAGCAAATGGTGAACAATTTTGCGAGTGGTGGTGCAGCGATTAATGTGTTTTGTCGCCAAATGGGATTGAATCTGGAAGTCATTGATTGCGGTATGTTAACCCCTAGCGACCACCCTAAAGTGACTGATTATAGGCTAGGAGCCGGTACTCAGGCTATTCATCAAAAACAAGCAATGGATTTACTCGCAGTAAAAGATGGTTTTAGTTTTGCCAATGAGCTAGTGCAGCGACATTTTGATTCTGGCTGCAATCTTATTGCATTAGGGGAAATGGGGATTGGTAATACATCTTCAGCAGCAGCCATAATGGCTGCGATGCTAAAATTAGATGTCAAAGAGTGTGTTGGACGTGGGACTGGTATTGATGATGAGTCCTTTGCACTTAAACGTGAGCTATTAACGGTTGCAATGAATCTTCACCGCGACAAAATTCATGATCCTGTAAATGTACTGGCTTGCTTAGGTGGCTTTGAAATTGTGCAAATGACTGGCGCAATTTTAGCGGCATCAGAAAAGAAAATGCTGGTGGTGATAGACGGCTTTATCGCAACGGCGGCAGCGTTAGTTGCGGTGGCATTACACCCAAGTGCTAGAGACTACCTTATTTTTGCCCATCAATCCGATGAGCAAGGCCACCAAAAAATGCTACAAGCGTTAGATGCTAAACCTTTATTGTCGCTGGGTTTACGTTTGGGTGAAGGCACTGGCGCTGCGTTGTCATTACCTCTGATTCAAGCGGCGGTCAATTTTTACAATGATATGGCCAGTTTTGACAAAGCTGGTGTCAGTAATGTGGTTTAAGTTATGGCTTTGCCTGTGCTCAGTTAATGAAGCAACACTAGCTAAGTCAAGATTATACTTAACTAACAAAGGATGATGAATGTCGTTGCAATCAGGCTCTGTAAATCGTGCCAGTTGGTTGAAAAAACAGCTTAATCTATTGCTCATTGCAGTGAGTTTTTTTACCCGTATACCTATACCTAATTGGGTTGAATTTGACAGTGAAAAGTTAAATAAAGCCAGTCGTTATTTTGGTGTGGTGGGGTTACTGGTTGGCGTAATGAGTGCGAGCGTGTTTTGGTTAAGCCAATTAGTGCTGCCTAACGGTGTTGCAGTGATCTTAGCGATTATCGCCAGCGTATTAATGACAGGAGGCTTTCATGAAGATGGCCTTGCTGATACGGCTGACGGCTTTGGTGGCGGCTGGAAAGTCGCTGATAAGCTACGCATTATGAAAGACTCTAGAATAGGGACTTATGGCACTTTAGCCATCGGGTTAACCTTATTGTTAAAATGGCAACTATTGGTTGAAATTGCCCTATACAGCCCACTTAAAGCAGCAATTGCACTGATTGTAGCGCATCCTTTAAGTCGAGTTGTTGCAGCAAGCATGATTTTTTCTGAGCAGTATGTCACCGAAGATGACGGCAGTAAGTCAAAGCCTTTGGCTCAATATCAGCACATTAATGATTTATTGATTTTATGTTTAAGCGGTTTTGTCGTGCTGGCTTGTTTAAACGGTGTGTTGGCGTTTGTTCTATTATTAGCATTAGTGGCCACAAGACAATTACTGGTATGGGGATTTAATCGTCAAATTGGTGGTTACACTGGCGACACGTTAGGGGCTGCGCAGCAAGTTAGCGAAATTGTCTGCTACTGCATTATTTTAACCATAGGTTTATCAACATGATCCATCTAGTTTTAGGCGGAGCCCGTTCAGGGAAAAGTCGATACGGTGAGTCCATTGCAAAGCAGTATGCTGAGCAAGGTTTTCGTTGTGTTTACGTTGCCACTGCCACAGCCTTAGATGATGAAATGACGGCCAGAATAGCCAAACATCAGCAAGATAGAGTTGACTCCAATCTGCCATGGCAATTAATTGAAACACCAATGGCATTAGCCTCAACATTGCAAAACTACCACGCTGATGATTGCGTAATATTAGTCGATTGCCTCACCTTATATTTATCTAATCACTTAATTGCTAGTGAAGAAACGCACCGTAATGGTGTGGATGACTTATGGCAACAGCAAAAGCAAGCTTTGCTAGCTTGTTTACCGTCATTAAAAGGGCAGGTGATTTTTATTAGTAATGAAGTGGGTTCAGGCATTGTTCCGTTAGGGGAGTTAACTCGTCGTTTTGTTGATGAAGCTGGCTGGCTAAATCAAGCTATTGCTGCGCAAGCTGATAAGGTTAGCCTAGTGGTTGCGGGCATTCCCATATCAATAAAGTAATGCGTCAACGTTGAAATGACATCATGTCATCACTTACATAACCCAAATTTGAAGGATGATTGGCGTTAATGAGCAATCAAGAAAAGCCCGAAAGCCAGCAGCAACGCCATATGAACACTGCCTCCCAAGATGTGACTCAAGCTGATACTGATGATTCGGAGAAACTACATCTGTTGAGTAAGCCCCATTCTTATCAAGCGGGTAAAGCGTTAACCTTAATGGTGCAAGGCACCACATCTGATGCAGGTAAGAGCACCTTAGTGGCAGGCTTATGTCGCTTATTTGCCAGAAAAGGCACGCAGGTTGCGCCATTTAAACCCCAAAATATGGCGTTAAATAGTGCTGTCACAGAAGACGGCGGCGAGATAGGTCGAGCTCAAGCATTGCAAGCGGTTGCATGTCAGCTTGAACCACATACTGACTTTAATCCTGTACTGTTAAAGCCAAGCTCTGATACGGGAGCGCAAATCATCATTCATGGTAAAGCACTGACTTCATTAGAGGCCAAAACGTTTTTTGGCCCAGAAAGTCGCCATTATAAAGCAACAGCGATGAATGCTGTTTTGCAATCATTTGAGCGATTAACGCATCAATATGACATGGTCATCGTTGAAGGTGCAGGTAGCCCAGCAGAGATTAATTTACGTGAGGGTGATATTGCTAATATGGGCTTTGCTGAAGCCGTTGATTGCCCTGTCATTATTATTGCAGATATCGACAAGGGCGGCGTTTTTGCACACCTTGTAGGCACTTTAGCGCTGTTAAGTTTATCTGAACAATCCAGAGTGAAAGGCTTTGTTATTAACCGATTTAGAGGCGACATTAGTTTGTTGCAGTCGGGAATTGACTGGCTTGAAAGTTATACTAATAAGCCAGTATTAGGGGTATTACCTTACTTACATGATTTACACCTTGATGCAGAAGATGCCTTGATTGATAGCCCTTTAAAAACGAGTGACGTTATCGAGCATCAGCAAAAAATCACTGTGCTTGTATTTGTGTTCCCAAGGATCAGTAATCACACTGATTTTGACCCACTTCGCTTACATCCACAGATTGATTTTCATTATATAAGTCAACAAACCCAAGCGAAATCGCTGCCGCCTGCGGCCGACTTAATTATCATGCCTGGCAGCAAAAATGTGCGCGCCGATTTAGCTTTCATGCGTGAGCAAGGCTGGGACAAGCTGGTTAATAAGCACTTACGGTATGGCGGTAAAGTCATTGGTATCTGTGGCGGTTATCAGATGTTAGGCCATCAAATTGATGACCCATTAGGCATTGAAGACGAAGCCGGCTCAAGCAAAGGTTTAGGCTTGTTAGCATTAAACACCACACTCACGAATGAAAAATTACTCACCAAAGTAAGCGGTTACTTACAGCTTGATGACGATAAGGTAGCGGTGTCAGGTTATGAAATTCATTGTGGTGAAAGTCACTTATTGACTGAGGCTAACCTGAATCAACCTATTGAAATTTTTTATGAACAAGCTGATACCAATGCTAATACCAGCGCTAAAAGCAGCGTTAAAAGCAGCGTTAAAAGCAGCGTTAATAGCGTTGCTTATAAGAATATCGGCAATCACGAAGAAGATGAACAAATAGGATTACCTTCGCTTCGTTTTGACGGACAAGTAAGCAATGATAATCAGATACTGGGATGCTATATGCACGGGCTATTTGACAGTCCCGATGCTTGCCAACTGATTTTACGCTGGGCAGGACTTTCATCTGCTGAGTCGTTGGATATTAATCAAATTCGAGAGCAACAATTAGAAAGATTAGCGGATGTGTTAGAAACACATCTTGATATGGATAAATTAACAGGAAGTCTTTAATGGAAAAGTCTGAAAATGTCACCAATAACAGCATTGAATCAACTGAGGTTAACCATGCTGATACTAAGGCGCAACGTCATAAAGCTCGCCAGCAAAAGCTCAAAGAAGGTGTCGATGCAAAAATTGCTGCCGCTCAAGATGAAAAGGGCATTTTATTAGTGCTTACGGGTAATGGCAAAGGCAAATCAACGTCTGGTTTTGGTGCTGTGACACGTTGTGTTGGTCATGGACAAAAGGCGGCCGTTGTGCAATTCATTAAAGGTGGATGGGAGTGCGGAGAGCGTAATCTACTGGAAAAAGTTGGGGTTGAATTCTATGTCATGGGCACAGGATTTACTTGGGAAACCCAAGATCGTGAAAAAGACGTGGCTGCTGCGGAGTCTGCTTGGCAAGATGCCGAAAAGTTACTTAAAGATGAATCGATAAACCTAGTGTTATTAGATGAGCTAACTTATATGGTGACATATAAGTATATCGACTTAGCCCGTGTGATAGAGGCGCTGAATAATCGTCCATCAATGCAGCATGTGATTATTACTGGACGTGCCTGTCACCGCGATATTATCGAATTGGCAGATACCGTAAGCGAAGTACAACCGATTAAGCATGCTTTTAATGAGGGTATCAAAGCGCAAATTGGTTTCGACTATTAATAAAAAAGCTGTCGATACATCATTATGTTTATGGGCGGCTGTTCTACAGATTTGACTGTGCCGCCTAAATTAACGCTCAAACTTTCACGGATAACCTTAGTATGTTGCCAGCTGCTATTAGCTAATCACTATTACCAGCCTTTCTTAACCTAGCCTCTCTTAACTTAGCCAATCAATTAACATCAGTTCCAACTCTGCGCATATCAAGCAGATTCTTCAATGCCTCATTTACGCTTTATAAATATACTTATTCATTTTTAGCGGTATAACCTTGTGCGATTGATCTTCTCGCTCTTGTTTTTGGCAAGACGCTAAATTGAATGAATCAAGAACCTATTTGTTACTGGAAAGTAAAGGTAACTCCCTCGAGAAATTGTTTTACATTTCTAAATCAGCTTTTTTTGTGTTCTTTTTGTAACTAAATAACGTTGATTTTAATTTAACGTCGCATGTGATGAATATAAGTGTAACTAAATCGATTAAATAACAGTTTGTGTAAATTTGTATCTTATTTAATATTTGTTGTTTTTTTATCTCTGTTTTTTATTTCGAACTATATTTTTAATATTGCAATTTAAATATCCATCATTGTTTTTGGCTAAGCCTATGTTTGCTTGGTTTATTTTATGGTGGTTTGTGATTGTTGTTTTTATGTGGCGCTGTTTTTATTAAAAACCTCCTTCTTATGTTTCTCTATTGTTTTGCAATACGGTTAATTTTGTTTGGGTTCTTGTATCACTTGATGGAAAGTTAAGTGCATATAATGTATAGGTTATTTATCTTTTGTTAAGTTTTGGTGGTGCTTATGTTTTGTGATGTAGGTCTCTATCCGTGCCTTGCTATACATATGTAACTTGCTTAATATTCGAATGTTGATTGTGACGACTTCTTATATAAGTTAATCAAACAAATGTAATGACAATGTAAATATTGGGGTTTTAAAATGACGTTTTAAAATTGAATGCTTTTTGTTCAATTTATTCCTGATTTTTACAAGTTAATATTAACTGGTTATTAACAAATCAAGTGTTAACAGTGTTAATTCACCTCTGTTTTTGCTTGGTTTACATTTCTTTGAATATCTTTTGTTCGGTTTTTATTAATAAGTTTTTTAAATATGAAAACGCTTCCAATATGTTCATCGTCAATAAGTCAACCTCACACAAATAATAAATAAGTCAGAATTCAGCCTTCAAATGAAGTCACTGAAGTTTACTAATGGAAATAAACGCGATGCTTAAAAAAACAACAGTTGCAATCGCATTAGCCTCTTTGTTTTGTATGACAACTGCCAGTGCAGTGACATTACAACAAGAGGACAATGGGGATTACCTTGACCTTTATGGTGAAGTGGGTGTTGGTGGCCATTTTGGTACTAATTCAGATTACAACCATGACGAGTTTTATGACACCAAAGGGTATGTTGATGACAGTTTTGCAACCTTGGGAGTAAAAGGACAGCGCTCAAACTACATATACCGATTGGAGTTGGATTATCAACGTCGCAATTGGCTAGGTGGTGACGGCGAATTTGAACTTGCTATCGACAAAATGTATGTCGGTTATATGTTTGATGATCATCATTGGGTTGAACTTGGTTTAACGGATACCGCTTTTGATGAATACGATCATTTTGGTGATTTTACATTTAATAAGTCTGTTGAAACTGGTGAAGCGGGCGATCAAGAAAACACGGTTAAGTACGAAGCTAAGTTCGATCATCTGCTTTACGGTGTTTCTTATTCTTATGAAGGAGAGCATAAGAATGGTTCACCTCAAGGTGACATTGTAAATGGCTACGTAGGTTGGATGTCAGACGTTGTTTCTGTTGTTGCTGGTGTTGAAGCGCGTGGCGGTTCAGAAGGTGAATCTAAGTATGGCGAACAGCAGTTATTTGGACTTGGCATGCGTGTTCAAGTGACCTCTGATATTGCATTAGGCTTAAATGGTTTTATTGAAGATGAAGATCTTGCAACACGTAAAAGTGGCGATGTGTATCTCGCTTATGAAACGTTCCGCAATTATGGCCTCACATTAAGCGGTAAATACCAACTGAATGAATCTTGGGAAATTATAGCTTCAGCTAACCATGAAGAGTATGAGAGTTGGGATGTTGAAAGCCCGAACTATGACTTCACGGAATTACCCGCTGAATATGGCAAAGATCGTCGCTGGGCAAGCGTAGGTTTTAATTACCGTCCAGCAAGAGACATTGTGTTGTCTGTTGAAGGTCGTGTAGGCGAAGCGCCAGAAGCCGGCTATGCATACGTACGCATGTACTTCTAGTTTCATTTTCAGTTAAACAATTATCGAGTTTACTATGAAGAAAAGTTTCCTTTCACTGGCAATCGCCAGTGTCATCAGTGTAGGTGCCAACGCTGGCGTCAACGATCTACTGATCACCGAAATGGTGCAAAAAAATTATGGCGCTGAAGTTGGCTCTGTAGAAATTACGAATACTCACGCAACTGAATCTTTCACTTTTACCGATGAAACTGCCGCATTTATGTGGGGTAATGGTAAATACGAAAATCAAATGTTAACAGCTGAAGGTGAGCCGCTATTAACCGGTATTACAGTTGAAGCGGGTAAATCTGTTGTTGTACTTAATTCGGCTGCGAGTGACGAGTACAAACAAATCATTACTGATAATGGCGGAGCGTTCGTTATTGGTGAAGGTAATGGTAACTACAGTGATTTTTACTTAAGCGGTAATGACGGTTTTTATATTAAAAACGGTGATGTGATTATTGACCGAGTTGGCGCTGCGGATAATACAAGCGTATGGGCTGAAGACACAACTTTACGTCGTCGCCAAGACAGTGAAGGCAATGCGCCAGCACCGTCAAGTGACTTTGATGCATCGCAGTGGGAAGTGATTACGCCACTGGATATGAGCACAGTTGGTGCGCCAAACCTTGCTGAATCATATGTTCCATTCGTATGTGAAAACTTAACCCGCATCAGTGACATTCAAGGTACTGGTGGCGAGTCTCCACTAAAAGGTGAAGCGGTTGCAGTGCAAGGTGTGGTAACTGCTGTTGTTGACCTACCTAAGAAAGGTTTCTATCTACGCGATGAAGTTGCAGATGGTAATCCATTAACGTCTGACGGTATTTTTGTTGAAAGTGGCAGCGCTGATAGCCAACTTGTCGGCCGCACCGTTTGTTTAGGTAGTGATGTTGCTGAAAGCTATGGTCAAACTCAGTTAAGTGCCGAAAACTGGGAAATCACTAACAGTGACTTTACAGCGACTGTTGCTACAGATATCGAAATACTCGATTCTGATGGTGGTTCTTTTGAAACCACATTAGCACGTTACGAAGGCATGGTGGTTAATCTACCAGAAGACTTGAATCCTCAACAAGAGGGTAATCAAGACATGCGTGTTTCTCGTAGTTTCAGCTTTAACTACGACAGTTTCCGCAACAATATGACGTTGGCTTATATGCGTCCTAACATGCAGCCAAATCAGTTAAATGTTGCTGGTACACCTGAGTCAATTGCTGCTGCAGCGCAAAATAATGACTACCGCTTAGTGATTGAAAGCGCGACACAGGCAAGTAATGACAATATCCCTTATTACCCTAATTTTTCAGTTGCACCTGAAAATAATTACATTCGCATTGATGACAGTGTAGTGGGTATGGAAGGTGTGATTAGTTACAGCTACGGCGACTACACTTTAACAGTTACCAATGAGCTAACGAGCAATAACTTTGTTCACAATCTGCCAAGAACTGATAGCCCTGATATTGATGAAACAGTAGCCGATGATAAATTTGCTATTCGTATCGCAAGTCAAAACCTATTCAATTACTTTAATTCGCCATTTGGCGGTGATCAAAACCAATTCGGCCAAAGCCGTGGTGCTGATACCTACAATGAATTCATCCAACAGAAAACTAAGTTAGTTGAAGCCATTCGTGCTCTCGATGCTGACGTTGTTGGTTTGATGGAAATTGAAAACAATGGTTATGGACTAAAAAGTGCGATTGCAGATTTAGTCAATGAAGTTAACGTTTACTATAACGATGAGTATGCCGATAACTTTGATAAGCCTTACTCAACAGAGAACCGTTATGTGTTTGTTGGTTTCGACCACAACGGTAACCAAATGCTTGATGAGTTAGATGCTTTAGGTTCTGATGCAATTGCAACGGGTATTATTTATCGCCCAAGCAAGCTGAGTATTGAACGCACACGAGTTGTGACAATGCCACAACAAAAAGCGCCTACCATTGTAAATGACAATAACGAAGTCATTAAGGACAACAACGATGAGATCCTAGAAAGTGGTCAAAACTATCATCGTGATGCGCTAGTTGTCACCTTCATGGTAAACCAAACAGGTAAGCGTTTAACCTTAGCGGTTAATCACTTTAAATCTAAAGGGTCAACCTGTTGGGAAGACTGGCAAGGTGTTGAGTTTGGTGATGCCACTAAATGGACTGATGACGCGCCAGATCTTGATTACCAAGGTTCGTGTTCTGAGTTCCGTATTTCTGGTGCAGTACATTTAGCTGAAGAGTTAAAGTCTGTTGAAGGCGATAGCATCATCTTAGGTGATTTAAATGCTTATGCTAAAGAGGATCCGTTACTGGTTCTGACCGAAAACCCACGTAATAAAGCCTTGATGACAGCAAGCCATACCTTTGTCGGTACTAAGCCGCAATTTAATAGCGATGGGTCACCTGTGGCAATTACACAAAGCTACGGTTACATCGATATTATTTCTAAAGTCTTTGAAGAAAAAGGCAAAACACCTTGGAGTTATTCTTATAACGACGAAGTGGGTTCATTAGATCACATCTTAATTTCTCCATCGCTTGAAGATCGTGTGATTGATGCATCGGATTGGCACATTAATGCTGCTGAATCTAGCTTGTACGATTACAACAATGAATACAAAGGCGACTACGATAACGAGTACAACAAGTTTTATGCCGAAGATCACTTCCGCTCGTCGGATCATGATCCAGCGCTTGTGACACTAAGTTACTTACCGGGTGAAGCTGACTCAAGCACGCCTATCTATCTAACCAAGCTTAATAAGTTGATTAAAGTGCCATATCAGATCCCTGAAGCAGCAGGGGCTATGGCGGGTGATATCGCTAAGATTAAGCTCACACCAAAAGATGATGAAGCTAAATTAGACATGAGCCAATTGGTTGAACCGAATGTGGTATTAACTCAAGACGGCGAAACCTTGGTGAACTTCGAAGTGTTTGGTGCTCCATCTGCTCGTTTCACTGCCAAGGTGACATTGGAACGTGACGGAACAGTGGTTGATGGTTCTACGGTTTCATTAGATATCGAAGTCGCAAGTCGTGATGCATTAGTGGCTGATATCAAAGAAGAAAAACATGATGGTAGCGGCGGTAGCACCGGATTTATCAGTCTACTGAGTCTGTTGGGATTATCGGCATTACGTCGCCGTAATCGTAAATAAGTTCAACCCCAAAGTGAGGTGTTAGCGCTAGCTTCACCTCACTTTCTAATAAAAAGATACGACTATGAATAATAAAATTAACGCAGTCGCAAAAGCAGTTACCCTACTGTTAGCTGCAGCGTCAACAGCTGCCAATGCTGATCTTGTCATTACCGAGTATGTTGAAGGTGGTGGTAGTAATAAAGCTGTTGAAATTTCAAACTTAGGCACGAGTGCAGTAGATTTAGATGCTGCTCAATACGCGATTACACTTTACTCGAATGGTTCAACTGAAGCGGGTAACTCGTCAATTCTCACCGGTACATTAGCTGCTGGCAGTAGTATTGTTTACCACAATGGCAGTGCCGATGACGCTTTTAAAGTGGGTATTGAATCAACTGTAACCTACTTTAATGGTGACGATGCGTTATTGCTGACAAAAGACGGCGCCATTATTGACCGTTTTGGCAAGCTTGGCGAAGACCCAGGTTCTGAATGGACCGATGCAAACGATGCTAACTTTTCGACTAAAGATAAAACGTTAAGACGCAAAGCCAGTATCACTACAGGTGATACCAATGCCTCAGCTGATTTCCCGGGTACTGATAACCAGTGGCTAGTATTCGATAAAGACACCAGTGATGGCTTAGGTTGCCCAGGTGAAGGTGCTTGTACTGCTGAACCTGGTGTATTAATCATTACCGAATACGTAGAAGGTGGTGGCAATAATAAAGCTGTTGAATTATCTAACGTAGGTGGCAGTGCAATTGATTTAGATGCTGCTGTATATACGTTAAGTTTATATGGCAATGGCAGCACTGATGCGGGTAATACCGAAACTCTAACAGGTATGCTGGCTGCTGGTGAAAGCATTGTTTTCCATAACAGCAGTGCCGATGACGCATTCAAAGTGGGCACGGCTTCAACTGTTACTTATTTTAATGGTGATGATGCGCTGGTTCTTTATAAAGATGATGTGGTTATCGACCGTTTAGGTAAGTTAGGTGAAGATCCTGGTTCTGAATGGACGGATCCGAACGATGCAAACTTTTCGACAAAAGACAAAACGCTACGTCGCAAAGACAGTGTCACCGCTGGTGATACTGATGCAACAGCAGCATTCCCTGGTGATAACAATCAGTGGGTGACATTTGATAAGGACACTGCTGATGGCCTCGGTTGTGCTGGGGAAAGTGCATGTGGCGAAACGCCAGTTGAGCCAGACCCAGATACGCCTTGCTCAGGTTGTGAAGAGTTAACTCCTGTTGCAGACCCAACCACCTTTGACGGTAACGTTTATTATACTAACGTTCTGACGGGGAGTTTTGATGATGCTGAAGCAATGAAAAATGCCATTTCTGTTGCTATTACTGCAGGTCATCAACAGCTAACTTACAAGCAAGTTTGGACAGCACTGTCTTATTCTGATGAAGATCCTGCTAACAGCAGTAATGTTATTGAGCTTTACACAGGCCTATCTGTATCTAAGCAAAATAATGGCGGCAATACCAGTGACTGGAACCGTGAACACGTTTGGGCTAAAAGCCATGGCTTCCCAAGTGAGTCGCAATTAGGTTACACCGATGCGCACCATTTACGTCCAACGAATGTAAAGGTTAACTCAACTCGCAGTAACTATGACTTTAATGAGTGTAGCGATACTGGAACTGAGGTGGCTGACGCACCAGGCAATTACCTAGATACTGCGGCACGTTGTTTTGAGCCTCGCGATCAAGTTAAAGGTGATGTCGCACGTATGATCCTTTACATGGATACACGTTACCAAGGCAATGACAGTAACATGCCTGACTTAGTTGCAGTGGATCGCATCACTACGGCTGATGAAGTCAGTAATAACGACCCACTGCATGGCAAGCTATGTACACTTTATGCTTGGCATCAACAAGATCCAGTTGATGCAGCTGATACACAGCGTAATGATGCCGTGTATAAGTATCAAGGAAACCGTAACCCATACATTGATTACCCAGAGTGGGTTCAACAAGTTTATGGTGACCAATGTGGTGATCCAGCTAATCCGAGCTTAGATGTTGACGTAATTATCGATGCACCAGAGCAAGTGAACGAAGCTGAAACACTGGTTATTGATGCATCAGCTACGGTTGCTGAAGATGGTTCAGAGCTTAGCTTCAGTTGGGAGCAAACAGCTGGACCAGCGTTAACCTTTGATGGCACTAAGGCTATATTATCTGTAACCGCACCAGAGGTGACAGCAGATACAACAATAGCATTTACATTAACGGTCAGTGACGGTGTACTAGATAAAACTCAAGTGGTTAATGTGTCTGTTATCAATGTGCCATTAGCTTTTGATGTTAGCTTTAGTGGTAACACTGAACTAAATGAAGGTGAAAGCACGACGATTACTGCGGCAATAGCTGATGAGCCTGAAGGGTTAACATACACGTGGAAGCAAGTGTCAGGTGCCGCTGCTGAGTACAGTGCAGATGGTTTAGTATTAACGGTAAACTCCCCTGAAGTTTCTGTTGATCAATCGCTTGTATTTGAACTTGTGATTAGCGATGGTGAAGAGCAAGTGACATCTTCAGTTAGTGTAAATGTTAGCAACACTTTAGAAGATGGATGGAGCAAACCAGAAGGCGCCGGTAGTTTGGGTGCTGGTTTACTGATGCTGCTACCGTTACTTTGGCGTCGTCGTCAACCATAAGCGTTTGTCTTGATTCATGGCGTAACCATTAATATGAGTTAGTCATAGTATTCAGTTTTATAAAATGAGTGACTAACTCACATAAAACCAGCTGAGCATAGAGTTGCACAGCTGGTTTTTTTATTGCTAAATTCAGTGTTGTTATTGATATGGATTGCAATAGTGCGATATCTACATAATAGTAATTTGTAGGCTTTTTTAAACTGTTTACTGGTGTGATATTAGGGATAAGTGATGAAAACAATGACATGTAAGCAATTAGGCGGCGCCTGTGACGAGCGTTTTCAAGCTGACAATTTTGAACAAATACAAACCTTGAGTCAGGCGCATGGAAAGCTGATGTTTCAGCAGCAAGAGCCTGCACATATTCAGGCAATGACGGCTATGTTTGATTTAATGCAAAACCCATCAGCATTACAGGCTTTTATGGAAGATAAACGGGCTTTATTCGAATCATTACCTAATGATTAATTAGTTGAATAAAGGCAACCACGAGGGGGATGGGGAAACACGACTAAGTGCTAGTTATTAGTGCTAGTTACTCTTTTTAGTAATTAGCTTTAGTTATTAACTTTAGTCACTCGCTATGAGCCAGTAACTACTTAAGCAAACACCCAATCGTTCAAATCACAAAAATAGAAAGGATTCAGAGTGAATGTAGCGCTATTAAGTCATACCGATACCGCCAATGCGAGTAAGGCATTAAGGTATTTTATCGATGGACTTTCAAACGATTTAAAATCACTACCTGTGGTTTATATCGCTTCAGAACCTGATGCACAAAGGCAATTTTTTAATCCTATTGCCGATTGTTATCGTCAACTTGGGTTTAATACTGTTCAGTATGTGGAACTAGAGCAGGACTTTGATGCCCAAGCAACGTTAAAGGTTTTAAGAGCGGCTGGTTTGGTTCATTTATCGGGTGGCGATACGTTTCGATTTCTATATTGGCTAAAGCAACGAGGGCTTGATAAACAGCTTTATCATTTAGCTGAAAATGGCTTACCGATTGTTGGCGTCAGTGCTGGTGCAATGATATTGACGCCAGATATCAGTAGCGCCATATTATGTGGTGATACAAATTCAATTGGGTTGGCTAACACATCAGCGCTTAATATAGTGCCTTTTCAATTTGTACCACACGTTAAAAACCCGCAAGAACCAACTGCTCAAATAATGGGTTTTGTTGCCCATACCCAACAAGACTTATTATTGTGTTCAGATGATGATGCGGTAATACTTCACAGTGGCTTGTTAACGACTGAATCTAGCTTAATATCAAAAAACATACATTACTTCGGCCAACCTAATTTAGTACAACAAGCCTAAAAAAGTGGGGCATTAAGCCCCACTAACATGATGTTTATGACTTGCTAATATGGCCTAGAACTTAGGTTTATATTCAAAAGCCGCTTGGGCTTTACTGTCAGTAAATACTTCAATAACCTGCTTTTTGTTAAACAAGCTGTTGACGATATTGTTAGGGAAAGCTTGAATACAGTTATTAAAATTAGCCACATTTTGGTTAAAAATACGCACTGCAGCACCGACATTTTCTTCTTGCTCAGTAATTTCCCCCATAAACTTGGCGAAAGACTCAGAGGCTTTAAGTTCTGGGTATGCTTCCACAGCGACATTGATGCCTTTGATTAATTCTTGTGATGCTTTATCAACCTGGCTTTGCAGTTTCGGGTCAATATTATTATCTTGCAGCGCATTAATACCTTGACGTAATGCGGTGATTTTAGGCAGCAAATCACTTTCGTAATCTTTGTGCTCTTGCAGAACACGATCAAGTTCAGGGATGATTCGGCTACGTTGTCTTTCTTGCGTTAACACATCAGCCCAACCGCGTTGCACTGCGTTATGCTCTTTAACAATGGCATTGTAAATGGTGAGCATAATAATCGCGATAACAACAATGACGGCTAATATCACATACGACATTTCCATAGTGGTTCCTTATTTCCTAGGTTAGGTTGTGTGTTTAATGATTTGGTTAACGAAGCCAAAGATACTATTCACTGTGAACAGAGAAGTGTCATTAAGCAACTCTTGTTTAAATTTTTCTGGTTCAGTGATGTCATAATCCATAGCAGGATTGAGTAAGTTAGTATTGTGTTGATTGATTAATAAGCTTCCATCATGAGCAAATTCAATGGTGAGATTTTTTAGTTTATTATTGAGTTGTTCACATGCCACTACGACAGCTGGCTCCAGAAACTTAGCCGCATCGAACTCAGATTGTGCTTGAACATGGAAGGCTTTTTCAAACTCTCTTGATGCTGGCATAAAGCGTTGTGACCAGCGTTTTGATAATCTCGACTCACTCATCACTAAGTGGGTGGTTTTATTGATAGGTGGAATGATGACACCTTGTCGATAGTAATGATCGTATACGGTTCTAGTACGTGTTCGAGTGCCACCTTTGCCGTCAGATTCAGTATAGGTTTCAGTTCTTCTATCCACATAATGATGATAAACCACAGATGCTCGGATTAACCCGCTTTCTGCATGAAAATCAATTTCTTTACCCCATTCTACTTTTTGAGAGTAATTACCTCGATTAAAGTCGACAAACTTGTTTTCTGCATCCTTTAAAAAACCGCTATCGCAATCTCGCATATTGTATAGGTGTTTTAAGGTTTCGTCCCTTATGAGGGTTGAGACTTTTTTAATTTGGCTGCGGCGGTTAAAAAACTGCCAAATTGGTATAATTAGTGTGATGATACAGACTGCGAAAACGGCATAATCCAGGTCAGTATAGCGGTAGTAATAAGTTAATTGCTCTAGGTAAAACCAATATCCAATCCCGCTAAATAAGGCTATAGCGATAACAATGAATAAGTTAGTATTGTTATAAGACAATTGGTTTGGGTAATGAATTGCTGTATCTAATGCGTCTTTAATGACATCAATAGAGCTTGAGTGGCTAACTTGGCTTTTGAGTTGCTTTAAAAATTGACTTAGAGATTGATTATTTGCAGGTTTCTCAGTGGTATTTTTAGGCGTATCGACTGGCGACTCTTGAGGCATGTGACATCCTTGTGGAATTTAATATCCATATATTACTCAGCCATTTTAAACTGTAAAGTATTGTTTTATATAAATTGAGATACATTCGTTTACAAAGCGCACCCTTACCAATTCATCTATTTATTTTAAAGGACAGTCAATGCCAAAGCTTCAATCATTTGACCATATCCATATTTACGTTAAGAATCGACAACAAGCAGTGAAATGGTATCAAGCGGTTTTAGGTTTCTCTGTTGTTGAGTCATTGGCGTTTTGGGCTGTTGATAAAGGGCCATTAGTGGTCGCACATGAGGATTTGCATTTAGCTTTATTTGAATCTGAACTTCAAAAAAGAACCACGGTCGCTTTTGGTGTTGATGCGGCAAACTTTTTATTATGGCAACAACATTTAACGACCCATGAAGTGACATTTGTGGTGAGCGACCATGATATTTCATGGTCGCTTTATTTTAGCGATCCTGATGGAAATCCATTTGAGATTACAACTTTTGACTATGAAAACGTCGTCAATAACACCTCTGCTAAAAAAGAGTGATAAATCAGGTTAGCCATTAAGTTACGTCAGCCCAATAGGCGAGTAAGATAAAAGCGTAGAGGAATATATGACCCCTGCAATTAATTTATTAGAAAGAGAAGGGATTAGTCACCAAGTGCTTAGCTATCAACATGAAGCTAGTGCACAATCATATGGCGACGAAGCGGTAACTAAGTTAAACCTGTGTGCTGAGCAAGTTTTTAAAACCTTGGTGGTGCAGTTAGATAATGGAACATTAGCTGTCGCTATTACGCCCGTTTCTTCAAAGCTTAATTTAAAACAAATGGCTAAGAGTGTTAGGGTTAAAAAAGTTGTAATGGCAGATAAGCAACGGGTTGAGAAAGCCACAGGTTATGTTCTAGGTGGGGTTAGCCCGTTAGGGCAAAAGAAGCGATTACCGACTGTGATTGATGTGAGTGCTGAACAATTTGATGTCATTTATGTTAGTGCAGGTAAGCGCGGTCTAGAAATCGGTTTATCGCCAATATCACTTTGTGCGTTAACTCAAGGTTCTTTTGCGAGTATCACGCAATAATCGTAATGTTAGTGCAATAGCTTGAAGATTTTTAATCGCCAAATGGCAGTGCTTTACTTTTAGGAATGGAATATGAATCTAGATAAATCAAGAAAGAGAATCGCTAAAAAAGTAAAAGCAGGTTTTAAAGGTTATCCGCAAGTTAATATCATCTATCAGGGGAAAACCCAAGATATCGCTGACGAAGTGATAATTGAGTTTGTATTAGATGAAGGAGCTGAGCCGCAGCAGCAATCTTTTAAGAGTAAAGTTGATGTAAGAGAAGATGAGGTGATTCAAACCACACTGGTTAAGATTATCGATCGTGCTGATGCGAAAACGGTAACAGAGGCGTCAAGGCTGATTGCTGCTAACATTTGATCGTTAATGCTCAATTGAGTACATAAAACCAATGGAAATATGTTATCCGTTGATAAAGTCGCTAAATGACAATATTGAACAATAAAAAAGGCTTATCGTTTAGATAAGCCTTTTTTCAATCAATTCATTTAGCATTTTACAAAGTAAAACTTAGAAACTAGCGCCGCTCTGATATACAGAGCAATGCCATATTTAGCTAAGTATTAAGAAGCAATGTAATGAGTGCGTCTTCTACGACGTCTCATTCTACCTTCTTTATCACCATCGTCCGACTCGTTATTAGAATCGTTTGCTGAATCATTAACTGCAGTTTCACCAGATTTTTTGGTCTTAGCGGTAGCTTCGTTACTTTGCGCCAGTTGAGCTACATCATCCGGCGTTTCGGACTTTTTTTCATTTCTCTTAGTGTCCCCCTTGAAGACGGACTTGATGATGCTTGTTACGCCATTAATGCCGGCTTCATCTTCAGCTTGCTTGTCTTCAGAGATATCTTCAGAGAATTCAATTTTGTCAATTTTTGGTTTTGCTTTCTTCGGAGATACGGCTACCGGGTCAAGGCTTTTTGCTGCACTTACTGTATTAGCGGCTGTAAGCTCTTCTGCTGCAGAGTCTTCTGCGGCTGATTTAAGCATACTTTCTGCCAGTGCTTTTTGAATTTGATTACTGATTTCAGAAACATTGTCAGGAGAAAGGCTAGAGCTTGATGCTTTCTCTGGCGCAGGTGCTGCTGGTGCTACAATTGGCGCACTTACTGGGCTATTCGTATTCTCAGCAGCTTGCTTAGCAACGCGTTGATTGAAGTCAGTAGTGACCTCATTAACTTCAGTCTTGGCAATTGATAATGCAGAAATTAGCTCATCAAATGACCCTTTGAAAGAGTTGTACTTGCTTTCAAAAGGATCAATATTTGATTTAACTTCATCAGTTAAGTTAATTGTCAGTTTTTTGTATGTGTTAATTTCCTGCTCAAACTCAACCAGCACGCCTTGAGTTGCTGCCACGCTTTCTTCCATGCTCGCGACTTTAACTTGAAGTGCTTTTTCCTTGGCAGTAAATTCTTCAATAAGATCTTGAGGAATCAATGCTGGCGGTGTGATGACAGGCACAAGGTGGGCAAATTCTTTAATGCAACTTACCGGCTTCCACTGTGTGAATGAAGGGTGCCAACCGTAACAGTTGCCATCTTTCATTAAAAATTCTTTTGCTTCAACTTCGTTCAACGGCCCTGTTACTTGACCATTCTTGGAAAAATACCATTTTTTCATAGTCGTATTCTTTTTATTTAGTTAACAACAATTGTTATATGCCACTCAGATTTAATCAGTTTTTAAGTCGGGTAAAACTTAATTAACTCACACCTGATAAGGTTTTCTGAAGTGCGGCATATTGTTCATTAACGCTACGAAGCGTCGCTTCTACTTTTTCATTCAACTCTTTTGTTGTGACCTTATAACGGCTTGAGTCACGTCCAATATCTGACATTGAAGAATTAATCGTTTTTAGCGTGGTGTCGATTCGGCCAAGGGCTGAATTCAACTCACGTTCCTTAGCGGTAAATCGCTCGATTAACTGTTGTGGGATCTCCGCAGGAGGCGGTGGCGGAGACACTGTAATATCAAATTCTTCAACGTGGCTAACTGGTACCCATTGGGCATAAGACGGGTGCCACGCATAAACATCAGGGTTCGATGCAATAAATTTATTCGAATCAGCTAAGCCTAACGGTCCGCTGATCTCACCATTATTTGAGAAATACCACTCTTTCATAGTCCACTCTTATCCTTAATCGTGTAGTAAGCTAAAGTTTTATGAATACAATCAACAGCTTTGGTGATTTCAAAATATAACGAAGGAAAACGTCAGCTTGCAGGGTTAAAAAAAATTAAACCGCATATCATACGAACTGGTTACATTAACCTATATTCGTTAACATATCTACTTCGAAATAGTTAAATTTTCAAGTTTTTATTGCTGAGTAAATTAGCAGGAGCTATTAGTGTTCAAATGAGTGTTTAAAACGATTGTATTATTCGAAGTCGGCATTAACTTCAAATGTCATTGCTACATTGGTGTGTGGGTGGGTAATGGATAATAGTTGAGCGTGTAAATGTAACCGCTGTTCTGTTTTACCATATAAATCATCACCTAAAATTGGCATGTTTAATCCCAGATGATGTGCACAATGTACTCTTAATTGGTGGGTACGCCCAGTTTTAGGGTATAAATGTAATAAACTCTTGCCACTTTCTGTGGTGACTTTTTGCCAAAATGTCTCTGCGTGCTTTCCATGTTCATCACAGACGAGCTGTTTTGGGCGATCATCAAGATCTACCCTTAGAGGTAAGCTGATAGTGCCACTATCTTCGGTTACTTCACCGTCGATTTTTGCGATATAGCGCTTGGTGACTGTTCGAGCAATAAATTGCTGTACTAAGTGTTTATTAACCTCTTTTGATAACGCGATTACCATTAAGCCCGAAGTTGACATGTCTAACCGATGCACAATCAATGGTCCAGTTGCATTTGGAAAGCGTTGTTTCATTCTGCTGTATACCGAGTCAGTAATATTTTTACCTGGTACCGATAAGAAGTTAGCTGGTTTATTAACAATCACAATATAGGGGTCTTGATATAAAATTGGCAGCTCAACCCCTTCGGCGGGATTGTTAAGTAACGGGTTTTCATCTACGTTCATACCATCAAGCATATGACCTAAAATAGGCCTACATTTGCCATGGCATGCAGGGTAGTAGTTTTTATGTTGTTTGATTTCTGACTTGGGTGATTCGCCCCACCAAAACTCTGCCATCGTGATGGGAGTGAATTGTTGTTGAAAAGCATATTGTAGTAGCTTAGGCGCAGCGCATTCTCCTGCTGCCGCGGGTGGCTGCTGGTTAGGTGCATCTTTAAATATATGGGTTAAATCTCGGCTTTCACCACGTATATTTAAAAAACGATATTGGGCGAATAGTTTGTGTTGCAGTGTATTCGATACTTGCTTTCGCTGCTGTTTGATAGAATCAATTTGATTTGTCAGTGCGTCTAATTGCTGCTGCACCAAGCCACATTTGTGCTCCCAACTTGCTTTAATGCTGTTGAGTTGATGCTTATCTTGTACGCTTTGTCGACTCAATTCTATCGACAGTGTTTTTTGCTCATCTTCTGTTAGATTGGTCAGACTACTGCGCTTTGCTTTACGAGTTTTACGATTCTCAATCATTTGCTGACGAAACTGTGCAATCTCTTGCTCGGCTTTTAACATCAGCAATTTAAGGTTTTCAGTCAAAGACGCAAGGTTAGGGTCGCTTTGTATAACAGTCAGCTGATGACTTAATGTGTTGACTGCCTCATATTCGTCTTTAAAAAAGCTATCTTGGCTGAGCATGTCAAATACCGGTGGCACAAAATATGGAAGAATATTTTGGTCGGCGACTTTTCCTGAAAATGCGGCCAGAAACCCGAGTTGATTATGAGCATCTTTAACCACGAGAACCCCAAACATTTTGCCAATAACAGGCAGTGATTGCAGCGATTCAGGAGCATGACTTTGCGTTACTCCGAAGTTATGTTGCCAATCAGTCTGGTGCATCAAGTGTTGCTGAAGCTGCTCAGATGCCTTAATGGCTAGTGGGTGTGGCTGATAAAAAAATGGGAAGGTGAATTTTTCTGGTAAAGGGATATCAGCAACCGATTCGTTGAATTGGATGAAACGGGGATCGAGTTCAGACATGGATAACCTTTTACAGAATAAACATCAAAAATATTGAGAAATAGTCAGGTACCATCATCGCTCATGCTTTCACTTATGAAGTGCAAACATTTTAATCATTTAATAACAGAAAAATGAGTTTAACTATAACAATGACGGGCATTGTTAATTTTACCTTGAATGCAACACAAGTGCATCAGTTAACCATAGAATCATCAGTAATAGCGCTGATTGTATATCGATTGCCCAAGCAGATAAGAATATGGCGCCTCACAGGGCGCCATTGACATGTGTATCTCGGCATCATTAAGCTTACTTATGCCGTGAGCAGTTAAGAAGGTTAAGGACGATAAAGCACGCAAACTTTATTACCTGCAGGGTCTTTAAGGTAACCTAAATACAATTTAAAATTTGGCCCCTGTCTGTAACCTGGAAGCTCTTCACAACTTTCGCCCCCATTTGCCAAACCCGCAGCATGCCACTCGTCAGCTTGCTGTTCATTTTTCGCCGTAAAACCGATTGTTGAGCCATTACCATGGCTGGCTGCTTCACCGTTAATTGGCTTGGTTAATGCAAAAACACCTGTATCAGTAAAATAGAAACAGCGGCCTTTTTCGTCAATTTGACCTGGTGCATGACCTAATGCTCCTAACGCAGCATCATAGAATTTTTTCGACTTCTCGATATCGTTTGCACCAATCATAATGTGACTGAACATGTGTATCTCCCTATAGATTTAATAGTAATAATTTACTGAGGTAATTGTTAATGCGCCGCATGTTGTTCAAGTAGCTTGATTGTGTGACTCAATAAAACACCTGTACCAATATCACCATGACCTGGTAATACTTGTTCGCTATCGGCAAATTGAACTTGTAACTGCTTAATTGAGTTTGGCCAAGCAATCAGATCGGCTTCACCGTAGTAACCAAGGGTTTTGCTCGAAAGGCTTTTAACTAAACAGCCTCCATAAAGCAGTTTTGATTCAGGGAACCAGACGACAAGATTATCGTGAGTGTGGCCAGCACCGACAAAATAAACTTCGATTTTCTGGCTTAAAAAGTCGAACTGACCGGGCGTAAACTGTTGCTTTGTCTTTGGGCGGCCTGCTTTTTCTAATAGTTGGTTAGTGTGCGTCGATGCGTAAGTGTCAACGCCAATGCTATTGAGATAGCCCACACCTGCAGTTCTGTCTTCATGGGAATGAGTCGATACACTTGCTGTTAATGTTAAGCCTTGATGTTCAACCCATTGCACCAATTTAATTGTGTCTGCTTCACTCCAAGGAGTATCAATCAAGTAGGCATCTTTGCCTTCGATAAAAATAAGCCCATTTGAGCCAACAAACCCAAACTGTTTGGTTTGCATGAAAGACTCATGCAGGTAAAGATTGTCTGATAATGCCGATATTGAAAGTTCACCATGCTGGCTTGGTTTTAATGCTAAAGGCAACGTTGGATCTGAACCGTTAAGGGAGGCTGCATTTGCTTTAGCGGCCATTGTGGGTTGATTGACTTGTTCGGCGAAAGTGGGCACTGCGATTATTGAGCTCAGCAGGACAATCAATATTAGAGTGCCATGGATAATTGGGGTCATAGTTAAAATGCCATTATTGATAACGCTTTATTAGCATGGAATAAAATGACCTTTAGCTTACCGTTTTTAATCTAAAACAACAGCTCATTATTGATGAGCTAAAAACAATTTTTTTACATCGACTTTGGCTTGTATTCTTGAGGCGAGTAAATAAATGCCTGCAAGTTTACGATGGACAAAAATAGCGTCAGTTGGCGGGGTATGCCATTCATCTTGTTTGGTACTTAATGACTTGGCTGCATCAGTAATACGTTTAGCAAGATTGCTACTGGCAAAATCGTATGGACCTTCACTTCGCAATGGCTCGCAAGCTTGATAAAAAATATCAACGATAAAGGCTTGTTGCTCTGGAGTGATACTGTCTTGAAAAAATCCAATTGATTCGGCTGCACTTGTCATGAGTGCTTTATCACTTGTCATTGCACCTTGCATCAGCATTCGGTACCCATTAGACAGCGTCTTAGTAATTTTTCTGGTGGCACCGAAGTCGAGTAATACAATGCTACCTGTCTCTTTTTGGTACATAAAATTGGCAAAGTTGGGGTCGGTTTGCACCAAAGAAAAAGTAAACAGTTCATCTAAAAACAATGCTAATAGATCAGTCGCGACTTTATCTCTGTCTAGCTGAGGTAATTCGCTGACGGATTCAATCGGTACACCTTCGACAAACTCCATAACAAGAATACTGTCAGTGCTATGTTGTTCATATAGTTTAGGAACGATAAATCGTGTGTCGTTAGCGACCCATTGTTGATACTCTTTTAGCAATCTTGCTTCGTAGCTGTAATCAGCCTCGTGATGCAATTGTGCTTTGGCTTCAGTCAGTAATTTATCAAACTGCACATTGTCGGGGACTAGCTGTGCTACTTTGAGTAGGGTGGCAACGTTATCAATGTCGCTGTCAATGCTGTCTTTAATACCTGGATATTGGATTTTTACCGCCAGTTTTTCACCTGAATCAAGATAGGCTTGATGCACTTGACCGATAGACGCTGCTGCAAATGGACGTAACTCAAATTGAGCAAATGGCGCAAGCCAATCATCACCCCATTGCTGCTTTAGCGTAGCAACCAATTGCTTGTGAGGCATTGCTTTAGCATCATCACGAAGTCTAGCCAGAATGTCGCTGAGTTCTTTGGGAAGTAAATCGCCAGTATCCATTGAGAACATTTGGCCAACTTTCATGGCAGCCCCTCGAAGCTGCGCTAGCTTTTCTGCGACTTGAGTCAGGTTGTTAGGGGTAAGTACCAGTTGTTGAAATGTTGGCTTTTGCCCTTTACTCAGCTGTTTTGCACCTTCCACGAATACATTGCCTGCAAGGCGAGAGGCTAGCCCGCCTATTTTGGATAGTCTAGATAACCGACTGCTGGGAACACTGGCAACTTCTTTAGACATAGTGACAACTCATGTAATTAATGGATTCAGCAGCAACATCAACTTAATGATGCTGACACTGTATCAAGAATGGGAGACTCAATGTCTATCAACATGCAGTTTAATAGCTTATGAGTCTTTATTTAATTATAAATAACAATACGATTATTAGTGAATTTAGATCAATCAGTTAATCGTAGGGAATTGGGTGAGGTAATAAGACGGTATGAATAAAGCCAAGCTAACACCTATGAATAAGCTGTAACCCTCATCAAAAGATAATTGCTGGTCTGCAGTGAAATGAGGAGTATCGAAAGAGGTAGGTAATTATGAATACGAATGACAATAGCGATTAACATACCCAGCATAAAAGCTGGGGCAACAAAGAAGGTTTTGTTGCCCTAAGCTATTGATTAAAAATCTATTGTGTCTTGCCAACCTAAAAGGACACTTTGTAAGCCATGCTTTTGCTCATAACGCTCAAGTTTTTCAGGGCTTGCATCACTTAATGCCAATTCTCGATATTTTTTGGCAAATTTAAGGGTGCGTAGAAGCTCTTGATAAAAGTGTTTTCCTAAATCTCGGCGTATGGCATCGGCTAAGGTTTCAGGTAGTTGAGATAATGCGCGTTCGGTATGGTTTTGAATCGACTCAGTGCTAAACCATTGCTCATTAAGCTCTATTTTACGTAAACGCTTTTTCATGTCTTCACGTACTTTGGCATCATCAAACATGATGCGATACAAGACGGCTTCAGCCAGCACACTTTCAAGACCTAAACTGAACAGTGGATCGAGCTCAGTTTTTGCATAAAAGGTTTCAAGTAACACTTTGGTGGCTTCTTGGCTGCGATGATCTTGTAGCGCTGATTGATAATCTTGCCAACCTAGCCATTCTTCAGTGTCGGGTGGTGTAGAGATTTTCTCTAACAACAGTGGATTAATATCACCATAAAGCGATTTATCACTACCGTGCATGTGTTTACTGACAACGGTCAACATGCTCCAGCCTTTTTGAAAACACTTCAACACACCATCAGGTGTTTGCAGCAAGGCAACTGAGCCTGCAGGCTCTTGGCCCGTCAGTGCAATAAGTCCAAGGCTCACAACTCCAATAACATCATGGCCTGCTTGCTCAAGTAGATGCATTTTATGCTTGTTATAAAACTTATCAGCCAGTTTTAAACTCATTAAAATCGCTTTCGATTTTATTTGAGTGATGTGCTCATCAGTTAATCTTTCTTCTGTGCGCCCATATTCTAGTACTCTACTAAAGTAAGGGCCTTGGTTATTATCACGTAATGCTAATTGCATTAACTCGATTCCTTAATCAAGAAAAGTAAACATATCGTCGACTTCGGCGTATTCATCAGCCACTTCGTTTTTCTCTTTAGCTTGCAGTACAAGCTCATTAACGAACTTACCAATAATTTGTTCCCATCCAGAACTTTCATTACGGAGTAAGTTTTTAATCGAAGAGGCCACGTCTGGCGCAATTTGTTTAATTAACGCAAGCAAGCTACGCGGATCATCAATCGCTAAACTATGTGCTTCTTCATCTGCCTGCCAGTTGCTATAACCAACGGTTTCGCCGTCATCTTCATCGTCAAAGCTTTCGTAAATACTGTTGGTATCTTGCTCGGCTGAAGGCGATAAAATTAACTCGATAAACGGAATAGAAAGGTAGAATAACCCTGCAGGATCTTCTGCAATACATTCTAAAATCGCCGCTTGTTTTTCTTCGGTACCCTGAATACGGATAAGGTAAGTTAAAAACTCAAATGTATGATGCATAAGCTCATCAGCATTGGTTTTAATTTGTTCTTCCCAATATAAAGGTTGCTGACAAACGATGTCGCGAATTTGTTCAGGCGTCATTAACTCCGACATAATTGACGGACATGAAATATCATGATGACTGTTAATCTGCGTTAATGTCACAATGTCCATATGTTCAATAACATCAACAAGTTGATCGTCTGACATCGTGTTTGCAATGATTTCGAATCGCTTACTGGCTTGTTGTGGCTCGACATCAGCTAGATCTTTTATCTCTGCTGCGGTGAGTTCAATAAGATTGTTCATTATCGCTCCTCGTCATCATATTGGTCGTAATAACCTTCTTCATCGCTGTCATCATAGTCCCCATCATCATTGTAGGGATCATAGCCGTCATCATTAGTGTCACTTGCCTCATTGGCACTAAAAGATTTACTTGGAGCAACCACATTATCTTGAGTATTCAGCAGGTAAACCACTGCGCAGC
This sequence comes from Shewanella sp. MMG014, assembly GCF_018100775.1. Taxonomy (NCBI): domain Bacteria; kingdom Pseudomonadati; phylum Pseudomonadota; class Gammaproteobacteria; order Alteromonadales; family Shewanellaceae; genus Shewanella; species Shewanella sp. MMG014. Next base: position 137,676 of record NZ_JAGJDZ010000004.1, read on the forward strand.
TTTCTATTAATAGCTCTTCAGAATATTTTCGTACCGCTAACACTAACGGGACATCAGCGTTATTAAATTGAATCGTTACCTTAAACTCATCCCAGCTAGGTAATTCAGCGTTAGCAATCCATGACGCCCATTTGGTTTTGGCTTCATCTGAAAAGCGAACACGATTGAATAGTGCAACAGGCAAATATTCTGGCACGGCTGCTAACATCGATGGATCGGCTAATAAAATCTCTTTCATCGAATCGGTGAATTTTGCTAAAGCTTCAGGGCTATCGGGATCGTTATACGATTCGATATTATCGAAGGCATTATTCTTTAACTCATTAATACGAGAGATATTAAGTGGTTTGCTCATGGGTTTCTCAAGAATAAAATTGGTCCCACAGCTCGGTCATAGCAGCTGTTGGGTTGGTCACGATGACATTATTAAAATCTTTAATAAATGCCGTTCTTAATTTTTTATCAGATAACACATCGTAGGCATTTTTAACCCGGTGCAGTTGCTCGGCTGCATGATGTTTTTCTTCTTCTGAAGCATTAATCAGTTTATCGGGATGGTACTTATTTGATAAACGTTTATAGGCTTTTTTTATTTCGTCTTCTTTGGCACTGGCTTTAACACCGAGGACTGTGAAGTGGTTAATCATATTTTTACCTATGGCGATTGAACTTGGATAGACTGATGCTATCCCACTAAATTATGATTATTTGGTTAGAAATAATAACAGAAATACAATCATTTCCATAAAACTATCAGCTAGTTTAGCTTAATTCAAAATACAGCGGGCAATATTGAATAAAAATAATACAAAAAGTGCTGTTATTGCTTTTTGTGAATAGAAACTGAGGTTATTAAAGTGCGTTAATACAGCTCTTTCTTGAATAACGTAAACTGAATTAACGCATGTAAGGTGTGGAGAGCTTACACATCAAAGCGCACTTGGCGCTTGATGATGTATTTAGATTACTGCTGGTGCTTGGTTGAAGAGTCACTTTGCTGGTTATCAATTAATGCCATTAATACTGGTACTAACTGGTTAACGATTCCTACGCAAAGGCTTAGTGCTGCAACATGTTCCCAACCCATTTTATACTCCTTATTGACTGCCATTAGTCACTATTTGTGATGGATATACCAAGCTAGTTTGCTTTGGCTTTCCTTGAATTCACAACCAGAATATAAAACGTTGGACAATGAGATAAGTGAGCTTTGTCATGAGTGCCAATGACATTTGTCATGAGGTCGTTCGTTGCCTTTGAAACTGAGTTTATTCAAGTTATGCATGAAGCACTAGCACTTATGAAATACTCGTTTTTATCAAGCACTACTTATCTAGCCTAAGCAATAATTAATGTTCAAAACCTAACTCAAATTCACATTACTTTATGAGTTTGAGTAACGCCTTGAAACGCTCACCTGTGGCTTGATGTTGCAGCTCAAATAAACATGATTCGGTATTGGTGAGAAAGGCGCCTTTTTGCTGCATCATTTGTAGGCCTAATTGTTTATTGTCTTGGCTGCGAGATGACACCGCATCGGCAACCACATGAACTTGATAACGATTAGCCAATAAGTCTTGGCAAGTTTGATACACACAAACATGGGTTTCGATGCCTGCTAAAATAATATTGTTACGATTGAGCCTTGCTAGCTGTTGCTGAAACTCATGACAATGCCAAGCACTAAAGTGCGATTTAGGGATAGCTTGCGTTGTTTTAGTTAATAGTGAAGCTAATGACTCGGTGGTCGAGCCTAATTTATCTGGTAGTTGTTCGACCCATAAAATGGGAATATCAAATAACTGTGCCCCTTGAATAAGCGTTTCAAGTTGCTGATGTAATTGGGATGACTGCTGCATGATTTGTGCAAGTTTGCCTTGAACATCAATAATGACTAATACTGACTTTTCACTTGTTAACATAAAAATCCCTCAGGTTAATCTGCCAATGTGCACCATTGTTTTGACTATTCTTGCACCAGTAAACGCTAATTTTTGTGTTTCGCCTATTGTCGATAAGTCGAAGGAAGGAATCTGTCTAGGACGACATTGAGCTTGCTGCATTAGTGTTCATTTTGGGTTATTAATATTGACAAATAGCTGAGTCTTCAAGGATTAGGTAATGAAAAAACGTATTGTAATTTGTGCCGATGGAACTTGGAATCGGCCGGAAAAAAACCAAGATGATTACCCGACTAATGTGCTAAAAATGGCGAGAGCAATAAAACCTATTGCTGAAGACGGAACACCTCAACAAGTTTTTTATGATTGGGGTGTTGGCTCGTATTATGACTCGTTTTCTGGAGGGGTTACCGGTAAAGGCGTTCATAAAAACATAATGGATAACTACCGCTATATCGTTCAAAACTATCAAGATGGTGATGAGATATATTTATTTGGCTTTAGCCGTGGCGCTTATACCGTAAGGTGTTTATGCGGTTTGATTAATAATTGCGGTATTTTAAAACGTCCTGATGCTAACTTAATTCAACAAGCATTTAATCATTACAAAACCAAAGCTAAGGCCTATAAACCTAGCGGTGAAAAATCAATTCAATTCAGAAACAACCACAGCCACCCATCTAGAGAGGTCAAGTTTGTCGGTGTATGGGATACTGTGGGGGCGATGGGAATTCCATTTTCATTTCTAGGGTTATTTGATGATAAAGATGAGTTTTACGACACTAAGTTAGGCCGTAACGTTAAAGTCGCAAGGCATGCCATGGCTATTGACGAAATAAGGAGTGACTTTGAACCCACCATTTGGGAAAACAACAGTGATATTGATATTGAGCAAGTTTGGTTTGCTGGGGTTCATTGTGATGTGGGAGGCAGTTACTCGCCAGATCAAGATCAGACGTTATTGAGTGATATATCCCTACAATGGATGATTACGCAAGCAAATTTGCAATCCCTTAGTACGGAACCGCACTTAACGGATTCGCTTAATCCTAACCCCCAAGCAAGTAAACACAACTCGAAGAAGCATGTCTATCGGATCCGTGGTGAGTATATACGTGGCATTGATAAGGCTGGTTTGCCAGCCCAAATACATGAGTCGGTTAAGGTACGTTGGGAGCAAGATAGTCAATATCGACCGAAAAATTTAGTTAACTACATCAAGCAACACGACTGGCCGACTAATTTGGTTGACTAAATAGTGAAATAACCTCGGTCAGCTTGGCGTAATTAACCACCACATTATTTGCCGAAGTGAGTTAGTATAATGGGGCGATGACTTCGCGAATGTTGTTAATAAATATCATAAGGATACCCATGTTGTTTCTTACTAAATTGAGCCGTATTTGGGCAATAACGGCACTCGTATTGATGACGTCAGTAACACTCAATACAGCCAATGCAGCACAAGAAACACATCTGTTAGGCAAGGCAACAAGCAAGGTAATAGACACTGCTATCCCCCAGAAAACAGCTAAGCGTGTCATTGCCTTATCTCCTCATGCAGTAGAAATGTTATTTGCCATTGGTGCAGGCGAGACAATAGTTGCAACCACGGACCATGCTGATTTTCCTGAAGCAGCCAAAGCGATTCCGAGTATTGGTGGTTATTACGGTATTCAAATGGAGCGCGTTATTGAGCTCAATCCAGATCTTATTGTTGTTTGGCAAAGTGGTAATAAGCTGGATGATATCAATCAATTAACCCAATTAGGCTTTAACGTGTTTAATAGCGATCCTAAGAGTTTAGATGATGTCGCCAAAGAGTTATTGCAACTTGGTGAGTTAACTGGCCATCAAGAAAAAGCACAACAAGCCGCTGATGAGTATCGATTACAGCTTAGTAAAATCAAAAAAAGTAACGCCCAAAAACCAGCAATAAAGGTATTTTATCAATTATGGTCTACGCCCTTAATGACAGTATCTAAAGGCAGTTGGATTGAACACATTATTAGTGCATGTCATGGCGAGAATGTGTTTCTTGATGCTGCGAGTGAATACCCACAAATCAGTGTTGAAAACGTATTACTCACCGATGCAGAAGTGATTTTACAAAGCCAAGATGAAGGCAATATTATTGGTGTCGATTGGTCAAAGTGGCCTGAATTACCAGCAGTTAAAAACAATCATATCTACCAGCTTAATGCAGACTTACTGCATCGAGCCTCCCCCAGAGCCATCTTAGGTGTGCAAGCATTATGTGCAGCCTTAGACAACGCCAGAGTCAACTGATGTGAAAAAAGTGTTCTATTCCATTTAGCTCCAACAGTCATCGCTTCTTTTGAAAAGTGTCCACTCGGACACTTTTTTGTTTTTCGGACACTTTCAAAGGTGTCCGCGGACACTTTTGTGAAATTTAGTTATCACTATAATTGCTTAAATTATTGAAAATAATCGATATTTAATTGTTGGCATAGCTTGTGCTCTATAAGCGTCATACATTCAACGATATCGTGAGTGACCGAAAAGCGGACAACCTTTGTGTCCATTTATTTTGCTAAGGTCACAGCAACGAATTTCAAGGAACTGAAATGATTAAAGATACAAGTGCTCAAGACACAGTGGTGACACCGACAATGGGTCGTAAGGTTCGCCTACCTATGGTGCTAGGACTTGCTGGATTACTAACGAGTGCCTTGGTATGGGCAAGCTTAGGTCACGATAGCAGTATTCGCTCTGTTGAGAGTAAAGACTTACGCATGGCGACGATCACTCGTGGCACCTTAGTCAGAGACATTGCGACCACAGGTAAAATCGTCGCCGCTAATGCCCCAGTGCTATACAGCACAGAGCAAGGTGTGGTCACTTTATTGAGTCAACCAGGTGATGAAGTAGAGCAAGGCCAAGTGGTTGCTCAAATTGATAGTCCAAAACTTCGCAGTCGTTTTCAGCAAGAACAATCGGTCTTTGCAGCAATGGAAAGTGATTTGGAACGTGCCAAGTTAGATGCACGACGCGAGCAACTTCGAGTTAGCCAAGTGCTTGATATGGCGAAAGTGGACTTAGAAGCGGCAGACAGAGAAAGTCGCCGAGGTGATCAACTGATTGAAAACAGCCTTATTAGCCGAATTGATTTTGAAAAAGGCAAAGATGAGCTGCATAAAGCCAACTTATTGCATCAACATGCATTACAAGAAGTTGATTTAATGCGAGATACGCTGACATTTGAATTGAAAAACCGTGCGCTAGAAGTCGACAGACAAGCCTTAGTGGTAACCGAGCTTGCCCGTCAAATTGCGGCATTGGATATTAAAGCACCAGTAAAAGGCATTATCGGTAATTGGCTGGTGGAACAAAAAGCCCGTATTGGAGCGAGCCAGCCAATGTTAACTGTGGTGGATTTAAGTGCTTTTGAAGCAGAACTTGCAGTACCGGAATCATATGCTGATGACTTAGGTATAGGAATGGATGTTGAACTGAGCTTTGGCAGCGTCACCGTAATGGGGCATTTATCGTCTATTTCACCTGAAGTCAGAAATCGTGAAGTAACAGCAAGAGTGCGCTTTGAAGCGATTGATAGTTTGTCATTGCGTCAAAACCAACGTTTATCAGCAAGAGTGTTACTTGAAAATCGTCCTAACGTATTGATGGTTAAGCGAGGAGACTTTCTTAATCGAGGCGGTGCTACTGCGTTTGTCATGAATGACGATATGGTGCAAAGAACAGCAGTGACTTTAGGTGCACGAAGCATGAGTGAGATTGAAGTTATCGACGGCGCTAAAGAAGGTGATGTATGGGTTATTTCAGGCACCGAAACCTTCAAAAATGATACGCAAATTCAAATTAGATAATCACAGATAAGTGACTTGGACTGTACAAGTAAGGATCTCAGGATGAAATTATTACAAAGTAAACCAATGACAGGCTTTATTGCTCTGATGTTATTGAGCTTAGCGGTGAGTTATCGCATTGATGAAAGCTTCAATTGGTTGTCATTTAGTTTCCACATTATCGACTTAACGGATCAACTATCAGAGCAAGTGAGTTATGGTCTCACGAATGACATGGTAAAGATTTTATTTGAATTAGATTTTCCAACAGCACTGCAAATCATAGTGCATTTTTAAGCGCGAATTCACCGATTAATTGAATAAACAAAAATTGGCAAAACACAGAGCCAATAAGACAAGGACAGACTCATGTTATCAATGAAGAATATTAGCAAAGTATTTAAAACGGACTTAGTAGAAACCCACGCATTGCGTGACTTTAATCTTGAAGTGAAAGAAGGCGAATTTGTTGCAGTGACTGGTCCATCAGGTTCAGGTAAAACTACCTTTTTAAATATCGCAGGTTTGCTTGAAGGCTTTACATCGGGGGAGTTCAGTTTAGACGGTGAAAACGTGTCTAATTTGAGCGATAACCACAGTGCTAAAGTTAGAAATGAAAAAATAGGATTTATTTTTCAGGGCTTTAACTTAATTCCTGACTTGAATCTTGCTGAAAATGTTGAAGTGCCATTACGCTACCGTGGTTTTAATGCAGCTGAACGTCAACGCCGTGTGAAATCGGCACTCGAGCAAGTGGGTTTAGGCGCAAGAATGAAGCATTTACCGACGCAATTATCGGGCGGACAACAGCAACGTGTGGCCATCGCGAGAGCGTTAGCAGGCGAGCCACGTTTTTTGTTAGCAGATGAGCCAACAGGTAACTTAGACAGTTTAATGGCTAGGCAAGTGATGGAATTACTTGAAGATATTAATCAACAAGGTACCACCATCATTATGGTGACCCATGATGCAGAGTTAGCAAGACGATCACAGCGTAATATTCAAATTGTAGACGGTCAGGTATGTGACTTTTCTATGTATCAAAAGGCTGACCAATCTGTTGTTGCTGATCTGCAGCAAGTTGCTAACGCCAGTCGCTAATTGAAGCAGGAGAGAAGCTTATGTTTTTTTATTATTGCGATCTTGCTTGGCGCAGCATCAAGAAAACCCCAATGTTATCCATGTTAATGGTGCTGGCCATTTCCATCGGCATTGGCATAACGATTACCACCTTGAACGTGTATAAAACGATGTCGCATAACCCTGCAGGTGATAAGAGTAGTCAGATAAATTCGATTCAGTTGTGGAGTCAAGGCCTGGATACCTGGGATGACTTTCATTCAAATCTTACTTACACCGACGTGATTAATCTGCGGAACAACAATCAGCTGGAATTAAAAGCAGCGTCGTATCGTACAGGTCTTGCAGTTCAATCTGAGAATCCTGATATTCAGCCGTCATTAAAAAGTGTGCGGATTACTGATCGTGACTTTTTTAACATTTTTGATGTGCCGTTTTTATATGGGCAACGCTGGGATAAAAGTGTCGATAGTCAGCCAGCTTATCAAGTGGTGATTGGAGAGACCCTTAATCAAACATTCTTTAATGGTAACAACAGCGTCGGTGAAACCTTGTATTTGAATCGTAAACCCTACCAGATCGTAGGGGTGATTAAAGATTGGAATCCTCAGCCTAAGTATTACGACCCGACCAATGGAGCATTTAATGATGCAGAAGAAATTTTCATTCCATTTTCACTAAATGAGCAAGAAGAGTTTGATGTGTGGGGAAACACCAGTGGCTGGCGTTTCGAGCCGATGCTTACTTACCAAGACCGATTAAACTCAGAAAAAACGTGGATCCAATTTTGGACATTTCTTGCAACAGATGATGACAAATCTGAGCTAGCGACTTGGCTTACTCATTACGTCGAGCAGCAACGCAATTTAGGGCGATTTACTGATACGGCAAAAAGTGCAGCCGAGGCGTTTCAAATTAGTGATGTTGCCTTATGGCTTGAAAATAATGATGTCGTGCCAAGAGATAACAAGATTCTCGTAGGATTAAGTGTGCTGTTTTTGAGTGTATGTTTGGTCAATATCCTTGGCTTATTACTGACTAAGTTTTTAAAACGTGCTCCCGAAGTCGGCGTTCGCCGCGCTATTGGAGCAAGTAGAGCGCAAATCTTTAGCCAATATATGGTTGAGGTTGGTTTGATTGGCTTTATTGGTGGAATTATCGGTTTGCTTTGGGCGTGGGGCGCATTGACTGTCCTTCATGCAGAATTCAACATGGAGCAAAGCGTTACAGGGCTTGATAGCAGCATGTGGATTATTACGCCATTAATTGCCATTTCTACCGCTGTATTAGCAGGGGTGTATCCAGCTTGGGTTGTGTGCCGCACTAAACCCAGTGTGTATTTAAAAGCTCAGTAGTAGAGAAGGAATTCAACATGTTACATATTAAGCCAATATTATCGAGTTTAATGCGCAGTAAAAGTGGGCCTGTGCTGTTGTTATTACAAATCGTGTTATCGGTCGCCATTGTTGCCAATGCGAGTTTTATTATCCATGAACGCTTAACCATGATGCAGCGTGATTCTGGTTTACTCGAGGAGCAAATTTTAACCTTTAACGTTTATAACTTTGACCCTGCAATTGATAATGTGCTGCAAAACGAAGTTGACCAGCAAATTTTACGTAGCTTGCCCAATGTCATAGAGGCAAGCTCAACTAACATGGTGCCACTGAGTGGCAGTGGTTGGATGGACCGCTATGTTGATAGTGCAGATGAAAATACAGCAGAAAGTATGCCTGGATTTGCTTTGTATTTAGGTAATGAGCACTTACTGAATGTTATGGGATCTAAACTGGTAGATGGGCGTAATTTTCGTCCTGAAGAAATTAATACTCAGTTAGATCAAAGTGGCATGCTCGCAATAGTCTCAAAACCTTTAGCTGAGGCGTTTTGGGGGGATGAGTCGCCTGTGGGTAAAACCATGTACCAAGGCAAACAGACGATCGAAATTATCGGCGTGGTGGATAAATTACAAGGCGCCTGGGTGAATCATGAAAACTTTGAATATAGTGTGATTCAAAATATTGATTTTGGCGGCGGGTTTAAAAACAAAACCTATATGGTGCGTGCGCTTCCTGAGCATATACCCGCTCTGGAAGAAGTGATAATAAAGGCATTTCATGCAGAAAACCCAAACCGTGTAATTGATGGCTTTTCATCACTAAGCGAGACCAAAAAAGGCGCTTATAACAATCATAGATTGATGGCGACATTATTAAGTATGATGGTGATATTGTTACTTTTGATTACCGCGCTCGGATTAACAGGTATGGTCATGTTTAATATTCAACGCCGCACGAAACAGATTGGAACTCGTCGCGCTTTAGGTGCTAAAAAGCGCGATATTGTTAATTACTTTATGGTTGAAAACTACCTTATTTGTATAGCGGGTGGACTGATTGGTGCCATGCTGGCATTGCAGTTAGGTCAACAATTAATGAGTTTGTATAATTTACCTATGCTGCCAGTCACTTATCCTATTGCAGCGGTGATAGGCTTATTGCTAGTGACCACATTAGCGGTAATGCTTCCAGCATTAAAGGCGGCTAAGATTTCTCCAGCGATGGCGACGCGCAGCGTTTAATTTGATGTCGCTAAATTAGCCTGCTCGTATCTTGGTAAGATATAGGTTAGCGTATTAACTCGATAACTAAGTTACATAAATAAGCTCGATAAATAAGAATGATGGGAAGTATGGACAGTATTTTAGTCGTAGATGATAACAGTTCAATTTGCAGCGCATTAACGTTAATGTTGGACATTCATGGCTATAAAGCACTGAGCTGTGAAACGCCAGAACAAGCATTGGCTATTGTGGAAAAACAAGATATTAGCTTAGTGATTCAAGATATGAATTTCACCCGAGATACGACCTCGGGTGAAGAAGGCAAACAGTTGTTTTATACCTTAAGACAACAGCAGCCTAATCTGCCGATTATTTTGATGACAGCATGGACGCAACTTGAAACTGCAGTTGAATTAGTTAAAGCCGGCGCTGCAGATTACATGGGTAAACCATGGGATGATGCCAAGCTGCTCACGAGTATCAATAACTTACTGTCCATTTATCATCTTTCTAAACAAAATAAACAGCTTGCTAGAGTCGACTCAGAGCGCATGAGTGTGATTAATAACGCTGATTTATGCGGCATGGTGTTTGGTAGTGGAGCCATGCAGCGCTGCATAGACTTGGCCTTACAAGTGGCCAAATCAGACGTTTCGGTGATGATTACCGGGCCTAATGGCGCAGGTAAAGACAAAATTGCCGATATTGTTCAAGCCAACTCTTTATTAAATAAACAACCCTTTATTAAGGTTAATATTGGTGCATTACCAATGGACCTATTAGAGGCTGAACTATTTGGGGCTGAAGCAGGAGCGTTTACTGGCGCGAATAAAGTCAGAATAGGGCGTTTTGAAGCGGCAGATGGCGGCACTTTATTCTTAGATGAGATCGGTAATTTACCTTTATCTGGGCAAGTTAAGTTGTTACGAGTGCTGCAAACCGGCGAGTTTGAACGACTTGGCAGTCACCAAACTCGCAAAGTGAATGTGCGGGTTATCAGTGCGACGAATGCTGATTTAGCCGACGATATCGCCAAAGGGACTTTTCGTGAAGATTTGTTTTATCGACTCAATGTGATTGAGTTACCTTTGCCGCCATTGAATCAGCGTATTGATGATATTTTGCCGTTAGCGCAGCATTTTGTGGGTGATGGATTTACGTTTGAAAAAACCGCTCAACAGGCCTTGTTAGCCCATGCTTGGTCAGGCAATGTAAGAGAGTTAGAAAACGTGTGTAAAAGGGCGGTGCTACTTGCTACCAACGCTGTTTTAACGGTGGATGACTTGGGGCTATTACCTTCAACAAACTCATCGTTTTCCAATGTGAAAATAAGTGAACCTGTAACAACATCGACTTTTACACCTAAGCAAGGGGTACCATCACAGGAAAATGGTGAGCATACTCAGCAAGCACCTCAACAAGTGAGTGCCGCTCAAGTTGAGCCTGATAAACAACAGATTGAGCAGGCGTTGCAGCATCACAATGGTGTTATCGCCAGAGTGGCAAAATCCTTAGGGTTAAGTCGCCAAGCGCTATATCGCAGGATGGATAAGTATGGTTTATCCTCAAAATGATAATCCATAAGCGCTGATTGAGCGTGTTGATAAGCGCTGTGAACATCATAGAAAAGTAAAACGGATGAATAATAAGAGTGAACCGATAAAATGAGATACACGCTACAACTGCGCAGTAAGTTAGTACTTGGTAACGTGTTTTCCGTTGCGTTAAGCGGCTTATGCGGTTGGTGCGTGTGGTTTTTTCTTGGCAGTGAACATGTTTGGCTAGCGCTGCTAACGAGTTTGGGCTTGTGTTTTGTGTTAAGCATGTGGTTAACATCTGCACTGAATGACTGCCTGAAAGCAATAGAAGTGGGCTTACTTAATTTTAAAGATAATGAGTTTAGTGTGTCGCTGCATGGTTATGGAGAGCCTCAGTTAGATGCCATTGCTGAGCTTTATAATCAAGCATCCCAAAAGCTGCGAAACGAAAGGCAATTTATTTATCAGCGTGAATTAATGTTGGACAAAGTGATTCAAAACTCGCCCAATATTATGTTGTTAGTTGATGACAATCAAAGGATTATCTATGCAAATGACGCCGCTAGGCATTTATTTAATCAAGGCGTACGCATAGAAGGAATGCTGTTAAATGCACTTATCGCCGAGCTGCCGAGTGCATTAAAGCACGCATTGAATAGTCAGCATGAAGGATTGTTTTCAATTGATGTGAACAATGAGCAATTAACATCGGACGGCAGCGGTAATGAAGAGCTGGAAACCTGGCATATTTCTCGAGGCAGCTTTACTCAAAATAATCAACAGCATCATTTGATTCTACTAAAACAGTTAACTAAAGAGCTTAACCGTCAAGAAGTGGCTGTGTGGAAAAAAGTGATTCGAATTATCAGCCACGAGTTAAATAATTCTGTCGCGCCAATTGCGTCGATGGTTAACTCTGGACGAGTGTTAACTAAAGATCTTGATAATGAAAAGCTGGCACTTATTTTTGATACCATCGAAAACAGAACCGCTCACCTAAGCCAATTTATTTCTCATTATGCACAATTTGCTAAGTTACCTTTGCCACGTAAAACCACAGTAGATTGGTCGCAATTAGTCGATCAGTTAGCTGAGCAATACCCGTTTAAACTCACCTCTACTTTGCCAACGTTGAACATCGCGCTCGACAGTGTTCAACTTGAGCAAGTCCTGATTAATCTGCTAAAAAACGCCCATGAGTCAGGCTCAGATACACAGCATGTCACTTTGGATATCGATGAAATCACTCATCCTGTATCTGGTATTTTGATTGTAGTGGCAGATCAAGGTAGCGGTATGTCCAGCGAAGTGTTGTCTCAAGCCTTATTACCTTTTTATTCAACCAAACAATCAGGTACGGGGATCGGTTTGCCTCTGTGTCGCGAGATTATCGAAGCGCATGGCGGTCACATTACCATGCAAAACAAAGTTGAAGGCGGACTGAGCGTTAAATTATGGTTACCTAAAGAGTCATAGTAAGACTCATTTATGGCAGCTGTTAGTTAGACAGACTTCTGATCATGCCTTTTTTAAACCAATCTTGTAAGGTCTGTAATACCATTGCGGGTGCGCTGTGTTCATCATACCAATTAAGCATCAACTCGCATTGTTGAGCGAAGTTATGACCAGCAATAAATCCGGTAAGCAGCGCGTGCTGGCTAGCCGTTAAGGACTCAAATTGAGTTAGCCTTTCGTTATTTCGCCACAGTAACCAATGACGTTCTCGCTTGTAGTATGGTGCATCTGGATGGGTGTCGGCTTTTAATGCTTGCCAGCTTTCAACTGCGTTACTTTGGCAGCTGAAAACTTGAACACTCGGATGAAAACGTAATTGGCAGTTTGGCCAATATTCAGGTGGTAAATGTTGTAACGCTTCAAAACCTATTCTGTTTGCATCTGCAGCATCAAAAGCAACCAGTAAGCGTCGCTCAAATTCTGCTATGTCAGCTAAAATGGGGTACTGGCTAAAAAATGCATCTTGGCGTAAATACTCAGTTAAGTTATTGCAAAAATGCCTTAATGAGCTGGTGGCTGATGGGTGTGTTTGAATGTACTCTTTCGATAACTTATCGAACAATTCATCACCTAAATATAACGCTAATATTTGATGGTCAGTTTCAAGTGTTTCTGTAAGGCGAGTACGATAAGCATTAGCGTAAATTTCCAAGCGATGTTGCGCTGAAATCCCCGTTTGTTGTGCCACTCTGTGAGTTATACTTTGCGGATGTTCAGGAGAGGCCTCAAAGAGCAGATACTGCATAAATTCTTGTTGAATTTTAGCTAGTTTACTCATACTGCAACCTTTCTTTTTGGCAATAACGATTGGGTCTGAAAGGCTGCTGTAGTATGAGAATCTAGCCCCATGGAGGTTAATGATGAACAAGCCAGTGCAGGGTGACCAGGTAAAGTTAATTCAGCAATTTTTTGAGCTTCTAATAATTCTTGGTATAACACAGGAAAATCAGGAATATTGGCATCTCGCTCAATCATGGTACTTATTGGACCAAAGCGTTCAAGTGCGGCTTGATATAGTGTCCAGACACTCGGTGGGACTTCGTTGTCATGAGTATCAATCACATATTCGCCATGATCCGAATGGCCAGCCAAGTGAAATTGCTGCACTCGTCTAGGATCTATTTTATTTAAATAATCAAGCGGGTTAAAACAATGATTACGCGCACTGACATAGATATTGTTGATATCTAGCAATATTAAGCAGTCTGCTTCTTCTGCAACTTGAGATAAAAACTCCCATTCGTCCATCGTTGAGTCTTTATAGGATAAGTAACTCGAGACGTTTTCGAGTAATAAACGGCGACCTAAAAAGTCTTGCACGACGTTTATACGTTCAACCACGTGCTTTACGGTTTCTTCTGTATATGGCAAAGGTAATAAGTCATGGCTGTTAACACCATGAATTGAGGTCCAACAAATATGATCAGAAATCCACTTCGGATTAATGTCATTACTGAGTTTTTTGAGAGACTTGAGGTAATCCATGTCTAATGGATCTGTGCTGCCAATCGACATAGAAACACCATGCATCACGACAGGGTATTGCTCAGCGATCGCTTCAAGGTAATAACGAGGTTTACCCCCTGCAACCATGTAGTTTTCTGATAGGACTTCAAACCAATCTATGGCGGGTTGATGCTGCAAGATGTACTCAAAATGATCTGTACGAAGCCCTAAGCCAAAACCAATAAAGTCTTGCGTAATTTTCGAATCTGACATGGGCTTTCCTTAGGTTAATCATAACCTTCATGCTGGTGGAAGACGGATGTTGACTTGCTTGTTATCGAATGAATTTAAGCAAAATAAACGGCTTGGCAATAAGGAGATGAGTCTTACCAAGCCATTATTACAACTCGTGATGTCGACTAAGCTTAAAAGTTGTTCAGGCTTGAACGTTAGCCGGTTTTACCGCCGATATCGGCGCATGATTTTGCGGTTGTATTCACAAAGCCTGTGCCTTTACAGCTTGCTTTACCGCCACAGGCATTGTCAGCACCTTTACAATCATTGTGTCCTTTACATACGTTAACACCGTAACAATGGACCAAATCAGCTTTGGTTATTTTACCAACCCAATCATCTTTTATTTTCCCGCCAACATCGCTACACGCTTTAGACGGCATAGCAACAAAACCTGTGCCTTCACAACTCGCTTGACCCTTACAAGCATTGTCAGCGGTACCGCAGTCATTGTGTCCTTTACAGATGTTGACGTCATAACAATGGACTAAGTCAGTTTCACCTGCAGTAACGGCTGTGGTATTGGATTCTCCTGCGACAGCTTGACCCGATAATCCCGCCATTGCCATGGCTAACGCTGCACCTGATAGTGCGGTTTGTGCTTTAGTATTCATGATATTTCCTTGCATTAACTCATCTGTACAAACCTTGAGTTTGATGAGTTAGTGCTTGCTAATGAGTAAGAACGTAGACACTTCCATGCCTTCCTTTGACTATCTCCCACTTGTTAAACGATATTATCCGCGGTTATCTGTCTTAATAGCAGGTAGTTATATTGACCGTGGTGGCGTTACAGATATTTCATAAAAATTAATTTTTTATCGAAGAAATCAGGTAAATGACAAGAAAGGGTTTTCGTTACAGTTTGATTTTGAATAACTTTTTATTAACACTTGTTGGTTAACTTTTTCAACTAATGAAGCCCAATTATTAGGGCCTGTTGATCTTTGCTGGTTAAGTTTTGTTCGAAATAAAAGCGTTTTAATTGAGGCGGATGGATTGATGCCTAGTCATCTAAGCACTTCTTTTTTAAAAAGATGCATCCAACAAAGAGTAAAACGCTTTTACTCGACCCCTTTGGGCAGCGTTTGTTGGCCATTTTTACTGCGTTATTGACTTTTTATGTAGAATAACTACACCACAAAGTCTCTTCCTTGTATAAATGGCCAACAATTCGCTGCAAAAATAACCTTGAAAGATCAACAGGCCCTAGAATCTTAGCTAATGAATATCCAATTAAGCCGTCATTGTGGTTAGGAGAGCTCCAATATTGGCCTTAGACCTATTTGTTGTTGGATTAACTGATGAGATTAATTGAAGTCGCTGCGATGAGCTGAAATGGGTTTTTATACGTATAAAAAAATGTTTTACTATCCGCTCATTGATTACTGCAAGCTAGGAAGCACCATGCAAACATTACTTATTTGTCTTTTTATCGCCTTATTATTGCCATATTTTGCTAAAGGCCCCGTTGCTGTTGCGATGGCTAAACTAGGTGGGTATGACAATGCACATCCTCGCGCGCAGCAATCCCAGCTAACAGGACTCGGTGCTAGGGCGCTTGCAGGGCACCAAAATGCATTTGAATCACTCATTGTGTTTGGCATTTGTTGTCTAACGGCAATTGCTACAGACAATGTTAATTCGACAGTGAGCACGTTAGCCATAGTACATGTGGTCGCAAGAGCGGCCTATCACATCTTATATATCAAAGGTTTATCGACCCTTAGATCGCTTTCTTGGTTTGTGGCTATTTTCAGTTCGTTCGGAATTTTTTGGCAGGCGTTTTAGTCGGCACTAAATTCAATTTAGATTAGGTTAGCGGATTAATATCGCCAATATTTCAAGTTAAAACAACTTACTTAATTGAACTGATTCAGCTGGCAATGTACTGGTTTTATTCTCGCTAAAATGATCTCCGTCATCTATTGCTAAGAAAGCACATTATCAAATTTTTACAGCAATTTAGCTAAGCCTAGTTGTTTGCAGTTTATCAATATCGGCAGCCCAGATAGTGGTTAGTTAAAAACGAAAAAGCCGTCAACATTATTGACGGCAAATACTGCAATGGGGCGGTGGCTTTATTCGTATTCAGAAGAGTAGGTTTCAGAATAAGAATGAGAATATAACTCGAATAAAGTACCGAATGGATCTTCTAAATAAACCATTTTATAAGGCTTGCTGTCATCTTCTGGGTGATATCGCATGGTTTCCATTCGAGTCTTGCCACCATATTGTCTTACGCGTTCAATGACACCTTCAAAATCATCTGTTTCCAGAGAATAATGAAATAAACCAATTTTTGAGAAGTCGACATGATGACGCTCTTCTCTGTCTTTCATTTCAAATAGTTCGAAACCTACTCCGTCAGTGGTTACCAGGTGGGCAATATTAAAGCCTTTAAACCCTTCGCCAAATACAGCGATACACATGGCTCCAATGGCGGTTTCTTTTTCTTCGATGACAGCAGATTTTCCCATTACGACTTTTAGTCCCAATGCTTTGGTATAAAACTCAATCGCTTTATCCATGTCGCTGACCATAATACCTACATGACTCATCTTCATTTGCTTCACCTTAATAATGTTTGGTTCGTTTTGATGAGTGAAGTATATGGCGATATCGCACTGATTAAAAATTATCAAATTTTATATTTTTAATAATTTTTTGTTATTAATTTAATGGAGAGAGTGGATGATTCACGCCAAAAAACTCACTCACCTTTGAAGATGAGTGAGTGTGCTGTCATGACGCTGTTGGGTAATCAATATAACCAACTTCATTTCCACCGTATAAGGTTAATCTTGCATCGGCATCAAATTCAGCGAGTGGCTTGTTGTGTTTAAAGCGTTCCACTAGGTCAGGGTTTGTGACATAAGGCGTGCCAAAAGCAACCAAATCGGCATAGCCTTTGGTTAATAATGTTTGTGCGCTTTCTTGTGTCAGCTTACCAGCGACCATAATGGTGTGAGGATATATAGCTCGTATCTCTTGTCTAAAGTGATCTGTTGCTTCTGTGTATTCACCAATATTTTCAGAAAAATGCACATAAGCTAAATTAAGTGGGGCAATTTCTTTAAGCAGCAACTTTGTGACGTCAATAATATCACTGTCAACTTCACTAAAGCCTTCACCTACCAAAGGCGATAAGCGTATTGCGACTTTATTGGCACCTATGGCATCAGCAACAGCGTTGATAATATCCACTGTCAATCTAATACGGTTTTGTTGACTGCCACCATATTGGTCCTGTCGCTGATTACTGACTTTACGCATGAACTGGTCGAGTAAATAGCCATGTGCACCATGGAGCTCAATACCGTCAAACCCCGCTTCTATTGCGTTTTTTGCGGCTTGGACAAAATCCGCAACGGTTTGGTCGATATCAGTTTGCGTCATAGCACGAGGTACTGAGGTTTCAACCATGCCATATCCCCCGTCAGCGAGAGGACCATAGACTTTATCTGCTTGTTTTATCGCTGAAGGAGCAACAGGTTGCTCACCAGCAATATCAGTATGAGAGCGTCTGCCAACATGCCAAAGTTGAGTAAAAATTTTACCGCCTTTTTGGTGTACGGCATCGGTGACTAACCTCCAACCTTCTATTTGCGCTTGTGTATAAATGCCAGGTGTCAGTGAGTATCCTCTGGCCACTGCTGAAACTGGCGTTCCCTCTGAAATAATTAACCCCGCACTGGCTCGTTGCTGATAGTAAGTTGCCATCAATGCGTTAGGCACATCGCCAGGCTGACTGGTGCGTGAACGTGTCATTGGTGCCATAGTAATGCGGTTAGCAAGCCTTGAACCTGCTAAATCAAATTCGGTAAATAACATAACAATTCCTGATGATTGTTGATAAAAATGCAAATTAAAATGAAACACCTAAGGTGATTAGGCGCTTTCTGATTCTGAAAACGTGGGATAATCAGTTAAGCCTTTTTCATTACCGCCAAACAAGGTTTGTGGATCATGATTTGCCCAAGGTTGACCGTGTTTTATCCGTGATGGCAGGTCTGGGTTCGCGACAAATGGTCTACCAAAAGCAATCATGTCAGCCACACCTGATTCGATAGCTGAGATTGCTCGTTCAACGGTGTATTTACCTGCATAAATCAACACTCCAGCAAAGGCATTGCGTATGGCATTTTTAAAACTATTACTCATAACGGGGGCATCATCCCAGTCGGCCTCTGCAATATGTAAGTACGCAATATTATGCTTATTTAACAGCGCAGCTGCAGCAACATAGGTTTGTTCTGGATTAGCATCGACAGTGCCATTAAGTGTCGTGAGTGGTGCTAATCTGACACCAATTTTGTCGGCACCAATAACAGCAGCCATTGCGCTAATCACCTCATCAAGAAATCGCAGTCTATTCGTTAAGTTTCCACCATATTTATCGGTACGGTGATTAGATTCAGAATCAATAAACTGGTTAATCAAATAGCCATTAGCGGCATGAAGTTCAATACCATCAAAACCTGCATTAATTGCATTGCTAGCCGCTTGTGTATACTCGGCGATCACTGTATCAATATCTGCTTGCGTCATTTCGCGTGGGGTTACCACATCAACAAAACCGGGAGCATGAGTACCATCGTCGATGAAAACCTTAACGTTATTCGCTTTAATTGCAGAGGATGAAATAGGTTGCAATCCACCAATATTTTGCGGGTGAGTAACACGACCAACATGCCACAATTGAGCAAACATGACCCCATTGTTGGCGTGTACAGCCTTGGTGACTTTTTGCCATCCATCTAATTGGGCTGATGAATATATTCCAGGGGTCCAAGCATAGCCTTGTGCTAAAGGAGATATTTGTGTGCCTTCACCAATGATAAGTCCTGCTGAACTTCGCTGAGCGTAATAGGCTGCCATCATTTCATTTGCGCTGTTATCAGGCAAACTCGCTCTTGAGCGGGTCATGGGTGGCATGACAATGCGATTTGCCAACGTAAGTTGGCCTAATTTGATTGGGTTAAATAGTGCTGCTGTCATGATTTTTCCTCGACATTGGGCTAATGAAGGAAATCATAACGGCAAGAACTCATTGCAAAAACAGCAAATGATACAAATAACTTTTGTTAAATATGCAAAAGTAAATGCTGTAATTTCAGCGCTACAACTTCATTGAGCGCCAGAACAATTCAAAACTTGCTTCACGGTGGACTTTATCATGGCCCCACTGAGGGTTATCGGTGAAGTAGCGAATCGCAGCTAAATATTGACCATGGCAATTCTCAAGCATTAATGTGATTGGAAAATCGGCAATGATGTTCAGTTGCTGACCTTTGGCGATAAGCTCAATAATGAAATGTAAAATACTGTTCATCGCTTGAGAGCGGATTTCGGGATCAATATCAGATGATAAAGAAAACTGCAGGAAAAATTTTTGTTTGGTTGGATTTAACAGTGCCCAATCAATCGCATGTTGCCACAGTTTATTGGCGCTGCTTTTTAATGTCGCTGCGTTATTTACATCCGCTGAAATAGAGTTACTGGTATGAAAATCTATATCAGTAATCAATTGCTCTAAAGAAGCCTCTTTATCATTGATTGGCGATAAGGATTGCGTCATCGAATGGGTAAGCGAATCAGCAAACTCTTGCTTTACCACAACAAAGAGATGATTCAATAGGGCTTCTTTAGAAGGAAAGTGATGAAATAAAGTGCCTGTTGCTACCCCTGCTGTTTTTGCTATTGAAGCCGTGGAAGTGCCATGAAAGCCTTGGTCGACAAACAGTTGTAACGCGCCATCTAAAATAGCTTGTTTTTTATCTGTTGCAGCAGGTTTTATGGTGGCTGACATACGCGTTTGATTTCCTATGTTGATTTAAATTCTTTGTTTTACTTAGGCTTAGAATAAAGTGGGTGAGGATATATTGCACCCACTTTGAACTAACGTAAAAACATCTTCATCAATAGCGCTTGGATTTTTGTACCATAAGGAGGATGAACAAATAAACCAGAATTAAACTTGCCACTTTTAAGGACTGTTTTGGCATGGCTAAACGTCAAAAAACCTTCTTTACCATGATAATGTCCCATGCCTGATGGGCCAATACCGCCAAAAGGTGCATCATCTGCAGCAACATGAAACACAGTATCGTTTATACAAACGCCACCCGAATGGGTGTGCTGAACGATGTGTTGCTGGGTTGAGCTATCAAAACTCATGATATATAAGGCTAATGGACGTTCTCGTTGATTAATATATCCGATCGCATTATCAATATTTTTATAGCTCACAATAGGCAGCAAGGGGCCAAAAATCTCTTCTTGCATCACGGTCATATCATCGCTGGTAGCAGTGATTAATTGAGTCGGTAATTTTCGAACATTAGTATCAATGTTGTATTTGGTTGCAGAGTGGATCACCGCACCTTTTTGTTTAGCGTCTTCCAACGCAGTTAATAAACGCGAATATTGACGTTCATTAATGACATTGCCGTAATCAGGGTTAGAGTCAAAGTCAGGGTACATCTTATTGAAGCGCTTTTGATATTCACTGATGAGTTCATCAACCTTATCTTCTGGGCATAAAATGTAATCAGGTGCGACACAGATTTGGCCAGCATTTAAACATTTACCGTAAATGAGTCGCTCGACTGCTGTGGCAATATCAATATCAGGTGCAATAACAACAGGAGATTTCCCGCCGAGTTCAAGTGTGACAGGCGTGAGGTTATCGGCCGCAGCACGCATAACGTGACGACCTACTGTGGTAGAACCGGTGAAAAGCATATGATCAAAAGGCAGGGCAGAGAATGCCGCTGCTACATCAGCTTCACCCTCAATGACTGCAACTTCATCTTCATTAAAGATTTTTGCCAACATTGCTTTAATCACTTGGTTGGTCGCTGGGGTAAATTCAGACATTTTCAACATGGCTCTGTTACCAGCAGCAATGGCGGTTATTAATGGACCAATGGCTAACATCACAGGGAAATTCCATGGGACGATAATGCCGACAACTCCCAATGGCTGATAGTGAACCGTTACAGATGAAGGCGCGAGAAGTAAGCCCGCATGACGACGATTTGGTTTCATCCATTTTTTAAGGTTTTTCAGCGTGTAATTGATGTTATTTACACATGGCATGATGTCAGAAATCATGGTGTCGTTACTTGAGCGATGACCATAATCGGCAGCGAGAGCAGTAACAAATTGCTCACTTTGCTCCAATAATCCAGCTTTGAGCTGTTCAAGTTTGCTGACTCTTGACTGATAACTAGGTGCTGGCATTGAGTTGTAAGCCTGTCGCTGTAGGTCGAGGTGTTGTTTCAATGAGGTTTGGTGTGTTTCATTGAGCGCCATATTCATCTGCTTCTCCTAGTGTTTTTCTGCAGCCTAGTTATCGTTTAAAATTAAACCGACTGATTAGTCGGTTTAATATGGGCTATAAATCATCAAAAGGCAAGTTTTAGATAATTTGAGTCACAGAAGTTGATACAGCTCAAGGAGCAAATTAGTGTTTTACACTACACTTTTATTAGGAGATAGTAATTAACGTAAGCCACACGAGATTTAAGTATTAATTAAAAATGTGTTGATATTCTGCCTATGGATATTGTCACATTAAGTCTTGTTTAGGCGGTATCAGTAACACCTAGTTAGCTGAAAAATTTTAATTTTTTTCAATCTACAAGAGGGCGTCACTATGCGTTCACGTAATATATTATGGCCGACTGATTTTTCTGAGACGGCTTCTCATGCTTTGCGATATGCCATCGAAATGGCAAACTTATATCAAGTTGGTATTCGTATTCTTCATGTGGTTGATCAGCCTCTAGGTGATGAGAATTATATGATTCTCGCCATCACACCAGAAGAGTTAGCAAAAAGTATGGAGCAGGCCGCTGCAGATAAAATGCGCGGTTTATTAGCTGAGCTTAAAACTGACTTACCCGTCGAAACCCTAATTCGTCGCGGCGATGCAATTGAAGAAATCGTTGCAGAAGCCAATAGCGGTGATATTGGTATGGTAGTGATCGCTAGTCATGGCCGAACAGGGTTAGCACATTTTCTCCATGACAATGTCGCTGAGGAAGTAGCCAATCAAGCGCTTTGTCCAGTACTGGTTGTGAAATAGTTAGCGTGCACTGCGCTCGATATGTGAGTTGTTTTGTAAAGCGAGAAGTCACGATTTAAGCTTATTTAATCGTGACTTTAGCGGATAAAAACGTCTTTATAATGTTATTGGTAGCTAGGCTTAAATCCAATTAGTGGTGTCATACTTTGTCGCCATCATGGCTTTTTCCGATATATATTGCGCATCGCTTTGACTAATATAAGGCAAAGTCATTTCGCCACTGGCTAATCCTAGTGTCAGATACGCATAACCTTTTTGTTTTTGTCCTTGAGTTTGCGTGAGGGTGACATGCTGAACTTTAGTAAAAGGAATGCGCTTCCATTCTCGACTGAACAATCCACTATGTTGCCATACCGCTTCCTCATCAATGACATATCCCCATTGTCGGTAGCGCAAGTAGATAAGCCCACTGACAACAACTGCGGATACACAAATTAGTAAACTTGCTAAGTTGGCGCCCAAAAACAGTGACAAAATCGCAGCGGGAATGAACGGCAAATACCCTCGCCGTAAAAACCAAGCAAAAGCGATTGACTGATACTGACGCGGAACATTGCACGAGCCGCCTGCAAGTCCGGTTATTTTGCCAAGGGTGGATTGTAGCTCTGTGGTTTTGACTGAAGGAATGAGCATGTGCTGTTCAGTTTTTTGCTCAACTTCTTGTCCCTTTACTTGTTTTAAATACACAGTCCAAACATTAAATAACCTTGCTAATACAGGTTGGCTGATTTGTACAAGTTGAATCCGTTTAATCGCTAATGCATCTTGCTGATGTGAAATGACTCCACCACTTCTTTGCAGAGTTTGTTGTCGCTTCTCTAGGGTGAAGGGAAAATATTTTAGTACGGCAGAAAAAATAGAAATCAAAGCGAACAGGCAATATACCAAGGCTATTAATAGTAAAATGATGCTCACTTGTAGGATAATATTGTCACCGCTTAACGTGATAATACTATGCCAAAGTTGTTGAAAAAACGGGATTTCGGCGAGTGTTTCCCATTGTATTTGTCCTAAGATTGGCCCTGCGATAACGGCGAGCCAGATAAGGTTATTCTGATAAAATCCAAATTTGATTAGCTGTAATAAATTGCGCCTAATAATAATGTTCGGCAGTGACTGGCTAGAATTATTTGCTGGATCTGTATTATCGATTGCATGAGTTCGTGTCGCTAAGTTGGTTACATCATTTTCGCTGGTGGCATCATCATGATCCAATAAAGATTCACTATTGCCGTTTTCCTCAAGACTATTTGCTGTTATCTGTAACAGTTGCTGCTTAATTTTATAGGCGGTAGCTGAGTCCACTGCTGCAAGATGTGCTTCATCATTTTTTGAGCCTGCCGTTTCAATGATTAACGTTCCTAGCTTTAAGGGCTTAAAATACAGAGGTTGCTCGTAGCGAATATTTTGGATTTTATTAAATGGGATCTCATCTTTGCGAGTAAACAGTAGCCCTCGCTTTATATTCAATTGATTATCAGCAAGCTTAAAACGGTATTTTTTCCACTGTATAAATGAAAACACGGTTAACGAGATAATCAGAAATAGTGCAGCAATCATTGCAAAGGAAAAATCAAAGCCGTTTTTCCAACCTGCGAAGATAATTGGGATCATGGCATAACCATTCGATAAAATGGCTTTTGCAGTCCCGAAACTAAAACTGAGCATGGCCCAAGGTGATAAAGCTTGCCACTGACTAAATTTGTCCATGGATTGCTGATTGGTGCTTTGTTGGGAAGGTTCAGTCATCTTGCTTTTCCGACTTTAGCTTATTTTCAGCGGTTTCTGATTGAGTCGTTTGATGTGAGATAACAGGCTGCTCTGCTGATGTTTGGTGGGCAGCTGTTTGTTGGACTGAGGGGATAAACTGTTGTTCGACCTGCAGATGCTCTGTGTTGACTGGCTCAATATCTGTGCTGTCTGGCTGAAGCTCTGTTTTGACTTGTTCAGGTATTGATTTGTCTTGTTGGTGCGAAGTCGCTCTATGCAGTAAGTGTTGTCTTAGGTGTTCTGCTGTTTCAAACTTCAAGCCGGGTAAGTTAATTTCTGCAGCGCCACTTCCTGCACTGAAGCATTTTAACGTCGCTAAGTTAAACTGTCGCTGAATCGGGTTTTGCGACAAGCTGACATGTTGCAGTCGGCTAAAAGGTAGGGTGGTGGTTTTTACCCACCACAAGCCTTTTCTCATGACAAGTTCATGCTTGAGTACGCCGTAATAGACCTTTTTTGCAGCTTGATACTTCAGTGAGATCCAAAGAGTGCCAATAGACGTTATGGCAGTAATAGCAATCAGGATATCTGTGAGTGGTTGGGTGTGCTGAATATTCATCAGCACCATGATGGCGGTTAGAATGATTAGCACAATAATACTGATTTGAAGCGCGGCTTGTATGGGATAGCGCTTATCAACGGGAGTTAACGTTAACGCGTTGTATGGTTGCCATTGTGTTGGCTCAAGCTGGCTTTTATCGTCAATTTTTGTCATTTATATGCTCATTGGCTGCAATGTCAGGGTTCAATGTTAGGCTGCAATGTAAAGGGTAATGCTAATCAGACATAGCAGCCTTGTGCAGTAAGTCGAAAAGGTCTTTGGGCACTCATGTAAGCTTAAGTGACTAAAATAGCTTTATATTCATGCAATAATCTTTTACTTTGAAAGTATAAGACAAAGGCTCCTTTGTTGGTATTTAACTATTATTTTCATCAAAAAAGAGGCGAAATTGACTCAAACTGTTTCTAAAGCACATAAAGCATTTTTGCGAAAACTCTATCTTTGCTATTTGATTAGCCGAGATAAACATAATTTATTATCTTTGCATAAAATGACCCAAATGCCCCGCAGAACCATTCAAGATACATTGGCATCAATGTCTGATATTGGTGTGACGGTTCAGTTTATTCAAGAGGGTGAACGTCATAATGCTGGTTACTATAAAATTGATGATTGGGGCCCCATTAACCCGCAATGGTTAGAGCAAAATCATGTGTGTATGACAACACAATTAGCGATGACGATACCTTAATGGTAGTAGGAGATTCCCTCTTTTATCTAGGTCGCTAATTTATCTATTCTTTCCTTGCTGGGGGATGTGCCCGCTGAAATCTGGTTCCTGCCAGCTCGCTTAGCTTGGTATAGGTGTTTATCGGCGATCTCAATAAGCATAGGTAATTGGTTGATGGCACTGCAACTGGTGACAATGCCAATACTGGCTGTGACGTTGACCTTTTGCTGACTTTGAGTAAAGGAGAGTTTAGCAATGTTTTCACACAGCCTTGTTGCTAGGGTACTGGCTTCTTGCTCTTGGGTGTAAGGTAAAAAGATAATAAACTCCTCGCCGCCCCAGCGCGCTAAAATATCGTTCTTTCGTAATGTATCTCTGATTAACGCGGCGACTTTAACCAGCACTTCATCGCCAAAATTATGCCCATAGGTATCATTAATGCTTTTAAAACGATCGATATCTACCATCAAGATAGACGCTGCTTTTTTGACTTGCCTTTCTGTAAATTGAGGCTCAACTAATTGGTAAAAAGCTCGGCGATTATTCAACCTTGTTAACGGGTCCATGTTAGCCATTTTCTCGGCAATTGTTTTTTCGTTTTCTACCCGTCTAAAGCGTTCTGTTAATGCCAGTGCGAGCAGTAATACATCAATAAACACCCCGAGCTCTGCAGCCCTATAGGTAAATTGATTGAATGGGATATAAGCCCAAACGGCAAGACAGGTAATGGCAATCCCGATCATTGACGAAATTGAGGCGATTAAGAAAAATCTTGCTGAGATGTTACCAAAGTTGAGTGACAGTATTCCCAGCACGATCATCAAGCCGCTAAACAGCAGCATTAAATCAAACGCAAAAATGAGTCCTAAAACTCGGTCTTGAAGCACTGCAGCAAGCAGCATTAGTGCCGGAAAGATAATACAGAGGCTCTTGAGAATTTTGTTTAAAGTGGGGAGTTGAAATTTAAGTCGTAAAAAGTGGCAAGCAAACAGTATCCCACTGGTGCAAAAGCTGACCATCAGTATCGGGATAGACCATTGTTGCCATATCGGTGAATCTGGCCATAACCATAATGAACCATGGCCGCTATAGGCAAAATTAAGCAGCAAAAAATTCAATAAATATAAGCTGTAAAATAAGTAGCTTTTTAGACGAAGACCAACATATAAAATAAAGTTATAAATTAATAACGCAGTGATTGAGCCATACAAAAAACCATAACTATAAGCATTGAAGGCATTTTTCTTAGCCATTTCCTGCTGGCCGAATAAATACACTGGGATAACCATAGCATCAGGGGTTTGCACCCGAATTAACACCGTGGTTTTACCTGGTGGATAGCGGTAGTTAAAATTAAAACTAGGCTGCTGTGACTCTTGTTGATAAAACAATGATAAGTCACCTTGATGCTCAAAATGGATGATGTGATCATCCGCAAACCAAAAACTACTGACTTCATCTAGCCAATAGTTATCTATATGAATGGTTTTTTCTTGTTCTGATTGGCTGTTATTAATGAGTGTGAGACTTAACCAAACTGGTTTGGCATTGATACCATAATTACTGATATGTTGACTGACAGGACTAAACTGACCTTGCTGTAATAACGAATATGCTTGTGAGGCATTGAGTCGCTCATCCTCAATATATTGCTTTAGTGATAAACCGATAGGCTTGTTGTGTTTATCAGATAAATACAGTTCTTTGGCGTGAACAGCGTTAGGGTTCATGCAGATAAATAAACAAATAATCAGCGTCAATATCCATTTCATAAATGCGGTCACATGCCATTGTTATGATGTCATCGAGAAATCCATTCATTACTTTTTTGCAAAAAAGTAATCCAACCTTATGGCGACAGGGTATAAATCCATATCGCTCTGAGTGAACGTTTTTAGCTAAATAAGTATAATATACAAGCCTAGCTCAATTTAGACTCTCATAATATAACTAAGCTTAATATCATAAATGCGTATCAATTTTGTTTATATACTAAAGGATTAGTCACAACGGTCAGGTTAGATGCTGTGCATCATCATAAAGTGATACAAAGGCAGGTTATTTAGCATGAAACAATTAGGATTTGAATTTGATAACTCTCAACCAGTGAGTCCTACTACTCAAGGGGCTGATGATATCAGTGAAAAACAAACTGCTGAGACAAGTTCACCTATTGCGCCCATTACATATTTAGCCAACTTCTTACCTTTGCCATTGCAAACTTCACTGCTTCAAGAAGCGAACTCATATCAATTTGAAAAACCGATCGTAACGATATTTGGCAAGCAACATCCTATTCCACGCTCCCAGATCTGGTTTGGTGATTCAGGTTGCGAATATCAATATTCATCACTCATGATAAAGCCACAACCTTGGCCACCTGTATTGCTGAAAGTAAGACAAATACTTGAGTCGCAATTTAATATCATGACCAATGGTGTGTTGGTTAATCGCTATGAAAATGGACAAGATTGCATGGGGTGGCACAGTGATAACGAGCCTGAGATTGCTGCCAATTCAGATATTGTATCGTTAACATTAGGAGCCAGTCGTACTTTTGTCATGAGACACATGCAAACACGGCATAAACACGCCATTGAACTTAGCAGTGGCGACTTACTGATCATGCATGCAGGTATGCAAGATGAGTGGCAACACGCCGTACCTAAACGCCTAAAAGTGAATGAGCCAAGAATTAATTTTACCTTTAGGCAAATGATTGTGGGATTTCATCAGGGGTATAAGAGAGTGAGCAGTAGATAAAGTATACAAGACGCAATCGTAAACTTGTTTTGCCAACTGGATCTTGTTGGGTTGTTGCAAGTTTGATTTTTGAAACGTTAATCAGTAGTCTTCACTTTTTACGATGTAGATAAAAAGAGCTTGTTATGTCAGTTGAACACGTTATTACCGAAAAACTGAACCAATCTTTTAGCCCTGTCCATTTAGACGTGCTTAATGAAAGCAATCGTCATCATGTGCCGCCTAATTCTGAAACCCACTTTAAAGTCGTTGTCGTCAGCGACAAGTTTGATGCTCAGCGTCTCATTGCTAGACACCGTGCAGTCAATGCTGTGTTAGCAGAAGAGTTAGCTAATGGAGTGCATGCGCTGTCGATTAATGCTTATACACAAGAAGAGTGGCAAGCGCTAGACAGTGTGCCAAAAACACCAAACTGCAAAGGTTAATACAGCTTAACAGTTAGCGATTAACACATGACCTAAACCTCATCTTTCGTATGGGGTTTTTTATTGCCTTACATTTACTAAACCAAATCTTTTTATCTTATTTTTTACATGAGTTATTTTCATACTCTTATGGATTAACTGAGTGTTTTCTAAGCTTTGATGTGGGATTTATTGGCTATTTAGGGCTTGTTTGTCCATTATTGATAGTTTGTCATAACAGTGTCATCAATCATTGTTAAAGATTAGTGTAGGCCTGAAATAGGCCTAGCTGCTTGCTGTTAATTTTGATGCTATGATGCCAAAAGATTTCACCCACTTTAAGGAATAAGCAATGCCTTTACTTGATAGTTTCACCGTTGATCATACTCGAATGGAAGCACCAGCTGTACGTGTAGCGAAGCATATGAGCACACCAAAAGGTGACACCATTACAGTATTTGATTTACGTTTTTGCACCCCTAACAAAGATATTCTAAGTGAGCGTGGTATCCATACTTTGGAGCACTTATTTGCAGGCTTTATGCGTGACCATCTTAATGGAGATAATGTTGAGATTATCGACATTTCCCCTATGGGATGTAGAACGGGCTTTTATATGAGCCTTATTGGTGTGCCATCTGAGCGTATCGTCGCTGATGCATGGTTGGCTGCGATGGAAGATGTACTAAAAGTAGTTGAACAAACTGAAATTCCCGAGTTAAACGAATATCAATGTGGCACCTTCGAAATGCATTCATTAGAGCAAGCACAAGATATTGCACGTGCGATTATTGCAGCGGGTGTAAGTGTGAATCGTAATGATGACTTAAAATTGAGTGATGATATTTTAGGGACTTTATAATTGTAGCTAATGATCCCATTAGGTATTTGATAAAAGCGGCTTAGGCCGCTTTGTTTTTTAGTGGTTAATTTTTTATTAAAATACTGTTTTTATTTGTATGAAAACGTTATTGTTATCAGTCAATGGAAGGATTTTGTCATAACAATAAGGGACCGAACTCAACGGTGCCGATGATGTATTTTGGGAGTTAACCATGTCTAAAAGTCAATTCAGCTTGTCTGTAATTGCTTCTGCTGTGCTATTTGTTTGTCATTCAGGTTCAACTTATGCAGCCGCCTCAGTTACAGCTGCGATGGATGAATCAAATAATAGCGTTATTCTCACTCAACCTCAGACTGCGTCTTTGCATTATCGTGATAGTGATATTCCTTTAGCATTATCAGGCATGACAGTATTGCCGACAAACCAAACAACAACAGTGACCCACCGCGGAGCAATTAATGGCGTTGCGGTGACCCAAGACAGAGTCAGCTTTTCTCCTTCTCCTTATGCAGCGCCTCATTTAGTACTGCAACCTAACTTAGTGTTACAAGAGTCTATCGCTGCTTTAAGTCTGACAGATGTGACTAAGGGCGGGATGGGTGCATTTGGTCATGTTAATTACACAACGGCGCAAATTAGCCCTAATGAAATGGGGGGCCGAGCCAATATTGAAATTAACGATAATGGCGATGGCCATGTTGGTGCAATTGCCAGCGGCTTGAATAAAGAATATGGCATGTTGCTTGGGGTTGATTATCAAAATACGGCAGAAGAAGTAGGTTTTGCCAGTCAATTTGATAATGAAAAAACGCAAACCGATATCATGTTCAAGATTAATGCTGATAGCTTAGTTGGTGCGCGTAACCCACAAAAAACCGAGTTCATGTATCAGTATACCGACTCTGAAAGTGGTTATTCTAATGTTGGCCTAATTGCACAAGACTGGAACAGTAAGCCCGCTACCCGCTACTCAGCAACTCAAAACGATCAGCAAGAAGGTAAGCGGCATAAGTATCAAGTTAGCCATGTGGTTGATTTAACTGGTGGCACTCAAATGGTGTCAGATTTTTATTATCAGTCCTACGATGAAAAAATCTCGCAACTGAATCGTTTAGAAGGCGTTGCGATTGGTGTAGCAGAATTGCAAGCCATTGCTGCGATGGATGCCAACCCTTCTGCAACGGCAAACTTAGCCTCAATGCTCGAAGATAATCATTATGCTGGTTATGGTTTACAAACCGAAGGTGTCAGTCAATACGGTGCTCATCAAGTCACCTACGGCGCTTTATATCATTCAGATAAAGCAGAAATGAAATTTGGCCAACAAGATTGGCTATGGAATGTTGATAGAAGTTTATCAAGCGTATCGGTGGATAAAGCGCTTATGGCTTATGTAGATGATGTGAATGTTTTCACGACAACTGCAGATGCAAAGCTAAACTACGGCGCGTTGTCATTTAACCTTGGTGTGGCTTTCGAGAGTGTCAGTACAACTCGTGAAGTTGGAGTGGAAGCTTATGGTGTTGAAGAAGCTGACTTTTCTGATGATGGTTGGATCCCGTCTCTTGAAATAGCTTATACAACAGGTAACTGGAAAGCCGCTTTTGCCGCCAAACAGTCTTGGACTGCTGCATCTGCAGGTAATGCTGAGATGAAAGCGCAAGAGTCAATGCATTATCAACTTGGTTTTACTTATCAAACCCAAGTATTGAATCTTGGTGTTAACTTATACATGCAAGACTTTGATAATCAGCATGTCACTTGTATGTGGAGCATGGCGTGCGATTTCTCACAACGTTATATGCAGGTCAATATCGAAGACGTAACAGCAAATGGTGTCGATCTATCTGCAGATTACCAATTTAGTTTTGATTCGTTTGCGATACCGTTATCGGTTCAATATCAGTATAGCCAAGCAGAGTTTGGTGAATCTGGTGTCAATGAGCTTATTGGCCTTTACATTGAAGGTGAGCAATTACCTTGGGTTCCTGAACAGCAAATTGCCTTGAGCACGGGTGTTGTAGTAGGGGACTTTAGCTTTATGACACAGGCGCTTTATCAATCAGAGCTGGGTTATGCTACGGCAATTTCTGGTGGTGAAAAAATAGATGGCCAGTGGAAAGTTGATATTGCTGCAAATTATCATTTATCGAATGTGCATGAAATTTATCTACGTGTTGAAAATGTGCTTGATGAAAATTTAGTCAGTCAGCAATCAAGTTTAGGTATTACCTCGCAGGGTGAAATGCTGAGTTATGTGGGTTACCAAGCGCGTTTCTAATTAATTTGAGTGTCAGCCTTCCTACCTTACTGTTTTAAAAGCGCTTTAGCATGGGCTATTTTAGCCTATGCTAAACGCTACATTTGTTAACAAATAGATAAAACACTTCTTATATTAATTCTTTTAAAATTAATGCTATAGTGCCCTTGTTACTGAAATATTGCATCGGATCGCTATTTATCGGCCTATTCCACACCCTAAATAGGTGTAATTGTTTAAAAATGAACAATCAAAAATTTCAATCACCTATTATTTTCGTGGCGATAGCGCACATTTTGGGGTAAAATGCGCGCGACCAGCGTGATTGCGATCGCATTTCCGTGATAAATCTGCGCTAGCTCAACACTGAAGTGTTTGTTAACACTTTGTTTTTTTGGGTAGGAACGCGGCGCATTGTCTTTCCTTCAAACGTAGTGCTTGTGGATATGATTACAATAAAGAAAGGATTGGAACTACCTCTAGCAGGTGGCCCAGAGCAAGTTATCCATAATGGCCCAGCCATTAAGAATGTCGCCACTTTGGGTGAAGAGTATATTGGCTTACGTCCAACGATGAAAATCAAGGTTGGCGATAAAGTTAAAAAAGGTCAGGTAATTTTTGAAGACAAAAAGAACCTTGGCGTTAAATATACTGCTTTAGCTAGTGGGACTGTATTAGAAATTAACCGGGGTGCGAAACGTGTACTTCAGTCAGTAGTTATTGAAGTTGAAGGTGATGAAAAAGTCAGCTTTACTCAATACAGTGCTGATGCGTTAAACACGTTAGATGCAGCTGTTGTCAAAGAGAACTTGATTGAATCAGGTCTATGGACAGCTTTGCGTACTCGCCCTTTCAGTAAAGTACCTGCTGTTGACTCAGTCGCTGCTGGTATTTTCGTCACCGCAATAGATACCCAACCACTAGCTGCAGATCCTGCCGTTGTGATTGCTGAGCACAAAGAAGACTTCGCAAACGGTTTGACCCTACTTGCTAAGTTAACTGAAGGCAAAGTATTCCTGGCTAAAGCACCTGGTGCCGATATTCCTTCTGGGAATGCACAAGTTGAAGAGTTTGCTGGAAAGCATCCTGCTGGCTTAGTGGGTACTCATATTCATAACTTACTTCCTGCATCTGCAACACGCACTGTATGGCATGTTGGCTATCAAGATGTGATTGCAATCGGTCAGCTATTTACTCAAGGCGAACTTAACACTCAACGTGTTATTGCCATTGGTGGCCCACAAGCTAAGAACCCACGTTTAATTCGTACGGTCTTAGGTGCAAGCACAACTGAAATTACCGCTGATGAGGTAGAAGGTAATGCTGTACGTGTTATCTCTGGTTCAGTATTAAGTGGTCGTCAAGCTGCAGGTCCTCATGCTTACCTTGGTCGTTATCATCAACAAATTAGTTTGTTGCTTGAAGGTACTGAAAAAGAATTGTTTGGCTGGGCAATGCCTGGTAGCGACAAATTCTCTATTACACGTGCATTCTTAGGTCACTTAAACCGTTCACGTTTATTTAATATGACGACCAGTACTGGTGGTTCTGACCGTGCAATGGTGCCAATTGGTAATTATGAGCGTGTTGTTCCGCTAGACATTTTACCAACAATGCTACTACGTGACTTAGTTTCTGGTGATTATGATGGTGCTGCGGCGCTAGGTGCACTTGAACTAGACGAAGAAGATTTAGCATTGTGTACCTTCGTATGTCCGGGCAAGTATGACTATGGTACATACCTGCGTGATTGTTTAGATACGATCGAGAGGGAAGGCTAATATGAGCTTGAAAGATTTTATCGAGCGTATTGAACCGCAATTTGAAAAAGGCGGCAAGTACGAAAAGTGGTATGCCCTGTATGAAGCGGCTGCGACTGTGTTTTACACTCCGGGTAAAGTAAACAAAGGTAGCACGCACGTGCGTGATAACCTTGACCTTAAGCGTATGATGATTACGGTTTGGGCTTGTACTTTTCCTGCGATGTTCTTTGGTATGTACAACGTTGGCTTACAAGCGCAAGATGCGTTAATTGCTGGCTTTGCTACTCCTGATGTATGGCAAGTTAGCTTATTTAGCTTGTTTGGAACTGAGCTTACCGCAGACTCAGGCGTTGCAGCCTTGATGTGGTATGGCGCCTGTTGGTTCTTACCTATTTACGCGGTGACCTTTGCGGTCGGTGGCTTCTGGGAAGTGCTTTTCGCTTCTGTACGTGGCCATGAAGTTAACGAAGGTTTCTTTGTTACCTCTATTCTTTTTGCATTAACACTGCCAGCAACAATTCCATTATGGATGGTTGCACTAGGTATTACCTTCGGTGTGGTTGTTGCGAAAGAAGTCTTCGGTGGTACAGGTCGTAACTTCCTTAACCCTGCATTAGCTGGTCGTGCTTTCCTATTCTTTGCTTACCCACTTAACATGTCAGGTGACACGTCATGGGTTGTTGCTGATGGTTTCTCTGGTGCTACTGCACTGAGCCAAGCGGCACAAGGCACATTAGAATATGGCTTAACGCAGGATTGGTGGGACGCATTCTTCGGTTTCATTCCTGGTTCTGTAGGTGAAGTGTCTACCTTTGCTATTTTACTTGGTGGCGCAGTTATCGTTTATACCCGTATTGCTTCATGGCGCATCATTGGTGGTGTGTTACTTGGCATGATTGCGGTATCAACATTGCTTAACGTTATTGGTAGTGATACCAACGCTATGTTTGCAACACCATGGTATTGGCACCTTGTTTTAGGTGGCTTTGCATTCGGTATGATGTTTATGGCGACTGACCCTGTTTCAGCCTCATTTACTAATAATGCGAAATGGGCTTACGGTCTGTTAATTGGTGCGATGGCGGTATTTATCCGTGTTATTAACCCAGCATTCCCTGAAGGCATGATGTTAGCAATTCTATTCGCTAACTTATTCGCACCTTTATTTGA
This sequence comes from Shewanella sp. MMG014, assembly GCF_018100775.1. NCBI lineage: Bacteria > Pseudomonadati > Pseudomonadota > Gammaproteobacteria > Alteromonadales > Shewanellaceae > Shewanella > Shewanella sp. MMG014. Next base: position 172,141 of record NZ_JAGJDZ010000004.1, read on the forward strand.
CCACTTTGTGGTTCAAGCAAATGTTAAGCGGAGGATTTCACGTGGCCAGTAATAAAGAATCAATCGGCAAAACATTATTTGTTGTTATTGGTTTGTGCTTTGTCTGCTCAATGTTTGTTTCGACTGCAGCAGTATTATTAAAGCCGACTCAACAACAAAATAAATTATTAGATAAGCAAAAGTATATTCTTGAAGCTGCGGGCTTAGTGGATACTAAAGCTGGCAAAGTAGAGAAAGACGTTATCATCGAAAAGTACAATAAGTACGTTGAAGCTCGCCTAGTTGATTTAAAAACAGGTGACTTTGTAGATGGTGATGCTGATACGTTTGATGTTGAAAAAGCAGCGCGAACTCCAGCGACTTCTTTCAAGCCTGAGAACGATATTGCTTCTGTTAAACGTGTAGCGAATCAAGGTGTTATATATCTTGTAAAAGATGATAACAATGCACTACAAACCGTTATTATTCCTGTTAAAGGTTACGGTTTATGGTCAACCATGTTTGCTTTCTTAGCAGTTGAAGCTGATATGAACACGATTCGTAGTTTAGTGTATTACGACTTCACAGGTTCTGGTGAAACCCCAGGTCTAGGTGGTGAAGTTCAAAATCCACAATGGATTGCGAAGTGGGAAGGGAAGAAACTTTATGATGACAATGGCAACTTAGCTATTCAAGTGACTAAAGTTCCAACTATCGCTTCTTCAGTTCACGGTGTAGATGCATTATCTGGTGCGACACTGACAAGTAATGGTGTTCAGCATTCATTAACTTTCTGGTTAGGTGAAGAAGGTTTTGCACGCTTTATCGAAAAAGCACGCAATGGAGGACTTAGCTAATGGCTGATGCTAAAGAACTTAAACAGGTTCTGACTGGACCTATCATTAATAACAACCCAATTGCTCTGCAAATTCTGGGTGTATGTAGTGCGCTAGCTGTTACCGCGAAAATGGAAACCGCTATTGTAATGACATTAGCGTTAACTGCAGTGACCGCATTTTCGAATTTATTTATTTCGATTTTACGTAATCACATTCCAAGCAGTGTTCGTATTATTGTGCAAATGACGATTATTGCTTCGTTAGTAATCGTGGTTGACCAAGTATTGCAAGCTTACGCCTATGACGTAGCTAAGCAGTTATCAGTATTCGTTGGTTTGATTATCACTAACTGTATTGTAATGGGTCGTGCAGAAGCTTATGCGATGAAAACGCCACCTTTAATGAGCTTTATGGACGGTATCGGTAACGGCTTAGGCTACGGTGCAATCCTATTATCAGTTGGCTTCTTCCGTGAGCTATTTGGTAACGGTTCTTTATTTGGTGTTGAAATCCTAAGCAAGGTCTCTGACGGTGGCTGGTACCAACCAAATGGTTTGTTACTTCTTCCTCCTAGTGCGTTCTTCTTGATCGGTATGTTGATCTGGATTATCCGTACTTACAAGCCAGAGCAAGTAGAAGCGAAAGGGTAAGCGCAATGGAACATTATATTAGTCTGTTAATTCGTTCAATATTCATTGAGAACATGGCATTAGCCTTCTTCTTGGGTATGTGTACCTTCTTGGCTGTGTCTAAGAAAGTCACAACTGCGATGGGACTTGGTGTAGCAGTAATTGTGGTTCTTGCCATTGCTGTACCAGTTAACCAAATCATCTATCAAGGTTTATTAGCACCCGGCGCACTCGCTTGGGCAGGTGTACCTGATGCAGATTTGAGCTTCTTGAAGTTCATTACTTTCATCGGTGTTATCGCTGCACTCGTACAAATTCTGGAAATGGCGTTAGATAAGTACTTTCCTCCTTTGTATAACGCGTTAGGTATTTTCTTACCATTGATTACCGTTAACTGTGCGATTTTTGGTGCAGTATCATTCATGGTTGAGCGTGACTACAACCTAGGTGAGAGCTTGGTATTCGGTATCGGCTCAGGTATTGGTTGGGCATTAGCAATCGTATTGTTAGCCGGTCTTCGTGAGAAAATGAAGTATTCTGATGTGCCAAATGGCCTACGTGGTTTAGGGATTACCTTCATCACTTCTGGTTTAATGGCGCTAGGTTTCATGTCGTTCTCAGGTGTCTCTCTTTAAGAGAGACCTTACGACGTATTACTTTGAACCTTAAAGGATAAGTTAATGGATATTCTTAACGCTACTCCAATAGATGTATATCTAGGTGTGAGTATGTTTACTGCAATCGTTTTGATCTTAGTATTAGTGATCCTATTCGCTAAATCTAAGCTGGTTGCAAGCGGTGATATCACTATCTCAATCAATGATGATAGCGACAAAGCAATTAAAACAGGTGCGGGAAGCAAGTTACTTGGCGCATTAGCTGATAACGGTATTTTCGTATCAAGTGCCTGTGGTGGCGGTGGCTCTTGTGGTCAGTGTCGTGTGAATGTGAAATCAGGTGGTGGTGATATTTTACCGACCGAGCTTGATCACATCAGTAAAGGTGAAGCTCGTCAGGGTTGTCGTTTAGCCTGTCAGGTTAACGTTAAAACTGACATGGATATCGAACTTGATGAAGAAATCTTCGGCATCAAGAAGTGGGAATGTGAAGTTATCTCTAACGATAACAAAGCAACCTTCATTAAAGAGCTTAAGCTACAGATTCCTGATGGCGAATCAGTGCCTTTCCGCGCTGGTGGTTACATCCAAATTGAAGCGCCAGCTCACCATGTTAAATATGCAGATTTTGATGTACCTGCAGAATATCGTGGCGACTGGGAGCACTTTGGCTTCTTCAACCTTGAATCTAAAGTTGATGAAGAAACTATTCGTGCATACTCAATGGCTAACTACCCAGAAGAGTTTGGAATCATTATGTTGAACGTGCGTATTGCTACGCCGCCTCCACGTAACCTAACTCTACCTTGTGGTAAAATGTCTTCGTACATTTGGAGCCTGAAAGAAGGTGATAAAGTCACTATTTCTGGTCCATTTGGTGAGTTCTTCGCAAAAGAAACTGATGCTGAAATGGTGTTTGTTGGTGGTGGTGCTGGTATGGCGCCAATGCGCTCACACATCTTCGATCAACTTAAGCGTCTTAACTCTAAGCGTAAGATGAGCTTCTGGTACGGTGCACGTTCTAAGCGTGAAATGTTCTACGTAGAAGACTTTGATGGCCTAGCTGCAGCAAATGAAAACTTCGAATGGCATGTTGCGTTATCTGATCCGCAAGAAGAAGATAACTGGGACGGATACACGGGTTTCATTCACAACGTATTGTATGAAAACTACCTACGTGACCATGATGCGCCAGAAGATTGTGAGTTCTACATGTGTGGACCTCCAATGATGAATGCTGCTGTTATCGGTATGCTTAAAGACTTAGGTGTTGAAGATGAAAACATCTTACTCGATGACTTTGGTGGCTAATGTGCTAATCGCAAATGATTAGATATAATCCTAAAAGACATTGAACGTCATAAATTGCAGCTTGCTGACACGGAGGTCATCTTCGTTAAGTAAGCTGCATTTTTTTATGTTAGATAACCCTAATTTGAAGTTTGAGATGATTAATATTTCTTTTAAAGCACTGCTTGTATCTTTGGTTGTATTACTTCTAACTGCTTGTGGAAGTGAAGACGATATTGTGTCGTTATCGGGCAATACTATGGGAACGACTTACCACATCAAAGTGGTGAGAAATGATCGCTTACCGACCACCCAACTATTGCAAGCGGAAATCGACATTGCGCTTGAGTTAGTGAATGACCAGATGTCAACTTATCGACCTAAGTCAGAATTGTCTCGTTTCAATAAGCTGTCAGTAAACCAAAGCATCACTGTTTCGGAAGATACCATAAAGGTATTTAAAGAAGGGGTACGATTATACAATGTGACAGGTGGTGCGTTAGATATCACATTAGGCCCACTGGTTAATCTTTGGGGGTTTGGGCCAGACAAGCGCCCTACTGAAATACCAAGCCAAGAAACCATTGATATCGTTAAAGCAAAGGCTGATATTCATGGGTTTACCATTAATGGACTAAAGATCACTAAAACTAACCCCGACTTGTATGTGGATTTGTCTTCACTTGCTAAGGGTTATGGCGTAGATAAAATAGCTAACTTACTTAATAAGTATCAGGTAGCGGGTTACTTAGTTGAAATTGGTGGTGAGATCAGTGTTAAAGGTGTGAAGGATGATGGTTCGCCTTGGCGTATTGCAGTTGAAAAGCCAACGACTGAGGGTGGCGTCATCCAGCAGGTCGTAGAACCTGGCAATATGGCTTTAGCTACATCAGGTGATTACCGTATTTATTATGAAGAAGAGGGTGAGCGATTCTCGCACCTCATCGACCCTAGAACGGGTTACCCAATTAAACACAAGTTAGCTTCAGTCACAGTATTACATCCTAGTAGTATGACTGCTGATGCGTATGCTACGGCAATGATGGTACTGGGTACCGAAGCGTCGTTGGCACTTGCTCATGAGCAGAACTTACCAGTTATGTTGATTGAGAAAGATGACGACTATTACGAAGTCTTTTATAGTGAAGCTTACGGGCCTTATATTCAGTAAGTGGCGATTAAGCTTTATTGGCAATACAATGATAAAGAAGTATAAGTGAGAAATTATGATGAGTACCTTTATAGCGGCCTTTGTCGTGTTGTTATTATTTTTCCTATTAATGTCTGTTGGCTACATTATTAAGCGTAAAGCTGTAGAAGGCAGTTGCGGTGGTCTTGGTGTTCTTGGCATCGAAAAAGCTTGTGACTGCGATGATCCGTGTGATAAAAGAAAACGTCGAATGGCGGAATCTGAGCGTGAAGCTAAGCTAAATCAGAACCGTATTATTTAATCTTTATCTCATCGCGATACTCAAAGCGACTTAGCGGATCTAGGTTAATTAAATAGCCCAATGAGGTTTATCTCATTGGGCTTTTTTATGTCTGAAATAGTTTGTCATCTCATTCGATACAAAATTTACAAAAATCTTTTTAGGTAACATTTTACGATTATTCTGTTATCAAGCGCATGTAGCGTTTTTGTATTTTAACCTATAACCGTGATTCCATTGAAGTTAACGGTATTTAAACTGAAGTGAAACTAGTTAATAACCTAAGTTGTAATGATAATGATTATCACTAATCAAGTGTATGATTTTAAAGGGTATTTGTAATTAATGAACGTATGTACTATCCTGTTGGAAATTGATCCAGATCAATCTTGAATTAAAGGACAGAATTATGAAAGGCCACCCTAAAGTAATTAGTCAGCTGAATAAAGTGCTGACGTGTGAGTTAACTGCCATTAACCAGTATTTCCTACATGCACGCATGTTCAAACATTGGGGTTTAGAAAACCTGAATGAAAAAGAATACAAGAAATCGATTCAAGATATGAAGCATGCCGACAAGCTAATTGAGCGTGTGTTATTTCTGGAAGGATTACCCAATTTACAGCAACTCGATAAGTTACGTATTGGTGAGCATTGTGAAGAGATGCTTGATTGTGACGAGCAAGCGTTAACCGAGCAGCTTGTCGTACTGAAAGAAACCATCAAGTTGTGTGAAGCAGAGCGTGACTATGTGAGTCGTGATCTACTTGAAGATTTACTCGAAGATGAAGAAGAACATCTTGATTGGATTGAGTCTCAAAAAGAACTCATCAATCAAACAGGTATTCAAAATTACCTTCAATCACAAATTAAAGATTAATAGGAATTTAACATGAAAGGTCATCCAGAAGTTATTGCAGCGCTAAACGCACTATTAACCGGTGAATTGTCGGCGATGGATCAATATTTTGTTCATGCTCATATGTATGAAGATTGGGGATTTGATGAGTTATACACTCGTATTCTTCATGAATCAGACGATGAAAAAGCGCATGCTGCCAAGTTAGTACAACGTATTTTATTCTTAGAAGGTACTCCAGACGTTGCGAGCCGTGAAGCACTCAACATCGGTAAAGATGTTGAAGAGATGCTGAAAAATGATTTGAACTACGAGTATGCCGTTGCTGATCATTTACGTGAAGTCATTGCACTTTGTGAAGAAAAAGAAGATTTCCAAACTCGTGAAATCTTAGAAGTATTATTAGATGATACTGAATCAGATCATATGTACTGGTTAGAAAAACAAATTCGATTGATTGATCGTGTTGGATTACAGAACTATTTACAGACGAAAATGTAAAAAGTCACTGGTATTAACAAGCCCAACAATGTTGGGCTTTTTTGTTTTTGTACTAAGTTACTTGGTGAAAAAGTCACTATAAAAGGGCTTAGATAAATAATGTGTAACAGACACCTCCGTAACTAAATCACCATGTTAACTCGCAAACGCTTGTTGAAATAGCTAAATTCGCTTCATTGATAAGCAGATTTGATTCAAATATCAGCGTTACTAGTGTTATTCCTTGGTACTGTTTATTTATACAGTGATTTTATCCATCTGCTATGATAAATTAATTAATCAGTTAATGAGCTAGAAAGAGCTTGCTTGAAAATGGTCCGTAAAATTATTCATATCGACATGGATTGTTATTTTGCAGCGGTGGAGATGAGAGATTTTCCAGAATTGCGTGACAAACCCTTAGCTGTGGGGGGCAGAAGCGATCGCAGGGGCGTGATCAGCACATGTAATTATGAAGCTCGCCAGTTTGGTGTGCGCTCTGCTATGTCGAGTTATCAGGCGTTAAAATTATGCCCTGATCTCACTTTAGTGCCAGGTCGAATGGATGTCTATAAATCAATTTCCGTACAAATTAGAGCTATCTTTCATCGCTATACCGATTTAGTTGAGCCTTTATCTTTAGACGAAGCCTATCTAGATGTCACGGACTGTCATGCTCACAAGGGCAGTGCCACTTTAATTGCTAAGGCGATTCGTCAAGAAATACTCGATGAAACCGGGTTAACAGCATCAGCAGGTGTTGCGCCCATTAAGTTTCTTGCCAAAATTGCTTCAGATTTAAATAAGCCCAATGGGCAGTATGTTATCCCTCCTGAAGATATAAACGCCTTCGTAAAGCCATTAACGCTGAACAAAATTCCTGGCGTGGGTAAAGTGACCTCGGCAAAGCTAGCCGCCCTTGGTCTAACAACCTGTGAAGACGTGCAACATTACCCAAGTGATAAACTGATTGCAGCATTTGGTAAATTTGGTCGAGTTCTGATTGAACGTGCGCAAGGTATCGATAATCGGACAATCAGCCCCAATCGAGTCAGGAAATCGGTCGGAGTTGAAACCACACTAGCACAAGATATCTTTACGCTTGAGCAGTGCAATAATGTCATGCCGCAATTAATTCAAGAGCTCATTGCTCGAGTTCACCGCAGTGCAAAGGATAGGCAAATTCATAAGCAAGTGGTTAAGCTTAAGTTTAATGATTTTAAACAGACTACGATTGAACACCGTAGTGATGAAATATCATTGAACCTGTTTCATGAATTATTAAGCCAAGCTTTAGCGCGAGCAAATGGCAGGGGGATTCGTCTAGTCGGCGTGTCGGTCGGATTAGCTGATATTGAAATTGACACCAAGGATAAACAGTCAAACACTGAACAACTTGATTTAAACTTTTAAGCTGATGCGTATTTTACTGACTACTCGCTTCGCTTAAATGAAAAAGGCTGCCTTTCTCAAGAGAATGGCAGCCTTTTTGACGTTTTTACGAGTTAGTCTTTTGCTGGAATACGTTCAAGTACTGCAAGCAGTAACTCCCAGTATTGTCCAACGGTTGTGATATTAACCATCTCATCAGGACTATGTGGGAAGCGAATTGTAGGACCAATAGATACCATATCCATAGTCGGGTAGGGTTCTTTAAACAGACCACATTCAAGACCTGCGTGGATCACCATGATCGTAGGGTCTTTTTTATAAATGTCGTTATAAGTGTCACGAACTATCGCCATTACAGGTGAGTTATTATCAGGTTTCCAGCCAGGGTATGCGCCTGAAAGCTCGATACTTGCGCCTGATAAGTTAGCTAATGCTGTTAACTGAGTTTCGATTTCTTCACGACCGGAGTTTATTAATGACCGGATAAGGCATAGGACTTCTACAGACTCATTTTCAGTGTTGATAACACCGACATTCAGTGATGTTTCTGTTACGCCTTCAACTTCATCACTCATGCGCATAACGCCATTCGGGCAAGCATGAAGTAAGTCAATTAAGGTATTCTGCGCTTCTTCACCGATGACCTTTTCTGGTGTCTCGATTGATTCAAGTGTCAGTAACATGTCAGGATCGGCAATCGATAGCTCTGTACGTACTAAGGCTTCAAACTCAGTAATCGCTTGTTCAAGTTTTACTTGGTTTTCACTAGGTAACATAAAGCTGATATTCGCTTCACGAGGAATCGCATTACGTAATGAACCACCAGTAAAGTTGACTAATTCAAGTGCTAAATCGTCCGCATAAATGAATAGGAATCGTGCTAATAATTTATTCGCATTACCACGACCTAAATGAATGTTCACACCAGAGTGACCACCTTTAAGTCCCGACAAGGTTAATTTGAAGCTGGCATTGGTTTGCTCAGGGGCTTGCCACGACATCGGCACGCTTATTTGTGCATCAACACCGCCAGCGCAACCCATATAAATTTCGCCTTCCTGTTCAGAATCGGTATTAATTAAAATATCAGCATCAAGCATGCCTGCTTCGAGTCCAAAAGCGCCGGTCATGCCAGCTTCTTCATCAATAGTTAACAAGACTTCTAATGGGCCGTGTTTAATGTCATCAGCACCTAACACTGCAAGAGCTGATGCCATACCGATACCATTATCAGAGCCCAATGTGGTGCCGTTAGCTTTTACCCATTCACCATCGACATAGGCTTCAATAGGGTCTTTTTCAAAATCATGAACTTTGTCTGCATTCTTTTGCGGCACCATATCAATATGGGCTTGAAGTACCACGACTTTTCTATTTTCCATGCCTGGGTAGGCTGGTTTTTTGATGATAAGGTTACCGACCTTATCTTCAATAACGCTAAGATTTTTTGATTTTGCCCACTGTTGAATGTGTGCACTTAAAGCATGTTCAAACTTTGATGGATGCGGGATAGAACAAATTTGTTCGAACCATTGCCATAGTGGCTGAGGGTATAATTGATTAATCGCTGTCACGGAGACTCCCTTATAGTTATGAGGTGGGAATAGATGAACCACAGTTTACCATAATGATTTGTACAGACAGTGATCTGGATGATTTGATTGTTCGAAACCTGACTAAAATCTGTAAATAAATATTAACCATTTTACAGAGTAAAAATATGTACTTTGCTCACTTATAGCCGCTATTATCAATGGATATAAAGCGCACTAAATTTCTCATACCTTACATAATAAAAATCAAAAGGAAGGCTCATGTTGCAAGCAAATGTTGTCGATGTAAAAAATGAAGATGCGATATTTGAAGGACAAGGCTGGGATGCCGTCATTGTTATCACCACTGACTTAGATGACATCAAGCAAGATGAAATTAAATTGTTAGCCAGTCACGGCAAACAAATTGATAACCGTATTGGCCAAAGTGCCACTTTATTATTTGCTCCGGGGTTAGCGGGTGGAAGGTTAATCATTTCCCCTGTAAGCGCAGCGTCTAATGAATACAGTGATGTTAGCGTGTTTGCTAAAGCGGCTAGAGAAGGACTTGCTATTGCAAAAAGTGCAGGCGCAGTTAAACCGTTATTAGTGGTTAATCAACAAAACCAAAGCCGCTACCAATATGCTCAACAAGTGTCAGCTTTAGCTTGTGGTCAAGAGTTATGGCAATCACTAGAGTTAAGAGAGGCGATTCAAGCTGAAGGGCAATCTATACAAGCATCAGTCACTGAAATTGGCTTGTTAACCAGTCAGTCTGAAGGTCATTCATTTAGTGATCTAATCAATGCTGTTGAAGCCGGTAAAATTTTAACTCGAGATCTGTGTGGTACAGAGCCTGAAAGAATGGCCGCCCCAGCTTTTGCTGATTATTGTGTTGATGCATTCACAGGATCTGGTTTATCTGTATCTGTAATAGAAGAGCAAGAAGAGCTTGAACGTGATTACCCATTACTTTGTGCGGTTGGACGGGCTTCTTTCTCGGTGCAAAGGCATCAACCACGCGTTGTCAAAGTTGAGTATGTGGGTGAAGGTACTATCGAAAAAACCTTATTCTTTGCTGGTAAAGGGGTGATCTACGATACCGGTGGTGCTGACATTAAAGTCGCAGGTGGTATGGCTGGCATGAGCCGAGATAAAGGTGGCGCTGCTGTAGTCGCAGGTTTAATGAAAACATTATCTATTCTAAAACCAAAAGGGCTGCGAGTCGTGGCCGAATTAGGGTTAGTCAGAAACAGTATTGGCAGTAATGCATTTGTCCCTGATGAAATTATTAAAAGTCATGCAGGCGTCAGAGTTCGCATTGGTAATACCGATGCAGAAGGGCGCCTAGTGTTGGCTGATTTATTGTCACATTTACGAATAAAAGCGACGACTGCAGTCAACCCTCAATTATTTTCTGTGGCAACATTAACTGGGCACGTAGTACGTTGTTACGGCGGTTATACGGCTGTTGTAGAAAATGCTGTAGCAAAAAAAGTGGGCATTAGCCAAGACTTAGAGCAAATATCAGCCTTATGGGGTGAATCATTTGAGGTTTCAAGGTTGCGAAGTGATGACTTTAATAAAGTGAATAATATTTCTGGAGAAGGCGAATTATTATCATCCAATAATGGCCCATCAGCCATTACTGCTCGAGGACATCAATACCCTGCAGCCTTCTTAATCAATGCTGCAGGCCTTGATAATCATGGGTTGAATTCGTCACAACCTATGCCGTTCGCTCATATTGATATCGCAGGTAGTGCAACAGAAGGACACCCTTTATACGGCAAACCGACAGGTGAACCTTTGGTAACTTTATTACAGAATGCAATAAAATAAGTATCTAGTTGTATTATTTTTGTTCAAGCACAATATGTAGTGGCTTTGTCACTTAGGTGACAAAGCTTAATATTTATAAAATGACTAAAAACTGTAATAAATTTCCTTTTTTAAGGTTTTTTTTAAATAAATAAAATAATACTTGTAATTAAATTACACTTTGGTATTATTGTTCTCGTTGAAGAGCAACGGTGCTTTTCAATTCTAGTTAATCCAGGATGGATAAAGTCTCCAAGGAATCGAGTGATAAGTTGTCTCAACGGATTGAGAAAAGTAAGTTCCAAGGAACCGAGCCCAGCAAGACTAGGTTTTAAACAACTTTATTTGGAGTATTTACTATGTCTTATACAGGCAATCAATATATTTATTGGCAAAACACTTGGTTAAGTTCTAATGCTTTAGCTGGTGGTTTATATGCCATGACCTTCAAGGGCTAACCCATCCTTGATTGTAAGTTTGACCCGTATCAACCCTTTTTTCTGTCGTCTTTTAGGCGAATTTAGACAAACGATAAATTAGTTCTCTATTGCTAATTTATATTGAAGTTTTATCACTTAATTGTGATGCAGTTTTCCTCTCCCCATACTGGAAAACTTTTAACTTGTCAGCCTGCTCTTTGAGCAGGCTTTTTTTTTTGCCTGCCTAACACCTCTTACTTCAAATCAAACGATTAAATTGTCTTTCTTACAAATATGAGTGTTTATAGTGTGAACATGGCTATACGCCATATAAATACCTATAATCGCGTTCATTAAAGTGTCATATTTTGATGTGCTTTCAGTCCGTTATTTGACCTTTAGCCCAATTAAATCACGCTTATTAACTCCCTTTTTTAAGGATTTACGTTTCATGTTAGAGAAACTGTTCAAGCTAAAAGAAAATCAATCTAGTTTAAAACAAGAAGTTATCGCAGGTATAACCACCTTTTTGACAATGGCTTACATTATTTTTGTCAATCCAATGATGTTAGCTGATGCAGGCATGGATCAAGGTGCTGTTTTTGTTGCGACTTGTTTAGCCGCTGCAATTGGTTGTCTTATTATGGGGTTGGTCGCTAATTATCCTATTGCTTTAGCTCCTGGAATGGGATTAAACGCCTTTTTCACTTATACCGTTGTAGGGGAAATGGGTTACAGCTGGGAAACAGCACTCGGTGCTGTGTTCATGTCTGGTATTTGTTTCTTAGTATTGTCGCTGGTAAAAATTCGAGAGTGGATTGTTAATAGTATTCCGATGAGTTTACGGCTTGGTATTGCCGCAGGTATTGGTCTTTTTTTAGCTTTTATTGGCTTAAAAGCAGCGGGAATAGTCGTGGCGAGCCCAGCGACCTTAGTTACCATGGGAGATATTACGTCGTTTCCGGCTGTGATGGCGGCACTTGGTTTTTTCCTCATTATTGCAATGGTACAGCGTGGACTTAAAGCATCGGTTATTTTGAGTATTTTCATTGTTACCATTCTTGGTTTGATTTTTGGTGATGTCACTTATGGCGGCATTGTGTCTATGCCGCCTTCAGTTGCGCCGACATTCATGAAAATGGACCTGTCTAGCGTACTGGAAATCAGTATGATTTCGGTGATTTTTGCGTTCCTATTTGTCGATTTATTTGATACATCAGGTACGCTGGTTGCCGTTGCTCAGCGTGGTGGCTTTTTAGATGAGCAAGGCCGCCTTCCAAGAGTCAAGCGTGCATTAAGTGCTGACAGTTTGGCGACAGTGGCTGGTGCGACTTTAGGTACATCAACAACAACCAGTTATATTGAAAGTACAGCTGGGGTGAGCGCTGGTGGAAGAACCGGCTTAACCGCGGTTGTCGTTGGTCTTTTGTTTATTCTTTCTTTGTTTTTTGCCCCGTTAGCAGGGATGGTTCCGGCTTATGCGACTAGTGGTGCATTATTTTATGTTGCCATTTTAATGATGTCTGGTTTAGTCAATGTGGAATGGGAAGACCTTACAGAAGCAGCACCAGTGGTGATAGTGTGCTTACTAATGCCATTGACGTTTTCTATCGCTAATGCGATAGGTTTTGGCTTTATCTCATATGCCGTCATTAAGGTATTAACGGGCCGCTTTAAAGATCTTAACTTAGGGATTTTATTCATTGCATTATTGTTTTTAGTTAAATTCATTTATGGCTAAAATGGTATGTAGCAGTCGTTATCGCGTGTAAAGCAATAATCGAAGGCTTTGTTATGTTTATATTAAGGGTTATGCAATGCATAGCCCTTTTTTGTGCGTCATCTAAAATTTAACAGTGAATATATTTATCCCTAGTAATGGATAGCTGTTATTTTCTGTATTTATTAGGTATAAAAATCTTTCATTAAACAATTTTTGTTGGGATAAGGTACAAATGGGTTACCAGCGGATCGTAATCAAGTTAGGCACCAGTGTGCTCACATCAGGTAGCAGAAGCCTTGATAAAGCGCATATGGTTGAATTGGCTAGACAAATGGCTTTGTTAATGCGCTCAGGCGTTGAAGTCGTATTATGTACTTCAGGCGCAATAGCTGCCGGACGTGAACATCTGCAATACCCCGTACTTCCCGATACGATGCCCAATAAGCAATTGTTAGCAGCCGTAGGGCAAAGCCAGCTGATTTTAGCTTGGTCTGAATTGTTCAGCATATACGGTCTGCATGTCGGACAGTTATTACTGACTCGTGCAGACTTGCGAGATAGAGAGCGGTACCTTAACGCTAGAGATACGCTCAACGCCTTGCTAGATAATAATATTATTCCAATCATTAATGAAAATGATGCGGTTGCGACTAACGAAATTAAAGTTGGCGATAACGATAATTTATCCGCTCGCGCAGCACTACTTTGTGACGCAGATTTATTAGTGTTATTAACGGATCAAAAGGGTTTATTTGATGCTGACCCTCGAACCAACCCAGATGCCAAGCTTATCTCGTCGGTAAAAAATATTGATGCTGATTTACGCTCGCTCGCTGGCGGGGCAGTTTCAGGGTTGGGCACGGGAGGAATGGCGACAAAGCTCGAAGCGGCTGACATTGCTAGACGTGCAGGCATTGAGGTCGTTATAGCTTCTGGGCATCATCTCAATGTCATCACAAAAGTGGCCAATAAAGAACCCGTAGGGACACATTTTAGTGCTATTGATAATCCACTGGAAAGTCGCAAACAATGGATTTTAGCAGGTCCTGCTTCAGAAGGGCGCTTAGTGTTAGATTCTGGCGCATCAGTTGCCGTCACACAAAACGGTAGAAGTTTATTATCAAAAGGCATTATAAAAGTAGAAGGCAAATTTGAGCGTGGTGCGCCGATAATGTTAGTCGATGAAAAAGGTAAGGTACTCGCAAAAGGGATGAGCCGATATTGTGCAAATGCTTTAGCTTTAATCGCAGGTAAACACTCAAACGAGATAGAAAGTTTACTCGGTTATAACTATGGCGTGGCCGTGGTACATCGTAATGACATGGTATTACTAGATGAATAATTTACAGGATGAAAAAATGTCGAATCAGCAATATTTGCAAACATTAGGTCAGCAAGCTAAAACTGCAAGTTTTCAACTAGCTAATCTATCAAGCCAACAAAAATCAGCACTACTATATTGCATCAGCGAGCAACTGACATTGAATACCGATGCGATATTATCTGCCAATGCTAAAGATGTCGCAGCAGCTAAGCAGAATGGGCTAACTGATGCGATGATTGATCGTTTATTACTTGATAAACCAAGATTGGCAGGCATTATCGCGGATATTGATAATGTTATTAATCTAGCAGATCCTGTTGGTAGTGAGTCGGCAAGTCAATTGTTAGATAATGGCTTACGCCTTACCCAACGCCGAGTGCCTTTAGGTGTCGTTGGGGTTATTTATGAAGCACGTCCCAATGTGACAGTAGATATTGCAGTATTAGCACTTAAAACGGGTAATGCCGTTATCTTGCGTGGCGGTAAAGAAACGCTCACCTCAAACCAAGTGTTAAGCGATGTCATTCGCCAAGCCTTGCGAATTCAAGGTTTGCCAGAAGATGCTGTGCAGCTGATTAATTCAACCGATCGTGAACTCGTTACTGGCTTACTGACATTAGATCAATATGTAGACATGATTATTCCTCGTGGAGGTCAAACTTTGCAGCGCTTATGTGCTGAAAAAGCCAGTATTCCTGTCATTTTAGGTGGGATTGGTATTTGTCATTTATACCTGGATAAAATGGCCGATCTCAGTCGCAGTGCAGAAGTGATCATTAACGCTAAAGTACAACGCCCTACAGTATGTAATGCGCTAGATACTTTGTTGATTCATGAAGCGATTGCTGCAGAATACTTACCTAGATTATTTGAAGAAATGGCCGCATTAGGGGTGAGTTTTTATACCTGTGATAAAACCAAAGCCTTAGTTGATAACCCTGCTTTTGAGCTACATTCAGCAACTGATGAGAGCTATTCTACAGAGTGGTTATCCTTGACCTTAGGTGTCAAAGTCGTCAGTAATATTGATGATGCTATTGAGCATATTAGAATGCATTCAAGCGGACACTCAGAAGCCATTTTATCTGATGATATTCATGCAACGACCCATTTTTTGAATGAAGTTGATTCTGCTGCTGTGTATGTCAATGCCAGTACTAGGTTCACCGATGGCTCTCAATTTGGCTTAGGAGCTGAAGTTGCCGTTAGTACACAAAAGTTACATGCCCGTGGACCAATGGCGTTGGATGCATTAACGACCTATAAATGGCTTGCAACTGGCGATTACACAGCAAGAAAATGATTTGGGGTTTCGACTTCGTTTTTATACAAAAAGCACTTCGGTGCTTTTTTGTTTTAGCAATGTGGAAAAGCTAATGGCTTGAATGCTGAAAGTAACTGCTAGATCTACATATTATAAATAAGGTGGCTGGGCATAGGAGGGATAGAGAGCCTTAAATAAGTCGCATAACCCCAAACGCACAAGCTGGCTAAAGTCATAAAGATGGCAACGATGCGAGTTGCTTGAACATATTCTTTTAGCAATGGAAAGTATTTGTCTTGAGTCTTATTTGTAAAATACACCGCAGGGAATACAAAAACACATAGGTACATTGCTGGAAATTGTGTCGAAATATCGCCATTTAACAGTTCGTAGAATATGATTAATGCAGTGACCACTAAACTGCTAAGCCTTATTTTTCGCTCAATCGTATCGCTTAAATTCCAACGTGGCATTCCCATTGCCCAGTTCTCCATGTAGTTGAATATTTGTACAATATATTAGTAGCAAGTAATGATGAAGCAATCAACTATCAATAAGAGGATGTACCAGTTGAACGTAAGCTTAATCGAGCTTATCGCTGTTTTATTACGGGTTATTAGCTTTTAGTAATCGAGGTAATAATTTTTGCAGCATTAAGCCCGTCAAAATAAAACACAAGCCAATGTAGGTGCTAATAGTTATGTGCTCTTTTAAGATAACAGCAATAAGGCCAACAGATAATACAGGCGTTAAAAAAACTAAGGTGGTAATGTTGGCCGTTTTCTGTGTTGTTTTAAGTGCCATTAGCCACAACACGAAAGTTAACCCCATCTCGAACAAACCAACATACATGCCAGCCCCTAGAGCTTGCCAACTGATGGATTCAATAGGTTGGTGTAACATCATTGCCACAGTGACAAATGGCAAACCAATTAAGAAACTGAGCAACAGGCTAACGATTGCATCACCATCATCTTTAGTATTAATAACCCAGTAAAGGCACCAAATCACTGTGCTACTTAATACAAAGGCTATCCCTGTAGGGCTTTCGAAATTAAATTCACGGATATTGCCGCCTGTGGCAATAACATACACTCCAGCATAAGCGATGATTGCCGCAACAGAATCTATCTTAGTGAGCTTATGACCTAATAAAGGCACAGCTAATATCGGTAATAAAATTGCCCAAGTATAGTTGAGTGACAACGCTTGTTGCGCTGGTAGAAGATCATAAGCTTCAAATAACACATAGTAATAAAGAAAAGGGTTTAACAGTCCCGAAAACAAATAAAATAACGGCCGACGTTTCAATTGCTTTGAGATTAAAGTGAGTTTTCCTTGAAAGGTGACAATAATCCCAAGAGCAAGTATTGATGTTATCACGGCAACAAATACTAGTTGCAATGGGGTGAAGTAGCCTAATGCAATTTTGAATGCTGTGGCGACGGTTGACCAAAGTAACACAGCCAGCAGGCCATATAGGTATGCGAGAGTAGTATTTGACACGGCCTTTCCTGTGAAATGATGAGGTTGCTATCGGTTAATGCGAGGATTGTATGCAATATGCAAAAGTGGTGCACGGTTTATTTATCGATCCTTAATATATTTTTAATAAAAATTTCGATCTTCCCCCTTGTAATTCAGATCGCTGTCCCAATATATGCATTAAGGCTGATATGAGAGGCTAAAAATTTAGGACTTGAAATTAATAATCCTGACCCCATATCAACAACCATAAGCAAATTAGTAACACTAAAATTTATATTTCGGAGATCCTCATGGGCAAAATTATTGGTATTGACTTAGGCACAACAAACTCTTGTGTAGCTGTCCTTGATGGCGACAAAGCTCGCGTAATTGAGAATGCTGAAGGCGAACGTACTACTTCTTCTATCATCGCATACACTGAAGATGAAACATTGGTAGGTTCACCAGCTAAACGTCAAGCGGTTACCAACCCAACTAACACTTTCTTCGCGATTAAGCGTTTAATCGGTCGTCGTTTTAAAGATGACGAAGTTCAACGTGACGTAGACATCATGCCTTTCAAAATCATTGGTACTGACAATGGTGATGCATGGGTTGAAGCACACGGTAAGAAAATGGCTCCACCACAAGTTTCTGCTGAAATCTTGAAAAAGATGAAAAAGACTGCAGAAGACTTTTTAGGTGAAGAAGTAACAGAAGCAGTTATTACTGTTCCTGCATACTTTAACGATTCACAACGTCAAGCAACTAAAGATGCTGGTCGTATTGCTGGTCTTGATGTTAAACGTATCATCAACGAACCAACTGCTGCTGCACTTGCTTACGGTATCGATAAGAAACAAGGCGACAACGTTGTTGCTGTATACGATTTAGGTGGTGGTACTTTCGATATCTCTATCATTGAAATCGATAGTAACGACGGTGACCAAACGTTCGAAGTACTTGCTACTAACGGTGACACTCACTTAGGTGGTGAAGATTTCGATAACCGTTTAATTAACTACTTAGCTGATGAGTTCAAAAAAGAACAAGGTCTAGATTTACGTAATGACCCATTAGCAATGCAACGTGTTAAAGAAGCGGCTGAAAAAGCGAAAATTGAACTTTCAAGCACAACTCAAACTGAAGTTAACCTGCCATACATCACTGCTGATGCAACAGGTCCTAAGCATTTAGTTGTTAAAGTGACTCGCGCTAAATTAGAGTCTTTAGTTGAAGATCTAATTCAACGTTCTTTAGAGCCGTTAAAAGTTGCGTTAGCCGATGCAGACTTATCAGTATCTGACATCAATGAAGTTATCTTAGTTGGTGGTCAAACACGTATGCCTAAAGTACAGGCTGCAGTAACTGATTTCTTCGGTAAAGAGCCACGTAAAGACGTTAACCCTGATGAAGCTGTTGCTGTAGGTGCGGCAATTCAAGCAGGTGTTCTTTCTGGTGATGTGAAAGATGTATTGTTACTTGACGTAACACCACTTTCATTCGGTATCGAAACTATGGGTAGTGTAATGACTCGTCTAATCGAGAAAAACACCACTATCCCAACAAAAGCATCGCAAACGTTCTCAACTGCTGATGACAACCAAGCTGCTGTGACTATTCACGTATTGCAAGGTGAGCGTAAGCAAGCGAGCTACAACAAATCTTTAGGTCAATTTAACCTTGAAGGTATTGAGCCAGCTCCACGTGGTCAGCCACAAATTGAAGTTGTATTTGATATCGATGCAGATGGTATCTTGAATGTATCTGCAACGGATAAGAAAACGGGCAAAGCGCAAAACATCACCATCAAGGCAAACTCTGGTTTATCTGATGAAGAAGTAGAGCAAATGGTTCGTGATGCTGAAGCGCATGCTGATGAAGATGCTAAATTCGAAGAGCTAGTTCAAGCACGTAACCAAGCTGATGGTATGGTTCACGCTACGAAGAAGCAAATCGAAGAAGCGGGTGACGCATTACCAAGCGAAGACAAAGAGAAAATTGAAGCTGCAATGGCTGAAGTTGATACCGCAACTAAAGGTAACGACAAAGAAGCAATTGATAAAGCGACACAAGCATTAATGGAAGCATCTGCTAAGTTAATGGAAATTGCTCAAGCAAATGCACAAGCACAACAAGGTGAAGCGCCAGCACAAGATGCTCAAGAAGCTAAGCCTGAAGATGACGTTGTTGATGCTGAGTTTGAAGAAGTAAAAGACGACAAAAAGTAAGCTAAATTTTTAGTTAACTTTCAGGCGGGCGTTGGGAGAAATCTCTAACGCCCGTTCGTACAATACCTGCTTGAGAAAACTGAGATTATGTCAAAGCGAGATTATTACGAAGTTCTTGGTATCGGTCGTGATGCCAGTGAACGAGAAATCAAAAAAGCCTATAAACGTTTGGCGATGAAGTTTCATCCAGACCGTAACCCTGGCGATCAAGAAGCTGAAGCAAGCTTTAAAGAAGTAAAAGAAGCTTACGAAATTCTCACCGATGCCAATAAAAAAGCGGCTTATGATCAATTTGGTCATGCTGGTGTAGATCCTAACCGTGGCGGCGGCCATGGTGGTGCAGGCGATTTCGGTGATATCTTCGGTGACGTGTTTGGCGATATCTTTGGCGGCGGACGTCGTGGCGGTGGTCAGCGTCAAGCTGCTCGAGGTAGTGACTTACGTTACAACCTTGAACTTTCGCTTGAAGAAGCGGTTCGTGGCCTTACAAAAGAATTACGCATTCCTACGTTAGCATCTTGTGATAGCTGTGACGGTAGCGGTGCTAATAAAGGTTCTTCAGCAACGACTTGTGGCACGTGTCATGGTCAAGGCCAAGTACAAATGCGTCAAGGTTTCTTTGCTGTTCAGCAAGCCTGTCCAACTTGTCATGGTCGCGGTAAGATCATTAAAGACCCATGTAAGAAATGTCATGGTGAAGGTCGTGTTGAAAAGAGCAAAACATTATCAGTTAAGATCCCTGCTGGTGTTGATACTGGTGACCGTATTCGTTTATCTGGTGAAGGTGAAGCGGGTGAGTTTGGTGCACCTCCTGGAGATTTATATGTTCAGGTTAGTGTACGTGACCATGCAATCTTCACTCGAGATGGTAATAATCTTTATTGTGAAGTGCCAATCTCATTCAGTAAAGCTGCATTAGGTGGCGAAATCGAAGTTCCGACCTTAGATGGCAAAGTGAACCTTAAGATCCCTACAGAAACTCAAACGGGCCGAATGTTCCGTATGCGTGGTAAAGGGGTTAAGTCTGTACGTAGTCATGCCGTTGGCGATTTGCTGTGTAAGGTGGTAATGGAAACGCCTGTTAACTTAAATGAGAAACAAAAAGAATTACTTCGCGAATTTGAATCGACCTTAACAGGCGAGTCAAAGAAGCATAGCCCAAAGGCTGAAGGATTCTTTGATGGTGTTAAGAAGTTCTTTCACGATTTAAATAGCTAATTGTGATTAACTGAACTCACTCATTGAGTATCAAAAAACTGCTTACTTCGGTAAGCAGTTTTTTTTTGATTTTCGAACAGCGCTTCCTATCTTTGTTGGCTTAGATGAAAAGAGGCAGCAATAGAACCGTGCATTTAAACCGCGCTTTGGTTTAAAATAATGCATATAAATACAGAGTTATCTCACCAATAAGAATTATTTTAAAGGATGTAAAATGAACAAGTTAGTGCCGCTGTTATTTATTTCGCTGTTGATGTCAGCGTGTGCCACCCATAAATCTCCCACTGGTCGTAGTCAAATGTTGTTATTTGATAAAAATAAAATGAGCCAGATGGGTGAACAATCTTTTGCTGCCATGAAAAAATCTGAAAAAATTAGTCAAGATAAGCAAAAAACGGCATATGTAAATTGCGTTGCCAATAGAATAACAGCGGTACTACCTGACCAAACCCAGCAATGGGAAGTGGTGCTTTTTGACTCAAAGCAGGTAAATGCTTTTGCTTTACCTGGTGGATACATTGGTGTTTATACCGGATTACTTGAGGTCGCTGCGGACCAAGATCAGTTAGCAACTGTCGTTGGCCACGAAGTTGCACATGTTCTTGCTCGACACGGTAATGAGCAAGTCTCTCGCTCACAGATGACTAACACGGGTATTCAACTTGCTGACGTTGCTTTAGGTGCTGGTGGTGTCGCGAATAAAGATTTGTATATGGCAGGACTGGGGTTAGGGGCACAAGTTGGCATTTTATTGCCGTTTGGACGAGATCAAGAAAGTGAAGCTGATGAGCTGGGCTTAGAGTTAATGGCTAAAGCGGGTTTTAATCCAGCAATGAGTGTCACTTTATGGCAAAACATGGCCAAAGCGGGTGGTGAACAAGGGCCTGAATTGTTTTCAACTCACCCGTCACACTCTACACGAATAGCTGATTTACAAGCACTTCAAGACAAAGTATCCCCGTTATATCTGGCTGCAAAAAAACAGTCATTGCCCCAATGTAAATAAGGCTTATGAAAAATAGTCAATATCACCGCAGATTAGCCTACATCAGGTGGTAAAGTGTGCTAAACTGCCCCGCAAATTTTAACTGATGAATTGAGAGTAAATAAGTTATGTCAGAGTTCAACACAATGGAACAGCAAGCAAGTTATGGTGTAGGTCGTCAAATGGGTGAGCAACTTGCAGCTAACTCTTTCGAAGGTATCGATATCCCTGCTGTACAAGCTGGTCTAGCGGATGCGTTTGAAGGTAAAGAAAGCGCTGTTGCAATGGAAGACTTACAAGTGGCTTTCACTGAAATCAGCCGTCGTTTACAAGCTGCTCAAGAAGAAGCTGCTGCAGCTGCTTCTGCAGAAGGCGAAAACTTCCTAGCTGAAAATGCTAAACGTGACGAAGTTACTGTGACTGACTCAGGTCTTCAGTACGAAGTGATCACACAAGGTGAAGGTGAGAAGCCAACACTTGATTCTACTATTCGTGCACATTACCACGGTACTTTCATCAACGGTGACGTTTTCGATAGCTCTGTTACTCGTGGTGAGCCAGCTGAATTCCCAGTGTCTGGTGTTATCGCAGGTTGGACTGAAGCATTACAACTAATGCCAGTTGGTACTAAGCTTAAATTATTCGTTCCACAACACTTAGCTTACGGCGAACGTGGTGCTGGTGCTTCAATCCCGCCATTCTCGGCGTTGGTATTCGAAGTTGAATTATTAGCAATCGTTTAATGATAAACGCCTAAGTTAATCTTAGGCGTTTTTGTATCACTGGGAGAAAGACATGACTGCAAAAGTAAGAGTCGCTGTTGTTGGTGCCAGTGGCCGTATGGGTCGCACATTGATTGAAGCTGCTAAGCAACATGAAATGATTTATTTAGGTGCCGCAGTTGAGCGTAAAGGCTCTACACTTATTGGTGTAGATGCTGGTGAACTCGCTGGCGTTGGTACTATGAATGTCGCGATTACAGATTCATTAGACATTGCATCAGAACACTTTGATGTATTAATTGATTTTACCTCGCCAGAATCGTCTCTTGTTCACCTTGAGTGGTGTTCAAAGAATAATAAAGCGATTGTGATTGGCACAACAGGCTTTAATCATGCTCAAAAAGAAATGATTAACGCCTTTGCCGAGCAAACTCCTGTTGTTTTTGCCCCTAATATGTCTGTTGGTGTGAATTTAACCCTAAAATTATTAGAGTTAACCGCTAAAGTAATGGGTGATTACACTGATATCGAGATAACCGAAGGTCATCATCGATTTAAAAAAGATGCTCCTTCAGGTACGGCATTAAAAATGGGTGAGGTAATAGCCGACACTCTAGGTCGTGATCTTGAAGAATGTGCTGTTTATGGTCGTGAAGGTATGACCGGAGAGCGTGATAGGAATACGATTGGCTTTGCTACTATTCGTGCCGGCGATATCGTTGGTGACCACACAGTGATGTTTGCTGATATTGGCGAACGAGTAGAAATAACCCATAAAGCGACCAGTCGAATGACATTTGCTAATGGTGCAATGCGTGCAGCCTATTGGTTATCCGATCAGGATTCAGGCTTGTATGACATGCAGCAAGTATTAGGTCTCAATTAATATTTAAAAAAACCACCGTTGGTGGTTTTTTTTTGGAAATTATTTTTCCCAAAATAAAATAACTAAGCATAGACGCTTTAACTTAATTCATATAAAATCGCTGGAATTTGCCAAAATTTTGTAAATTGGTGGATTTGTAAAAATTAAATACAAATAATTTCAGTGGCTTGGCTCTTATTTTTTGGAGGTCGCGTTGACACAGTCTGCCTTACTCGTACTCGAAGATGGAACCGTTTTCTCTGGCACAGCAATTGGTGCCGATGGACTCACTGTTGGTGAAGTAGTATTCAATACTTCAATGACAGGCTATCAAGAGATTCTAACGGATCCGTCATATTCTCGCCAGATCGTAACTTTAACTTACCCTCATATTGGTAATACCGGCACAAATGATGAAGATACTGAATCTGATTCAGTTCATGCTTGTGGTCTTATCATCCGAGATTTACCTCTATTAGCCAGCAACTTCCGTAACCAACAATCATTAAGTGATTACTTAAAGTCAAATAATGTTGTCGGCATCGCGGATATCGATACCCGTAAATTAACCCGTATTTTACGTGAAAAGGGTGCGCAAGCCGGTTGTATTATGGTTGGCGATATCGATGAAGCTAAAGCATTAGCTGCAGC
Source organism: Shewanella sp. MMG014 (assembly GCF_018100775.1). Taxonomy (NCBI): domain Bacteria; kingdom Pseudomonadati; phylum Pseudomonadota; class Gammaproteobacteria; order Alteromonadales; family Shewanellaceae; genus Shewanella; species Shewanella sp. MMG014. The sequence continues at coordinate 195,878 of NZ_JAGJDZ010000004.1, forward strand.
AAAGGCATTCCCTGGTTTAAAAGGCATGGACTTAGCCAAAGAAGTGACGACTGAGTCTACTTATCAATGGCGTAAAGCTAGCTGGCGTTTAGTTGGCGGTTTACCTGATGAGACACCAGCATCAGAACTTAAATATAAAGTTGTTGCTTTCGATTACGGTATTAAGCGTAACATTTTACGTATGTTAGTTGACCGTGGTTGTGATGTGACTGTGGTACCTGCTCAAACTTCTGCTGCAGAAGTATTAGCAATGAATCCAGATGGTATTTTCCTGTCAAACGGTCCTGGTGACCCAGAACCATGCGATTATGCGATTACAGCCATTCAAGAAATTCTAAAAACTGACATTCCAGTGTTTGGTATTTGTTTAGGCCACCAGTTACTTGCATTAGCATCTGGGGCTAAAACATTAAAAATGAAGTTTGGTCATCATGGTGCCAACCATCCTGTCAGCAATATCGAAAAAGGTAATGTGATGATCACCAGCCAAAACCATGGTTTTGCTGCTGATGAAGCGACGTTACCAGCGAATATTAAAGTGACACATAAGTCATTATTTGATGGGTCATTACAAGGTATTCACCTGACTGATAAACCTGCGTTTAGTTTCCAAGGGCATCCAGAAGCGAGCCCTGGACCGACGGATGCATCACCTTTGTTTGATCATTTCATTGAATTGATTGAGCAATTTCGTCAAAACACTAAATAGTTAGGTCACTCGGAGAAGATAGAAGCAATGCCAAAACGTACTGATATTAAAAGCATTCTAATCCTAGGCGCAGGTCCAATCGTCATTGGCCAAGCGTGTGAATTTGACTATTCGGGTGCGCAAGCGTGTAAAGCGCTGCGTGAAGAAGGCTATCGAGTTATTCTAGTTAACTCAAACCCTGCAACCATCATGACCGATCCTGAGATGGCCGATGCAACATATATCGAGCCTATTCATTGGGAAGTGGTACGTAATATTATCGCTAAAGAAAAGCCTGATGCGATTTTACCTACTATGGGTGGTCAGACTGCGCTTAACTGTGCACTTCAGCTTGAAGCTGAGGGTGTGCTAAAAGAGTTTAATGTCGAGATGATTGGTGCGACAGCTGATGCAATTGATAAAGCTGAAGACCGTAGTCGTTTTGACACCGCAATGAAAGCCATTGGACTTGAATGTCCACGTGCCGGTATTGCCCATTCAATGGAAGAAGCTTACGGCGTTTTAGACCAAGTTGGCTTCCCTTGTATTATCCGTCCGTCATTCACTATGGGTGGCAGTGGCGGTGGTATCGCTTATAACAAAGAAGAGTTTGAAGACATTTGTTCGCAAGGTCTTGAGCTTTCTCCTACCAGTGAATTATTGATCGATGAATCATTAATTGGCTGGAAAGAATACGAAATGGAAGTGGTTCGTGATCGCAACGATAACTGTATTATCGTGTGTTCTATTGAAAACTTCGATGCGATGGGGGTGCATACTGGTGACTCAATTACCGTTGCTCCAGCACAAACACTGACTGATAAAGAATACCAGTTAATGCGTAATGCTTCTTTAGCAGTACTGCGTGAAATTGGTGTAGAAACAGGTGGTTCTAACGTTCAGTTTGGTATTTGTCCAAACACTGGTCGTATGGTTATCATCGAAATGAACCCACGCGTTTCTCGCTCTTCTGCATTAGCATCTAAAGCAACGGGTTTCCCAATTGCGAAAGTGGCCGCTAAATTAGCAGTAGGCTTCACTTTAGATGAGTTGATGAATGATATTACAGGTGGTCGAACTCCTGCATCATTTGAACCTGCTATCGATTATGTTGTAACTAAAGTTCCTCGCTTTAACTTTGAAAAATTTGCTGGTGCGAATGACCGTCTTACAACGCAAATGAAGTCTGTTGGTGAAGTGATGGCTATTGGCCGTACATTCCAAGAGTCTTTGCAAAAAGCACTGCGTGGTCTAGAAGTTAGTCGCACAGGCTTTGACCCAATTGTTGATATTGCGTTACCTGAAAGCATGCAGCAAATCCGTCATGAGCTTAAAGAACCAGGTGCTGACCGTATTTGGTATATTGCGGATGCATTCCGTGCAGGTTTAAGTCGTGATGAAGTGTTCAAGCTAACGAATGTTGATCACTGGTTCTTAGTTCAGATTGAAGACTTAATTGCGCAAGAAGCGAAAGTTGCTGAAGTGGGCATGTCAGGTCTTGATCAAGCATTCTTACTGAAACTAAAACGTAAAGGTTTCTCTGATGCTCGACTAGCGCAAATCTTAGGTGTTAGCGAAACAGAAGTGCGTAAGATTCGTGACCGCTTTGATATGCACCCTGTATATAAGCGTGTTGATACCTGTGCTGCAGAATTTGCAACAGACACTGCTTACATGTACTCAACATACGAAGAAGAATGTGAAGCTGCGCCATCAAATCGTGATAAAATCATGATTCTTGGTGGCGGCCCTAACCGTATTGGTCAAGGCATTGAGTTTGATTATTGTTGTGTTCACGCAGCCTTAGCCTTACGTGACGATGGTTACGAAACCATTATGGTTAACTGTAACCCAGAAACGGTTTCTACGGATTATGACACGTCAGACCGCTTATACTTTGAGCCAGTAACCTTTGAAGATGTGCTTGAAATTGTTCGCATTGAAAAGCCAAAAGGCGTTATCGTTCAATATGGTGGTCAAACACCTCTAAAATTAGCACGTGCTCTTGAAGCTGCAGGGGTACCGATTATTGGTACAAGTCCTGATGCAATCGACCGTGCTGAAGACAGAGAGCGTTTTCAGCAAGCAATTCAACGCTTAGAAATGAAGCAACCTGAAAATGACACTGTAACAACAGTTGAAGGTGCGGTTATTTCTGCTGAGCGTATCGGTTACCCATTAGTTGTTCGTCCATCTTATGTACTTGGTGGCCGCGCAATGGAAATCGTGTATGACGAGCAAGACTTACGTCGCTATTTCAATGAAGCAGTGAGCGTATCTAACTCATCTCCAGTATTGCTAGATAGATTCCTTGATAATGCAATCGAGATTGATATCGATGCGGTATGTGATGGCGAGCTTGTTGTCGTGGGCTCTATCATGGAGCACATTGAGCAAGCGGGTGTTCACTCAGGTGACTCTGGTTGTTCTTTACCTCCTTACAGTTTAAGTGAAGATGTTCAGAACCGTATGCGTGAGCAAGTTGCTAAATTAGCAATGGAGCTAGGCGTTATTGGTTTGATGAACGTGCAATTTGCTGTTAAAGACGATGAGATCTACATGATTGAGGTTAACCCTCGTGCTGCTCGTACAGTTCCATTTGTCTCTAAAGCAACGGGTGTACCATTAGCGAAAATCGCTGCACGTGTGATGGCTGGTCAATCTTTAGCTGAGCAAAACTTTACTAAAGAAGTGATTCCACCGTACTTCTCTGTAAAAGAAGTGGTATTACCGTTTAACAAGTTCCCTGGTGTAGACCCAATGCTTGGCCCTGAGATGCGCTCAACGGGTGAAGTTATGGGTGTAGGTGAAACTTTTGCTGAAGCGTATGCAAAAGCACAACTAGGTGCGACAGCTGAAGTACCAAAATCAGGTCGAGCATTATTATCTGTACGTAACAGTGATAAAGAGCGTGTTGCCGAGCTTGCTGCTAAGTTAATTGAACTTGGCTACCAAATCGATGCTACACATGGTACTGCCGTGATTCTTGGCGAAGCAGGAATTAACCCTCGCTTAGTTAACAAGGTACATGAAGGACGTCCTCATATTCTTGACCGTATTAAGAATGATGAGTACACCTACATTGTTAACACGACTGAAGGTCGTCAAGCAATTGAGGATTCTCGTCAAATTAGACGTGGTGCACTTCGCTACAAAGTGAATTACACGACAACGCTTAATGCTGCTTTTGCTACTTGTTTAGCACATTCAGCAGATGACAGAAATAATGTGAATTCGGTACAAGAATTACATGAGCGAATCGCTAAAAATTAATTTTATTTAATTTATTGATGATTTGATTAAAAAGGCTGCATTCGTGCAGTCTTTTTTATTACTATTTTTTGACAGTCAGTAGTAAGTAATCTCAAGTTTATGTAAGCTTAAGGCATCATCATTAGATGCATCCTCAACGCAAGACACCGCATCATTTAGACTTATTGTTATAAAGATCGTGCGCTATGCGAATTAATCGAGATTTAACTGTGTTGGTTTTGTACCAGCACGGGGTGCTTTTGTTTTTAAAGGAGACATAAGACATTATGAATACCGTCCCTATGACGATTATCGGAGCTGAGCAGCTGCGTAAAGAATTAGACGAATTAAAATTTGAACGCCGCCCACAGATCACTTCTGCTATTGCAGAAGCACGTGAATTGGGTGATTTAAAAGAAAATGCTGAATACCATGCTGCACGTGAAGAGCAGGGAATTTGTGAAGCGCGTATTCGTGATATTGAAGGCAAGCTGTCAAATGCCCAAATCATCGATGTGACCACGATGCAAAATACTGGTCGTGTTATTTTTGGTACAACAGTCACCATTTTAAATATTGATACTGATGCAGAGTCAACCTACCGCATCGTAGGTGATGATGAAGCGAATATTAAAGAGAATTTAATTTCAGTAAATTCGCCAATTGCCCGTGGACTGATTGGTAAGAGTGTCGATGATGAAGTGGCTATTACAACGCCAGGTGGCACAGCTGAATATGAAATTACGGCTGTTGAGTACATCTAAGCCAGAATTAATATCAATATTAATTACGACTTAAGATTGATATTTTATAGTAATAAAAAAACCACTGATTAACAGTGGTTTTTTTAGGTCAAAATGAACATTTGAATCGTATTAATGCAATATGAACATTTAAACCGAGTTGTTTGACGAAATTACTTTGCTTTTGGAATGGCAACTTTCATTTCAGCAGACTGACGGAAAATAACTAAGGTGTGTCCGATAAGCTGTATTTTGGTTGATTGAGTTTCGCGAATAATCGCGTCAACGACAGCATTTTTAAGCTCTCTATCAGAAGAGCCTACTTTCACTTTTATTAGTTCATGATGAGTGAGTGCACTATCAATTTCAGCCAGCACACCTTCGGTCAAACCATTAGCACCCAGCAGCACCACTGGCTTAAGATTATGCGCTAAGCCTTTTAAATGCTGTTTTTGTTTGGTTGTTAAGTTCATTTGTACCAACTTTTTGAATGTTACTGTTGAAAAACGGCTATTCTACCCTTATATAAGCTTTATGTAACTCCAAATCGTTACGGAATTTAAATGGCAACGAAAAAACGTTCGGCAAGTTCAAGCCGATGGATGCAAGAACATTTTGACGATCATTACGTTAAACTGTCACAAAAGCGAGGCTTACGCTCTCGAGCTGCATTCAAGTTGGAAGAAATCCAACAGAAAGATAAATTGATTAAACCAGGCATGACAGTGGTTGATTTAGGTGCAGCCCCTGGTGGCTGGTCACAGATTGCTGTTAAATTGGTTGGAGAAAAAGGCAAGCTTGTTGCCTGTGATATTTTACCAATGGATCCAATTGTGGGAGTTGACTTTTTACAAGGTGATTTCCGTGAAGAGAAAGTGCTTGATGCTTTACTTGACCGTGTTGGTGAGGATAAAGTGGATGTAGTGCTTTCTGATATGGCGCCTAATATGAGTGGTTCAGACGGTGTGGACCAACCTAGGGCGATGTATCTTGTTGAATTAGCATTAGATATGTGTCATCAAGTATTGGCATCTAATGGTAGTTTTGCAGTTAAAGTCTTTCAGGGGGAGGGCTTTGATGAATATATGAAAGCAGTTCGACAAGCTTTCACTACAGTTAAAACACGAAAACCAGATTCATCGCGACCACGTTCACGTGAAGTGTATATAGTGGCGACTGGTTACAAGTTATAGTAGTCTAACGATTAATTATCGTGGGTCTTTAAGAGGTCTAGAAATTTGAGTGACATGGCAAAAAATTTAATTCTCTGGGTTGTCATCGCCGTTGTGCTGATGTCAGTTTTTCAGGGTTACTCCCCCTCTTCTTCGTCATCGCAGAAGATGGATTATTCCGTATTCTTAGATAGTGTCCGTAATGGCAATATCAATTCGGTTGAAATTAAGAGTGATCAACGAACTATTGAAGGGATCAAGCGTTCTGGAGAGAAGTTCACCACTATTATGCCAATGTATGACCAAGATTTAATTAATGATCTTGATCGTAAAGGGATTTCAATGAAAGGGCAGGAAGCTGAAGAGTCTAGTTTCTTAACCCAAATTTTCATTTCTTGGTTCCCAATGCTGCTATTGATCGGTGTATGGATATTCTTCATGCGTCAAATGCAAGGCGGTGGTGGTAAAGGCGCAATGTCATTTGGTAAAAGTAAAGCCAAATTGATGAGCGAAGACCAAATTAAAACGACTTTTGGTGACGTTGCAGGTTGTGACGAAGCTAAAGAAGACGTGAAAGAATTGGTTGATTACTTAAAAGAACCGACACGTTTCCAAAAGTTAGGTGGGCGTATTCCGACGGGTGTGTTACTTGTGGGCCCTCCGGGTACAGGTAAAACCCTACTTGCTAAAGCCATTGCTGGTGAAGCTAAAGTACCGTTCTTTACTATTTCTGGTTCTGACTTCGTTGAAATGTTTGTGGGTGTTGGTGCATCTCGTGTACGTGACATGTTTGAGCAAGCGAAAAAGTCAGCACCTTGTATTATCTTTATCGATGAAATCGATGCCGTAGGTCGTCAACGTGGCGCTGGTGTGGGTGGTGGTCACGATGAACGTGAGCAAACATTGAACCAAATGTTGGTCGAAATGGATGGTTTTGAGGGTAACGAAGGTATCATTGTTATCGCTGCAACTAACCGTCCAGATGTTCTTGATGCTGCTTTATTGCGTCCGGGTCGTTTTGACCGTCAAGTGGTTGTAGGTTTGCCAGATGTCCGTGGTCGTGAGCAAATTCTTAAAGTTCATATGCGTAAAGTACCTCTAGCTGATGGTGTTAAAGCCAGTGTTATCGCTCGTGGTACACCAGGTTTCTCTGGTGCTGATCTCGCTAACCTTGTTAACGAAGCTGCACTTTTCGCAGCACGTGGTAATCGCCGCGTCGTTGGTATGGAAGAGTTTGAAAGCGCAAAAGACAAAATCATGATGGGTGCAGAGCGCCGCACTATGGTGATGTCGGAAGAAGAAAAAGAAATGACGGCTTATCATGAAGCTGGTCATGCGATAGTTGGGTGTTTAGTACCAGAGCATGATCCGGTTCATAAAGTCACGATTATCCCTCGTGGCCGTGCATTAGGTGTAACATTCTTCTTGCCTGAAGCGGATGCTATCAGCCAAAGTCGTCGTAAACTTGAGAGTCAAATCTCGGTAGCTTATGGCGGCCGTCTAGCTGAAGAGCTCATTTATGGTGGTGAGAAAGTATCGACAGGTGCATCTCAAGATATTAAATATGCTACATCGATTGCCCGCAACATGGTGACACAGTGGGGCTTCTCTGAGAAGTTAGGGCCTGTTCTGTATGCGGAAGATGAAGGCGAAGTGTTCTTAGGACGCAGCATGGCGAAATCTAAGAATATGTCTGATGAAACTGCTGGCATGATTGATCAGGAAGTGAAGCACCTTATTGATACTAACTATGAGCGTGCACATACATTCCTGACTGAAAATATGGATATCCTTCATTCAATGAAGGATGCATTAATGAAGTATGAAACCATTGATGCTGAACAAATTGATGATCTTATGAATCGACGTGATGTTCGCCAGCCTGCGGATTGGCAAGCGGATGATTCAATGGATGACCAAGATAAAGGCACTCCGGTTAATACCGATTCACTAGCCGAAGAGTCAACAGAAGATAAGCCTGATGTTGAACCTAAAACAGATGAATCTACAGCAAAATAACTAGCTGTATTTTGAAATAAAAAACCCCGAAAGGGGTTTTTTTATATTTATTGTACTAGTGTCATAATTAAGTCATATTGCTAGTGTGGCACTTTTTAATGTAAGTGAGGTTGTGTGTTTGAGTTGAAGTCTGGCGATAAAACATTATCGTTATCTAGCCCTGTCGTTATGGCAATTATCAATGTTACCCCTGATTCTTTTTCTGATGGTGGTCAGTTTTCTACGTTCGAAAATGCCTGTAAACAGGTTGATAAAGTCATCGAAGAAGGTGCGACCATCTTGGATATTGGTGGTGAATCAACTAGGCCCGGTGCAACTGATGTATCAGTTGAAGAAGAATTGGCTCGTGTGATCCCTGTGATTGAGTATGCGGCTAAACATCCTGATATTTGGATTTCAATCGATACGAGTAAACCAGAGGTGATGGAGAAAGCGGTCGCTGCAGGCGCGCATATTATTAACGATGTACGCGCTTTACAAGCTCCTGGCGCTGTCGCGATGGCGACTAGCTTGGATGTGCCTGTATGCTTAATGCATATGCAAGGTAAGCCTGAAACAATGCAAGATAACCCAAGTTATGACAATGTCATTCAACAAGTTGTCGATTTTTTATCATTACGCATTGATTATTGTGTTGCAGCAGGTATGCCTCGCGAAAATATTATCATTGACCCGGGTTTCGGTTTTGGTAAAACTTTAGCGCACAATTATGAGCTATTGGCAAAATTACCTGAACTTCATAGCATGCACCTACCTGTACTTATCGGCCTTTCTAGAAAGAGCATGATTGGTGATTTACTCCAGCGAAATGTAGATGAACGACTCGCTGGTAGTCTTGCAGGAGCAATGATTGCGGCGCAGCAAGGCGCGCAAATTTTACGAGTACATGATGTAAAAGAAACCGTCGATGCGTTAACGGTTATGTCAGCAACCATGGCGAGTTTACATCAATAAAGTTTATATAACCTGTTAGTTTAGCTGATTGAGTTAGTGTGAATTCACTTAATGTGAGGTACTAATGCAACAACGTAATCTATTTGGCACGGATGGAATTAGGGGAAAAGTTGGCGCAGGCTTCATGACCCCTGAATTAGCGTTAAAATTAGGTTGGGCTGCAGGCAGAGTGCTTTCACGCAGTGGGACAAAGAAAATTATTATTGGTAAGGATACCCGCATTTCCGGGTATCTTTTCGAATCAGCATTAGAAGCTGGTTTGTCTGCTGCAGGACTTAATGTTCTGCTCGTTGGCCCAATGCCTACCCCCGCAATTGCTTACCTTACTAGAACGTTTAGAGCTGAAGCGGGAATCGTTATCAGCGCTTCACATAATCCATATTATGATAATGGCATTAAATTCTTCTCTGCTGACGGCAGTAAGTTAGATGACAAAATAGAATTGGAAATTGAGCATGAGCTGACTAAGCCTATGCAATGTGTTGAGTCACACCTACTCGGTAAGGCGGCTCGAATTGATGATGCCGCCGGTCGATATATTGAATACTGCAAAGGTCACTTTCCGGCAAATCTGACTTTAAATGGACTCACTTTAGTCGTCGACTGTGCTCATGGTGCTACCTATCATATTGCACCTAATGTATTTAAAGAGTTAGGTGCCAACGTGATTACCATTGGTGATAAACCTAATGGATTAAATATTAATGATAAAGTTGGAGCAACTTCCATGGCGGCTATTTGTGAAGCCGTTATCAATCACAATGCAGATGTGGGAATAGCACTCGACGGTGATGGTGACCGTATCATGATGGTCGATCATCAAGGTAATATTATTGATGGTGACCAAATATTGTATATTCTTGCTCGAGATGCGATCAAACAAGGTGAATTTCAAGGCGGAGTTGTGGGGACCTTGATGTCAAACCTGGGATTGGAAGTCGCATTGAATGAGTTAGATGTACCGTTTGTTCGTTCAAATGTTGGTGACCGATATGTCATGGAGCTTATGCGCAAAAATAACTGGCGTATCGGCGGTGAAAATTCAGGTCATATTCTTAATTTAGATCATGGTACGACTGGTGATGGTATCGTTGCTGGGATATTAGTATTAGCAGCCATGCAATGTGCCAACAGCAAGCTTGCTGCATTAGTTGCCCCTCTAGAAATGTACCCGCAAGTATTAATTAATGTCCGCTATCACGTCGACAAAAAGCCATTAGAATCAAAACTTGTGCGATCTGTTCAGACAAAAATTGAAAAGCTATTGGGTCAAAATGGGCGAGTACTTATTAGAGAGTCAGGCACAGAACCCTTGATAAGGGTGATGGTCGAAGGTAAAAATGATGTTCAAGTCACGGCTTTTGCAAACGAAATTGCCGATGTAGTCAAAAGCGTGGGTTTGTGACAAAGTTCGGTATACAATCATTTAGCGTTTTTATTTATTATTAACTTATTTAATATCTTAGCTCAGCGAATAAAAAAACATCATTCCGTCAAGTTATGATAAATATTCCTGAGTTAGCTATTGTAAGTTGTTTGGCGGTTCGTTATCATTCACGCCGCTTTCAAAGGAGACAGTAATGGCACTCAGACGTCCTATGGTAGCTGGCAACTGGAAAATGAATGGCAGTGCAGCGTTAGCTCAAGAGTTATTCAGCAAGTTTGCTACAAAGCTCCAAAATGATTCTGCTGAAGTAGTTTTATGTCCACCTTCAATTTATCTTGAAAGTGTTAGACAACTACTTGAAGCAAATAAGCAAACCTTAGATGGTGCGCTTGTAAGAATGGGCGCACAAAACCTAAGTCAACATGACTTCGGTGCCTATACTGGTGAAATTTCCGGTAAAATGCTAAAAGATTCAGGATGTCGATATGTGATTATCGGCCATTCCGAACGTCGTAGAATGTACGGCGAAACAAGTAATATCGTTGCAGAGAAATTCGCTGCAGCACAAAAACATGGTCTAACGCCGATTCTTTGTGTTGGTGAATCAGGTCCAGCTCGTGAAGCAAGACGAACTTTTGAAGTCATTGCTGAAGAGTTAGACATTGTTATCGAAAAGAATGGCACCATGGCTTTTGATAATGCCATTATCGCTTATGAGCCTTTATGGGCTGTAGGCACTGGTAAAAGTGCAACTCCAGAGCAAGCGCAAGAAGTTCACGCGTTTATTCGTAATCGACTCTCTGAAGTGTCTCCATTTATTGGAGAGAATATTCGCATTTTATATGGCGGTAGTGTTACCCCATCGAATGCTGCTGATATATTTGCCCAACCAGACGTAGATGGTGGATTGATTGGCGGAGCTAGCTTAAACTCTAGCGAGTTTTTAAGTTTATGTTCCATAGCGATGAGCGCATAATATTATGTATGAAGTTTTAATTGTTGTTTACTTGGTTGTTGCGATTGGTCTAGTAGGACTGATTTTAATTCAACAAGGTAAAGGCGCAGATATGGGTTCTTCTTTTGGTGCTGGTGCATCAGGAACTCTATTTGGCTCAAATGGTTCAGGTAACTTCCTGACCCGTAGCACCGCTGTTTTAGCGATTGGTTTTTTCGCATTAAGCCTTATTTTAGGTAACTTAAGTGCAAACCACTCTAAAAAAGATGATGCTTGGAATGATTTAGGTTCTGCAGTAGAGCAAGTTGAACAAGCTCCTACTCAGGCTGAAACCTCAGAATCAGAAATTCCTGACTAAATTATTGCCTCCAATTGGCAAAAAACTAGTAGTGATTGCTTTAGCTAACTAGTGTAAAAAGTTTGAATGCGGATGTGGCGGAATTGGTAGACGCGCCATCTTGAGGGGGTGGTGAGCTATGCTCGTGTGGGTTCAAGTCCCACCATCCGCACCAAAATTTAATTAATCAGCCTCAAGTTAACACTGATTAATTATTGCAAGCAAAGACGTAAGTTAATATAATTGCGCAAGTTGACGCGGGGTGGAGCAGTTTGGTAGCTCGTCGGGCTCATAACCCGAAGGTCGTCGGTTCAAATCCGGCCCCCGCAACCAGCTTATTATTTATTTCTTATTTCTAAGGATAAATAATTAAAAGGTTCTATATTTAAGACCTCGTTATTACGGGGTTTTTTGTTATATGGAGCTTAGTAACTCCGTGATTTTACGGACTTTCTTGGGGCTATTTGCCCTTTTTTTCGTTTTTGGGGGTCATTTTTGGCAACATTAGAAACTAAACTGACAGAAATGCTGACAGTACCTGTTGAAGCGTTAGGTTTTCAACTTTGGGGTATTGAGTTTGTCCATGCAGGGCGTCATTCAATATTACGTGTATTTATTGATGGTGAAAACGGTATCAATATTGAAGATTGTGCTGAAGCCAGCCGCCAAGTTAGTGCTGTTCTAGATGTTGAAGACCCAATTTCGACAGAATACACACTAGAAGTTTCATCGCCAGGTGTAGATAGACCACTATTTACGGCTGAGCAATACGCTGCTTATATCGGCGAAGATGCAAAAGTACAGTTAACGATGCCTGTTGCAGGTAGTCGTAATTTAAAAGGTGCTATTACGGCAATTGAAGGGCAAATGCTGACAATTACCGTTGATGGTGAAGATTTGATTGTGGCTTTAGATAATGTGCGTAAAGGCAACATTATTGCGAAGTTTTGATAGTTTCAAGGTGAACGAGGCAAGACATAATGAATAAAGAGATTCTGCTAGTCGCAGAGGCGGTATCCAATGAAAAAGCCGTCCCACGCGAGAAAATATTCGAAGCGCTAGAAATTGCTCTAGCCACAGCAACTAAGAAAAAATACGAAGGCGAAATTGAAGTTCGCGTTGCTATTGACCGTAAAACGGGCCACTACGACACTTTCCGTCGTTGGATGGTTGTTGATGATCAAGGCGAAGCTTTAGAAAACCCTTATAGTGAAATTACACTTGAAGCTGCACGTTTTGAAAATCCTGAAATTCAACCGGGTGAGTTCATCGAAGATGAAATCGATTCAGTTGTTTTTGACCGTATTACAACGCAAACAGCGAAGCAAGTTATTGTACAAAAAGTACGTGAAGCTGAACGCGCGCAAATCGTAGAGCAGTTCATCGAAAGAGAAGGTGAAATTGTTACTGGTGTTGTCAAGAAAAGCACCCGCGAAAGTGTCGTTGTTGATTTAGGTAATAACGCAGACGGTGTGATTTATAAAGAAGACATCATCAGTCGTGAATCTTTCCGCCCTGGTGACCGTGTTCGTGCATTACTTTATGCCGTTCGCCCAGAAGCTCGTGGCGCGCAACTATTTTTAACCCGTAGTAAGCCTGAGATGATCATCGAGCTATTCAGAGTAGAAGTACCTGAAATTTTAGATGAAATGATTGAAATCATGGGCGCAGCACGTGATCCAGGCGCTCGCGCTAAGATTGCTGTGAAAACTAACGATAAGCGTATCGACCCAATCGGTGCTTGTGTTGGTATGCGTGGTGCACGTGTTCAAGCTGTATCAAATGAATTAAGCGGTGAACGTGTTGATATCGTTATGTGGGATGACAATCCAGCACAATACGTGATCAATGCAATGGCACCTGCTGATGTTGCTTCAATCATTGTTGATGAAGACAACCACTCAATGGATATTGCTGTTGAAGCAGATAGTTTGGCACAAGCAATTGGCCGTAACGGTCAAAATGTTCGTTTAGCTACTCAACTAACTGGTTGGGAACTTAACGTGATGACCGTTGAGGAGTTAAACGCCAAGCACCAAGCTGAAAGCGCTAAAGTGATTAGCTTGTTTGTTGAAACATTAGACGTTGACGAAGATTTTGCAACCGTTCTTGCTGAAGAAGGTTTCACTTCTTTAGAAGAAATTGCATACGTACCAGAAGCAGAACTGTTAGAAGTTGACGGTTTTGATGAAGATATTGTTGCTGCCTTGCGCGAACGTGCCAAAGCAGCGATTTCGACTCGAGCATTAGCAACGGAGGAAGCACTTGATGGTGCAGAACCGGCTGCTGATTTATTAGCGTTAGATGGTTTAGAAAAGCATTTAGCATATGTTCTTGCAAGTAAAGGTGTGTCGACCTTAGAAGACTTAGCAGAACAAGGTATTGACGATTTAATCGATATTGAAGAATTGACAGAAGAAAAAGCAGGTGAGCTCATCATGGCTGCCCGTAATATCTGTTGGTTTGGCGAAGAAGCATAAGTCGATCAACAGGGGGATTTAATTGATGGCAGATACAAGTATAGATAAATTGGCCACAGAAGTGGGCAAGAATGTAGACAGACTGATTGAACAGTTTGCCGAAGCGGGAATTAAGAAGACTAAAACTGACAGCGTGTCTGAAACAGAAAAGCAAACGTTGTTAGATCACTTAAAGAAGCAGCATGGTGGTGAAAATGCGCCGCAAAAAATGACTTTGCAACGCAAAACTGTGTCTACTTTAAGCGTGAATGCCGGTGGTGGCCAATCTAAAGACGTTAAAGTTGAAGTGCGTAAGAAACGTACTTTCGTTAAACGTGATGAAAGTGAATTAGCCGCAGAAGCAGAAAAACAAGCACAACAGCAAAAAGAAGCAGAAGCGGCGGCTAAAGCTGCAGCAGAAGCTAAAGCTGCTGAAGACAAAGCTAAGGCTGAAGCAAAAGCTAAAGCCGATGCAGAAGCTAAGGCAAAAAAAGAAGCCGAAGCTAAAGCAAAAGCAGAAGCAAAACCTGCTAAAGCTGATGATGCTGAAACTGCTGCAGCTAAAGCTGAAGCTGAGCGTATTAAAGCTGCTCAAGAAGAAGCGTTAACTAAAAAGCAAAAAGAAGAAGCTGCACAAGCTGCTGAAACTGCACGTAAACTTGCTGAAGAAAACTCTAAGCGTTGGGCTGAAGAAGAGCGTCAACGTATAGAAGCTGAGAAAAACAGCGACCATCACATCACAACATCTAAAGCTGCTCGTGCTGCTGAAGATAGCTCTGATGCTGCAGAAGAAAAACGTGGTCGTCGTTCTCGTAACAAGAATGCGAACAAGAAACGTGGTGGCAAAGGCGGTCGTGATAACCGTTCAAGAGGCGCTCGTAACCAAAGTACTGCTCCTGAATCAATGGCGCACGGCTTTAACAAGCCTGTCGCAGTAGTTAAAGGCGATATTCGTATTGGTGAAACCGTTTCTGTTGCTGAACTTGCGCAGCGTATGTCTGTTAAAGCAACTGAAATCATCAAGCAAATGATGAAAATGGGTTCAATGGTTACGATTAACCAAATCCTTGACCAAGAAACAGCACAAATGGTTGCTGAAGAAATGGGTCACAAAGTTGTACTACTACGTGAAAACGAATTAGAGCATCAAGTACTTGGTGATCGTGACGAAGAGAACGTTGTTTTAGAAACACGTGCTCCAGTTGTGACCATCATGGGCCACGTTGACCATGGTAAAACATCATTACTTGATTATATTCGTCGTGCAAAAGTTGCCGATGGTGAAGCCGGTGGTATTACGCAGCATATTGGTGCTTACCACGTTGAAACTGACAACGGCATGATCACTTTCTTAGATACTCCAGGTCACGCAGCGTTCACTTCTATGCGTGCTCGTGGTGCTAAAGCAACAGATATCGTTGTATTGGTCGTTGCTGCTGATGATGGCGCTATGCCTCAGACAATTGAAGCAATCCAACATGCTAAAGCCGGTAACGTGCCGTTAATTATCGCGGTTAACAAAATGGATAAGCCAGAAGCTGATCCAGAACGTGTTAAGAGTGAATTAGCGCAGCATGGTGTAATGTCTGAAGATTGGGGCGGCGAGCATATGTTCGTCAACGTTTCAGCTAAAGCAGGTACAGGTATCGATGAGCTACTTGAAGGCATTCTTTTACAAGCTGAAGTTCTAGAGCTTCAAGCTGTTCGTGAAGGTATGGCTGCAGGTGTGGTTATCGAATCTAAATTGGATAAAGGTCGTGGCCCAGTTGCTACTGTTCTTGTTCAAGAAGGTACGTTACGCCAAGGTGATATCGTTCTTTGTGGTCTTGAGTACGGTAAAATCCGTGCGATGAAAGATGAAAACGGTAAGAGCATTACTGAAGCAGGTCCATCAATCCCTGTTGAGATTTTAGGTCTTTCAGGTGTGCCATCAGCGGGTGATGAAGCGACAGTAGTTCGTGATGAACGTAAAGCTCGTGAAGTTGCACTTTACCGTCAAGGTAAATTCCGTGATGTTAAACTTGCGCGTCAGCAGAAGTCTAAACTTGAGAACATGTTTGCGAACATGACTGAAGGCGAAGTACAAGAGCTAAACATCGTACTTAAAGCAGACGTTCAAGGTTCACTTGAAGCAATTTGTGATTCATTAACTAAACTGTCTACTGACGAAGTTAAAGTTAGCATTATTGCTCGTGGTGTTGGTGCATTAACAGAAACTGATGCAACACTTGCAGCAGCTTCAAACGCTATCATGGTTGGTTTCAACGTTCGTGCTGATGCACAAGCGCGTAAGACAATTGAAGCTGAAAGCGTTGATTTACGCTACTACAGCGTTATCTATGACCTAATTGATGAAGTTAAAGCGGCAATGACCGGCATGTTAGCGCCTGAGTTCAAGCAGCAAATCATCGGTCTAGCTGAAGTACGTGACGTATTTAAGTCGCCTAAGATTGGTGCAATTGCGGGTTGTATGGTTACTGAAGGTACCATCAAACGTAGCGCTCCTATTCGTGTACTACGTGAAAACGTGGTTATCTACGAAGGTGAACTAGAATCATTACGTCGCTTTAAAGATGATGTAAACGATGTCCGTAATGGCATGGAATGTGGTATCGGTGTGAAGAACTACAATGACGTCAAAGTTGGCGATCAGATTGAGGTCTTCGAGACGGTCGAAGTGGCCAGAACGCTGTAACACAGAAAGGGCGGCGTAAGCCGCCTTTTTTATTTATATAAAGCTATAAGGTATTAATGTTATGGCAAAAGAATTTAGTCGTACACGCCGTATTGCACAGCAACTCCAGCAAGAGTTAGCGATGATTTTACAGCGCGACATGAAAGATCCACGTATCGGCTTCGTGACAGTAAACGATGTTGATGTCTCTCGTGATTTAAGCTTTGCGAAAGTTTTTGTGACTTTCTTCGAAGAAGATCAAGAGTTGGTTGATCAAAAAATTGAAGCACTGACAGCGGCTGCGCCTTATGTCAGAACATTAGTTGCAAGTCGAATGAAACTGCGTGTTATGCCTGAGCTGCGTTTTGTATACGATAGTTCGTTAGTTGAAGGCATGCGCATGTCTAACTTAGTGAGCCAAGTGATTACACAAGACAAAGCTAAGCAAGACAAAGCAAGACAAGATGAGTTTGGCTCTGACGATGTTGATGCATCAGAAGATAAAACTGAGGATAAAGATTAATGGCTCGTCGTCGCAAAGGTCGTTTTATTAATGGCATCGTACTTTTAGATAAAGGTACTGGCATCAGTTCTAACCATGCTTTGCAACGTGTCAAACGTATTTATAACGCCAATAAAGCAGGCCATACTGGTGCTTTAGACCCTTTAGCCACAGGTATGCTCCCCGTTTGCTTAGGCGAAGCAACCAAGTTCTCTCAACACCTTTTAGATGCGGACAAGCGTTATTTGGTGACAGCTAAATTAGGTGAAAGAACAGACACCAGTGATTCT
Organism: Shewanella sp. MMG014; assembly: GCF_018100775.1. Taxonomy (NCBI): domain Bacteria; kingdom Pseudomonadati; phylum Pseudomonadota; class Gammaproteobacteria; order Alteromonadales; family Shewanellaceae; genus Shewanella; species Shewanella sp. MMG014. The sequence continues at coordinate 213,310 of NZ_JAGJDZ010000004.1, forward strand.
GATGGTGAAGTTGTTCAGATCCGACCGGTTAAGTTTGAGCAAAAGCTGTTAGAGGATTCTTTAGAGCATTTTCGCGGTGACACCATGCAAGTGCCTTCAATGTTCTCTGCACTAAAGTATCAAGGGCAGCCTTTATACAAGTATGCTCGTGAAGGCATAGAGGTTCCTCGAGAAGCCCGTCCTATTACCGTATTTGAGTTGCTATTTGTTAGCCTAGAAGGCGATGACTTAACACTTGATATTCATTGCTCAAAAGGCACCTACATTCGTACCATCATTGATGATTTAGGTGAAATGTTAGGTTGTGGCGCACATGTCACTATGCTGAGACGAACCCAAGTTGCAGGCTATCCATATGAGAAAATGGTGACGCTTGAGCAGTTAACTGAAATAGCTGAACACGTCGATAAAGAAGATGAGTCTTCTTTTAGCGTGTTAGATGATTTGTTGTTGCCGATGGACACTGCTGTAGCAAACTTCACTGAAGTTAATTTACCGGACGCTTGTGAGCAATTTATTATGCAAGGTCAGCCTGTTCAGGCTGCAGGCTTAAAAGCAGGTGAATTGGTCAGAATGACGTTAGGTGAGCAGCGTCGCTTTATCGGAATTGGTACCATGAATGATGATGGTTTGCTGGCTCCTAAGCGTCTAGTTGTTGATCACAGTGCAGAATAATCATTAATTACTAGCTTTTATCGGCTGTTAAGTGTTTTTTATTGCGATAGTGACTGAATATAGTTAGAATGTCGCCCCCTCTGGCTGAGTTAGTGATTGGCTAGAGTTAATTTAATTTTTTCTGGAGATAAATATGTCACTAAGTAATGAACAAAAAGCAGCTATCGTAGCTGAATACAGCCGTGGTGAAAACGACACTGGTTCAACTGAAGTACAAGTTGCTTTATTGACTGCACAGATTAACCATCTGCAAGGTCACTTCAAAGAGCACATCCATGATCACCATTCACGTCGTGGTCTATTACGTATGGTTAGCGCACGTCGTAAACTTACTGCTTACTTAAAGCGTAAAGACGTAGCTCGTTATACTGCTCTTATCCAGAAGTTAGGTTTACGTCGTTAATAACGATGTTTAATTTGATTGTGTTTACATAGTCAAATTCTAACCGTAAAAAAGGAGGCTTAAGCCTCCTTTTTTATTATGTCCAATTAAGTCATACATCATCGCATGGCTTTACGTCTTTTTTAAAAGCAAGTCGCTGGCATTTAAACCTGTTCTAACGGCATACTCATTTCAGTAAAATATTGCGCTTCAAACTCGTCTAGCGGTAAGGGCTTACTGAAAAAGAAGCCTTGGCCAATTTGGCAATTATGCTGCTGAAGCCAAGTGAGTTGTTCTTGGTTCTCAATACCTTCTGCAACAATATCTAAATTCAGTTGCTGACCTAACATCAAAATGGTCGAAGCAATTGATGCATCATGGGGTAAATCAGATACAAACCCTCGGTCAATCTTCATCGTTGTAATAGGCAGATGTCTTAAGTATGACAATGATGAATACCCTGTACCAAAATCATCAACCGCTATACCAAAACCTGCACTTTTTAGCTGCTCTAGTTTAGCAATTGCTTGATCGACATCATTCATCAAAGAGGTCTCAGTTATCTCAATTTCTAAGAGTTCAGGACGAATTTGATATCTTAGCGCTAATTGCTTTATGTCAGAAACCAAACTGGCATCAGCGAACTGCTGCGATGCCACATTCACTGCAATTGGAATGGCATAATTGTATTTCTTTTCCCATTCACGAATGACCTTACAGCTTTGCTCGATAACCCAGCGGCCTATAGGAATGATTATCCCCGTTTCTTCTGCGATAGGTATGAAAGACATCGGCGGCACGAGTTCGCCATTCTTTTGCCAACGGATAAGTGCTTCACACCCCATAATTCGATTCGTTTTTAGATCAAGTTTTGGTTGGAAGTATAATAAGAATTCATTGTGCTTAAGTGCGTCATGTAGTGAGGCTTCTGTTTTGAGCCTCACAGCGGCATTCTCGGTCATTTGTTGCTTAAAGAAAGCCCATTGATTAGAACCTGCAGCTTTAGCACTGTACATAGCGATATCAGCGTGTCGAATAAGATCCTCTGCGCCAGGGCCATCTTCAGGATAAATAGAGATACCGATTGATGCCGCAGGATGAATGGCGTGCTCGTTAAGTTGTACGGGGGCATTAAGTTGCTTTTGCAGTTTATCGACGAAGTCAGCTGCTTGATCTGGTGTTTCTATATCATCAGCGACAATAACAAACTCATCGCCACCTAATCTTGCTACGCTGCCTCTGTCACCTACAACGGTTTCTAAAATCCTCGCGACACGTGCCAGGAATTGATCCCCAATAGCATGACCCAATGAATCATTCACGTTTTTAAAGCGGTCTAAATCGATAAAGAGTAGTGCAAAGTGCCTTTTGTGAACCCGTGCTCGTTGAATGGTTACATCCAAAGTTTCGAGCAATAAGGTGCGATTAGGCAAACTGGTTAATGGATCCCGAGTTGCCATTTTTCTGAGTTTATTTTGAGTCTGACTAAACTGTAATAAAATCTGGTTGAACTTTGAGGTCACTAGCCCAAGCTCATCATCTTTGTGAGCCTTAGCCATAGGCAGTAAGTTTTCATCGGGTAAATCTGGGTCAATTTTATCAATTGCTTCACTAATTTGGGCAATGGGTTGAGTCAAAAAGCGGTGGAAAACGATAGTTAATACTAAGGTGAGTAATAAAGCGCGTGCTAACGTTGCAATAAAGCCGAGTTGTAACTGATTAAATAGGTTATTGGTCATCTCTTGTGTGTTGTAAAAGATGGTAAGCGTTCCAATCAGTTGCTGTTTTTTATTGCCTTCAAAATAAAAAGGGCGATATAGCGGTCGTGAAATCTCATTTAAGTCTTTAAATAAAAAGTGGCTTAAATTGTCGTAGTTTTCAGAGAATTGTTTTGGTTGATTACTGGCTGTTACGAAAAGGCTACCATCATCTAAGGTAATGACTGCAGAGCTAATATTATCAATTTTGATAATACCCTCTAAGGTTTGTTCGGTTTGTTTATCATCTAGTGCCCAAACTGCATTAGAGGCAGTTTGTTCTACTGAATTAAGTAACTCTTCTTGAGAAGCGGTAAGCTGCTGTTTGGTTGTGACGACAACTAAAGCTATCTCGACAACAAAAATGGCAATCGCAAAAAACAAAGCAGTAAATACAACTAAGTTAGTTTGCTTCCATGTCAGAGATTTAAACCTTGGTGTCATTCAAACGATTCCATTTGTTTTTATTACAGTTTCAGAGAGCAGATATCGATTAGATAGTAAATCTGCTGTGCCTAATCACTTATTAATTTATATCGCTTTCGCATCATCTCACTTTAGACAAAATCAGATTAAATGTCATTAATTATAGCGATAACCTTACTCAACAAGAGAGGTGCTTCAAGCAGTTAAGCAATTTTGAGCGGCTTTGTCATCCTGCTGTCATCAAATGCAAGTATTTACAATGGCTGTTATCGGCTTCATTTTCGGTAAATTTAATTATTTTTTAGCGGTATATTGCGATGCGCTTTAACTATTGTAAAAAATTGCAGTATACTTATGCGCGTAATTTAAAGGTCAATAATTAAGGAATGGGTCACGTGAATCCAATTGTAAAGAGTTTTGAGTATGGTCAACATACCGTCACCTTAGAAACAGGTGTTATTGCACGTCAAGCAGATGCTGCAGTTTTAGCGAGCATGGGCGATACAACAGTATTAGTAACTGTTGTTGGTAAAAAAGTAGCGGATCCAAGCCGTGACTTCTTCCCATTAACAGTTAACTACCAAGAAAAAACCTACGCAGCAGGTAAAATCCCTGGTGGTTTCTTCAAGCGTGAAGGTCGTCCTTCTGAAGATGAAACACTGATTGCTCGTTTAATCGACCGTCCAATTCGTCCTTTATTTCCGAACGGTTTTAAAAACGAAGTTCAAGTAATCATTACGGTAGTTTCAGTTGATCCACAAATTGAACCAGATATGGTTGCAATGATTGGTACTTCAGCTGCGCTTTCTATTTCAGGTATCCCATTTAATGGCCCAATCGGCGCAGCACGCGTTGGTTACATTGATGGCGAATATCTATTAAACCCAACAGTTGATCAAGTTGCTGAAAGTGATCTTGATTTAGTTGTTGCTGGTACTGAATCAGCTGTATTGATGGTTGAATCAGAAGCAAAATCATTAGCTGAAGAAATCATGTTAGGTGCGGTGACTTACGGTCATGACCAGCAGCAAGTTGTTGTTCAAGCTATTGCAGAATTCAAAGCTGAAGCGGGTAAACCTACTTGGGATTGGACAGCTCCAGTACAAGATCAAGATTTAGTAGCTCAAATTAAAGAGTTAGCTGAAGAAGGCATGACTGCGGCTTACCAAATCGAAGTTAAGCAAGACCGTTACGCGCAAGTTGGCGTAGTTAAAGCGGCTGCTAAAGAAGCATTGATTGCTCAAAATCCTGATGTTGATACTCGTGAAGTTGACAACTTATTAGGTAGTCTTGAAAAAGACGTAGTTCGTGGTCGTATTATTAGTGGCAAGCCACGTATCGACGGTCGTGAACCAGATATGATCCGCGCATTGAACGTATTAGCGGGTGTACTTCCACGTACACACGGTAGTTCTTTATTTACCCGTGGTGAAACTCAAGCATTAGTAACTTGTACTTTAGGTACTGAACGTGATGCTCAAAAAATTGACAGCATCATGGGCGAGCGTACTAATCGCTTTATGCTTCATTACAACTTCCCTCCATACTCTGTTGGTGAAACAGGTATGGTAGGTTCGCCTAAGCGTCGTGAAATTGGTCACGGTAAATTAGCTTGGCGTGGTATCAATGCTGTTATGCCTTCTGCTGAAGAATTCCCATACAGTGTTCGTGTTGTATCTGAAATCACAGAATCAAACGGTTCAAGCTCTATGGCTTCTGTTTGTGGTACTTCATTAGCGTTAATGGATGCGGGTGTACCTATCAAGACTTCTGTTGCTGGTATCGCAATGGGTCTAGTAAAAGAAGGCGACGACTTTGTTGTTCTTTCTGATATCTTAGGTGATGAAGATCACTTAGGTGACATGGACTTTAAAGTAGCGGGTACTCGTGACGGTATTACTGCGCTGCAGATGGATATCAAGATTGAAGGTATCACTAAAGAGATCATGGACATCGCACTGCAACAAGCATACGGCGCACGTGTTCATATTCTTAACGTTATGGACCAAGCAATTGGTGGCGCACGTGAAGATATCTCTGATCACGCTCCACGTATCACGACTATCAAGATTAATCCTGAGAAGATCCGTGACGTTATCGGTAAAGGTGGTGCAACTATCCGTGCACTTACTGAAGAAACAGGCACAACAATTGAACTTGATGACAACGGTACTGTGAAGATTGCATCTTCAAACGGTGAAGCAACGAAAGAAGCTATTCGTCGTATCGAAGAAATCACTGCTGAAGTTGAAGTGGGTCGCATCTATAAAGGTAAGGTAATCCGTATCGTTGATTTCGGTGCATTCGTTAACATCCTACCAGGTAAAGACGGCTTAGTTCACATCTCACAAATCAGTGAAGAGCGTGTTGCTAACGTTTCTGACCATCTTGAAATGAATCAAGAAGTTGACGTTAAAGTGATGGAAGTTGACCGTCAAGGTCGTGTAAGACTTTCTATCAAAGAAGCGAACGCTAAAGAAGAAGCTGCTGCAGAATAATATCTGACACCAAGCGTTAATTAAAAGGAGATCTTCGGGTCTCCTTTTTTGTGCCTATAATTTGTCGACAAACGCTTAGTGTAGACGTTATGGATATTGAATGAATACGTTGAGCAAGTCATGTAAATTATCAATTTCAACCGTAGCTTATTCACTCTAAAGCTGGCTATATCATCAGTTATGCTGGTAAATGAAATTTTATTGGTATCTGCATAGCCCTTATGGAGATTGGTTGATATGATGCAAAGTAATTATAGAACCTGATAAGGTATTTAAATGGAACAGAAATTACGTACCACAGTTGTCGCATTATGTGTGGGTGCCAGTTTGTTATTGTCAGGTTGTGCCTCTTTATCTGGTAGTGCCGATAGTGCAGCGAATGGCAAAATCATGGTTGCGCCAAATGTCCCAGACTACAAACTTGAAGTAACCTTAGCCAAATTAAATGAAATTCTTGGTACGATGGAACTAACGCCTGAACAACGAGCGCGTTTTCATTATGATCGTGGCGTAATATATGACAGCGTTGGTTTACGTTTACTTGCAAGAATAGATTTTCATCAAGCCATTAAACTGCAACCTAATTTAGCCGACGCTTATAACTTCTTAGGGATTTATTACACCCAAGAGGGGGAGTTTGAAAGTGCTTATGAGTCATTTGATGGCGTACTTGAGTTATCACCTGAATACGATTATGCCTATTTGAACCGTGGTATTGCTTTGTATTACGGCGAGCGTTATGAATTAGCCGCTCAAGACATGAAAGACTTTTTACGAAAGGATCCTTCTGATGGCTACCGTGCTTTGTGGTTATATCTAGTCGACTCACCAAGAGATGCTGAGTCTGCACAGCTAGCATTAGCGGAAAATCGTCAGTCATTGAATGATCAGGCTTGGTCGTCAGTGTTAGTTGACTACTACTTAGGTAAAATGACTAAAGAGCAGGTTTTTGAGGCTGCTAAGGTCAATTTAAACCAGCCTAAAGAATATTCTGAGCGCTTATGTGAAGCCTATTTTTACATTGCCAAAAAAGCAGTAGAGCAACAAGATTACCAACTTGCTATTGATTACTATCGATTGAGTTTGGCAACTAATATTTATGATTTTGTAGAGCATCGCTATGCAAGAATCGAACTTGCTCAAGCGCAGCAGCAATTAATTGAACAAGAATCGGCTCAAACAAACTAATTGAGTGAATATCTAAAAGGCCGATAATGTTATTATCGGCCTTTTTCTTTTTACCCCTCAGGGCAAAGATTTATTAGCTCAGATTTTCTAGTTCAAATTCTGCAGTTAAGCTAGGCTAGTTCAACCTTCACTGACATTGTCAATCAGCTTTTGGTTTTGACTCACCAATACTCAAGACTTTACCTAGCCAACTATCCTCGGAAACGCTATAATTTGCGCCATTTTATTTATGCTAGGGCAAAGTAACTCATGTCAGCTCACACAGTCGAGGTCGATAAACGTCGTACCTTCGCGATTATTTCGCATCCCGATGCCGGTAAAACGACTATCACCGAGAAAGTTCTTTTATTCGGACAAGCTATCCAAACTGCAGGTACAGTAAAAGGTCGTGGTTCAAAGCAGCACGCAAAGTCTGACTGGATGGAAATGGAAAAAGATCGTGGTATTTCTATCACGACGTCTGTGATGCAGTTTCCTTATAGTGATTGCTTAGTCAATCTTCTTGATACACCTGGTCATGAAGACTTTTCGGAAGATACCTATCGTACCTTAACAGCAGTTGATTCATGTTTAATGGTCATTGACTCAGCTAAAGGTGTCGAAGATAGAACACGTAAACTGATGGAAGTTACTCGACTTCGTGACACGCCGATTGTCACTTTCATGAACAAATGTGACCGTGATATTCGCGATCCTATGGAAGTGATGGACGAAGTAGAAAATGAGCTGAAAATTGCCTGTGCTCCAATTACTTGGCCAATTGGTTGTGGTAAATCCTTTAAAGGTGTTTACCATATTCTGCGTGATGAAACTGTGCTTTATCAATCTGGTCAAGGTCATACGATTCAAGAAGTCCGTATCGTTAAAGGGCTTGAAAATCCAGATTTAGATGAAGCCGTTGGTAGTGAGCTGGCTGAGCAATTACGTGAAGAGTTAGAGCTGGTTATTGGTGCTTCACATGAGTTTGAACTTGAGCCTTTTTTGAAAGGTGAACTTTCACCGGTCTTTTTTGGTACTGCATTAGGTAACTTTGGTGTTGATCATGTACTTGATGGTCTAACAGAGTGGGCTCCTAAGCCACAACCTCGTGCAACGGAGATGGGCGATATCCATGCTGAAAATGAAAAGTTCAGCGGCTTTGTATTTAAAATTCAAGCTAACATGGACCCTAAACATCGTGACCGTGTTGCGTTTATGCGTATTGTTTCTGGTAAATATCAGAAAGGCATGAAAATGCACCATGTTCGTGCCGGAAAAGATGTGCGCATTTCTGATGCGTTAACCTTTGTTGCGGGTGACCGTGAGCAAGTAGAAGAAGCATACCCTGGTGATATTATCGGGTTACATAACCACGGTACTATTCAAATTGGTGATACCTTCTCACAAGGTGAGAAGCTTAAGTTTACGGGTATTCCTAACTTCGCACCTGAAATGTTCCGCCGTATTCGCTTAAAAGATCCGCTGAAGCAAAAGCAATTGCTTAAAGGTTTAGTGCAGCTAGCTGAAGAAGGCGCTGTGCAGGTATTTAGACCGCTTGATACCAATGACCTTATTGTTGGCGCTGTTGGTGTGCTGCAGTTTGAAGTGGTTGTAGGCCGTCTTAAGAGCGAGTACAACGTAGAAGCGATTTATGAAGGCATTAGTGTGTCGACAGCCCGTTGGGTTTATTGTAAAGACGAGCGTAAGTTAGAAGAGTTCCGCCGTAAGTGCAGTGCAAACTTAGCACTAGATGGTGGCGATAACTTAACGTATATCGCACCTACTATGGTAAATCTGAACTTATCAATGGAACGCTACCCAGATGTTGAGTTTGCCAAAACACGAGAAAATTAATCCATAAACTCTAAAGAGTCGGTATTGATGAATATTAAAGGCGGATTTTCCGCCTTTTTTTATGCCCAAAAAGACCAAATAAATCGGTTTGTATAAACGGAATAATCAGTATATTTTGGAGCAAGAAATTCTTATCAGCATCGACTATTCCATTATTTGTGTGCGATAAGCTTTTAGCATTCAGTATCCTTTAAGCCGTTTTTGGTAGGTTAAACTTAACACCGACGATTAATAATAACCTGATGTATCAATGATTTTAGTCAAAGGGAGAGATATACATGATTGATTCTCATGCACATTTAGATCTTGCTGACTTTGATCATGACAGGGCTGAATTATTTAATGCTATGGCATTAAAAGGAATAAACTCGGCTTTAATCCCTGCGATTAGTGAACAGCATTGGGAAAATCAATTAGCGATAGCACAGCAATATCATTGCTATTTTGCTTTGGGTATTCACCCTTGGTATGTTCCCGAAGACGTTAACGCATCACTCGTATCACTGGAGAATATGCTCGCCAAATATGCGGCAAATGACAGACTTGTAGCCGTTGGTGAGTGCGGATTAGATAAGCTAAAACCAGACTTTGATAGACAGCAACAGCTATTATCTGGACAATTAAAAATTGCAATTAATATGGAGTATCCAGTGATTCTTCATGGAGTCAAATGTCACCAAGAGTTATTGTCATTATTAAACCGATTCCCTAATCCCAAAGGGGGCGTTATTCATGGTTTTTACGGTGCGCCAGAGTTGGCAAGTCGATATATTGAACTAGGTTATAAATTGGGTATTGGTGGCTTATTACTCAACCCAAAAGCCAAAAAGTTAAGAAAAACGATCACTGAATTGGATATTAAACATTTCATAATTGAAACAGACTCGCCTAGCATGACCCCCTATAATGCAACCGAAAAACGAAATACTCCGCTTATTTTGCCAAATGTGGCCTCTGAGATCGCAAATTTACAGAAAAAAACAACTGTTTTTATATTAGAACGATTGAATAAAAACTTCTCCCAACTGTTTGAGCTGTCGTAATTTTTTTTTAAACATGGTTATTAATAAATATTAATGTTTCATAAGATCCTGAAATTAAACTCTAAAAGTATGATCTAATCCACGATTTTCATCTGCTCCTCAGTTATAATCATTAACGGAAAATAGGTGAGTTAACAACAATTATACAAATCGTTAACATAAATAAGGGTGATGATTAATGGATATACTAATGAGTCTAGTTGGGGTGGTTACCATACTAGCAATCGGTTATGCACTATCAAACAACAGAAAAGCTATTAATGTTCGTACTGTTGGTGGCGCTTTAGCAATTCAAGCATTCTTTGCTGGTTTTGTTTTATACGTTCCAGTTGGTAAAGACATTTTAAAAGGTGTTTCTGACGCAGTATCTAGCGTAATTGGTTACGCTCAAAATGGTATTAACTTCTTATTTGGCGACTTAGCCCAATTTAAAGTTGGTTTCATCTTCGCGGTAAACGTACTTCCGGTTATCGTATTCTTCTCTTCTTTAATTGCAGTTCTTTACTACTTGGGCATCATGCAGTGGATCATCCGTATTATCGGTGGTGGTTTACAAAAAGCATTAGGCACTAGCCGTACAGAGTCTATGTCTGCAACGGCTAACATCTTCGTTGGTCAAACTGAAGCTCCTTTAGTTGTACGTCCTTTCATCGCGACAATGACTAACTCTGAATTATTCGCAATCATGGTTGGTGGTTTAGCATCAATCGCGGGTTCAGTATTAGCTGGTTACGCGCAAATGGGTGTACCGATTGAGTACTTAGTTGCAGCATCATTCATGGCTGCTCCAGGTGGTCTTATGATGGCTAAGCTAATGCATCCTGAAACTGAAGAAGCTAAAAACGAAATGTCAGATCTTCCAGAAGATCCTGACAAGCCTGCAAACGTGTTAGACGCGGCTGCTGCAGGTGCTTCATCTGGTATGCACTTAGCACTTAACGTTGGTGCAATGTTGATTGCTTTCGTTGGTTTGATTGCAATGATCAACGGTATCATCGGTGGTGTAACAGGTTGGTTCGGTCTTGAAGGCATTACTTTAGAGCTAATCTTAGGTTACATCTTCATGCCATTAGCATTCTTAATCGGTGTACCTTGGAACGAAGCATTAGTTGCTGGTTCTTTCATCGGTCAAAAGATTGTTGTTAACGAATTCGTAGCATACCTTAACTTTGCTCCTTACTTACTAGATGCATCAGCTGAAGGTTACCAAGTAGTAGCAGAAACAGGCATGATGATGACTGACAGAACCAAAGCGATTATCTCATTCGCATTATGTGGTTTTGCTAACTTATCTTCTATTGCAATTCTATTAGGTGGTTTAGGTGCAATGGCTCCTAGCCGTCGCCATGACTTAGCTAGACTAGGTATCCGTGCTGTTATTGCCGGTTCTTTAGCTAACTTAATGAGTGCGACTCTAGCTGGTTTATTCTTAGCGATTTAATTGTCTAAGACGACCTTGAGTTGAGTAAATGAAGGCTGTTGTTACCTCGGTAATAGCAGCTTTTTTTTAGGTTTTTTTACCTAAGTTAATTGAAGTTTAATCTCGCTAGCCCATTGGCTGGCATATGACTTGCTTTGTTAAATCACCAGTTTTTTATATTACTTTACTCAAAAAATACAGTTTATTAGTCATAAATGTTCTAAGTTGTTAGTAGAAAGTAGAGATATTGTTCACATTTTGGGATTAAGTATTCGTATTTTTGCCAAATAATATTGAGCTTTTATCCAATCTATGTACAATGCAAACGTTTATAAAAATCGCCACCCACGAAGGTGGTAAAATAAATATATCAATGGGGTTGATAATGAAAAACGTTAAAACTTTAGCTTTAGCTGCTACAACTATCGCTGCTATGTCTGCACCTGCAATGGCTGCTGACCGTGGTGAAGATATCCGTTCTGGTGATTACAGCTGGATGCAGTTCAATGCAATGTACGCATTTGACGAATTACCAAGTGCTGGCGAAAGTGGCCACGATTACTTAGAAATGGAATTTGGCGGCCGCGCTGGTGTTGTTGATTTATACGGTTACGTAGACGTATTCAACTTATTCACTCAAGATTCTGGTGACAAAGGCTACGGTGAAAGCCGTATGTTCATGAAGTTTGCACCTCGTTTCTCTTTAGATGCAATTACTGGTCTTGACCTTTCAGTTGGTCCTATCCAAGAAGTGTACTTCTCTACTCTATTCAACTGGGGTGGTGGAGCAATTGGTGAAGACGTAAACTCTTCTTTCTGGGGTTTAGGTGCTGACGTTATGGTTCCATGGTTAGGTAAAACTGGCATGAACTTATACGCTCACTACGACATGAATGGTAAAGATTGGAATGGTTACCAGTTCTCTGCTAACTGGTTCAAGCCTGTTCATAACTTCGATAACGGTACTTTCGTAGCGTTCCAAGGTTATGTTGATTACCAATTTGGTGCTGATGATGAGTACGGCGATGAGTTCGTTCCAATGTCTAGCAATGGTGGTGCAGCATACTTCGGTCTACACTGGCATTCAGATAACTACGCACTTGGTTACGGCCTAAAAGGCTACAAAGATGTATACCTTCTTGAAGATGGTGCTGGTATTGTTGGTCTAGAAACAACTGGTTGGGCTCACTACCTAACAGCTACTTACAAGTTCTAATCTAATTTGTAAGCTTTGGAGCCACATTATGTGGCTCCAAATTTATTGCAAAATATGTTAGTATTTACTTAAGTACATACAAAAATTTGTTAGAATGTATTTAGATAAATATTAAAGTCCAAACAATTTAAAATAGTGAACTAATATACTAGTGGTTCGGTATCAAATGTTTGGATTGATTTGCGCGCTAAAAGGGAATTTTCGCGGAATGGATGAAACAATTATTCTTTGTTTCACCTCTTCCGGTCTTCAAGGATTCAAGTCGTGGTACTCGTTATCAGATTGAATACTTAGTTCAGTAACTTATCAATTAATTTACTGGCAATGCTCGAAGGCCCGGCCTCTACATCAATCAACTGCCAGCTTTATGCATTGCCAAAACAAGATTTTTATTAGGTTTTTGTTTCGGAGAGCAAACATGAGTGATTTAAAAAAAGCAGCACAACTTGGTATCTCATTAATGGATTTAACCACATTAAATGACGATGATACTGATCAAAAAGTCATTGATTTATGCCACAAAGCGAATACTGCTGCTGGCCATACTGCTGCCATTTGTATTTATCCGCGTTTTATTCCAATTGCTCGTAAAACATTGAATGAGTTAGATTGCGAAGATATCAAAATCGCTACCGTAACGAACTTCCCACACGGTAATGATGATATTGCTATTGCAGTATTAGAAACTCGTGCTGCTGTTGCTTATGGCGCAGACGAAGTTGATGTGGTTTTCCCATACCGTTCATTAATGGCTGGTAACGAGTCTTTAGGTTTTGAGCTCGTTAAAGCATGTAAAGAAGCGTGTGGTGATGAAGCGATCTTAAAAGTGATTATCGAATCAGGCGAGCTTAAAGATCCTGCGTTAATCCGTAAAGCTTCTGAGTTATCGATTGATGCTGGTGCCGACTTCATTAAAACTTCAACGGGTAAAGTTCCTGTTAATGCGACATTGGAAGCAGCAGAAATTATGCTGACAGTTATCAGTGAGAAAAACCGTAATGTTGGCTTTAAGCCTGCAGGTGGTGTGCGCGATGCTGCACAAACAGCTGAGTTCTTAGGCGTGGCAGAGCGTATTTTAGGTGCAGAGTGGATTTCTCCAGCTAGCTTCCGTTTTGGTGCATCAAGCTTATTAACTAGCTTACTTCACACTCTAGATCTTGCTGATGCTCCTCAAGGTAAACAAGGATACTAAGCAGGTCGATTTGCTTAGTTAGACGTCTTAACGGTTTTAATTGATAGCACCAAGTAACATTGCATTATTTATTTGGTGCCATCTTGTTAAGGTGAAACTCTTGATTTTAAGTATGAATAAAAGGGTTTCATTGGAGGAAATGTTATGTTTCTCGCTCAAGAAATTATTCGTAAAAAACGTAATGGTGAAGCACTTAGTTCTGCTGAAATTCAATTCTTTGTAGACGGTATTACCCAAAATACTGTTTCTGAAGGACAAATTGCTGCATTCGGCATGGCAGTTTATTTTCAAGATATGAACATGGATGAACGTATTGCACTGACCACAGGCATGCGTGACTCTGGCACAGTACTTAATTGGGATTCGTTATCGCTAAACGGACCGATTATTGATAAGCACAGTACTGGCGGAGTCGGTGATGTTATCAGTCTGATGCTTGGCCCTATGGCTGCGGCTTGCGGCGGTTATGTGCCAATGATTTCCGGTCGTGGTTTAGGCCATACTGGTGGTACTCTCGATAAGTTTGATGCAATTCCTGGTTATCAAACCGAACCTTCAAGTGAACTCTTCCGTAAAGTAGTGAAAGAAGCTGGTGTCGCCATCATTGGCCAAACAGGTGATTTAGTCCCAGCTGATAAGCGCTTTTATTCTATTCGAGACAATACAGCGACAGTCGAGTCTATTTCTTTGATTACTGCTTCTATTCTTTCAAAGAAACTCGCTGCGGGCCTTGATGCACTAGCGATGGATGTCAAAGTCGGTAGTGGTGCGTTTATGCCAACTTACGAAGCATCCGAAGAGTTAGCTCGAAGTATTACTGCTGTTGCTAATGGCGCGGGGACTAAAACCACTGCATTACTCACTGACATGAACCAAGTACTAGCCTCATGTGCAGGTAATGCTGTCGAAGTTCGTGAAGCGATTAATTTCCTCACTGGTAAATATCGTAATCCGCGTCTATATGAAGTGACTATGGGCTTATGTGCGGAAATGCTAGTGTTAGGTGGCATTGCCCAAAATGATGCTGAAGCTCGTACTAAACTTAATGCTGTACTTGATAATGGGAAAGCCGCTGAGATTTTTGGCCGTATGGTGTCAGGTCTTGGTGGTCCGGCTGACTTCATTGAGTCATTCGATAACTATTTACCTCATGCATCGATTATCCGTCCTGTTTTTGCCAGCCAACAAGGCTTTGCGCACAGCATGGATACTCGAGAGCTCGGCTTAGCTGTTGTTACTTTAGGTGGCGGACGCAGAAAGCCAGGTGATAAATTAGATTACAGTGTCGGATTAACCGATGTCTGTGCTTTAGGTGATGAGATTACTCAAGATAAACCTATTGCTATGATACATGCTCAATCAGAAGCGGCATTTGAAGAAGCTTCTGCCGCGGTACAACAAGCGATACATATTAAAGATTCGGCGCCAGAAAAAACGCCTGAAATTTATCGCTATATCCGCGCATCGGATTTATAAGGAGCTCAAATATGAAACGTACATTTATTATGATGCTGGATTCATTTGGTGTTGGTGCTGCAACTGATGCTGATAAATTTGGCGATGTCGGTTCAGACACCTTTGGCCATATTGCAAAAGCATGTGCAGAAGGTAAAGCAGATATTGGCCGTCAAGGTCCACTAAAATTACCTAACTTAGCAAAGTTGGGCTTAGGCCATGCAGGTTTCGAAAGTACAGGTAAATTTGCTGATGGCTTCGGTGATAACGTTGAGCTCATCGGCGCTTATGGCCATGCAGACGAACTAAGTTCAGGTAAAGATACGCCGAGCGGTCATTGGGAAATGGCAGGTGTACCGGTTCTTTATGAGTGGGGCTATTTTTCTGATTTAGAAAACTCATTCCCACAAGAATTGACTGATAAAATCTTGGCTCGTGCAGGTTTAACTGAGTTTTTAGGTAATTGTCATGCATCAGGTACTACCATTCTTGAACAGCTTGGTGAAGAGCATATGCGCTCCGGTAAGCCTATTTTCTATACTTCAGCTGACTCGGTATTTCAAATTGCCTGTCATGAAGAAACGTTCGGTTTAGAGAACCTATACCGTTTATGTGAAATTACTCGTGAAGAGCTTGAGCCTTATAATATTGGCCGAGTGATCGCCCGCCCATTTGTTGGTACTGGTCCTGATGATTTTGCACGTACAGGTAATCGTCGCGACTACGCTGTTGAGCCACCTTCAAAAACCGTGCTAGATAAATTAGCTGCTGCAGGTGGTGAAGTGGTTAGCGTTGGTAAGATTGCAGACATTTACGCTCATTGCGGTATTACTCAAAAAGTGAAAGCGACAGGCCTTGAGGCGCTATTTGATGCGACACTTGAGCAAGTTAAACAAGCGGGTGATAACACCATAGTGTTTACCAACTTCGTTGATTTTGACTCTCACTATGGTCATCGCCGTGATATCGCGGGTTATGCCAAAGCGTTAGAGTATTTTGACCAACGTTTACCTGAATTATTAGCACTGTTAAATCCAGAAGATTTAATCGTGTTCACAGCCGATCATGGTTGTGACCCAAGCTGGCAGGGAACAGATCATACTCGTGAACGTGTGCCTGTATTAGCTATGGGGGCAGGTTTAGCTGCTGGCTCACTCGGTCGTCGTAACAGTTTTGCTGATATTGGTCAGTCAATTGCTAGTTACTTTGAACTTGAGCCGATGGAATATGGTAAATCTTTCATTTAACAATAAAAGATTATTATCTTCTAACGCTATTTTGTTAATAAATATAGTAGAATCGCACTGAGTAATTAAGGGGATGACTTAATTACTCATATTAAAGATTTAATATAAAAATATAGGGGTTTTTCATGGCTACACCACATATTAATGCTGTTGAAGGTGCTTTTGGCGAAACAGTTTTATTTCCAGGCGATCCATTACGTGCAAAATACATTGCTGAAACGTTCTTAGAAAATGTTGAGCAAGTGACTGACGTTCGTAACATGTTCGGTTTTACTGGTACTTATAAAGGGACTCGTATCTCTGTTATGGGTTCAGGTATGGGTATTCCTTCATGTTCAATTTATGCTCACGAGCTAATCAAAGAATACGGTGTTAAAAACCTTATTCGTGTTGGTACTTGTGGTGCAATCAGCACAGACGTTAAAGTTCGTGACGTGATTATTGGTATGGGTGCATGTACTGATTCACAAGCTAACCGTCTTCGTTTTAAAGGCCAAGACTTCGCAGCTATCGCGGACTACGGATTAATGAATGCTGTTATTGAATCAGCTAAAACACACGGTACTAAAATCCGTGTTGGTAATGTTTTCTCTGCAGATTTATTCTACACTCCAGATCCTTCAATGTTCGATACAATGGAAAAAATGGGTGTATTAGGTGTCGAAATGGAAGCTGCCGGTCTTTACGGTGTTGCACACGAATTAGGCGCTAAAGCGTTATGTGTTGTTACTGTTTCTGACCACATCAGAACCGGTGAAAAAACATCATCAGATGAGCGTCAAACTACGTTCAACGATATGATTGTGATGACATTAGATGCTGCTATCACACTTTAATTTATTTTAAAGTTTGATAAAAAGGGATAACAGTGATGTTATCCCTTTTTTGTTGTTTAAAAGAGTTAAGATAAAGCCAAATAGCTTACTTTGGCTCGGCTTTATCTTTCTGCTCTTCTCTTGATTTAGCCGCGCTAGATGAGTTAGACGCTTTCGGTGATTTAGAGGCTTTAGGCGATTTAGAGGCTTGCGCTTTGGCACCTTTATTTTTCGTATCAGTAATCGTTTGGCTACCTTGATTCATATCTGTTAACTCTTGATATTCAATTTCGGCCAATTCAGTATCACTGAGTTCTGCATGTTCATCTGAGGGGATGTGGTCTTTTAGAACTTCTCTGCTATCCATACCATCATCCATGTCATCATCTATACCATCGACAGAGTCACTTTGATTAAGCTGTAATAAATGACTGTTCTTTCTTCCTTGTTTAGCTCGGGTTTTACGTCGGTCAAAGTCAGCTCGTTTAAATGACAGGGCGCGAGAGAGAAGCAAGCCTATAATTCCAGCCACAATTAACATGGTTTGTTGTAGCTTCATATTTTCTTGATACAAGGTTTTGATTTCGTCGAAGAATATTCGCAAGTTTACCCGTACTTCAATGTAGCCTAGGTTGTTGTCCCCTTGGAGTACATTTTCAATCATTGGCGGATAAGGCGAGAGTAACTCTTTAAGTTCTTCATCATCGGCATCAAATGCTTCTTCGCTGACCGATTGAGCGAAAGCAAGCCTAACGCCTTGAGCATCATAAATGTGGACGGACATGACTTTAGGGTCATCAATGAGGGCATTTGCAAGCCACTGTAGCTGTTCATCATTTTGTAAAAACATCGCTGGCGCCGCACCATTTGCCGCTTGTTGGGCCAATAGTCTTGCCATAATCTGCGTTTGCGAATTGAGCAATTGTTGCCCGTTGTTGAGGCTAGATTTCCATAAATGAGTTAGCCCAATTAACAAGATTATCGCAATTACGATTTGAATTAATCTGCTGATTTTTTGACTTTTCTTAAGACCTTTAACAAAAATCACTTTAATCCTTGGTGTTTTTTCTATTTAATTAATACTAATCGAAATATTTAATTGTAGATAGTCGCAATCATTGAGGAAATGCAGTCGATGGAAAGTCAGAAAAACTCTAATGCTCTAACCTGGTTATTTTCAGGGGAAGATGGCTCTTTTTCTCATGGTGATTTTAGCTTAACTCGCTACTTTGAAGACGAATTTCTCAATAATATCCAAGTTAAACAACCGCATCGGTTTCGGGTCATTTTTGATGAGGTAGATTTTGATGCTGTGTCTTCGTGGTTGAATCATCTTAATCAGGATTGTTCGGTGGCTGTGTTAATGCGCCATAACGAGCTGAAAGGGTTTGAGATCGCTTCATCCTCTCGGTTAGCGCAATTAATTGAATGCTTTCCTATTGACAGTAATGCCGAGCTATTTGAAGTCACACAAGCATTGCCGAGTATATTTAAACCGGGCTTATTGGTGATGGATATGGACTCGACTGCGATTCAAATTGAGTGTATTGATGAATTGGCCGCGATGGCTGGAGTTGGTGAAGCTGTTTCAGAAGTCACAGAAAGAGCAATGCAAGGTGAACTTGATTTTGAAGAAAGTCTTCGTCTTCGAGTAAGCAAGCTTGCAGGGGCGAGTGACAGTATTATTAATCAGCTTTGTCAGGATTTACCGCTAATGCCTGGACTTGAGTCTATTGTGGCTGAATTAAAGCCTAATGACTGGAAGCTAGTGCTAGCATCAGGTGGATTTACGCCGTTTGTTGGCCACTTAAAAGACTTACTGGGGTTAGATGCTGCCTATGCTAATGAGTTAGTCATCGAAGATGGAAAGCTAATAGGAGAGGTGACTGGTGAGGTTGTCGATGCGCAATTTAAAGCCGATGTGATAGATAAAAGCGCTGCTAAATGGCAAATAGCTGCAGGTCAACGAGTGGCTATTGGTGATGGAGCCAATGATATTCCAATGGTTAAGGCGGCAGATTATGGTATTGCGTTCCATGCTAAACCTAAGTTATTAGCAGCATCAAATGCGAGTATACAGCGATTAGATTTGCGCTGTTTAGTATTCCACCTTCAAGGTTAACTCGCCACTAGGGTAGCCTGCTTAGCTGGAGGTTAACCAGGTGAGGTAGTTAATTTTAAAACCGCATTACTGTTAAGCAGTAATGCGGTTTTTGTTGGCGTATAGAAAGCACTGAACCGTCGCTTATATTATTGATTAGATTTTTTACTCTAATTAACTTGAAGTTAACATTTAAGCTGTTTAACCTAGGTATATTCCTTTCTGCTGATAAAACTTACCAATACCAATGAAGCAAGAATCTCACTTTCTGCCATATCGTGATGGCAAGTTACACCTTCGACATATCAAGCCCTCTATGCCAATTACTTCACGAGAACCTATACTGATGCTTCACGGCGCGATGTCGAACGGACGGGTTTTTTATAGTCCATCAGGGCGAGGTCTTGCCTGTTATTTGGCAGAGCAGGGCTATGATGTTTATGTACTTGATACTGCAGGAAGAGGCTTGAGTGAGCCTAGAATTAATGCTGCATATTCTCTGGGACAAACAGAGGTGATTTTGGAGCAAATCCCTTTAGCTCATCAATTTATCCTATCCCAATCTGGCGCGGGTAAAGTGCATTGGTGCGCTCATTCATGGGGGGGCGTATTAATGGCGAGCTGTTATATACGGTTTGAGTCATTACGCCCTGAGGTTGCCTCATTTGTGACTTTTGGTACCAAGCGAACCATTAAAGTTAAATCATTAAGAAAAACGATGATGGTGGATGTATTTTGGAACAGACTTGCTCCATTAATGACGCAATATCAAGGTTACTTAGCGGCAGATAAATACCGCATAGGGATGGATAATGAAAGCAGGCAATCATTATTACAGACGATTGACTGGGTAGGTGGTGATTGGGTAGACGCTGAAGATCACTTCGATTATTCCGAAGCGGTTAAAGGTATCAGCTGGCCGAAAACCTGGTTTATCGCTGCTCAAAAAGATTACGTACTAGGAAACCCTAGAGACGTAAAAGACATGATGCTTGAGTGTGGTTTAGAAAACGCTGATTATACACTCTTGTCAAAACGAAAAGGTTTTAAGCGTGACTATACTCATGGAGGAATGCTGACTGATAAAGTGGCTGTTTTGGATCACTTTCCATTAGTGAGTGATTGGTATAATCGATTTTAAACAAAATAGTAAAAGCGCCTATAAACTCATAACGTTATTATGCTTGTGATAGGCGGGTTTTGACGGTTAATCTTCTAGTAAATGCAGCTCTGGAAACCTGACTTCGACTTCTGCTGTAATATCTAACAGTTCACCACTACCAATAATTCGCCACAAACGTTCCTCTAAGGCTTTAGCTCTATGGCTGGCATGGATAGTAATGTATTCCATTTCACGGCGAATATAGCTCATATCGGGTTTTTCTGTTGCGCCCAAATAAATCCTCAATGCCATAAACTTGCCTACAGCTTGTGCATGACTAATAAATTTTATTTGTGCACTGCGATGGCTAAAATCACTGACAAACTGTGATTGAATGTTAATTGCTCCTCGACCTTGCCTTGATATCTGCAGAAAAACCTCAAAGTACTGCATGCCGTCTATGGGCTTCATTGATCTGACAGGATCAATAATGAGCTGTTTAAACTCGGTTTCATTAAACAATGGCGTGAGGTTGAAGCTGAGTGGTGTAGTTGAGCCCGCTGCAAATAAATGACTAATATCGTCGGTTTTGGTGCCAATTCCAATGCAGGCTAATTGAGCTGATTTTTTCGTTTTTTCAACAAAGTAAGGCACACTGACTAATTGTCGAAGCAATAAGTTTTTCATCCCATCAGCCAGTTCTTTTAGCTCGCCCTCATCTTCTGAAAGCTGCTCAAATTTATCTCGGTTATGGTTGATTAGTTTATTGAGAAACTCTACTCCTTGGTGAGGTTCATGACCGATTAATGCAGATAAATGTAAAGTTTGCTGTTTTTTATTACCTTGAGTACGGGCACGAATAAGTCGATATGGCAGTTGGCTTAATTGCATTTTTCCAGCGATTTCCTGCAATTTAGGAAAACTCAATATGACATCTGTAGCACTGCTAAACTGAGTATCATCCTCTAAGGTAAACTGGATACCACGTGATGAGATATCATGGGAAATACCTCGAGACTTCTTACCATTATGCTCAATTTCTATAATGGTTTTAAAGGCAAAGCGTGCTTCTCGTCTACGCTCGCTGAAAGGCATTGATAATCTTTTTATCGTATTTTTAGTCAGTTTCTTTTGATTAAAGATTTTAAGTTGATTGACGTTATCGCCTTCATTAAACCAAGCTCGATAGTTTGGTCTAATATCTTCATTTGTTAAGTCTATAAGCTGTAATGTATAGGCAAAACGAGCCAGTTGTTGCTCTGTTAACGCTGAGTATTGCTGTTCATCACCAGGCAATGTCGAGGTTTTATAATTAAGCTTATGATCTACCTTTTGTTGGCATACTTTAAAAATTCGCCAGCTGGATTTAGAGGCCCCAAAACCGAAAAACAGCTGCATAGCCTGATGCTTTTTTAGTTCATGTAAGGTGGCTGAAAAATACTGAGTAATGCCTTTATTACTATGGGTAAAACAAAAGAATAGACTGTGATCTGCTTTATCAGGCGACTTGATTAAGTTAACTAATCGATTATTGGTGAGGAAGTTAGGTAATTGGTTAACTTCGTTTTCGTCAATAAAATACTGCAATATAGGCTGGTTGCCACGACTGAGTAACTGATGACTGATAAATGGCTTCCCATTTTCAACAGACAGATACAGCGGCATGTGTGACAACATAGGTAAATAGTGACGCTCAAACCCTAAGCCGGTGGCATTGACGATGACATCATTGACATCAACTTTGTAGCGAAACTTGTAACCGCGAATGAGCTGACTGAGTAGTTTGTCTAATTCTTTGCTATCACCAAGACGTTTAAGGCGCATGATGGCGCTGTCATCTTTATTTTGTATATCAACAATTTGATAATCTACACCATGTTGTAAATCTTCGAAAAAGAACTCTTCATTAAGCTCAAGTAGTTTTACTCTGAGTGGTTTATCTTGGTCAAAGCGATGTTTGGCGGGTAAACGAACTCTAGCGCCACCCACGGACAAATCTAAACTGGCACCTAAGACTTCGCCGCCGCCATCTTGTGATGCAGAAATACGAATGGAATAATTCATTCTCTCTTCGCTGCGACTGAAGTAACTCCCTAATACAACACCAGGGACGATGAGTTCAGATAACTCTTCAGTGGGTTCTTGTTCTGTTTTGCGAAGGCTTTCTTTGCGAACTTTGTGTTGGCTCAGGACATGCTCGTATACGCCAACAGTATATTTATTACGGTATAGTCCAAGAGCTTGAACAAGGGAAAGTTTAGCGGGCTCATCAAGAAAATGACGCTGTTTAGCAACGGTCACTTCTTCACATTGAAGTTCAGATTTATCTCGTAAATCAATAATTCGGGTGCAACTGGCTGAAAGGCGGTTGAGCTCCATTTTAACTAAAAAGCGAGTAGAGTTAGACTCATCGATGGTGAGTTTTTCAAAGACCTCTTTGAAGTCGGGCTCCATTAATAGTGGCTTGAGTTGTTCTATTAGCTGACTATGGTCTTCTATGCTCATTAGCTCTTTTCAGTTTAGATACGAGATATAGGTGATAAATATAAGCCTGACTGTTAATCTTATCGGCCTAAAGTAAGCTTACTTTATATAAATTTAAATTATGTGCCTGTTAAAGCAAGTAAGATAATCATTAAAATATATTATAAATGAATTGATAATTCATTCATTATCAAATTGGTTAACTCTAAACGAAATGACATTGAAGCATGGCAAAAAATAAAACAGCGTTTGTATGTAATGAATGTGGGCAAGATTTTCCACGATGGCAAGGGCAATGTAGTGCATGTCAGGAGTGGAATACGATTTCTGAAGTGCGTATTGCAGCAGTTAAATCTACAGCAAACTCAGTGGCGGGTTACGCAGGCTCTGTTGGTGGAGGTTCAAAGAAGCTCGGTGAAGTTGAAGAGTTTGAAGCCGAGAAAAAATTAACGGGTATTGGTGAATTAGATCGAGTGTTATGTGGGGGGCTCACGACCGGCTCTGTCAATATTATTTCAGGCGATCCAGGCGCGGGTAAGACCACATTATTGTCAGATCTGATTGCAAGAATGTCTCAAAGTATGCCATCACTCTATTGTACTGCTGAAGAGTCGTTATCCCAATTTAAGAACCGAGTTAATCGGTTGAAGCTTAATTATAACGAAGATAACTTGTATTTAATGGCTGAAACCAGTGTCGAAGCGATTATTGCAGAACTTGAAGCCAAAAAAGTTAAATTTGCTGTGATTGATTCGATACAAGCTGTTGTGTCAGAAGCGGCGAATGGCAGTCCAGGTTCGCCTTCACAGGTTAAAAGCAGTGCCCAAGCCTTAACACAGTATTGTAAGCAAAATAATGTGACCATGTTTTTAGTGGCTCACGTCAATAAAAATAATGAAACAGCTGGGCCGCAAACACTGATTCACATTGTAGATTGTTTGACTCATATTGAATGTAATGATGGTCAAATCAGAACCCTACGTGCGAATAAAAACCGATTCGGTGATGTTGATACCGTGGGTATTTTCAAAATGACCGAACGTGGCATGATAAGTGTTGATAATCCGAGTGAAATCTTCTTATCTGGGTCTACAACCAATTCCCCTGGGGCTGCCATTACCTGTATTCGAAAGGGAAATCGCAACCTTTTACTTGAGATTCAATGCCTAACAACTGAAACAGAAGGCGAATTTCCTCAGCGAGTCTGTGTCGGTTTAAATATGAACCGAATTAAAATGCTCACTGGCGTATTACGTAAACACACTAAAACCAAAATTTATCACGATACTTATTTTAATTTAGTCGGTGGGTTAAAAATTGATGAGTCAGAAACCTGTATTGATTTAGCACTGGTGACAGCACTCTTAAGTAGCTTGAATGATTTTGTGGTACCAAGAACCACATGCATTATGGGCGAACTCAGTTTAAACGGTGATGTTAGGCCAATCGACAGCGGTGTACCGCGTGTTAAAGAGGCGGTACAACATGGCTTTACAGAGGTGTTTATTCCGCATCGTAATTATCATAAATCGATGGAAGGTTTAGGCGCTAAAATTCATCCGATTAAAACCATTCATGAATTACTTGAGTTAATTAATTAGTTGGTTTTATCGCTTACGCTATTGTCAGCATGAGTTGACAATAGCGTTGAACGGTTTAATCGGAAAAAGCTAGAAAGTTTAAAATTAACAAAGGTATAATCTTTCTTTATTTGTAACGTTAAGCCTCATTCACTCAATCTCATCACATTTAAAATGGAATATAGCAGTGTTTATTCGATTTAAAGTCAGTTTATTATTGTGGTGTGTCTTCTCAACAAGTCTGTTCGCTAAAGAGTCCACTCCTCAAGTTTTGCGCTTATATCAAAATGAGTTTCACTTTCAGTACCATATCGAATTATTAAAAATGGCATTGGATAAAACGGCTGCTGAATACCCTGAAGCTAGAGTACAGTTTACCGAGCAAGTTACCCCTGGTCGCGGTTTAAAGATGCTGGAGCAAGGCGAAGTCAATGTCGCTTTTCTTGCTTCAAGTAAGCAACGTGAAAAGATGTTTATTCCCATAAAAGTCCCATTGTTGCAAGGCTTATTAGGGTATCGGTTACTGTATATTCATCAAGATAATCAAGATAAATTTAAGCAAGTTAACAGTGCAAATCAGCTAAGTCATTCATTTGTTGCTGGCTTTGGCTCACATTGGGCTGATTTAGACGTTTTACGCCATAACGAGTTGCCAACGCAGGAAGTTGGCACCGCGAAAAGTTTGTATCGTATGTTACAAGCGAAGCGTTTCGATTACTTCCCAAGAGGGGTGAGCGAGATTTGGGCTGAAAAGAAAAGGCTAGGCCCTGATTTGCCCGATCTCATTATCGAACCTAACTTAGCACTTGTTTATCATTTGCCTATGTATGTGTTTGTGAATAAACAGAATCCAGAGTTGGCGGAGCGGATTGAGAAGGGCTTACAAAGAGCCATTGTAGACTTATCGTTTCAGGAGTTATTTTTAAAATATTATAGTGACGCTATTTTAAAGGCGAAATTACCCCAGCGAACAATTATTCATTTAGAAAACCAAGATTATCTTAGCGAAAAACCTATCGATTCAAGCTGGTGGCTATAACTGACATTGAGTCACAGCTAGATTAAGCATCGATAAGTTGATTCTTGATAACTTGATGCATTGGGTGTCTACCTACACATAGGGATGCTTAATCTAGATGCAGTAACTGTGCTAATTCTCTGTGCAATAACTCAGCATCACCAATGTTCAACTCTATGATTCTTTTTAAATGGCTAATGCTATCAAGGTCAATGTGCTGACACTCTAGCCCAAGTTGTTGGCTTTTATGATGCACGAGTACAGTATCCATATTCAGGACGATATCAGATTCAGGCAGTAAAAAGCTTAAGCCAATTTTTTGTCCTAACGTGAGGGATAAGGCTTCTGGCTCTGATACTAATGCGCCATTAATACTGAGATCTAATATATTGGTACGATAGGTTTTATCGTTAAAACTGAGGGTGGCTGTCGCGGCAAACAATGTGCGAGTGTATTGTCTTCTTTCATCCATAAAATGTTACCTAGATTGTCACTCGATTTAAATTGAATAGGGAAGGAAGGGTTAATTTCACCATTCAAATAACCACTTAAGAATACGCTATCTGTATTTGATTGCCAATATAAGTCAGTTGTTATAAGAACCAACCTGATTAAAAATAACGCATTAAAAAAGGAGCATTCAGCTCCTTTTTAATGTTGAGTAAAATAAATTACTCAATGAGTTTACTGATTTACACTAGATGAGTAAATGAGCACAAAGTGCAATGACAGGCAGTGTAACGAGTGTACGTAGAATGAATACTACAAATAACTCAAAGAAGTTAACTGGAATTTTGCTACCAATTAATAACGCACCGACTTCACTCATGTAGATTAATTGTGTGACTGACAAAGCCGCAATCACAAAACGCGTTAAATCAGATTCAATAGAGCTTGCTAAAATAGATGGCAAGAACATATCAGCAAAGCCGACTACGATTGTGGTTGATGCGACATCAGCTTCCGGAATTTGCAGTAGTTCTAACAGTGGAATAAACGGCATACCTAAGTATTCAAAAATAGGTGTGTTTTCTGCAAGTATAAGGGCAATAGTACCAATGGCCATTACTACTGGGATAATACCGAACACCATATCCACGACATTTTTTACGCCTTCACGCAGTACATGTTTAACGCCGCCAGCACGAGATGCTTTATTGATTGCTTGCTCAAATCCCCACGACATAACCCCATGACCTTTAGGGATCATTTCATCATCAGGATGACGAGGTGTGTTATCTATGTATAAATCTTTTTTCCATGACAGTGGGGGTAACTTAGGAACCACTACAGCAGCGACAAAACCTGCTAAACATACTGTTAAATAAAACGGTACAAAAAGGTGTTCAAGTTTGACTTGAGAGATAACGACTAAGCTAAAGGTAATCGAAACAGCAGAAAAGGTTGTACCGATGACAGCGGCTTCACGCTCAGTATATAGGCGTGTTTCATATTGTTTGTTGGTCATTAAAATGCCGACACTACCATCACCTAGCCATGATGCCATACAGTCGATTGCACTTCTGCCAGGTAAGTTAAAGATAGGACGCATTAATTTAGTCAGCATGGTTCCGAAAAACTCGAGCAAACCAAAATTTAATAATAACGGCAGCAACATACCTGCGAAAATGAACACAGAAAATAATACAGGTAGCAAGTCATTAAGGACTAATGCACCAGTATCTGCAGAATAGATAACTTCGGAGCCAATCTCTAAATAAGTTAATACAATGAATATTGCACCTAAAATACGAACAACTAACCAAAAAGGTGACACATTGAGAAGGGTATTAAGAAAAGGCTTTTCTAACACCAACTTAGGCTTAAGTAATTTACTGATTACCGAAATGATAGCCATAAACACGACAATACAAGTTACCAATAAAGGCAATACGTCGGCAAAATGGCTTTGCACTGCTTTGGAAACAATAGCAATTGGAATCGTAATGGCGCCGTTATAACTGATAGGCGTCATGAATAATAACAAGCCTAGCAGTGACGGTATGACAAAGGTCAATATTGTCTTAATGTTGTATTTTTGTTTTTCTTGAGTCACTTTTTATATGCCTTTGCAACTGGCCAAATAAGCTTGGCTGATTGTGTCTAACCGTCCAGTGGGAAAAATGCTGAATGTCCATTCAGAAGTAATAAAGCGAGGCAAGGGTACCTGCTTATCTAGTCTATGTAAAACTATTCACTTTGGCGAATAGTTATTGAGTTATTTTGCTTATCTATATTCTATAGGGTTTGGCAATAAATGCACGTAATAATTTGTTTGTAATCATAATGTTAGTTGGTTGTTGTTGTGTGTTTTGGTCTTTGTTATTACAATTATTAAGGTGCTTTGTTCGATTGTACATAGCAGAGTACTGTTGTCGTCATATGAATGAGTTACTAAACATTAGATGTGCATAGCGGTTTTATCAATGTAGATTCAGTATGATAAAGCAAACCATATAAGGAAATTTGACTGTTGTGATATTAAGTAAACGAGAAAAAATCGCCAGATTAGCTTACCTGTTTGGTTTGCTAGGGTTGCTTGGCCTTTTTCTTGGTATTAGTTTATCGGTATTGATGGAATATATTCAATTTGGCGATCAATACAGTTTACTGCAATTTTCTATCAGTGAACTCGGCACCTACAATCGTTCTTCTAGTGCGTTATGGATCAACGGAGGGCTGTTTTTTGGTAGTTTAAGCCTGACAATGAGTTGTTTATTTGGCTTACAGTTAAGTCGACGTATTTCCAGCGGACTCTTTTGGTTTTCACTCATCGTGACGTTTATTGCTTTAGCTGCAACGGGCTTATTTCCGCTTAATGTGTTTCATTTACACATCAAAGCTGTGTCTATCTACATTTACTTTGGTTTATTAGCTGCGACTTTTTGCTTTATAGAGTGTGCTATTGAGCGAAGGATTCGCTTGTTCTTACCACTGGTGTTGAGCTTTGTTATTGTGCTCATTCATGGCAGCATTTTAGCTCATGAATGTTGGCGAGAGAGCTTAGGCTTAAACCCGATTTCAGATGGTGAATTATTTCAGGCGATAGTGTCCCAATCGCCGAAACCTGATATTTGGTGGCTATCCATTTTATTCTGGTGCAGCATTGTCACTATGTGGTTATGGATATTGAGTATATGTCGCTGGTACTTCTTGCCCCTGCAACAGGGGCAATTAAGCAAGTAAACTACACTACACTTGTTGTAATCCTGCTTGACCAAACCAATAGCCATTACAGGCATTAACGTTCGAAGATGTGGTCTTATTGTCTGCTTCACCGCTGTGGTTTTTAAGGTGGCTAATTAAGCTCACTAATTCATCGGCTTGCTTAATATCGTGAATATCATTGGGTGAGACCCTAAAGAAATTAACGCCCATTGCTATCATATCGGCTATTTCAGAGGTTAAGTCCAAATGAGCTGCTGATTGAGTTTGAATTCCGTTTAGACGTAATAGACTTTGCTGCTCTTGAGTTTGCGCCAAAATGCCTTTCGGATGCTGGCGGCATATTGTCTCGCAGTTATCTTTACTTAACCCGAAATGTTTAGCGGTAAAACAACGAGCAGAATGCGCCAATGGAATATACCCATATCCAGTCACTTCAACTTCAAACCCAGGCCTATTAGGATGATTTAATACTGTATCTAACCAAGCTTTAGACAGTTCAAATGGCATAACAAAACGACTCATTCCCATTTTATGCAGTATATCTAAGCTGGCTCGGTTGTAGTTGTTGATTGATGGGCCACAGATAAATGGCAAGTTTGCTTGTTGTGCGATTTGAATCGCAGCCATGTCATTTGCTTCGATGCTGAACTCACCATTATCGACATACTTTTTTAACTCGGTCAGCTCCGACTGAGCTTCAATTAATGCCATGGTAGATAAAATGACATTTTTTCCGTGAGCGTTAAGCATGGTTGCCAGTTCAATGTAATCATTGAATTTGAGTAATCTTCTGCGACTGCAGACGGTTTCACCAAGGTAAATGGTATCTATGCGACTTTGAGCGGCTTGCTGGTAAAAGTCATCTACTGCGGTTTTTTCCCAACAATAATTAATTGGTGCGAGTGAAATTTTCATGAATTCTTACCTACTGCCATTGACGCTCGTAGGCGCCTAATGTGGTGACCTGTCCTTCTGATACCTTTGCTAATGTTTCATTCCATCTTGCAAGTTCAGTAAATGCATTTGGGTTGGCCAAATAACTGTCTATTGCTTCACGCCAAACACGGGTGACTTGTTCAACATAAGCTGGACTGCGTTGTCTGCCTTCAATTTTAAGAGAACAAATACCTGCGTTAGCAAGTTGAGGCAATAAACTGAGTGTATTCAAGCTTGTTGGTGACTCGAGTAAGTAGTCGGCTTGGGATTCATTTTCAGCAATGTAGCGCCCTTTACAAACAACAGGGTAACCTAACTGTTGGTCGATATTAGAAGTGTCAATGAGTACTTCATTTAAACGTGTTAAACATTGATTACCGTCTTCTTGCCATCTAACGTGTTTTGCTGGCGAGCAAGAACCACCGGTATTGGGTGACTGACCTGTAACATAAGATGATAGGTGGCATCGTCCTTCTGCCATAATGCAAAGGCTACCAAAGGCGAACACTTCCAAGTCAACAGAGCTATTTTTAGCAAGATCTTTGACTTGCTTCATCGACAATACCCGAGGTAATACCGCTCGCTCGATATTAAATGCCTGTTGGTAGAACTCTAGTGCAGCAAGGTTCGTTGCACTAGCTTGAACGGATAAATGAAGCGGTAAATGAGGGTACCGACGGCTTGCATAGTCGAGCAGCGAAATATCTGCAGTGATTAAAGCATCCATTTGAAGCTGGGCTGCCAGATCAATGGCCTGATACCAGCGTGACTCTTCACCTGGTTTTGGGTAAGTATTCAAGGTTAAAAATACTTTTCTGCCTTGACTATGGGCAAGCTTCGTTGCTTGTTTCATTTGCTCAGGTGTAAAGTTTAACCCTGCAAATGAACGTGCATTTGTATCATCTTTTAATCCGAGGTAAACCGCATCTGCACCTGCTCTAAAAGCGGCTTTTAATGAGGCTAAATTTCCTGCTGGGCACAAGA
The DNA here is from genome assembly GCF_018100775.1 of Shewanella sp. MMG014. Classification (NCBI taxonomy): domain Bacteria; kingdom Pseudomonadati; phylum Pseudomonadota; class Gammaproteobacteria; order Alteromonadales; family Shewanellaceae; genus Shewanella; species Shewanella sp. MMG014. The sequence continues at coordinate 243,830 of NZ_JAGJDZ010000004.1, forward strand.
GTTCCATATTCTCTCTCTCAAACTGTCGTAGAAAGGGAGTGTAAAGTTGAATGACGTCACATGATTTGATTTGAAACAGGTTTCAATTGATAAAATGTGAGTAAACTAGCTTAATTATTAGAGTAAGCAGTGTAGGAGTAAGGATGTCTTTTCGATTCACCAATAGCGTGGCTAAAAATGTACTAGGGTTAGCCCCGAAAGTGGCAACGCAATCTTTAGCCGTTGTACCTGAAAAAGCCAAAATGAATGTGTTGGCTAAATTGCTGTCTTTGACATTGTCTGAACAAATAAAATTTGGTGAGTTAGACTTTTTACAATCTAAATGGGTTGCTATATCGGTTATGGATATTGGCTTGCACTTTGAAATCAGTTTCAATGACGAATTGTTGCTTAGACCATTAACTCAAGCAGATGTGACTTTTACGGCTAATGTTCCTGAGTTACTGTTAGTTGCGGCAGGAAAAGAAGATCCCGATACCTTATTCTTTCAACGTAAGTTAAAAATTGAAGGGGATACTGAGTTAGGCTTAGAAGTGAAAAATTTACTACTCGGTATTGAGCTAGAATCTCTGCCTAAACCCGCTAGATTAACCATAGAGAAGCTGGCGTTAACACTACAAACTCTTCAAGGCTACTCATCTGAGCAGCCCCAAGCGTCAGCTTAATGTCTGTAGGCAACTTATTGCCATTGTTAAGCACTATCTGAGCAGAGCATTAAAATTCTATTAATAAAAAGGCGCCTTAGGCGCCTTTTTTTGTGTATCTCAGTTTTCACCGAGGGATTAAGCTTGTGCTTGTGGGTTATACCTTTCCTGTGATGACTTGGTATTTATATTTAAGCTCTTCAGGTGTTTCAGCATGTTCAGGATCGGGATCAATACAATCGATAGGACATACAGAGACACAAGTCGGCTTATCATAGTGGCCAACACATTCTGTACACAGTGCTGGGTCTATTTCATAAATCTCTTCGCCCATGGTAATCGCTTCATTAGGGCACTCAGGCTCACACATGTCGCAGTTAATGCAGCTATCATCGATTAATAATGCCATAACAGGTTACTCAGCTTTTTCTGCAGCTTGATGAGGATTACGAGTATCTTGGCCTTGCGGTAAGTTACGCATCAAGATGGCTTTATCTAGCTCAACGCTTTCAGGAACGGCTAAAAATACAAAGTGCCCCGAACCTAAACCAGCTTCAACTGATTCACCTTTACGATTGACTAGCTCTGAAATCGTCAGGGTAAAGTTTCCTTGTGGCGTCATGACTTCAACACTATCACCGACAGAGAACTTATTTTTAACATCGACTTCTGCAGCGCCGCTATCATTGCGAACGCCAGTGAACTCACCAACAAACTGTTGAGTGTCACTGATTGAATAACCGTAATCGTAGTTTTGATATTCATCATGAACATGGCGACGTAAGAAACCTTCGGTGTAACCACGATGTGCTAACCCTTCAAGGTTGTGCATTAATGTACGATCAAAGTCTTTACCTGCAACCGCATCTTCAATAGCTTGACGGTACAATTGAGCTGTACGTGCGACATAATAAAATGACTTAGTACGGCCTTCAATTTTAAGAGAGTCTACGCCCATTTTTGTTAAACGTTCGACGTGTTGAATCGCACGTAGATCTTTAGAATTCATGATGTAAGTGCCATGCTCATCTTCATAAGCGGGCATATATTCACCTGGACGCCCAGGTTCTTGTAATAGAACAACTTCATCTGAAGGTTGACCAGCACCTAATGTCGGTGTCTCAATTTGCACACCGTTTGCATCGACGATACCTTGTGGGTTAACGGCGATGATATCACCAGTGTCTGTTTGCTTGGCTTCATGTACATCATATTTCCAGCGACAAGCATTAGTGCATGTGCCTTGGTTTGGATCGCGTTTATTGATATAGCCTGATAATAAACAACGTCCAGAGTAAGCCATACATAACGCGCCGTGGACAAACACTTCTAACTCAATATCTGGACATTGTTGACGAATCTCTTCAATTTCATCTAATGATAATTCACGAGATAAGATGACTCGTTTAATCCCCTGTTGCTGCCAGAACTTAACGGATGCCCAGTTAATCGCATTGGCTTGTACAGACAAATGTACTGTTTGATCTGGGAATGCCTCACGCACCATCATAATAAGACCAGGATCTGACATGATCACAGCATCAGGCTTCATATCAATGACAGGTGCCATATCACGTATGTAAGTTTTTAATTTTGCATTGTGCGGTGCAATGTTACTGACGACATACAACTTTTTATTTAGCGCATGGGCTTCTTTGATGCCCATCGCCAGATTTTCCATTTTGAAGTCATTATTTCTAACCCGTAAGCTATAGCGAGGTTGGCCTGCATAAACAGCATCTGCACCGTATGCAAAGGCATAGCGCATATTCTTTAACGTTCCTGCTGGAGACAATAGCTCTGGTCTAAACATAATCACTCTCAATTTGATGGAAATTCGCACACAGCGCGGGGGCGGCATTTTACTTAAGTATGGTCGCTGAATGCAAATAATTCATCTGTGATTGTGCTGCTTGTCTAATTTAATGTTTGCTAATTAATTGACATGCTTTATAAAGATTAGTGCTTTTTCTTTATTCTATTAAATGACATAGCTGATATAATCGAAACAAAGCAACAACAATAAAATTACAGGCGGGATCTATGACAACTGAACACCAATTATTGGTAGGGCTATTAAAGAAGCTAAAAGACGATGCTTTAGTGCTTCCGACACTGCCTGAAGTCGCCATGCGGGTGCAGGAAGTTGTTGCGCAACCAGACTCAAGTCTTAAACAAGTTGGCGACATTATTGGCCAAGATGCCGCAATTTCGGCGCGTATTATTAAGGTGGCAAACAGTGCTTTATATAGCCGAGGTAATAAAGCTGAAAATATCAGTGCTGCTGTCAATCGTATTGGACTAATACAAATAAAAGCGATTGTTACCTCTGTCGCATTAGAGCAATTATTTATCTCAACCAATGAGATGGTTTGGGAGGTGATGGATGAAGTGTGGCAAACTTCTATTGAGGTCACCGCATCAGCTGGTGCTATGTTGGCTATTTACAATAAACGTCACCCGAGTAAGAAATTAGACCCTGAAACATTAACATTGGCAGGCTTAGTCCATAATATTGGTGCTCTACCTGTGTTATCTGAGGCAGAAACAAAGCCTGATGCCTTTACAAGCATTGAACAGTTACGTGGTTTAGTCCGTAAAATGCAAGGACCAATTGGTCGTGCTATTTTAAAGACTTGGGACTTTGCGCCTGAAGTGATGGAAGTGGTTGAACGCTGGGCTGATCTTCATTATATGCCTGAGTCGGTGACCTATTTAGACTTTATTCGCTCAGCAGCTTATTATACTGGCGAGTTAAGAGCAGGGCCTGAATTGGAACAACGTCTAGATATTTTTGCAACTCGCGGCTTACCTGTAACACCGGAAGATCTAGAGAGTGACGAGTTTTTAGATGTGTATCATTCTATTAAGCAAAGTTACCAATAACAGCTGAGAATATAGCCGCCAAGCAGACATGAATGAGCTTGGTTATGGAATTAACCCCAATTGAATAAGGAGCGATAAGTTGTGTTAAGTATTGAAATTATAATTGTATTGTTTATCGCCCTTATTTTGTTATTGGGTATTGTATTAGGCGGTTACTTCCAACAAGGCAAATTCATCGCAGAGCTGACTCAAACCTTAGAGTCGAATAATGCAATCCAGTCCCCACTTAACTTTAAACATACTCCAAGAGCATTCAAACCTCTGGTTAGAAACCTCAATTTATTCCAGCAAAACAACCCTATAACGCTTGAGCGAGATAAGCTGACAGGGTTATCTAATCGAGTTGGATTCAAGCGTAAAATGTTTGCCAAGATGCCTGCGACTGAGGGGATGCTCGTGCTGGTGGACATTCAGCAGTTTCGCTTTGTAAATGATCTCTTTGGATTTATTTTTGGTGACCAGTTATTAAAAGCTTTTGCATTACGAATTAAGGGGCTAAACAATCCGCCACAATTCGTTTCAAGAATGAACGGTAATGAGTTTTTACTTTTCTACCCTAAAGCTATTTCAGTTAACGAGTTATCTAATATAAAGCAGCATCTACAAAAGCCATTCGACATCGAGCAAACTCCAATCAGCATTAAAGTACAATTAGGGGTACTTGAGCTGCATGACCATCATGCGGATGTGAGTTTAATGCTACGTCGATTAGACTTAGCACTTAAAAAAGCCAAGCTCAGCCGAAACGATATCGCATTTTATAATCAAGATGATGACAAAGCTCAATATCGTGAATTGACAATCATTAATAGCTTACCTAAAAGTCTGAAGCAAAACCAACTCCATATGGTGTATCAACCTAAGTTGGATATCAGCTCGGGTAAGTGTTCACAAGTTGAAGCGTTAATTCGATGGGAGCATGATGGCTTAGGTATTATACCGCCAACAGAGTTTATTCCTTTAGCTGAACATACTGGCATGATTGACTTAATCAGTAAGTGGGCTCTTGAACAAGTGTTACAGCAACAGGTTAAGTGGTTACAGCAAGGCATCAATATCAAAGTGGCAGTTAACTTATCCACTAAAGATCTTGAAAATCAGCATTTGCCAATTGATATCAGTAATTTGCTTATGCAGTACAAAGTGCCTGCTGAGAACTTAATGATTGAAATCACTGAAAGTGTATTGATGTTAGATTTAGCACGGACCATCGAAACACTAAAAGAAATTCGCGAGTTAGGAGTTAAAATTGCTATTGATGATTTCGGTACAGGGCATTCATCTTTAGCTTACTTACGCCACCTTCCCATTGATGAAGTTAAAATTGATAAAGCCTTTTTGGACGACTTTAATTGCGATTTACAAGCTAATAAGATTGTGAAAACTAGCATCGAACTGGCTAAGAGTCTTGGTTTTGATGTTACGGTCGAAGGGGTTGAAACCAAAGATGTATTTGATACCTTAATTGAGTTCGGAACTGATACCATTCAGGGGGAGTATTTTAGTAAGCCTCTTGTCGCAACAGATTTTGAGCTACGATACACGCAGCTCATTGAACAACCTTTCTTATTCCTACCAAGCTCAGATAACGTTAAACATTAAAGTGATTAACGCGCTTAAGACTGATTAAATTGTTGTTGTAACTGGCTAATCAAGTTGAGTGGCATAGGGGCCATCTGACGTTGCTGATTCATGCAGACCATCTCAATTGTGGCTGTCACAGCAGGCTTTTTAGCATTAGGACGCCAAATCTCTTGTTGCCAAACAGTACGGTACTTACTTTCAAAGTAATAACGCGTTCTAACATCAACGATATCAGCAAATTCAACCCCATCGTGACACAGCATATCTGTACGATATACCGCGAAGCCTAGCTGTTGCTGTTGCCACAATAAGTTCAGTACGTCTGCGCCAATCACATGCTCTCTCGCTCGTTCAAAATACTTTAAAAAGTTGGGGTGATATACCACGCCTGAAAAGTCTGTATCTTCATAGTAAATTTGTACAGGAAAGTGAAAAGTTGGGCTATATTCAATCGTTTTCTGAGTCATCTTGATGCTACTAAGTCATTTTATGAGGGCATTGTTACTTATTCTTAGACGTTACAACAGTGTTTTTCGGTTTGCTATGGCGATTCATTGACTGCTCAGACCAGAGTTTGGCTAATCCCCTTTAATATCTCGACAGAGGTTACTCAGTTCAAACCGTTGAAAATGCATATTTAGCCAACTTTGTTTTGCATAAATTTAGGCAGTAATACCGTTTCACCTGTTAGCATCTTATAAGCACTTTGGGTATTTACCGCTGGGCTGAAAATGTAACCTTGACCTGTATGACACTGGTACTGAATGAGTTTAATTAATTGCATTTCAGTTTCAATCCCTTCTGCGACAATTTGCATTTTTAGGTCATTACCTAAATTAATAATGTTTTTTAAGACCGCTTTTGCGGCTTCATTATCTAAAAAGCTATCGATAAAACCTTTGTCGATTTTTAAGGTATTTAATGGGAATCGGGTGAGGTAATTTAAGGATGAATACCCCTTACCAAAGTCATCTAAACTGAGTCTGATTTTTAAATCATGTAATTGGCTTAGCACCTTTTTAGCGGTTTCTACATTCTCAATCAAAAGTGATTCGGTAATTTCCAGTTCCAGCTTCTCTGCAGGGAAACCGGTTTCCACTAATATGGCTTCGATTTTTTCGCTAATATCTGGCTGAGATAACTGCACAGGGGAGATATTGACCGACACACTTCCTTTGAGCAAGCCTTCTTGGTGCCATTGATTTGCCGTGATACAAGCCTGTTTAATAACCCAATAACCAATTTCAATGATTTGACCATTACTTTCAGCTTCTGGAATAAACTTATCGGGTGGTATCAAACCTTTTTCGGGGTGGAACCAGCGCAGCAATGCTTCAAATGAACGGATATTACCTGTTTTAAGGCAAATTTTAGGCTGATAATACAACTCAAACTCATCATTGGTTAATGCATGTTGAAGCTGCTGTTTAATTGAAATTTTTTCTTGTAAGGCGACTGACAGTGCTTCATTAAAAAAGTAGGCGCTATTACGTCCTGCTTGTTTAGCAGCATACATCGCGGTATCGGCATGTTTTAGTAACGTCTTCGCATCCAGACCATCTTCAGGGTAGCAAGCAACCCCAATACTGGCAGAGCTCTTAATCCAATGTTCCTGTATTTGATAGCCTGTGTTAATTGCTAATCTTAGGCGTTCAATGATATTCACTAGCTGTGAAAGCTCGCCCGGATTTCGAAGAATAATTGCAAACTCATCACCGCCTAAGCGGGCTAATAGGTCATCACTTTTGAGGTTTGATGATAGGCGTTTGCTCACTTGAATAATCAGCTCATCACCTATGTCGTGTCCCATAGAGTCATTGACTTCCTTGAAGTAATCAAGGTCGATAAAAGCCACCGCAGCATGCTGATGTTTTTGATTCACAGTGGCTTCAAGTACAGTATTAAAACGGAATCGATTTGATAAGCCTGTTAACGTGTCGAAATTAGCTCGGTTTTTCAACTCTGTGACTTTTTGATAACGGGTTAACAAAAATAAAAAGGTCAATAACGCACACACAAGTACCAAACTAATGATGGCGAAATACCACCAGGGTTTTTTAATGCTGAATGAAAGCTCTGCAATTAACGGACTCCAAATACCATCGCTATTACTGCCTTGCACGACAAAACGATAATCACCTGCATGAAGGTTGGTATAGGTTGCTGTGGAAATGTTTTGCGAGTATATCCAGCGTTCATCAAAGCCATGCAGTTTATATCGATATTGGTTTTTTTGCGGCGCATTAAAATCCAGTGCAGCGAATGAAAATTGCACCATATTTTGTTCATAGTCTAAGGTCAATGCATCAATACTATGGTTACTGTTTAAGTGGATGTATTCTTCATTGGCAATTAATGCCGATGTTATATGAACCTGTGGGGAAAATTGGTTACTTTTAATTGCTCGTGTATCAATTTTAAAGGCACCGTTGTTTGTACCTATATACAACTCATCTTTTTGAAATGCGATGGCAGCATCTGAAAAAGAGCTATCTTTGTGATTGATAGCACTAGGAAATTTAGTGATTTTTTGAGTTTCGATGTGCATCTTGGCGAATTTAGATTGTGTCGTGATCCACAAATGCCCTTGACCATCGCCAGTGACACCTTTAAGAGTATTCGAAGCTAAACCATCTTCTTTAGTAATATATTCAAGTTGTAAATCGTCACTCCAGAAGTCACTCACTTCAATTTTGACCAGGCCTAGACCTTGGCTTGCGACCCAAACAGTATTGTTCTCATCTTGATATATTTTAACGGTACGAATATTTTGCGCTTCACTACCTAAAGGAAGGTGTTTGACTTCGTAGGTTTGTGTATTGACTCGGTATATAGCATTGGTTGTCGCTAGCCATAGCTCGCCATTATGGAGAAGCTGCTTATCAAAGGTGAAGTTTCCACCCGCGGCATAAGAATTATCATTGTGATGCAGCAGCTGCTTTAGTATCCCTTTGTCAGGGTTAAATAAAATGAGCCCTACATCAAGGTAGCCTGTGATCCATGCGTTGCCATGATTATCAGGCAGTGCTAAATAAAATTCGCTTTCAGGCAAACCATGAGGGTTATCTTTAGCATTACTGAAGTGGCGTAAACGTTCTGTATCAATATCATATACTGTCAAACCATCTGCTTGGGAAATCCACATGGTATTGGCGTCATCGATTGTTGCACTATAAATCATCGAAGGGGTTAACTCAGAAATAGGCTGCAAAGAGATTAAATCTTTATTTAACCTTAATTTATCTATACCTTTTGTCGTGCTTATCCAAGTATTGTTATCTTTATCAAAATCGAACCAATAGACCATATTTCCGGATAATTCAGAGCTAATCGGTTTTGGTCTGTATAAACGTGTTCCTTGTTTAAAATTAGAATACAACGATGCGCCATTACCAGTACCAAACCAAACCCCACCAGACTGATCAACCATTACAATCGGGACATAATCACTTGGCATCGAATTAGGATTAAATGCTTCATGAGTCAGGTGTGAAAAGCTCATGGTGTCTAATGTAATGCGGCTAGCGCCTTTACCGTGTGTTACCCATAGCGTGTTGTCGTCTTTAAAGGTGAAGCTTTGAATGTGATTGGATGGGAGCTGCTGATTACTCGGGTTATCCTTATTGAAATGGATATTGTTGATGCTGCGAGTTTCTAAGTTGAGTTTGAATAATCCATTTCGATAGCTACCGAGCCATATTTCGCCATTCTTGGCTTTTTTGGCGCCATAGAACATGACCGGGTCTAGTTGCTTTGCAAGTTCGCCTTCAAACTTCACTATTTCGAGTTGATCCGATTGGGTGTTGAGTGTGGCTAAGCCGTAGTCAGTGACGGCCCAAATAGTGCCATTGTGATCGCTAAAAACTCCGCTGACTGAGGTTTCGTATGCTTGATTTTCATCAAATAATGAGTAGGCAGTGAACTGTTTGTTTTGCGGGTTATATTGGGTTAGTCCTGAACCGGTGCCAAACCATAGTAAGCCATTTTCTTGTTCATAAATTTCTATGATCCAACTCGAACCTAAACTGGACTGGGTGGAAATCATGTTATGAATGATGATTTCATTGTCTTGGGTTAACTGGTTTAAGCCATCTTCGGTAGCTATCCAAATATTGCCACTACGATCTTCATGGATTTTGGTGATGTAGTTGTTGGATATGTGGGTCTTGTCAGATTCAGAGAACTGAAAATTGGTAAAGTTAACCCCATCATAGCGACTGGCTCCAGTATCGGTACCAAACCAAATAAATCCATCACGTTGTTGATACAGCGTGGTAATGCTAGAGGACGGCAGGCCATCACTAATCGTAAGGGTTTCCAGCTGAAATTGCTCAGCCTGAGCGTTTTGGGGTGACAGAGAAACAGCAAAAAAAATAGCCACAATAGAGAATAAAAGCAGATGTTTTAACGCTGATAACATTTAAAGCCCTTATTTTATGTGGTTATTATATCGTTACGCATTTTAACCAATTTTGTAAACGTATGTAATGCGGTAAAACAATACTTCTTGTGTGACTTTGTATCGGCAATCGTTACGTTTCTTGAGGAAATAGTTTGTTGAAATGTATTATTGCTCGAATTAGCAGCGGATTGTAAAGACTTTGCCCTGCTTAGACTGTTCTTTGTGCTACATAAGTGCGTTTAAGCAGGTTTGGTTGGAGGAGTGTTAGAGCTAAATTAAAAGCTGCTTATCGATAGGGGTATGATGGGAAATCACATCTAATAAAGATTTAGCGGTTAACTCTGTCACACTAATGACTTCGGTTTTACAGTTAAACTTTTGCGCTACTTTTGCCATCAGTAAGTCAAAGTCACCGTCACCAGAAAGCAAAATGACTTTATCTACTTGCTCGGCATAGTCTAAAACATCGATGGTAATGCCGACATCCCAGTCACCTTTGGCGCTGCCATCACTTCTTTGAATATAAGGTTTGAGTTTAACTTCAAAACCAATATGTTTAAGTGCATCTTGAAACTTAACTTGGCCATCGTCCGCCGGAGCGATGGCATAGGCAATGGCATATTCAATTTGAGTTGTATAATTGAGGTTTTGGAATAAGGCTCGATAGTTAAATGAACGCCCAAAGGCTTGTTTACATGTGTAATAGATGTTCTGCACATCAACAAATACGGCAACTTTTTCCATGTGACACCTATTATCCATTTTAATTAATTTAACTTGTTCAAGCAGGGTTTAGCCAAGGTAGGCTAAACCCTTAGAGCTAACTATGATTTGCTGGCTCTTGCTTTTTGTTGCTCAATAGCCAAATTAAGTTGTTGCTCCACAAAGCCAGGCGACTTTGTTGCCCCTGATATGAGTCGATACATCGCTGGGATGACTAAGAGTGTCACTAGAGTAGCAAATGCCATCCCAAAGAACACTACCGTACCGACAGCGATGCGACTTTCTGAACCTGCACCTGTCGATAATATTAATGGGATTGCTCCAATTAAAGTGGTGAAGGCCGTCATGAGAATCGGTCTTAAACGTCTGGCTGAGGCATCGATAATTGCTTGTTCTAGAGAGAGTCCTTTATCACGCAACTGATTAGCAAACTCAACAATTAAAATGCCGTTTTTGGTGACCATACCAATTAGCATGATCATGCCAATTTGGCTATAAATGTTGAGCCCTTGGCCGGTGAAATACAGTCCAAGGAATCCGCCGAATATACCCATGGGTACAGTAAACATAACGACCAACGGATTGATAAAGCTTTCAAACTGAGCAGCAAGTACTAAGTATGCGACTAATAACGCAAGACCAAACACGATGAAAACGCTGCTTTGGTTTTCCTTAAAATCTTTTGACTCACCTGTATATGAAATGGTGATATCGCTTGGCAGCATTTCAATGGCTTTCGCATCGAGAAAATCTAATGCTTCACCTAAGGTATATCCTTCGCCTAAATTGGCTTTTAAGCTGATGGACTTTTGTTTATTCAGATGGCTAAGTTTTTGCGCTGAAGCCACTTCATCAATTCGGGTGATGGTATCTAAGGTGATAAGGTCGCCCTTTGAAGTGCGCATATATATCTGACTTAAATCGGCGACACTGTTAAAGCTGTTTTCATCGCCTCGTAGGTATACATCATACTCTTCGCCACGCTCAATAAAGGTGGTTTCGCTGCGACCGCCAAGCATGATTTCTAAGGTGTCTGAAACTTCAGTGACACTCACGCCAAGTTCTGCTGCACGCTCACGATCGACACTAACTAATAGTTCTGGGGTTGTTTCAGCATAATCAAGATCAGCCCCTTCTAATATCGGGCTTAAATCCGCTTCTTGTTGTAGTTTTTGCGCCCAATCAAACAACTCTTCATAATCGGAGCCACCTAATACAAACTGTACTGGCTCACTTGATTTACCTCTAAAGCCTGGCAACATTGGGCGTACCATGACGTCAGGGATACCTTCTAGTGCTTTTGCGACTATCCCTAACGCTTGCTGGGCATTAATATTTCTGTCTTGCCATTCTTCCAGCTGAATAATAACAAAACCAGTCTGATCGCCAGCCCGGCCGCCAAATGCCGGAGCTTGAATACTAAATGATTTTATAACGCCATCACCTAGCATAGGTAATAGTCGCTGCTCAACGATTTCCATATTGGCAGACATGCGATTGTAGCTAGTGCCTTCGGCGCCTTTAATGAAGGCAAAAATAACGCCTCGGTCTTCTTGAGGGGCTAATTGAGCAGGTACTTGATTTAACAACCAGCCACTACCAGCCACGCACGCAACAATAACCAATGGTGCAGCTATACGGAATTGCACAGCTTTACTCACGACACGGCGGTATTGTGTTTCTAGTGCATCAAATAACCCGTCTACCCATAAGTTAAAACGGTTAGGTTTTACATTGGCTTTTAGCAATTTACTACCGAGTACAGGGGTAAGCGTTAATGCAATAAGCGATGAAAATAACACCGACATTGCTAGCATTACCGAGAACTCAGTAAACAGTAATCCAACCATGCCTTCCATAAATGAAATGGGTAAAAACACCATAACTAATACTGCAGTAGTGGCGACAACAGCAAAGCCAACCTCGCGAGCTCCTTTGTAGGCAGCAAGTAAAGGAGGTTCACCTTTTTCAATGTGATGGAAAATATTTTCAACGACCACAATAGCGTCATCAACAACCAGTCCGATGGCTAGGATCAGCGCCATCAATGTGAGAAGGTTAATTGAAAAACCGAATGAGTTAGCCGCAATAAATGCCGCAATTAACGAGACAGGCACAGTCACCGCAGGAATTAACGTCGCACGGACTTGGCCGATAAAAATATACAGCACCAATATCACTAATACTGCAGTGATAATTAAGGTGTTATAGACCTCATCGATTGAGCGAGAAATGAAAATGGTAGAGTCATAATCGACCACGAGCGCCGTACCATCAGGTAAGAAGTCTTGGATTCTATCGACTTCTTGATGAACCCATTTCGCGACATCTAATGGGTTCGCATCAGATTGGGCGACAATGCCTAAAGAAAGGTTAGCAACGCCATCACTTTTAAAGGTTGAGTTCTCGTTCTCTGCACCGATAAATACATCCGCGACATCTTTTAGGTAAACAGGTGTGCCATCGTCGGCAGTACGAACGACTAAGTAGTCAAAGTCCTCTGGGTGGTTATAGAGTCTTGCTGTACGAACCGTCATGACCGTAGTGTCGTTACGAACTTCGCCGCCTGGCGTTTCAACGTTTTCAGTCTTTAGTGCTGATACGATGTCGTTGGCTGACACATTACGTCCTGCCATGAGTTCAGGTTTTAATTGAACGTACATGACTTTGTAAAGTCCGCCCGTGATGGAAATTGAGCTGACTCCTGTGATTAAGTTAAAACGATCTTCTAATACTCGTTGGGAGTAATCGGTGAGCTGAGTTCGGTCCATCGTTGATGAACTCAGGTTGACATAAATAGACGGCTCGCCTGAGCCATTGTCTTTAGATACTACAGGATCGTCAGCTTCATCTGGAAGGCGGCGCTGAGCTCTCGCTACAGCATCACGCACATCACTCACGCCTTCTGTTAAATCCCAGCCAAGTAAAAATGTGACTGTAATGCGGGACATACCATTACGAGTGACAGATTCAATTTCATCAACACCACTAATACCCGTTAACTCATCTTCAATCGTGGTGGTAATTTGGCTTTCCATAATAGTGGCTGAAGCGCCACTATAGGTGGTCATTACCGTGACTACCGGATTTTCAACATCCGGCATTTCTCGAATCGACAGTTTTGACAGTGAGACTAGGCCAAATACACCCAATAATAAGCTGAGTACAATAGCGACAACAGGACGCTTGACTGAAACATCAGAAAGCCACATTAGCTTTTCTCCTGCTGGTTACTTTCTTCTGCTGTGTTTTCATTGGCTAGGCGCTCAGCTGTATTTTGCTGTTCAAGCACATCCACTAATACCCCATCACGCATGTTAACTAATCCTTGAACTACAACATGGTCACCAATATTTAAGCCGTCAGAAATTAACACTTCGTTGTCAATACGAGCGCCCAATGTTACTTCTGTGCGTTTTGCTATGTTGTCTTCGTTGATGATATACACAAAACGCTTTGTGCCAGAGTATTCAATTGCTTGGACTGGAATGACAGGTTCAGAAACTGCAGGGAAGTTAAGTACTGCAGCCATCATCATACCTGGCTTTAAACGGTTTTCGGGGTTATCAAACTGTACTCTCACCCGTAAGTTTAAAGTGTCTTGATTGATGCGAGAGTCGATGGCAATGATTTTGCCTGTAAATACTTGTTCAGGCCAAGCACGACTTTGTGCACTAACGGCCATGCCATTTGAAAGTAACGATAAGTAATGCTCAGGTACTTGTAGATCAAGTCTCATGCTAGATAGATCGTCAAAAGCAAGCAATTCAGTACCAACCGAAATCATCTTACCAACACTAAAATCAATTAATCCTGCTGAGCCTGAAAATGGAGCTTTAAGTGTGTGATAGTTTAGATCGGCTTGAGCGGAGGCAAGGCGAGCTTGAGCCATATCGACATTAGCGCGTTGGGCATCAATTTCAGTTTGGGTAATGGCATTACTTTTGATTAGCTTTAAAAACTCTTTCAATTTTCTTTGTTCATCAGCAAGGTAGGCTGCAGCCTCGGCTGTTGCGGCTTTAGCTTTCGCATTATCGAGCTGAACAATAGTTTGACCCGCTTTAATGTCTTGATCTGGTTTAATGAGAATATCACTGATTTGGCCAGCAACCTGTGAGGAAATAAACACGGACTGTTCAGCATCTAATTTGCCAATCAATGATAACGATTGCGATAACTCATGTTGATCAACAATGCCTGTTACCACAGGAATAGTTCTTTGCGGTTTATTGTTGCTATCGGGTTTAGATTTACTGGCCTGGCTAATACCACTAAATGAAAAAGCGGCGGCCATAACGCCACAAACAATAATAAGGAATGCTAATTTTTTCATTGATGAACTCTAAAAATGCCTATGCTGATGTGAGTCTATTTTAATAAAAAAAGCAGCATATAAGGGTAAAGGAATGTAAAGCGTAGCAGATAAGACTGTAACAAAACATGCTGATAACATTAGTGTTTAGTTATTGGATCTGAGTTGTGAACTCATGTCTAAGTTGGTATCAATTTTTTAACAGTTACCAGAGGGAAGATACAGTAAAGCAGGTTGATTCTTTAAATTGGTATGCTAGAAAACAAAAAAACCACTTAGTCATACTAAGTGGTTTTTTATTCTAATATGAGACGCTACAGTTTTGCTGAAGGTGTTCCATTAAAGCTTTCGTTTTGCTCTGTAGTCGATGCTTCAATTCCCATGAAATATTCATAGCTCTTGTTTGATAGGCTCATTTGAGGCTTATCTTTAGCTGCGACATTCGCTTGTTTAGGCTTCATTTTCATGGTTTGTTTTTTGGTTTTTTCGGTCTGTGGCAATGTCACTAAGTCATTATTACGAGATGTTTCGTTAAAGTTATAGTTGAAAACACCATTGCCTTGAATGAACTCAACACTCGACTTATCTTTCGTTTGATAAGAAGCCAAAATACCGTGTTGACCTAATGGCACTTCATGAAAAATCTCACGGCCAGTCCCAACTTTAACACCATCGACAAACCAATCAGCGGCGACATTACTAACTAATGTAATCATGGCTGATTTAAGGCCTAGTTCTTCATTAATCAGTGAGTCAATTTTACTGTTATATGAAGGTTTGAATGCCATCTTAATTTTATAGTTTAAGTTGCCTGACATATTCATACTGGCGTCGATGACGTCATATGAAAGTAAAACACTGCGCTCATTCAAAAAAGGATCAGTTTTGATTGTATTAGTCACAATGTAGCTTTCTGAATCTTTCAAACAATCGTTAATTGACTGAAATTTACTACATAAGGTTGAACCATCTAAATCAACTGATTGAACCGTGTCAGCTTTTGAAACATCAGCAATAACGCGCTTGGTGATTTCACTTTTAAGTGCGGCTAGTTGCTCATCTTTGTTTGTGCGAGTTTCATTAATGACATCATATTCTGCCATTATCGATTTGTATTCTCTCTTAAGCGATTTACCGTCGATATCATACTTGGTTTCAAGTTGATCTATTTTAAGGACAAGATTTTCTAAATCACGGTAAAAAGAACTTAGGTTAGCGCGTGACAAGATTTTAGCTGGTAACTTAGAAACCAAATGTTCATATTCAGTTTGCTTGCTTTTAATCTCGACACTTAAGGCGTGGAAATCTGATTCTTTCTTTTTGTGCGTTGACAATTTATCGTTGGCAGAAATGAGTAAATCATCAATATTATACTTTTGCTCAATTTCTTGTAGTTTTTGGGTTTCGCTACTCGAAATAATCTCTAAACCAAATGAGCTGCTGGCATAAAAACATAATAAAATAAAAGTAATTCGACTATATCTCACTGATTCCTCCATTTTTGTGTAATTGTTCGTGCATAGCCTTGTGCTACTGCAACTGGTCAACAGTAAAATAATCCGTCAATAATTTTATAGTACTTAAGTTAATTTGTCTTTACAAATAGATTGTGGTTTTTTGACGCTTTTTTACAACAAGCCAACAGTAGGGCGGTTTGACTGATATATTGTTACCTTATTATACCTGATGTTGCTTTATCCTCTTGTGCTTAAGTTATTGTTAATGTTCTTTAAAGAACCAAGTTTTTGTTGGCTGTGTTAGTTATATTGTTAACGCGAGTGAATAAGCTCAACAGAGTAAGTTAACCATGAGGCATTTAGAAATTTAACAAATTGCAGGTTTTCAGACAGTCGTCATTTTTATGACTGCCTTTATGGGTAAGTGGTTATTTTAGCGATTAGTGAAAGTAATGGCGGGTAAACATAAAAAAGTCCTATTTAAAGTGAAAACTCGAATTAACGAATTTCACCATCAATAGGACTTTTATAATGGCAATACAATCAACTGACTAAGGCTATTATTAAGTGATTAATTTTAGTCAGAATCAGATAATGATAATCCTGCGACTATTTAGCAATACGCTTGTACTTTAAACGATGTGGCTCAATGGCTTCAGTACCAAGGTGTTCTTTCAACCAGGCCGTGTATTCAGTGTAGTTTCCTTCATAGAAGTTAACTTGGCCTTCATCACGATAATCTAAAATGTGAGTGGCGATTCTGTCTAAGAACCAACGGTCATGAGAAATAACCATGGCACAACCAGGGAACTCTAATAACGCCTCTTCTAGCGCACGCAGTGTTTCAACATCTAAGTCATTGGTTGGTTCATCGAGTAGGAGTACGTTACCACCTGCTTGTAGCAGTTTGGCTAAATGAACACGGTTACGTTCACCACCAGATAAGGTACCAATGATTTTTTGCTGATCGCCACCACGGAAGTTAAAGCGCCCAACGTAAGCACGACTTGGGATCTCTGTGTTGTTGATACGCATGATATCTTGTCCATCTGAGATTTCCTGCCAGACGGTATTCTTGTCGTTCATTGAATCACGGAATTGCTCAACCGAAGCAATTTGTACTGATTCACCCACTTCGATGCTGCCGCTATCAGGTTGTTCAGCGCCTGAAATCATTTTAAATAATGTTGATTTACCCGCACCGTTTGCACCGATAATACCGACAATCGCACCTTTAGGAATTGAGAAACTTAAGTCATCAATCAACACTCGATCGCCATAAGACTTAGTTAAGTTATTAACCTCAATTACTTTGTCACCTAAACGAGGCCCTGGTGGAATGAACAATTCATTAGTTTCGTTACGCTTTTGATAGTCGTTGGTGTTCAATTCTTCAAAGCGAGCCATACGGGCTTTGCCTTTAGATTGACGACCTTTACTGCCTTGGCGTACCCATTCTAATTCTTTTTGAATGGTTTTTTGGCGGGCGCTTTCAGTTGCAGACTCTTGTTGTAGACGTGCATCTTTTTGCTCAAGCCAAGATGAGTAGTTACCTTCCCAAGGAATACCTTCACCACGGTCAAGTTCTAAAATCCAACCCGCAGCATTATCCAAGAAATATCTATCATGGGTAATCGCAACTACGGTGCCAGTATAATCTTGTAAGAAACGTTCAAGCCACGCGACAGATTCAGCATCCAAGTGGTTAGTTGGTTCGTCAAGTAACAACATGTCTGGCTTTTCAAGTAGTAAGCGACAAATTGCGACACGGCGACGTTCACCACCTGATAGCACTTCGATTTTTTCATCCCAATCAGGTAAGCGTAATGCGTTAGCTGCTCGGTCTAAAATTACATCTAGGTTATGAGCATCTTGAGACTGAATAATTGCTTCAAGTTCACCTTGCTCTTTTGCTAATGCATCAAAGTCGGCGTCAGGTTCAGCATAAAGTGCGTAAACTTCATCCAGACGAGTCAGCGCATTCTTAGCCTCACTGACCGCTTCTTCAATTGCTTCACGTACTGTTTGTGATTCATCAAGCTTAGGTTCTTGTGGCAGGTAACCAATTTTTAGGTCCTGCATCGGACGTGCTTCACCTTCGATTTCGGTATCTAAACCTGCCATGATTTTTAGCAAAGTTGATTTACCAGAACCATTTAATCCAAGTACACCAATTTTGGCGCCAGGGAAAAAACTAAGTGAAATATCTTTGAGGATTTGTTTTTTAGGCGGAACAATCTTTCCTACCCGCAGCATACTATAGACAAATTGAGCCATTTTTAAGGTTCTTTAGTGACCAATGATGATGATAATTCTACTTTATTTTTTGTTTAACTCAAATTTTGGATTAATCAAATTAAAGATAATTTCCAATGAAATTCATGTTCTAAATGCTGGGATTGTGACGCAGAGCAGAGTAGAATACCGCGCAACCCTATATATAAGAACTGCTGTTGGAGACACCAATGCTAAAGAAAGCTATGAATATCGCGGATTACGATCCACAACTGTTTCAAGCCATTGAAGATGAGACTCGTCGCCAAGAAGAGCACATTGAATTAATCGCATCTGAAAATTATACCAGCCCACGTGTTCTTGAAGCACAAGGTTCTCAGTTAACCAATAAATACGCAGAAGGTTACCCTGGTAAGCGTTATTATGGTGGTTGTGAGCATGTTGATATTGCTGAAGAATTAGCTATTTCACGTGCTAAAGAGTTGTTCGGCGCAACATACGCTAACGTTCAGCCGCATTCTGGTTCTCAGGCAAACTCAGCTGTTTTCATGGCGCTTTTACAAGGTGGTGACACCGTTTTAGGTATGAGCCTGGCACACGGTGGTCACTTGACTCACGGGTCTCATGTGAGCTTTTCAGGCAAATTATACAATGCGGTTCAGTACGGTATCGATGAAACGACTGGCAAAATCGATTATGCAGAAGTTGAGCGTTTAGCTGTTGAACATAAGCCTAAAATGATTATTGCTGGTTTCTCTGCATACTCAGGTATCATCGATTGGGGTAAATTCCGTGAAATCGCTGACAAAGTAGGTGCTTACTTATTTGTTGATATGGCCCACGTTGCAGGTCTTGTTGCTGCTGGTATCTATCCGAACCCGTTACCACATGCACACGTAGTAACAACGACGACACACAAAACACTTGCTGGTCCTCGTGGTGGATTAATTTTATCAGCATCAAACGATGAAGATATCTATAAAAAATTAAACTCAGCAGTATTCCCTGGCGGCCAAGGTGGTCCATTAATGCACGTTATTGCAGCTAAAGCCGTTGCATTTAAAGAAGCATTAGATCCAGAGTTTACGACTTACCAAGAGCAAGTTGTTGCCAACGCTAAAGTGATGGCTAAAACCTTTATCGAACGTGGCTATGATGTGGTATCTGGCGGCACTGATAACCACTTATTCCTGCTTGATTTAATCAGCAAAGATATGACTGGTAAAGATGCTGATGCTGCCTTAGGCAAAGCTAACATCACAGTGAACAAAAACTCGGTGCCAAATGATCCACGTTCACCGTTTGTGACTTCAGGTTTACGTATTGGTTCTCCTGCAATTACACGCCGTGGTTTTACTGAAACTGAATCAGTTGAGTTAACCAACTGGATGTGTGATGTACTTGACGATATTAATAATGAAGCCACGATTGAGCGTGTGAAGAATCAAGTGCTTGAATTATGTGCTAAGTTCCCTGTTTACGGTTAATACCTTTCAAGTATTCTGAAACAGGAACGTGATTGAGTAAGACTGGCTTTATTCAATTTATCTTGGCAGGATAATCTTATCGATAAGGTTAACCTTATAAAGTAAATAGGATAAACTTTAATGGCTGTAAGTACCGAGTACTTACAGCCATTTTCTTTTTAATTTCAGGAGCGAATATGCATTGCCCATTTTGTAGCGCGACAGATACTAAAGTGATTGACTCTCGACTTGTGGCTGATGGCCACCAAGTACGTCGTCGCCGGGAATGTACCGAGTGCCATGAACGCTTTACGACCTTTGAAGGTGCTGAGCTGGTGATGCCTAGAGTGATCAAACAAGATGGCACTCGTCAGCCATTTGATGAAGAGAAACTTCGTGGCGGTATGCTTAGAGCAGTTGAAAAACGCCCTGTTTCTATGGATCAAATTGAGCAAGCATTAACAAAAATAAAATCCACGCTTCGTGCGACAGGCGAACGAGAAATTGACTCTGCTATGATCGGTAACTTAATGATGGAGCAGTTAATGGTGCTTGATAAAGTTGCCTATATTCGCTTTGCTTCTGTTTACCGTGCATTTGAAGATGTGTCTCAATTTGGTGAAGCAATCGCTAAGTTACAAAAGTAGCCGCATTATCATTACTTGCCGCTAGCAAAATATTGCTTTTTATCGTTTTGGTGCAATCAAGAAGGTTTTTATGTCTCAGTGGTCTATCCTTGATATTTCAATGATGAGTCTGGCAATTTCATTAGCAGAAAAAGGACGTTATACAACTCGGCCTAATCCAAACGTAGGCTGTGTGATTGCCGTTGGCGAGCAGATTATTGGTCAAGGTTATCATATTAAAGCGGGTGGCCCGCACGCTGAAATTCACGCTTTAAATGCAGTACAAACCAATCAGCAGCAAGATAAATTAAGCCAAGCCACTGCCTATGTCACCCTTGAGCCTTGCAGTCATTACGGCCGAACTCCTCCTTGTGCATTAGCGTTAATAAATGCGGGGATAAAAAGGGTTGTTATTGCTGAGGTTGATGCCAACCCGCAAGTGGCAGGTAATGGTATTCGAATGCTACAAGAAGCGGGAATTGAGGTTGAAGTCGGATTATTAACCGAGCAAGCCAAACAACTTAATCTTGGGTTTACTAAGCGAATGCTCACAGGCTTGCCACTTGTTACCATTAAGCTTGCTGCCAGTATTGATGGAAAAACGGCATTGTCTAATGGGGTGTCTAAATGGATTACAGGACCTGAAGCCCGAGCGGATGTACAAAAGTTACGTGCTCGACAATGCGCCATTATTACTGGTGTAGAAACGGTACTTGCTGACAACCCATCTATGAATGTCCGTTATGAAGAATTAGGCAGTGTAAAAGAGCATTTAGCAGCAAATGAAATTAAACAACCATTAAGGGTTATTCTAGATAGTAAAGCTAGGCTAACAAATGACTTTGCACTGTTTGAAATAGCGTCTCCTATACTGTTGGTTTCATGTGTGGAATACCCCGCAGAAGTGAGAGAAAGATTTAACAATCATGTTAGTTGTATCACTATTGGTGCAAATGATGATGGACGCGTTGATTTACATGCGTTATTTACTTATTTAGGTAAGCAATGCAATACGGTTCTCGTAGAGGCTGGAGCAACATTAGCGGGTAGCGTCATCAAACAAGGCTTAGGTGATGAATTGTATTTATATCAAGCGATGAAGTTACTGGGTAGCCAAGGTCGTAATTTAGTCCAGCTTGATGATTACCAAGCCATGTCAGATATCCCTAAAATACAACTTAACGATACGCGTCGAGTCGGTGCAGATCTAAGAATGATATTTGCTCTATAAGCAACAAGATTTTTTGCCATTATTTAAACGGTATAGGCAACGAACACTGTTAAATAATATTGAATAAGATAACAAGTGAGTATTTATGTTTACCGGCATTATTGAAGCCCTAGGCACATTAAGAAAAATTGATCGCAAAGGCGATGATATTCGTTTAAATGTAGCTAGTGGTAGTTTGGATTTATCTGATGTCAAACTAGGAGATAGTATTGCAACCAATGGTGTGTGTTTAACGGTTGTACAATGTCTACCTGATGGTTATGTTGCAGATATTTCAGCTGAAACTGTCGCATTAACTGGTTTTGCTGATTATAAAGTCGGACAAAAGGTTAACCTTGAAAAAGCGGTGATGCCAACGACGCGTTTAGGCGGCCATATGGTAAGCGGGCATGTTGATGGTATTGCAAGGGTTGAGCAACGAAATGTGCGCGGAAAAGCCATCGAGTTTTGGTTACTCGCACCTGAAGACTTATCTCGATATATCGCTCATAAAGGCTCAATAACCATTGACGGAGTTAGCTTAACAGTTAACGAAATTGATGGGCATCGTTTTAGGTTAACGATTGTGCCACATACAGCCGAAGAAACGACCTTGTTGGCTTTGCAAGCCGGCAGTAAGGTCAACATCGAAGTGGATTTAATTGCACGTTATTTAGAGCGCTTGATGAACGCTGAAAAAGCCACAAAATCCGAAGGCGGCATCACTATGGAAATGCTAGCCAACGCCGGATTTATGCGATAGAAAATAGAATACCCGAATATATTTAGCCTATGTTGCTGATATAGAAAAACTAAACATAAAGGTCTTAACATGGCACTACACAGTATAGAAGAGATCATCGAAGATATTCGTCAGGGTAAAATGGTTATCTTGATGGACGATGAAGATAGAGAGAATGAAGGCGATCTTATCATGGCGGCCGAAAAGGTGACGCCAGAGGCAATTAACTTTATGGCGACCTATGGTCGTGGATTGATTTGCCAAACAATGACTAAAGAGCGCTGTATGCAGTTAAATTTACCTTTAATGGTAACTAATAATAATGCACAGTTCTCGACAAACTTTACTGTATCAATTGAAGCTGCAACAGGTGTAACAACAGGCATTTCAGCTCATGATCGTGCTGTTACAGTTCAGGCGGCTGTTGCAAAAGATGCTAAAGCCGCTGATTTAGTTCAGCCTGGGCATATTTTCCCATTAATGGCACAAGATGGCGGCGTATTAACGCGTGCTGGACACACTGAAGCTGGTTGCGATTTAGCTCGATTAGCAGGTTTGGAGCCTTCAGGTGTGATCGTTGAGATTTTAAATGATGACGGCACGATGGCACGTTGTCCTGATTTAGAAGTGTTTAGTGAAAAACACGGTATTAAAATGGGGACAATTGCTGATTTAATTGAGTACCGTAATACCAAAGAAACCACTGTTGTGCGTGAAGCAGAATGTAAACTACCCACACGCTTTGGTGAGTTTACTATGGTGACATTTAGAGACACCATCGATAATCAATTGCACTATGCATTGGTAAAAGGTGAAGTGAAAGCTGATTGTTTAGTGCGTGTGCACTTGCAAAATACATTTAACGATTTGCTTCACTCTGAGCGAGATCAAAAACGTAGCTGGCCACTAGAAAAAGCGATGGAACGCATCGCTAATGAAGGTGGTGTTTTAGTATTATTAGGCCATGAAGAGCATTCAAGTGAGATGCTAGCCAAAGTAAAAGCGTTTGAAGCAGAAGACAAAGGTCAAGCACCAACTGCGGCGAAATGGGTCGGCACCTCACGTAAAGTGGGCATCGGTTCGCAAATACTATCAAGTCTTGGTGTCAGCAGCATGAGGCTATTGAGTTCGCCGAAACATTATCATTCGTTATCGGGCTTCGGTTTAGAAGTGACTGATTACATTGCAGAATAATTCACTAATTTAGTGAAGTTAACATTTATCATTAATTGCACAGGACTCAGGGCATTTTGCTGTGGTATTATACCGCCACTTTTGCCCAGAGCTGGGTGCTTTAGCTAATTTAGGTAAGATAATGAACGTAGTTCAAGGTAATATCGAAGCAAAAAATGCCAAAGTGGCGATCGTTGTATCGCGTTTCAATAGTTTCTTAGTTGAGAGTCTGCTTGATGGCGCAATAGATACACTAAAACGTTTTGGTCAGGTTGAAGATGACAACATTACTGTTGTTCGTGTTCCTGGCGCTGTTGAATTACCACTGGCTGCACGACGTGTTGCTGCTTGTGGGAAATTTGACGGTATCATTGCACTTGGTGCTGTGATTCGTGGTGGTACTCCGCATTTTGATTTAGTTGCAGGCGAGTGTAACAAGGGTCTAGCTCAAGTTGCTTTAGAGTTTGATATTCCTGTTTCATTTGGCGTGTTAACCACAGATACCATTGAGCAAGCAATTGAGCGCTCTGGTACTAAAGCAGGTAACAAAGGTACTGAAGCTGCCCTTGGCCTACTTGAAATGGTTAATGTTCTGCAAGAATTAGAACAACAGTTGGTATAGTAGTAGGAAAAGTAATGAAGCCTTCAGAGCGCCGTAAGGCACGCCGTTTAGCTGTTCAAGCTATCTATTCGTGGCAGTTAAGCCAAAATAACGTTGCTGACGTTGAACACGAATTTTTAACTGAGCAAAACATTAACGGTGTTGATGTAGCTTATTTTCGTGAGTTGCTATCAGGTGTAGCAACAAAAGCGACTCAACTTGATGCGCTTTTAAAGCCACATTTAGATCGTGATATTGAAGACGTATCGCCAGTTGAGAAAGCCATTGTGCGCTTAGCTGCGTATGAACTCACTTATCGTAAAGATGTGCCATTTAAAGTGGCTATCAACGAAGGTATCGAATTAGCGAAAGCCTTTGGTGCCGATGACAGTCATAAGTTTGTCAATGGTATGCTAGATAAGCTTGTTACTCGTAAGTAATAAATAAAACGGTATCTTCGGATACCGTTTTTGTATGGCTTACCGATTTCTATAACAGTAGGTGGGCGGGCAACCGTACCAATTTTATCGTGAAAGAATTCCAACTTATTGAACAATTTTTCCGTGATAAAGGTCAGAAACGTCGTGATGTTCATCTCGGCATTGGTGATGACTGTGCATTAGTACAACCAGCTGAAAACAAATCTATTGCAATTTCTTGTGACACCCTCGTAGAAAATATTCACTTCCTACCTTCAATGCCTGCGCATGAGTTAGGCTATAAATCAGTGGCAGTAAACTTATCTGATTTAGCTGCGATGGGAGCCGATCCCGCTTGGATGACCCTGGCGTTAACCTTGCCTGATGTTGATAACGACTGGTTACAGCAGTTTAGTGAAGGGTTGTTTGAAGCTGCGGAATACTACAGTGTGAGCTTGATTGGTGGTGATACTACTCGTGGCCCACGCAGTATCAATATCACGATTCATGGTCAAGTTCCTACCGGTAAAGCCTTAACTCGTGGTGGTGCAAAAATCGGTGACTGGATTTATGTCACTGGTACCTTAGGTGATTCCGCATTAGGCTTGGATATTTTGCTAGGTAAGCAAGATGTTGACCCTCAGTTTAAAGAGTTTTTGATTAATCGCCATTATCATCCAACGCCAAGGATCTTGGCTGGACAAGCCCTGCGTTCATTAGCAACCAGTGCAATTGATTTATCTGATGGCCTTAACTCCGATATTGTTCATATATTAAAAGCTTCAAACGTTGGAGCCGTCGTTGATGTCAATGAATTACCGGTATCGACTTCATTGGTTGGCTCAGTGGGGCCAGAGCAAGCAATCAATTATGCTTTGACTGGGGGCGAAGATTACGAGCTTCTTTTCACTGTACCTGAAGCACAACGGGGCGCTTTAGATACAGCCTTAATTCACGCAGGTGTTAAATTTGTCAAAATTGGACAAATATGCGCGGGTGATAAATTAAGGTTGGTATCCAATGGCGAACCATTTGAGCTAGACCTAAAAAGTTTTGAGCACTTTTAATGAATCTATTATCAAACGATCCAGCGGTAAAAAAATTATCACTTAAAAATCCAGTGCATTTTTTAGCACTTGGGTTTGGCAGTGGGTTAGCAGCTAAAGCCCCCGGCACTTTCGGTACATTAGCAGCCGTGCCATTAGTTTACTTAATGGGGCACCTTAGCTTAACCGCATTTATTATTATCACTGTGTTAAGTACGCTTATTGGCTTTTATATATGTGATAAAGCAGCCAAAGACATGGGAGTCCATGATCATGGCGCCATTGTCTGGGATGAGGTTGCCGGCTTAATGATTACCATGATAGCTGCCCCAGCGGGCTTAATATGGTTAGTCATTGGTTTTGCACTATTCCGTTTTTTTGATATTTTGAAACCTTGGCCTATTCGTTGGCTAGATGCCAAAGTTCATGGCGGCTTTGGTATTATGATTGACGATGTTTTAGCAGGCTTTTTTGCATTAATCTGTTTGCAGCTTATCTATTACTTCGTATAAGTCTTGATTGAACAATCACTAAAAAGCCCACCAATTGGTGGGCTTTTTAGTGATTAGTGAGCACTTTACTATCTTAGCTATTGAAGTAGTTCTCGAGCGTTAGCAAGTGTGTTTTCTGTAATAACATCACCAGCTAATAACCTAGCTAATTCACTGATCCTTTGCTCTTTATCAAGGGGTTTCATTTGCGTTTCAGTGCCACCACTTTTACTAAACTTGTTCACCAGCATATGTTGGTGACCATTACCTGCTACTTGAGGTAAATGGGTCACACAGATAACTTGAGTAGATTCCCCTAAACTGCGCAGCATACGTCCAACAACGGCCGCAGTTGGCCCAGAAATACCGACATCGACTTCATCAAATATGAGTGTCGGGGTGGCAACTTTTTTCGCAGTAATAACTTGAATACCTAAACCAATACGTGATAACTCACCACCAGAAGCGACTTTTGCAATCGGTTGAAGGGGTTGTCCTGGGTTAGTGGTCACTTGAAATTCAACTTGATCGCTACCAGTAACAGATTGAATGTCTGGGTTAAAATTGACTTCTATAGAAAACTTACCCTTGGGCATATTCAATTCATGAATCGAGCGAGTGACAAGTTTATTAAGCTCTTTTGCATAGCGAAGGCGGCTTTGGCTGAGTTTTTGAGCGCTTTTAATATAAGCTTGTTTACTGTCGTCAACTTGCTGTTGAATCTCATCTAGTCGGGTTGCATCGTTATTTAGCTCTTTTAATTCTATGGCTAATGCTTGATGGTGTTCAGCTAAATGTTCTGTTTGAACATGATGCTTTCTCGCCAGTTGCATGGCCTTGGAAATACGTTGTTCCAAAAATGCAAAATGCTCGGGATCTAGCTCTATTTTGCTTAAATAGTCTTGAACTTCACTGGTACTTTCTTGTACCTGAATTAAGGCTTCATTGAGCATGTTTGCAACACTTTGCAATGCTGGATCAAATGATTGTAATTGATCGGCAAAACCTATCACCCGATTTAATGAGGACTCGATATTGTGCTCATCATCCTCGCTAAGCAATTGAAGCGTTAATTGACAATTTTCAATTAAATCACTGCCGTTAGCCAAGCGTTTGTGTTCTTGCTCTATTTGCTCAAATTCACCAGGCTTTAAAGCAAATTCGTCCAGTTCTTCGACTTGGTATTGTAGAAGTTGTTTGCGGGCAATACGCTCTTGTTGGTTTAACTGTAATTGTTTTAATTCATTTTCAATGAGCTTACAGCGTTGATAGCTTTTACTCACATTGTCGATAAGGATACTGTGGTTGGCATAGCTATCGAGTAAGGTAAGTTGATGCTCACTTTTAAGCATGGCATGGTGAGCGTGCTGCCCATGAATTCCGACAAATAATTGTCCTAGTGCTTTAAGTTGAGTGAGTGGGACAGGGTTACCATTAATGTAGGCTCTAGAGCGACCGTCGGCGCTAATCGTTCGACGTAAAATACATTCTTCATCGACATCAAGATCATTATCTTCAAGCCAGCGTTTAGCATACGGCACATCTTCAAGCGAAAACCGTGCAGAAACTTCAGCTTTGTTTGCCCCAGGGCGAACGGTATTGGCATCGGCTCTATTGCCTAAGCATAGGCCTAGCGCATCGATAGCGATAGATTTACCGGCACCAGTTTCACCTGTGATGCTGGTCATTCCGGCTTTAAAGTCAAGTTCAAGAAAACGTACAATCGCAAAATTATTAATGCTTAATTGGCAAAGCATAATCAATCCCTGTGTAAAGAAACACCAAACCACTGTATTTATAAACAGTCTACACTGTTTTTATATACAGTAAAGTGCTGGTTGCTAATTTTTTTGAGTTGTATTTATGCGGAAGTTATTAGCAGCAAGAAGTTTAGTATTTAGTTGAGCTGTTCAAGTAATTGTTCAATCAGGGGAAGGCTAATAAAGGTGGCAAGGGTACTAATCAAGATGCATTTAGCGCTCGACAGCCCATAGGTTTGATAACGCTGTGCGAGTAAGTAAACACTTGCTGCAGTTGGTAATGCAGCTAAGATGACCCCCATGATAAGTAACTCGTTATCGACATTAAAATAGCGTAGTAAACCATAAGCAATCAATGGCTGAATCACGAGTTTAAGTATATTTAATATGCCCATTTCGATTGCAAGATGGTGAGGTGGCGTTTCAGGCTCTGTACCTCCATGCATTGCTTTAGCGAGAACCATACCAATCGCAAACAGCGCACATGGGCTTGAGGTATTGCCAATTAACCTCATCATCATGCTGATGCTATCAGGAATTGGGATATACAAAGCTGATGCCATGACCCCTAAAGTGCAACCAATAACAATGGGATTACTAATTAACGCATTCAACATAATAAGCACAGGGTGTCGTTTTTGCTTTTTATTGATGGCAAGTTCCATATTGACCATTGCAAAGGCAAACATAATGACAGATAACAAACTCGCAATTGCAGCAGCTGTGATTGCGTGATTGTTATCTGGATAAAGCATCATCATTAGTGGAATACCAATAAATGCGGTATTACCAAAGCTGGTATTTAACCCTCTGATAGCGGCTAGTGCCGGTTGTTTTTTATCTGCGATAGATGAAATGAGCACCGTAATGAAATAGGTCACAACCATTGCAATACCAAAGGCCGCAATAAAGCCCCATTGCATGATCTCATGTATATCGGTTTCGGCTAACGCAATGAATAAAATAGCGGGGAACGCCACGTAATAGACGTATTCGTTTAATGTAAAGTCGGTATCATGAGGAAGCACTTTTAGTTTTTGAACAATAAAGCCTAGCAACATGATGCCAAAGACAGCAATAAGGGGAGTTAAAATGTTGGCCATCATCTTCTCCTTATGTGTGTCTATTGGAAGTCAATGACATTGTTGATTTGACAGTCATTGGGTTGGCGAATAAGTTAATGATGCAAGTGCAACTCTGAGCGCACTAACAAGTGTGCTCAAAGTTTTTCTATAGGCTGAATGCCCATAAATCTTGCCAATAAATATTGCTAACAAAAAACTCAGTTACTGAACACTGATCCCAATATTAGAAACACCAGCGTCGACTATTTCTTTACGTAACTCTTTAACGAATTCAGCTGATAATTTAGGGTTAGCTTCAATAATATCCAGTAACATTCCTTGTAGTTCTTTTTCTTCCTGCATCACAGGATGTGCGAAAACAAACTCTTCTACGACTTCTTCGTTTAATTCATCTTGAAGTTCATCAACACTGATAGCTTCAATGTAGTTGGCTACTGTACTTGAAGATAATTTACTGATGTTGGTAATGTCTTCTTCAATTTTACCCTGAATACCGCCAAGTAAGGTGGTTAACGCGACAGCTGCATCCATTGCTGGGTAAACTCCGTATGCTTCAAAGTTACTTGGCTCAGGGGTGTTGTCTTCTAAGCGTTGTAAATGAATGTCATAGTTAAATTTAAGTTTTTTATCGTATTGAGATTGCCACAATAGCTCTAAGACAGTGCTGAGTGTTTTTGGCTCGCCAAATTCGCAAACTTCAGAAAATAACTGATAATTTGGCAACATGCGTTGGCAAAGTGCGGTAGCAAATAATTGCTTTTGAGGTAAAGACAACGCTTTTAAACGTTTAAAAAAACCGGGTTTATGACTCATTGGGTACATCCGCTGATAACTGTGATATCACTTGATTTGCTGCTGATTCTACCTTAGTTAACTCATCAAGTAACTCAAGTATTTCTGGTTCAAGATCTTCAATGCTGGTTTTGTGCTTTAGCGCAGACTCAATTTCTTGGCAAAGCTTCTGAGTGTTAGGTACGCCACAGTAACAACTTGCCCCATGAAGTTTATGCACGGTCTGTAACATGAGTTCGCTATTGACGGTTTTAAGGGCTGTTTCAATGTTAACAACGTTATCAGGTAATGAATCAACTAACATCTGCAGCATTTCGAGGGCTAAATCAGGTTTTTGATTCGTTTGAGCAAGGCATAATTCCCAATTTAGAGTGTGCATATCAAAATGGGTAAACTTAGGTTTATTGATCCAGCGATCAATAACTCCTTTAAGGGCTGCCTCATCAATCGGCTTAGGCAGATAACCGTCCATGCCGCTACCTAAAATTAATTCTCGCTCTTCTGCAATTGCGTGGGCAGTGACGGCAATGATTGGCGTATTGCGGTTTTGTGACTCTTGACGAATCAACTTGGTTGCTGTGATACCATCAGTGCCCGGCATTTGAATATCCATAAAGATGACATCGAATACTTGTTGTTTAGCATACTTAATCGCATCATCACCGTTATTCACCGATACCACATTCACCACGAGCTCTTTCAGTAAGGTATCAATTAATTTAAGGTTCGCTAAGTTGTCATCAACGGCCAGAACATTAAGGTTTTTACGTTCATAAACTGTTTCAGGCAATGTTTCAGTTAATAACGCTGTTTGCGTTGGTGGGTGTATCAACTGATTCGCTAAATCATAGTCACTGACCGGCATACTCATCAGTATATCCGTATTAGGTCTTAATCCTTGGTTTAAGATTTCTTGTTGCTCGATACCGTCATGCAATAACACCAAGCAAGCTGTCTTTTCACGAGCAAGTTTTAAGAAGCTGAGTAATTGCTCATTATCTTTAAAGCCATGGCAGCCTAAAAGAATATAATCGTAGTGCACTTTACTTGAAGACAATGTGGTTTCTAAATGTGGTAGTTGTCCCACAGACGTTAAATGCATTCCCCAAGCTTCAAAGCGGCGATTAAAGGTATCACGAGTGAGCTCTCGTGATTCAAACAGTAATAGTGTTTTATCCCGCAAAGACTCTAAGTGTAATACTTCACCGATATGGAATTGACTTAGCTCAAGCGGCAGCATAAACCAGAATGTCGACCCTTTATTAGGCGTAGAAGTAAAACCGATTTGCCCGCCCATTTGATTGATTAAGCGTTTGGTAATCACTAAGCCTAATCCTGTACCGCCAAAGCGTCGAGATATAGACGAATCAGCTTGCCCGAAAGCTTGGAATAAATATTCTTGTTGGCCTTCATCGATACCGATACCTGTATCAATCACTTCGCAGCGCAAAGTAATGTTTTCATCTCGCTGGCCAACTAAATGCATTTTTAAAATCACACTGCCTTCATCGGTAAATTTAATCGCATTACCAATTAAATTTGTCATGATTTGACCTACGCGCATTGCATCGCCACTGACACTTTCTGGCACGTTGTCATCAATATCGACAACTAATTCAATGCTTTTTTCATGGGCGCTACCAGCCACGATACTGATGGTGTCGGCAATGGTTTCTCTCAAAGCAAAAGGCATTTTTTCAAGAACCATTTTACCTGCTTCGAGTTTAGAGAAATCAAGAATGTCATTAATGATGCCGAGTAAGTTACTGGCACTTCTTTCAATGGTTTTGATGTAATCAAGCTGGCTAGAGTGCAGGGGCGTTTTAATCAGTTGTCGAGAAAAACCAATGACACCGTTAAGCGGAGTACGTAACTCGTGAGACATGTTTGCTAAAAACTCAGATTTTATTCTGCTAGCTTCAAGCGCCCGTTTTTTAGCTAAGTCCAACTCAACGTTTTGAATCTCAATTTGCTCTAAGGTTTCACGCAGATCAGAAGTCGCTTGGTCAATATTTTGCTGCATTTCATCGTGATATTCAGACAAGGAGCTTGCCATGGCATTAATGCCACGCTTCAGTAAATCTAGCTCACCGATAAGTTGTCCTTCAAGGCGAGTATCGAGCTTTCCTTCACGGATTTTTGCGACGACCCGAACCATTTCTGTAATTGGGTAGTTCACATGCTTTACTAATCGAAAGGTGAAAAATAGATTTAACTGCACCCCGATTAATACAATAACAAAAGCCGCTATCGCTGCCCGATGTTGTTCTAATAATGCATTTTCTTTGTTTAATAATATTGAAATGTAGCCCAGTATTTGCTGACCTTCCGCATTATTGATAACGCTAGTTCCTGTCGGAGCAGGAGAGGCTGTTGCAATATAGTTATTGGTTTTGGGCGCAATACCGGTATGGGATAAAATAGGCACACGAATGACCATAGTATCGTCTATGGTTTCATATTGGCTGGCGATTAAATTTCTCAGCGCTAGTGGATATCGCATACTTTCGAAATCTTTATGGTAGTGCGAGGTGACAAACAGTTGGTTGTCGCTATCAAAAATGGCGATAGAGTGAATCAAAGAGGAGTTGTTTAATTGCGATGCAGCTAATAAGCGTTTAGTAGCTTCTCTGTCTTCGGTGACAAGACCAAATTCACTTGCAATAGCCAATGGTTCGACAATACTACGGCCTTGGGCGATTAAGGTTTCTTCAAGTTCATAAAAACGGTTTATGGTGAAGTAACTTCCAAGTAGAATACCCACCATCACGGTAGGCGCTAACGCAAGTACAAGCACCCACGAACGGAGGCTGTATTTGGTCATGTTGTTAGCATTATTCATCGTGAAGTAATTATTCCTAAAGACTTTTATCAAATATGTTGTCTAGATTGCCAGAAATAGAGCACTCTTGACCAGTTTTTTATTCCATACCAGAGGCCAAAATGGCGCAATTTTTTAAAGCAAAACCGAACAAAACGAAGCAGTTATCAGCTAAGTTGAGTTTAACGGTAACACAACTCGATCACCTTGGCGCTGGTATAGCGCAGCATAATGGTAAGGTCGTGTTTATACCTGGTGCGCTCCCTGGTGAAAAAGTGACGGTTCAGCTAACAGAACAAAAGAAAAAATACGCTAAAGCGAAATTAATCGGTATTGACGAAAAAACACCAAATCGTGCCAAAGCAAAATGTCCACATTATCAACAGTGTGGCGGTTGTGATTTACAACACTTAAGCATAGATGCACAACGTCAACATAAACAAGCTGCCTTAACTAATTTAATGAGCAAACTGGCAGTGGATGTCGAGGACGGTATTCTTACTGAGCCTGTCGTCAGTGAAGATTGGCATTATCGCCGAAGAGCGAGGCTCGCTACGCTGTTTAATAAGAAATCAAAAATGCTCGAATTAGGCTTCCGTGCTGCCAATAGCAATAATATTGTGCAAATAAAACAATGTGATGTATTAGCGAAGTCATTATCAAATTTAATTACACCGTTTACCGCATTACTTAATCAACTTTATGCTAAGACATCGTTAGGGCATGTGGAGTTAACTGAAGCAGAAAATGGCGTGTTTGCGGTATTGCGCATCACTAAAGCTTTGAAAGAAAGTGATAGTCAGTTACTCATCGAGTTTGCCAAAGCGCAAAAAATTCACTTGCTAACTCAAGATAATGAAGGTCAATTACAGTCTCTGTTTGTGGCAGATGAGTCTCAAGCCGATGTTATTACTGAGAATCATATTAGATTACCTTTTTATCGGTTAGCTGAAGGCCAAGTTCAATGCCAGTTCAGTCCTGGTAATTTTGTGCAAGTGAATGCGGATATTAATCAAAAGATGGTTACTCAAGCTATTGAGTGGTTAGCACCTAAAGAAAATGAACGAATTTTAGATTTGTTTTGTGGGGTAGGTAATTTTAGTTTGCCATTGGCGTTACAAGCCGCAGATGTGGTTGGGGTTGAAGGCGTGCCTGAAATGGTGGCTCAAGCCAATCAAAATGCGAAAGAAAACCAATTAAACAATATTCACTTTTACCATGCCGATTTAAGTGCAGATTTATCTGAGGCAAGCTGGTTAGGACAAATTGATAAATTACTTCTCGATCCGGCTCGTGCCGGTGCATATGAAAGCTTGCAATGGTTGTCTAAAATGAAACCTGCAAAAGTGGTCTATGTATCCTGTAACCCAGCAAGTTTAGCGCGCGATAGTCAGGTGTTAATTGAGCAAGGTTATCAATTGAGTAAATTGACTATGTTAGATATGTTTCCACAAACGCATCATATTGAAGCGATGGCATTATTTGAAACTCGCTAAGCTGAACCAGCCAAAGCAAGTCGGTTCATTTTTTGGTTATTGGCTAAAGGTTTTTGGGGAATGTTGCTCACGTAACACTAAATTCATTCTAGATGATTTATTATTGATATTACGTGTCGCCAATACCCAGAACAACTCACTTTTGGCCAAACAATAAGCTGAAATTTGAATTTTACGTAAGAATTTGTAAATTGAGTAATATTAATTTGACATAAAATACTCAACCCTCAAGATGACTATTTTTATCTGTGCAGGGCGAAATGCACTGCGTTAGTTTTGTTGATATTGCTTGTTTCATTGTAAGGGTAAAATAAGTACCGAAAAGGAAGTTTACTATGGTCTCAGTCCGAGAAGCACATTTCAATTCATCAGATTTTAATATCGATGAATGGGTAAAGCGTTATATAGAAAACGCCGAAGAAGCCCAAATGTTGCTGGAACTTATTCAACAGCTCGATGCTTTGCCAACCGCAACGCCAGATGTTCATCGTGGGTTACTTGACCGAGCACGAGAGATGGTCGAGATTCTTGCTCCTTTAAACATGGACATCGAAACCCTGCAGGCCTCACTGCTTTTTATCGTTCATGATGAAGGCATATTATCCATTGAGGATATCGAAGAAAAATTTGGTGCAAGTTTAAGTAAACTTGTGGCGAGTGTTGTCACCATGGAAGCCATTGGTGCACTAAAAGTCAGCCAAGATTCTCGTGCAGCCGAACCGCAAATTGATAATATTCGTAAAATGCTATTGGCTATGGTCGAAGATGTTCGTGCTGTAGTAATAAAACTTGCTGAGCGGTTACGTTTACTTCGTGAAGTCAAAAATGGAGATGAAGAAACTCGGGTTTTGATTGCGCGTGAAGTTGCTGATATATATGCCCCTCTTGCCAACCGATTAGGTATCGGCCAACTCAAATGGGAACTAGAAGACATCTCTTTTAGGTACCTGCACCCAGTTGTTTATAAAGATATTGCTAAGCAATTAGATGGTAAACGTGTCGATCGAGAAGTGTTTGTCGATAAGTTTGTTACTCAGCTGCAAGAGCGATTAGATAAAGATAATATTCGCGCTAAAGTCTACGGTCGTCCAAAGCATATTTACAGTATTTGGCGAAAAATGAAGGGTAAAGATCTTACCTTTGATGAGCTATTTGATGTACGAGCGGTGCGAATTGTCACTGACCGCTTGCAAGACTGTTATGGTGCTTTAGGGGTTGTGCATACCTTGTGGCACCATATTCCGCGAGAGTTCGATGATTATGTCGCAAACCCTAAACCTAATGGCTACCAATCTATTCACACTGTGGTCGTGGGCCCAGAAGGCAAGACCGTTGAAATACAAATCCGCACAGAAACCATGCATCAAGATGCAGAGCTCGGTGTAGCAGCTCACTGGAAGTACAAAGAAGGTACTGCTGGTGGTAAACAAAGTGGTTATGAAGAAAAAATTAACTGGCTACGTAAGATTTTATTGTGGCAAGAGGATGTGGCTGAAACTGGCAACCTTGTCGAAGAAGTGCGCAGTCAGGTTTTCGAAGACCGAGCATATGTATTTACCCCCAATGGTGAGGTAGTCGATTTACCGCTAGGTTCCACGGTACTGGATTTTGCTTACTACATTCACTCCCATGTCGGTCACAAATGTATTGGCGCTAAAGTGGATGGGCGTATTGTGCCGTTTACATACCAAGTTGAGACCGGTGAACGAATTGAAATCATCACCTCAAAACACCCTAACCCGAAACGCGATTGGCTTAACCCTAACTTAGGCTACATTAAGTCATCTCGTTCACGCTCTAAAATTCAGCACTGGTTTAAACAACAAGACCGCGACAAAAACATGGTTGCAGGTAAAGAATTACTAGAGGCTGAACTGGCAAGAGTGTCGCTGAAACTTAAAGATGCTCAAGTTGCGGTTGAGCGTTTTAACATGAACTCTATGGATGACATGTTAGCGGCGATAGGTGGGGGGGATTTACGTTTAAACCAAGTGGTCAACTTTGTTGAAACTAGCTTGCGTAAAGAGCCGAGTACAGAACAAGAAATTGTCGAAGAAATCATTAAACGCTCCCATACAAAGCCTGCTCGCAAAGGCAAAGGCCAGGTCGAAGTTAATGGGGTAGGTAATTTATTAAGCCACATTGCAAGTTGCTGTAAACCTGTTCCTGGAGATGAAATATTTGGTTATATCACCATGGGGCGCGGCGTATCGGTACATCGTAGTGATTGCTCACAAGTTAAAGAGTTAATGCGTGCTCACCCTGAGCGCAGCGTTGAGGTCGTATGGGGCGAGAACTATTCAGGTGGTTATCGCATTAAAGTCCAAGTGAGCGCTCACGATAGAAGCGGCTTGTTAAGAGACGTCACAACGGTGCTTGCGGCTGAAAAGTCCAATGTGATGGCGATGAGCTCAACATCGGATGAAAAAAATCAAACTGCTGCAGTCGACCTTGAATTAGAACTGTATAACTTAGATGGCTTATCAAGAATATTAGTTAAGCTTGGTCAGATAGAGGGTGTGATTGAAGCAAGACGGTTATAATCATTCGACTAGTTGAAAGTGATACGTTTTAATTAAGGTGGTAAATCAACTGGTTTACCACCTTTTTCTTTCATAGTTTTAGTTTACTGTTTGTCCCATTTTTATAACGCGCAAAAGAGTATTTACCATGTCACAAACTCCAGATACTGCTGAATTAGATGCCCTGCTAGTAAGCCAGCCACAAAACATTATTCAACCATTGTTAAACATAATGGAAAAACTGCGAGATCCTGAAACGGGATGCCCATGGGATAAACAACAGACATTTGCGAGCATAGTGCCGTTTACGCTTGAAGAGGCTTATGAAGTCGCTGATGCCATTGAGCAAGCCGACTTAACATCATTACCAGATGAGCTAGGCGACTTGTTATTCCAAGTGGTGTTTTACTGTCAATTAGGAAAAGAGCAGGGCTTATTTGATTTTGCCACCGTAGTAGATAAAATTTGCGATAAATTAACTCGCCGACACCCGCATGTATTTCATCAACAAAGCGCTCTAAAGCTAAGTTCAACTAACAGTGTGCCAACTAACAATGAAACGGCAATAGACAGCGCCGAAAAAGTCAAACAGTCCTGGGAGGCGATTAAACAAACAGAGCGTGAACAAAAACAGCAGTTTTCTCTACTTGATGATATTCCAGTATCACTTCCAGCGTTAAATCGCGCGATTAAAATTCAAAAACGAGTTGCAAAAGTCGGCTTTGATTGGCCTGATTTAGCCCCTGTTGTCGCTAAAGTCCATGAAGAAATCGACGAAGTCATGGAAGAGGCGAAACATTTACAAGCTGAGCCAGAAATCTACCAAGCTAAAGTGGTTGATGAAATGGGGGATTTACTTTTTGCTGTAGCCAATATGGCGAGGCATCTAGGTGTTAATCCTGAATCTGCACTGCGACAAGCGAATCAAAAATTTGAGCGTCGATTTAGAGGTGTTGAAAGTTTAGCTGAAAAAAGTACAAAACCCATGAGTGAGCACACACTCGAAGAGCTAGACGCATATTGGGATACCGTTAAGCAAACCGAGCGAAGCAAATAATTACAGACTTGAATTAGAGCAAGTTGTTTATAGAGATTGAACTAAACAGCTCTGAACTAAACAACGATGAACTTAACAACGATGAGCCCATTATCTAGCATTAATTAAGTCAAAAGTTGAAAGATAGCGCCAGTCATTATTCATTAAGGTATCAGTCCCAAAGGCATCAGTCGTTAAAATACTGGGCGTTAAGCAATTAGGCGCTAAGAAACTGGCGGTTATGGCACTTGTGGCTAAGAGACTGGCGGCAAAGGTACTTGTGGAAAAGATATTGGAATAGATTTTGGTCATAAGTATTTGAAATAAAGTGTGGGATTCACAACAGAGGCAGTGAATCATTCTTATCGCCGTGTTTAATCGCACCACTAAGAATAGAATCAATTGGTTAAATTACACTTTGTTGCGGGGATAAATGGGTAACAGGCTCGCTAAAACAGTGAGCATAAGTTTTATATTAATTTAATGAGTTTATTGTTTGTTGTTATCAGGCTAATTTGGTAGAATGTCGCCCCGTCCTAGTGCTTTCTTACAAGCACGTATTTTTCAAACTCACATTCTCAGGTTCAGCATGACTACAAGGTATATCTTCGTTACTGGTGGCGTTGTTTCTTCACTAGGTAAAGGCATTGCAGCAGCGTCGCTCGCAGCAATTTTAGAGGCGCGTGGCCTCAATGTAACCATTATGAAACTGGACCCATACATTAACGTTGATCCAGGTACCATGAGCCCGACCCAGCACGGTGAAGTATTCGTGACTGAAGATGGTGCTGAAACTGACTTAGACTTAGGTCATTACGAGCGTTTTATTCGTACCAAAATGAACCGTCGTAACAACTTCACTACTGGTCGTATTTACGAGCAAGTATTACGTAAAGAGCGTCGTGGTGATTATTTAGGCGCAACCATTCAGGTCATACCGCATATTACTAATGCGATTAAAGAAAAAGTACTTGAAGGTGGTGAAGGCCATGATGTTGCTATCGTAGAGATTGGTGGCACAGTGGGTGATATTGAATCATTGCCTTTCTTAGAGTCTATTCGTCAATTAAGTGCAGAGCTAGGACGTGATCGCACTTTATTTATGCATTTAACCTTAGTGCCTTTCTTAGGTGCTGCAGGTGAGATTAAGACTAAACCTACACAGCACTCTGTTAAAGAGTTGCGTTCAATTGGTATTGCGCCAGATGTGCTTGTATGTCGTGGTGACCGCGCGATCCCTGTGAATGAAAAAGCAAAGATCTCGCTATTCTGTAATGTAGAAGAAAAAGCCGTTATCTCGCTTAAAGATGTAGACAGTATCTACAAAATCCCAGCGTTACTTCGCTCGCAAGGTCTTGATGAACTAGTTATCAAGCGCTTTGGTATTGATTGTAAAGAAGCAGATTTATCTGAGTGGGAAAATGTAATTTACCAAGAAGCTAACCCAACAGGTGAAATCACTATTGGTATGGTGGGTAAATACATTGAATTACCTGATGCTTACAAGTCAGTCAATGAAGCATTAAAACATGCTGGCCTGAAAAATCGTTTAACCGTTAATATCACATACGTAGACTCACAAACTGTTGAAGCAAAAGGTGCTGAAGTTTTAGAAGGCTTAGACGGTATCTTGGTTCCTGGTGGTTTTGGTGAACGTGGTGTTGAAGGCAAAATTTATGCTGCTAAATACGCCCGTGAAAATAACGTACCTTATTTCGGTATCTGTTTAGGTATGCAAGTGGCATTGATTGAGTTTGCTCGTAACGTTGCGAACCTTGAAAATGCGCATTCAACAGAATTTGATTCTTCAACTGACCATCCAGTTATTGGTTTGATCACTGAGTGGATCAATGAAGAAGGTAATATTGAGAAGCGTCATGAAGAGTCAGATCTAGGTGGCACGATGCGTTTAGGCGCTCAGCTTTGTCATTTACTGGAAGGCTCTAAAGCTGCAGCGGCGTATAATTCGAATACGTGTGTTGAACGTCATCGTCATCGTTTTGAAGTGAACAACAACTACGTTGAGCGCTTAGAGAAAGCAGGATTAGTATTCAGTGGTCTTTCATCTGACCGCAAGTTAGTTGAAATGATCGAGCTGCCAAATCACCCTTGGTTTGTTGCGGGTCAATTCCATCCAGAGTTCACCTCGACGCCACGTGATGGCCACCCACTATTTGAAGGGTTTGTAGCTGCCGCTGCTGCCCATCAAAAAGGTGATGCTAGCTAAATAATGAAAGCCATTGATGCCAACATCAATGGCTTTTTTTTATCCATAGACAATCTTGTGCGCTTTGATAGTTGCTGCGCTAACATAATAGGTCTATGCTATGCTGCGAATTGATTTTAAATTACCAAACTGAAAGTGAAATACCAATAGTGATTCATTATTTAGATTAATGTTACTGATTATTGGTATTGATTTTCTATTTTAATTTTATCTTACATATATCGAGGATATTATGGCTAACATTATTAACGTCATTGGTCGCGAAATCATGGATTCGCGTGGTAACCCAACAGTAGAAGCTGAAGTACATCTTGATGATGGCTCTTTTGGTATGGCTGCTGCACCATCAGGTGCATCTACTGGTTCACGTGAAGCATTAGAATTACGTGACGGCGACAAAGCACGTTACTTAGGTAAAGGTGTCTTAAAAGCAGTTGAAGCGGTAAACGGCCCAATTGCAGATGCACTAAAAGGTAAAGATGCATTGGCTCAAGCTGAACTTGACCAAATCATGATTGACTTAGATGGTACTGAAAATAAAGCTAAATTTGGTGCTAACGCTATTTTAGCTGTGTCTTTAGCTGCGGCTAAAGCTGCTGCAGCATCAAAGAAAGTACCTTTATATGTTCATATCGCTGATTTAAACGGTACGCCTGGTGTTTACTCTATGCCACTACCAATGATGAACATCATTAATGGTGGTGAGCATGCTGATAACTCAGTAGATATTCAAGAGTTTATGATTCAGCCTGTTGGCGCTGCTAACTTCCGTGAAGGTTTACGCATGGGTGCTGAAGTATTCCATAGCCTAGCGAAAGTCTTAAAAGCTGACGGTCATTCAACTGCAGTGGGTGATGAAGGTGGTTTTGCACCTAACCTTCCATCTAATGCATCAGCATTAGCTGCAATTAAAGTCGCTGTAGCGAATGCTGGTTACGAGTTAGGTAAAGACATCACACTAGCGATGGACTGTGCCGCATCTGAGTTTTATGACAAAGAAGCAAATATCTATGACCTTAAAGGTGAAGGTAAAAAGTTCACTTCAGAAGAGTTTAACTACTTCTTACAAGATCTAACGAAAGAATACCCAATTGTTTCAATTGAAGATGGTCTTGACGAGTCTGATTGGGACGGTTTTGCACACCAAACTAAATTGTTAGGTGACAAAATCCAATTAGTTGGTGACGATTTATTCGTGACAAATACTAAAATTTTGAAGCGCGGTATCGACAACGGTATTGCTAATTCAATCTTAATCAAATTTAACCAAATTGGTTCGTTAACTGAAACGTTAGCTGCTATCAAAATGGCTAAAGATGCTGGCTTTACTGTCGTTATTTCTCACCGTAGTGGTGAAACAGAAGATGCAACGATTGCAGACTTAGCTGTTGGTACTGCTGCAGGCCAAATTAAAACGGGCTCATTAAGCCGTAGTGATCGTGTGGCTAAGTACAACCAACTCCTTCGTATCGAAGAAGCACTAGGTGAAAAAGCACCTTATAACGGTTTAAAAGAAGTGAAAGGCCAAGCTTAATTTCAAATCTTAGCTAAATCTTAAAAAGGTCACCACTAGGTGGCCTTTTTTGTTGTACTATAGCATTACTATTATTTTTAAATTTCGCCGAAAACCAACTATATGAAACGACTTTTACTATTACTTTTTATCTTAGTAGGCTTGTTGCAGTATCGACTATGGTTAGGCGAGAACAACCTTTCTCAGTATATGAATTTGCAAAAGCAAATTGCCAGCCAACAAGAAAGTAATAATAAACTTATTGCAAGAAACCTCGTGCTTAAAGAAGAGATTATTGATCTTAAAAGTGGCACTGAAGCAATTGAAGAACGTGCTCGCAATGAGCTAGGCATGGTAAAGGAAGGAGAAACTTTCTATCGTGTCGTAGGTAATAACCCTCGTAATAATTCTACCTTTGGTCAGTAAAAAAATGATGAAGTCTGTAACATCAGATGTGATTGCCATTGTGCCGGCAGCTGGCATTGGCGCAAGAATGGGCGCCACTATTCCTAAACAGTATCTATCACTTGGTGAGCAAAGTATTTTAGCCCACACCTTAGATAGCTTAATCGCTCATGATGATATCAGTGAAGTCATTGTTGCTTTGCATCCTGACGATCGATTCTTTGAGACATTGTCTCAGGCTGAACATCCAAAGATAACGACTGTTATCGGCGGAGATGAACGAGCTGATTCTGTGCTCGCCGCTCTTAGCGCTATCTGTAAAAATGATCACAGCACTCAGCTTAAATGGGCATTGGTTCATGATGCAGCAAGACCATGTTTAACCCAAACTGAT
This sequence comes from Shewanella sp. MMG014, assembly GCF_018100775.1. NCBI lineage: Bacteria > Pseudomonadati > Pseudomonadota > Gammaproteobacteria > Alteromonadales > Shewanellaceae > Shewanella > Shewanella sp. MMG014. The sequence continues at coordinate 285,898 of NZ_JAGJDZ010000004.1, forward strand.
ATCGATAAATTACTGTCTTCTCGAGAGCAATTTCCACAAGGCGCTATTTTGGCTATGCCGGTAAGAGATACCATGAAAAGGTGTGAGTCATCGAGTCAGTCAATTGCAGAAACCGTGTGCCGAGATAATTTATGGCATGCATTGACGCCACAGCTATTCCCAGCAGGGCAGTTGCAACAACATCTATCATCAGCACTTGAGCAAAATATCACGATTACAGATGAAGCCAGTGCAATGGAGTGGGCTGGTGTGAACCCAGGCTTGGTCAACGGTAGAGCTGACAATATTAAAGTGACTCACCCTGATGATCTGCAACTTGCAAAGCTGTTTTTAGCGCATATCAACAGCAAATAAGCTTGATAAACCTATACGCATAAACATTAACGAAAAGTGATAATGATGAATATACGAATTGGACATGGTTTTGACGTACACAAGTTTGGTGGAGATAAACCACTTATTTTAGGCGGTGTCACAGTACCTTATGAGACGGGATTAATTGCTCACTCAGATGGTGATGTTGTGCTGCATGCTGTTTCAGATGCGATTTTAGGCGCTATGGCGCTTGGAGATATTGGTAAGCATTTTCCTGACACCGATGCTGAATTTGCAGGGGCTGATAGCCGTGTTTTATTAAGACATTGCTTTAATCTCGCAAAGCAGAAGCAATTTATTGTTGGCAACCTTGATGTCACTATTATTGCTCAAGCGCCTAAAATGCTACCTCATATTGAAGCCATTCGTCAGTGTATTGCGACTGATTTAGAGACGCATGTTGAGAATATTAATGTTAAAGCGACTACGACTGAAAAGTTAGGTTTTACAGGTCGTAAAGAAGGTATAGCCGTTGAGTCAGTTGTATTAATGACACAAAAATAGTTAAACCATTTTCTTGTAAGTGCCGTTCAACTTACAACCCCAATGAGTTAGAGAAAATATCATGAGTTCGTTACATTACCTTTTTGGTAAGCCTGCATGTAAAGCTGATTTACGTACTGTAAACAGTGATTTTATCGTTAAAGAAATGCTCCCTTTCAGTCCAACAGGTGAAGGTGAGCATCATATGATCCATGTGCGTAAAGAGGGCTTGAATACCAATCAGGTGGCTGAAATCTTGGCTAAATTCGCTAAAGTTCATCAAAAAGAAGTGACGTACGCGGGCCAAAAAGATAAAAACGCCGTTACTGAGCAATGGTTCGGAGTCAGAATTCCGGGAAAAGAAACCCCTGACTGGCAGTCTCTTTCAACAAAAGATAATAATGATGTAAAGGCGAATGAAGCTGACTTAGCGAATAAAGAAAATACCCCTCGCTTAACCATATTATCTAGTCAGCGCCATAGTAAAAAATTGCGTATTGGGGCATTACTTGGAAATCGTTTTGAACTCACCCTGCGCAATGTCAGTGACAAGGTTGAGCTTGAGAAACGTATTCAACAGGTAATGCAAACTGGTGTCCCTAATTATTTTGGGGAACAGCGCTTTGGTCATCAAGGTAAGAATTTGATTTTTGGCCAGCAAATGCTAGCAGGAAAAAAAGTAAAAGATCGAAAAAAGCGCAGTATGTATCTTTCGGCAGTTCGCTCTAATGTGTTTAATCAAGTGGTGTCTTATCGATTAAACCATCATAGTATTGCTCCTCTGACAGGAGATTGCGTCATGCTTGCGGGGAGTAAAAGTTTCTTTGTGACAGATAAATGGGATCCTGAAACATTAGCAAGATTATCAAGTAATGATATTCAGTTATCGGCGCCGTTATGGGGAAGAGGTAGCATACTCCCTCAAGCTGATGCCGCTAATGTTGAGCAAGCTGCGTTAATAGCACTAACAAACGATCTACAAGGGTTAGAGCAAGCTGGGTTAGAGCAAGAAAGACGGCCTATGCTGTTAAAACCGCAAGCATTGAAATATCGTTTTGAGCAAGACACCTTGTTCATAGAGTTCATATTACCTGCAGGTAGCTATGCAACCTCCGTTTTACGAGAGTTATTGGATTATCAAGATGTGCAGGAAGTTGCACGTCAGCAAAGGGTTGCTGAACAACAAATGCAAGCTTCAATGCAAGTAGAAAACCTACAAAAAGCGCAAGAGTCGACAAAGTGATTAATATACTCGTTAGTAATGATGATGGAGTAACGGCTCCAGGTATAAAAGCCCTTGCTGTTGAACTTGCTAAAATCGCGAAGGTAAAAGTGGTCGCTCCTGATCGTAACTGTTCTGCAGCGAGTAATTCTTTGACCTTGACTAACCCATTAAGAATTAATAACTTAGATAATGGGTATATTGCGGTTAATGGCACACCTTCCGATTGTGTTCACTTAGCAATTCGTGAGCTATGTGATAATGAACCCGATATTGTCGTATCTGGCATTAATGCAGGCGCAAACATGGGTGATGACACATTATATTCAGGCACAGTGGCAGCAGCGATGGAAGGGCGCTTTTTAGGACTGCCTGCCATTGCTGTGTCTTTAGTTGGTAAAGAGCTGATACATTATCAAAGTGCTGCAATTTATGCGGCTAGAATTGTACAAGGCTTGCTTGAACATCCCATTAATAATGATCAAATTTTAAATGTTAACGTCCCTGACTTGCCTGTAGAAGAAATCAAAGGCATACGTGTGACTCGCCTAGGCTCGAGACATAAAGCTGAAGGCATGATCAAAGCTCAAGATCCTGCTGGGCGAGATATATACTGGTTAGGCCCGCCAGGTAAAGAACAAGATGCGAGTGATGACACTGACTTTGGTACTGTAGAGCAAGGTTTTGTTTCAATCACTCCGTTAACTGTCGACTTAACTGCATATAATCAGCTTGCTGGTTTAGAGAACTGGATAAATAAACTATGAGCCAGGTAGCCTCAACAGTTGCCATTAATTTAGCGAGAAAGTTACACGAAGCTGGGATTCGTAATAATGCCGTCTTACAAGCCGTGTCTAATACTCCAAGAGAGCTATTTTTAGATGGCGCTTTGGCGCATAAAGCTTATGAGAATACCGCCTTACCCATTGGGCAAGGACAAACGATTTCTCAGCCTTATATTGTCGCAAGAATGACTGAATTGTTGTTACAACATAATCCTAGCAAAGTGTTGGAGATTGGCACAGGTTCAGGATATCAAGCTGCGATATTGGCTCAGTTAGTGCCGCAACTGTGCACTATTGAACGAATTAAAGCGTTGCAAATTCAAGCTCGGCAGCGATTAAAGCGTTTAGATTTGCATAACGTTTCTTTTAAATACGGTGATGGCTGGAAAGGGTGGCAGAACAAAGCTCCTTTTGATGCCATTATGGTGACTGCTGCTGCAGCTTCAGTGCCAGAAGCTTTATTGATGCAGTTATCAGAAGGCGGTGTATTAGTGATCCCTGTTGGAGAAGACTCCCAGCAATTATTAAAAATTACTCGTCACGGGAATGAGTACAGTTCACAGATTATTGAGGCAGTAAAATTCGTCCCATTAATTAATGGCGAACTCGCTTAATTAGGGTGATATTTCCTATCATTTTGGAGAACATGCTTGAAGTATCACAATTGGGTTTTAATCACTTTCATATTGCTTTCAATTACGGGTTGTAGTTTTCAAGCTCATACTCCAGCACCTGTGAGTAGCATTTCGGCTTCTGCTGGGCCGAAATACAATAAAGGCTCGATCACCACCGGCACTTACAAAGTAAAACGTGGCGATACCTTGTATTCAATTTCTTGGGGGGCAGGCAAGGATTTTAGCGATATTGCTAAATATAATCGCCTCAAAGCACCTTACACAATTTACCCCGGGCAGACACTGAAACTCTATCAGCCTACACCTAGCAAAACGTCAGCTAAACCGGTTGCTATAGCGAACAGTAAACCTAAGCCTGCAAAGAAACCTGTGGCAAAACAAACTACAGCTACAAAACAGGCTAGCACTAGTGCTGATAAAAATAGTACAAAAAAAGAGCTTGATCACAAAGCAAAGCCTGCGTATTCTGTAAAAACTACCCAAGAAAAAACGGTACAAGTAGCGAAAAATCCTGTTTCACGCTTGCCAGATAAAGTAAGCAAGTGGAATTGGCCGAATAAAGGTCGAATAATAGGGTATTTCTCTACCACTCAACAGGGGAATCAGGGCATTAAGCTTGCGGGTTCTCGCGGTGATATTATTAAAGCCGCAGCTGATGGAAGAGTGGTTTATGCCGGCAATGCACTTCGTGGATATGGTAATTTAGTCATTATTAAGCATAACGAAGATTTTTTAAGTGCATATGCCCATGCTGATGCAATATTGGTCAAAGAAAAACAATATGTAAATGCAGGACAGACAGTGGCGAAAATGGGTAGCACAGGGGCAAACCAGGTGATGTTACATTTTGAGATCCGTCTCCATGGTAAGTCAGTTAACCCATTAAATTATTTACCTAAACGCTAACTGTTTAGTTCACATCAAAACGGAGGATAGGCAAGTGCAGTAGATACTTAAATTTTATCAGGTTTGGGAGAGCACCATATGAGCCAGAAACAAAACGCTGCAGTAGCAGAAGAGCTTATGGATTTAGCTAAACAACCAGAAGAGGTTGCACTAAAGGCAGGAACTAAAGCCAAAACAGCACAGCAACCCGATATCGACCAACAAGTTCAAGATGATTTGCAAAAGAATCTTGACGCCACTCAACTATATTTAGGTGAGATTGGTTTTTCCCCTTTGCTTAGTGCAGAAGAAGAAGTCTTCTTTTCACGTAAAGCACTCAAAGGCTGCGAGAAATCTCGTAACCGCATGATAGAAAGTAACTTACGTTTAGTTGTTAAAATTGCCAGAAGGTATAACAACCGTGGACTAGCGTTACTTGATCTTATTGAAGAAGGTAACCTAGGACTTATTCGCGCGGTCGAAAAATTTGACCCAGAGCGAGGCTTTCGTTTTTCAACTTATGCGACATGGTGGATAAGACAGACCATTGAGCGCGCTATCATGAATCAAACTCGCACCATTCGTTTACCTATTCATGTCGTTAAAGAGCTTAACGTGTACCTTCGTACCGCAAGACAATTGGCTCAAAAATTAGATCATGAGCCCACGGCTGAAGAAATCGCAGATACGTTAGATGTTTCTACTAGCGATGTAAGCCGCATGTTAAAGCTAAACGAAAAAATCACTTCTGTAGATACGCCATTAGGCGGCGAAAATGATAAAGCCTTATTAGATGTCATTGCTGATGATGATTCGGTTGGACCTGATTACAAAGTACAGGATGAAGATCTATCAAATTCGATAGTAGGTTGGCTAAATGAGCTAAATACTAAGCAAAGAGAAGTGCTCGCGAGACGTTTTGGTTTATTAGGTTATGAGCCTTCTACATTAGAAAATGTGGGTGCTGAGATTGGCCTAACGCGTGAACGTGTCCGCCAGATCCAAGTTGAAGCTTTAAAACGATTGAAAGATGTTTTAGGTGCACAAGGCTTGTCAGTTGAAGCGTTATTCAGAAGCTAATTTGTTGGAATAAGCTTTAGTATGCTTTCAATGAATAAGGACATTAATCATGTCCTTTTTTATTGTCTGTTGAAAACGAGGAATAAGAAACAATGAATAAAAATGTCATTAGTTTTATCAGTATTGTATGTGTTGTGATATTGACTGGTTGTCAAAGCACAAGAGACACAATGATAGAACAAGGTTATCCCCTAGCTTATGCCGATGGTTTTCAGGATGGGTGCGATAGCGGTAACAAGGCTGGCGGAAGTTTGTTTGATGAGTTTAAAAAAGATGTCAATCGCTTTAATCAGGAGCAGGATTATGCTCAAGGCTGGACCGATGGATTTAGACAGTGTGAAACTGAGCAAGAATCAATACAGCGCCAAGTAAGAATGAGCATCGAGCAACAGAAATTACAGCAACAGACCAAGAGTAATGAGTTAGCTGAGCAACATGCATTAGAGCGAGAAGTCATGAAAGGAGTTGATACGAGTAGCCTAAAATCATTAGAGAAGTGACCAGGCTATACTCAATGCTGTTAGTGAATAAAAAACGCTGCGAAATCATCGCAGCGTTTTTTGTACTGAGTCTTTAAATAGATGTATTAAAGCTGAGCTAGCCTTTTAAGTTCATACAACATATCTAAAGCCTGTTTAGGCGTTAAATTGTCTGGATTTATCTGAGCTAACTTGTCTGTTGCAGCAGATGACTGGGGTTCAGGTAATGTCAGGTTTAATGCTTCTTGAATCGGTACTTGATTGTTATTAGCAAAGTCACGACTTTCAAGCATATGCAGTTTTTGTTTCGCCGCTTTTATGACGTGGGCTGGTACCCCTGCTAGTGAAGCAACTTGTAAGCCATAACTTTTGCTGGCTGCACCTTCTTGCACTGCGTGCATAAATGCAATCGTGTCACCATGTTCAACGGCATCTAAATGTACATTAGCAGTGCCAGTTATTTGCTCTGGCAACTGGGTTAATTCAAAGTAATGGGTTGCGAATAAGGTTAACGCTGCGACTTTTTCAGCTAAATACTCTGCTGCTGACCAAGCTAGAGATAAACCGTCATAGGTCGAAGTACCTCGACCGATTTCATCCATTAAAACTAAACTTTTCTCTGTAGCATTATGAAGAATGTTAGCGGTTTCTGTCATTTCGACCATAAAAGTAGAACGTCCAGAAGCGAGATCGTCAGAGGCGCCGATACGTGTAAATATTCGATCTACAGGGCCGATAATTGCTTTTTGTGCAGGTACAAAGCTACCTATATGAGCCATAAGCGTGATTAACGCAACTTGACGCATATAAGTCGACTTACCCCCCATATTGGGCCCTGTTACGATAAGCATTCTTCGCTTAGGCGCGAGGGTGACAGGGTTGGCAATAAATGGTGTTTGGCTAACTAATTCGACCACAGGATGACGGCCAGACTCGATATGAATACCAATGTCATTACTGATTTCTGGACAATGATAATCCAGTGTTTCAGCTCGCTCTGCAAAGTTGCTTAGCACATCTAATTCGGATGCAGCTTGGGCAAACAGTTGTAGTTCATGCAATTTAGGTAAAAGTAAATCAAATAACTCTTCCCAAAGCTGCTTTTCAATCGCTAATGCCTTTCCTTGACTAGATAGCACTTTCTCTTCGTATTCTTTTAACTCTGGTGTGATGTAGCGTTCGGTATTCTTTAGTGTTTGACGACGCTGATAGCTCAAAGGAACTTGATCTGATTGTAAGCGACTCACTTCGATATAGTAGCCGTGAACCCGGTTGTAGCCGACCTTTAAGGTATTGATGCCTGTTTGTTCTTTTTCACGGTTTTCTAATTGTACTAGATAATCAGATGCCCCTTCACTTAGGCCACGCCATTCATCTAACTGCGCGTTGTAACCCGCTTTAATTACGCCGCCATCACGGATAAGCATAGGCGGATTATCGACAATCGCATTTTCCAATAGCTGTTGCTGCTCTGGAAACTCGCCTAATAAATTGGCTAGACGATGGAGTTCACTTTGTTGGCAGTGACCTAAAGTTTGCTGAATTTCAGGTAATAAAGCCAACGCCTGGCGAAGACGGGCAAAATCTCGTGGGCGTGCGCTGCGAATAGCTAGCCTCGCCATGATACGTTCGATATCGCCAAGGGCTTTTAATTGCTGGTGTAAGTCTGCATATAACCCCGTATCAATTAACTCAGCAACTGCTTGTTGCCTTTGGCTAATATGCTGTTGGTCACGCAGCGGTTGGTGGATCCATCGCTGCAACATACGACTTCCCATCGGCGTCGCTGTCTTATCGAGTACCCAAGCTAAGGTATTATCACGTGAGCCAGATAAATTAATAGTAAGTTCTAAGTTTCGGCGGGTGGCAGCATCAAGAATGATAGTATCAGCCTGATTAAACATGGTGATGCTATTAATATGAGGCAAAGCTGTTTTTTGTGTGTCTTTGACATATTGCATTAAGCAGCCAGCTGCTTGTAGCGAAAGCCTAGCATTTGTAATACCAAATCCATGAAGATCTTTGGTACCAAATTGCTCTAGAAGTAATTGAATGCTGGTATCGTAATCAAACTCCCATTCAGGTCTTCGACGTATGCCTTTGCGATTTTCAATTAATTGGCGGTCAAGTAAATCTTCACTGTAGAGCAATTCTGCAGGACTGGTACGTTGCAGTTCAGCTTCTAGTGTTTCTTCATTTTCAAGTTCAACAATAACAAATCGACCAGACGAAACATCTAAAGTCGCGTAGCCAAATCCACTCTTACCCTGATATACCGCAGCAAGTAAGTTATCCTGCTTTTCTTGTAGTAAGGCCTCGTCGGTTAAGGTACCTGGGGTAACAATTCTTACAACTTTACGCTCAACTGGTCCTTTACTTGTAGCAGGGTCACCGACTTGTTCACAAATAGCGACAGATTGACCAATTTGAACCAATTTTGCGAGGTAACCTTCAACGGCGTGGTAGGGAAGTCCTGCCATGGGAATCGCGTTACCACCACTTTTTCCACGTGCAGTTAATGAGATACCTAACAGTTCCGATGCCAGCTTAGCGTCTTCATAAAATAATTCATAAAAGTCTCCCATACGATAAAACAACAGCATTTCAGGATGCTGTGCTTTCAGCGTTAAATACTGGCGCATCATGGGAGTGTGCTTTTCTAAATTTGGGTCTTCATTTACGGTCATTAAGTGATTGCTCTTACTTTATTTTGAATTAGGCTAAGTCTGGGTCAATATAGGCGGTCATCTTAACAACAATTGATTTGATACCCAATAGAATCGCAACGATGCTATGCCGTCTTGCCCTTGTTTACTGATTTTTTGAACAATACTTATTGTTGTAAACTCAGGTATTTACCCAACTTAGAAGTACTGTATACAGTGGTTTTGTTTGTCTACTATTTATCGTTATTAATATATTTTCGTTATTAACTGTATGATTTTTAATGTGTAAATAATAGTAAGGTAAAAAAAAGGAAAAAAATTATACAGTAACTATTGATACTGTATGATTATACAGTATACTGAGCTCATATTACGAAACAGACAAATTTATTCGTTACCAAGTTCGTTATTCGAACTGAGTCACCTTAAAGGGATAAAGAGAATGAAAGCAGATCCAAATAAAGAGAAAGCGCTGAATGCTGTATTAGGTCAAATTGAAAAGCAATTTGGTAAAGGTTCAATCATGAAGTTGGGCGCTGATCGCACAATGGATGTTGAAACCATTTCTACAGGTTCGCTTTCGTTGGATGTTGCCTTAGGTGCTGGTGGTTTACCAATGGGACGTATCGTTGAAATTTACGGTCCAGAATCATCGGGTAAAACAACGTTAACACTTGAAGTTATTGCTGCAGCACAACGTGAAGGCAAAACGTGTGCGTTTATTGATGCTGAGCATGCTCTAGACCCTATCTATGCAAAAAATCTAGGTGTCGATATTGATAACCTATTATGTTCACAACCTGATACTGGTGAGCAAGCGCTTGAAATCTGTGATGCGCTAACACGTTCAGGTGCTGTTGATGTAATCATTGTCGATTCTGTTGCAGCATTAACACCAAAAGCTGAAATTGAAGGTGAAATTGGTGATTCTCATATGGGCCTTGCCGCACGTATGATGAGCCAAGCAATGCGTAAGCTTGCAGGTAACTTAAAACAGTCAAATACGCTACTTATTTTCATTAACCAAATTCGTATGAAAATTGGTGTTATGTTTGGTAACCCTGAAACCACAACGGGTGGTAATGCACTTAAATTCTACGCTTCTGTACGTTTAGATATTCGTCGTACAGGTGCGATTAAAGACGGCGACGCTGTCGTAGGTAACGAGACTCGAGTAAAGGTCGTTAAAAATAAAATTGCAGCGCCATTTAGACAAGCTGAATTCCAAATTCTTTACGGTAAAGGTATTAACCGTACTGGTGAGCTCGTTGATTTAGGTGTAGCACACAAGCTGGTTGAGAAAGCTGGTGCTTGGTACAGCTACCAAGGCAACAAGATTGGTCAAGGCCGTGCAAATGCGGGTAAATACCTAGTTGAAAACCCTGCAGTAGCTGAAGAAATTGAAGCAAATTTACGTCAAATGCTATTAAGCACTGAAAAAGAAGCGGCACCAGCCGAGTCGGATGAAAACATCGATTTAGAAACAGGTGAAGTGTTCTAATCACGTTTTAACAGTAATGAAAATAACTATCGCGGTCGACATGAGTCGGCCGCGATTTTTTTGTGAGTGCTCTATTCATTGGCATATGTGATCGAACGCCGCGCATAAAGATATGACTTCATTAAAGACGTCATTTAGCTCGTATTACGGCACAGATTATTAAAAACCAATTAACCGATTACAGTAATCGCCCCTCATAGCAAGAAAATCGCTAATCTAAATACGCTTGGATCTCGCACCTTCAGTTTGTTTAAGTATATAATGTTGCCAATTTAAAGCTGATATTCAGCTTCATGATAAATAGAATTTATCCATTTAGGGCGATTTCATGTTTCAGACCACCACAGAATTAAGAAGCGCATTTTTAGCGTATTTTGGTAACAACGGACACCAAGTTGTCGACAGTAGCTCGTTAGTACCACATAACGATCCAACGTTATTATTTACAAATGCGGGTATGAACCAATTTAAAGAAGCTTTTCTAGGATTGGAAAATCGTGGTTATTCACGTGCAACGACATCGCAACGTTGTGTCCGTGCTGGTGGTAAGCATAATGACTTAGATAATGTAGGTTACACCGCCCGTCACCATACTTTCTTTGAAATGTTAGGTAACTTTAGTTTTGGTGATTACTTTAAAGAAGAAGCCATTTCATATGCGTGGAACTTTTTAACCCAAACACTGAAATTACCAACAGAAAAACTTTGTGTCACTATTTACGATACTGATGACGAAGCCTTTGAAATCTGGAATAAGAAAATCGGTGTTGCTGCTGAAAATATTATTCGTATTGGTGATAACAAAGGCGCTCCTTATGCCTCTGACAACTTCTGGCAAATGGGTGATACAGGTCCTTGTGGTCCATGTTCAGAGATCTTTTATGATCATGGCGAGCACATTTGGGGCGGCCGCCCTGGTACACCAGAAGAAGATGGCGATCGCTTCATTGAAATCTGGAATATCGTTTTCATGCAGTACAACCGTCAAGCTGACGGTGAAATGAAACCGCTACCAAAACCTTCAGTCGATACAGGTATGGGAATTGAGCGTATTGCAGCTATCATGCAAGGCGTACACTCAAACTACGAAATTGATATTTTCCAAGCGTTAATCAAAAAAGCGGCGGAGATTATTGGGGTTGAAGATTTAGAAAATAAATCACTGCGCGTAATTGCTGACCATATTCGTTCTTGTTCATTCTTAATTGCTGATGGTGTGATGCCGTCGAATGAAGGCCGTGGTTATGTATTGCGTCGTATCATTCGTCGTGCAGTGCGTCACGGTAATAAGTTAGGTGCAACCGATACGTTCTTCTTTAAATTGCTGCCTACCCTAATTGAAGTCATGGGCGATGCGGGTAAAAGTTTGGTTGAAGCTAAAGCGATTATTGAAAAATCGTTAAAAGCTGAAGAAGAACAATTTGCCAGAACACTAGAGCGTGGATTAGGTATTTTAGATGCTGCGTTAAACGAGTTAGATACTAACGTTTTAGATGGTGAAACAGCCTTTAAACTTTACGATACCTATGGTTTCCCAGTGGATCTAACAGCTGACGTCTGTCGTGAACGTGATATTACCGTTGATGAAGCCGGTTTCGAAGCTGCGATGGCTGAGCAAAGAAGCCGTGCACAAGCTGCTGGTAATTTTGGTACTGATTATAATACTGGTCTTAAAATCGAAGGTGAAACTGAGTTTTGTGGTTACACCGAATTAAACGGTGAAGGCAGTGTTTCTGCAATTTATGTTGGTGGTGAATCAGTCGAGACGTTAGCAGCAGGTCAAGAAGCGGTAATCGTATTAGATAACACCCCTTTTTATGCAGAGTCAGGTGGTCAGGTAGGTGATAAAGGCTTACTTTCAATTGGCGAAAATGTTTTTGAAGTTGCTGATACACAAATCTTCGGTCAAGCATTTGGTCACGAAGGTAAGTTAACGGCAGGTACATTGACTGTAGGCCAAAAAGTCACTGCAGAAGTGGATAAGAAATTACGTCACCGTACACAGTTAAATCACTCGGTGACTCACTTATTACATGCCGCCCTTCGTAATGTTTTAGGAACTCACGTAAATCAAAAGGGATCTTTAGTTAACCCTGAGCGTTTACGTTTTGACTTTGCGCACTTCGAAGCCGTAACTGCTGCAGAGCTCAAGCAAGTAGAAGATATGGTTAATACCCAAATCCGTCGTAACCATCAGCTAAAAACTGCTGTGATGGGTATTGATGAGGCAAAAGAGCAGGGCGCTATGGCCTTGTTTGGCGAAAAGTACGACAGTGAAGTACGCGTTGTGACTATGGGTGATTTCTCGATTGAACTCTGTGGTGGTACACATGTTGGCCGTACAGGTGATATTGGTTTGTTCAAAATCACTTCTGAAGGCGGTATTGCGGCGGGTATTCGTCGTATTGAAGCGGTAACTGGCGCTGCAGCAATGGAGTATGTTGCTGAGCAGCAAGCACAACTTGATAAAGCGGCTTCATTGTTAAAGTCTGACTCAGCTTCAGTTGTTGCTAAGCTTAAAGCGCAACTTGATAAAGTGAAGCAACTAGAAAAAGAAATGTCGCAGCTAAAAGATAAGTTAGCTGCTGCAGCTAGTGCAGATATTGCTGGTGAAGCCATTGAACTAAACGGCGTAAAAGTTCTTGTTAAAAAGCTTGAAGGTGTTGATCCTAAATCATTACGTGGTTTACAAGATGAACTTAAGCAGAAGCTAAACTCAGCCATTATTGTGCTTGGTATTGCTAATGAAGGTAAAGTTAATCTTATTGCTGGTGTGAGTAAAGATTTAGTCGGTAAAGTGAAGGCAGGTGAGCTTGTTGCTATGGTCGCTCAGCAAGTTGGTGGTAAAGGTGGTGGTCGTCCTGATATGGCTCAAGCTGGCGGTACGCAACCAGAGAAACTTGATGATGCACTAGCATTAGTTCAGCCTTGGTTAACAGAGCGTTTAGGCTAACGGTTAATTAAGATTAAAGTCACTCTCATAGAGCAATGAACATAAAGCATCTAATATTGGTAGCGGGTAAAAATGTGATTGATTTACCAGTGATTGTTAGTTGCTTTATGGCTTGAGTGATTGTTCAAGGTTTGGCATAGTAGAAACGTAATAATGACAGCGGTATTACGAAACCACATTTTTGAATAAAAACAGATTTAACGCACTGAAAATCATGTAAGTATAGTTTTTTATGCTTATTTGGTTATGAAAGCGACAAATTGTTTTGAAGGTTCTGTTTTAGCTTTGTCTAAAGAATGAACGTCAAATGTTAACAGCTTGAAACAATCGGACTTTAAAAATACCGAATTTCTTTATTTTTTGATTTTTTACAGTAAAAAGCTTAAAAATTTTATTGATTTAGTGTCGTTACTAATGATTTGTATTAAGCTAACTATATTAAAACGCGCATATTACGGATAGAAGCTGGTGTATGCTGATTGGACTAAAGGAGCAATCGAATGCTGATTTTGACTCGCCGTGTAGGCGAAACATTAATGATAGGTGATGAAGTTACAGTTACTGTGCTTGGCGTAAAAGGTAATCAGGTACGTATCGGTGTAAACGCACCTAAAGAAGTATCAGTTCATCGTGAAGAAATTTACCAACGTATCCAGTCAGAAAAATCTGGCAATACGACCCCAGAAGGGGGCAATTTCTGATAAATCAGAATTGTTAGCTATACGAATAAGGCCAGCGAAAGCTGGCTTTATTGTTTTTGGATGGTAAATAATGCTGGAACAATGGAAGCTATCGCTGTTGCTTTAATCATTTTTAAACGTTTTTAATCATCATTGCTGTGATGCTTCTTTTTTATCTTTGAGTCGTTGACGACTTGAGTGTTGTTCTAACCCTCTAATTATTTCGATCTTCATTTATTTGCTCTAATCATTATGCACACAATTATTATCAAATAAGTTGATTTTTAGTTTATGGGCAGGTTTATCTACTTCATTTTAATGAATGACGATGATGGCTACAAAAATGATGGTTTATTGTTTTTATCTATAAAAACAAAAATCGGGTAAAAGAATTGATAAATATTGTGGCATATGTCGGCAATGTGATTAAAAACAGTTCAAATGAATATAGTTTCTGAAAAAGGGTTTGACTTATTTTCTTCAAACAGTAATATACCGCCCAAGAAAACGGAGAGGTGGCCGAGTGGCCGAAGGCGCTCCCCTGCTAAGGGAGTATGGGCTTTAACTCCCATCGAGGGTTCGAATCCCTCCCTCTCCGCCATTTCTTAAAAATAGTAAACGATGCGCGTGTAGCTCAGCTGGATAGAGTACCTGGCTACGAACCAGGCGGTCGGAGGTTCGAATCCTCCCACGCGCACCATTACTATTTAAAAAAGCAATATCAATACGATGCGCGTGTAGCTCAGCTGGATAGAGTACCTGGCTACGAACCAGGCGGTCGGAGGTTCGAATCCTCCCACGCGCACCATTGATATTATTTGCTTTTGTACCAAATTTTGCGCGTGTAGCTCAGCTGGATAGAGTACCTGGCTACGAACCAGGCGGTCGGAGGTTCGAATCCTCCCACGCGCACCATTATTGTTCGGAGAGGTGGCCGAGTGGCCGAAGGCGCTCCCCTGCTAAGGGAGTATGGGCTTTAACTCCCATCGAGGGTTCGAATCCCTCCCTCTCCGCCATTATTTGCATAATCTAAACCATGCAACTAAGCTCATTAGCAATGAGCAAGCTCGTGTTAACCGAGCGATATAAAAGATTTGCGCGTGTAGCTCAGCTGGATAGAGTACCTGGCTACGAACCAGGCGGTCGGAGGTTCGAATCCTCCCACGCGCACCATTATTAGAGAATGCCCTGTAGCTTGCTACAGGGCATTTTTTATTGCTGGTTCGTCACTGCTCAATTTAAGTGTCACTTTTCTATTTTCATTTTGCGTAATAGAACAAAGCTTTCACAGTGTTAAATTCAATTACCTTCCTTTCTAGGCCGCCAGCGTCGTTTTAATGCTGTTTATATTTTCAGCCGTTCTATACGTGTTAACAGCTTTTAATTCGCTTGATGTTGGTTAGCATGCGTTTGAGCTCTATATAGAGTCTGCGGATAAGGGGGATCTTTTTTGCAACTCAACAAACGCTTTATCTATATTGGTACTCTTTTAGGTGAAATCACTCTTAACATGGATCATCAGCGTTGATCTATTGGCAACAGGCACACTAAGGAGCATGATTTACCATGTAACTGCTCGATTGTAATAAATAGTCAATTAATCACGATAAAATTGACATATTTATGCTTTTTACTTCATCTGCACTTCTTTAGGGCGATTGGTTGTTCTTTATCTTGATATCACTTTTTAGTTAGAAGTCGTCATAATCTTGTCATTTTCTTCATAAACCCATCAAAATTAAATTATTCTCATAAAAGTCTCATTTTAATTATCGAATTATCACCTATACCCTTTTAATTTTATTATTTTTGGTCTGACCAATTTACAAAGTGTTGGATAAATTGTTATAGATTAGTTATATTTTTCGTCAGTGAAGAATTTGATATAACTAAATTAGCTGGTTGATTAGCTTTTTTATAATCATAAATTAGTTAAGATAGACTGAATATTTATTCTGAATGCCGTTTGTGAATTAATGAATGCCTACTTTTGGTGCGTGAGTTAATTGCATATATGACTTCATTATTGGCGTATGTAATCAGAACGGATCCTGTGTGCAATGACTGATTGAACACTAAGACAAGAGAGGATGTATGACTTCAATATCTGAGCAATTATTTAACGCCTTAGGCGTGATGATAATGGGGATGAGCTTAGTCTTTATTTTTTTAAGCTTGTTAATCGTCGGTATCACTATCGTCGCCAGATTAACCAAGTCAGAGAATCAAGTTGCAGCAGCGTCGGCGCCAATAGCGCAAGCACCTGCATCAGCAGCGACACTTGACCCTAAGTTAGTAGCAGCAATCACTTCTGCTATTCATCAGTATCGTGCCAAAGATTAATAGTTTAGGAGTAATTATGAGCAAGCCTTTAGCGTTAACAGATGTAGTATTACGAGACGCCCATCAGTCTATTTTGGCAACACGCCTACGTTTAGACGATATGTTACCTATCGCTCCTTTACTGGATAAAATCGGTTATTGGTCACTTGAATCATGGGGAGGCGCGACCTTCGATTCATGCATTCGTTATTTAGGAGAAGATCCGTGGGATCGTATCCGAGAACTTAAAAAGGTCATGCCAAATACGCCGCAGCAAATGTTGTTACGTGGTCAAAACCTTTTGGGGTATCGCCATTATGCTGATGATGTAGTAACTCGCTTTGTGGAGCGTGCGCATACTAACGGTGTTGACGTGTTCCGTGTGTTTGATGCAATGAATGATGTTCGTAACTTAGAAACGGCTGTTAAAGCGGTGAAACAGGTTGGTGGTCATGCTCAAGGGACTATTTCGTTTACAACTAGCCCAGTTCATACCGTTGATACTTGGGTTGATATGGCTAAAAACCTTGAAGACATGGGTTGTGAGTCATTGTGTATAAAAGACATGGCAGGTCTACTCAAACCAATGGAAGCATTTGACCTGATTAGCAGACTTAAATCTCAAACGGATTTAACAGTGTCTATGCATTGTCATGCTACAACGGGTTTAAGCACTGCAACTTATCAAAAAGCAATTGAAGCGGGTATTGATGTACTTGATACCGCCATTTCGTCAATGAGCCAAACATATGGACACTCAGCGACAGAGACCTTAGTCGCAATGGCTGAAGATAATGGCCGCTCAACTGGCTATGACATGGCGCTGTTAGAAGAAATTGCAGCTTACTTTAGAGAAGTTCGTAAAAAGTATGCTCGTTTTGAAGGTGCGCTTAAAGGTATTGATTCACGCATTTTACGTGCACAAGTGCCAGGTGGCATGTTAACCAACATGGAAAACCAGCTCAAAGAGCAGGGCGCTGCAGACAAAATGGATGCTGTATTAGAAGAGATCCCTCGTGTACGTGAAGATCTTGGTTTCTTACCTTTGGTGACGCCAACGTCACAGATTGTAGGTACTCAATCAGTAATTAATGTCCTAATGGGTGAGCGATATAAAACCCTAGCTAAAGAAACTGAAGGCGTATTAAAAGGTGAGTATGGTGCAACACCTGCACCAGTTAACGCTGAACTTCAGGCTAGAGTGCTAGACGGTGGTGAGGCCATTACATGTCGTCCTGCCGATCTTATTGCACCAGAGCTAGATAAGTTACGCCAAGAGTTGGCTGATATTGCGAAGAAAGACAATATTACTTTAGCGGCAGAAACTGATGATGATGTGATGACGTATGCGTTATTTAATCAAATTGGATTACAGTTCTTAACTAACCGTGGTAATCCGGACGCATTTGAGCCTATTCCAAGTGCTGATGATATTGCGGTTGTTGCTGATAAAAAAGACAAAGGGCCTGAAACCTATACCGTTAATGTCCAAGGGCAAAATTTTGTGGTGGAAGTCAGTGAAGGTGGAGATATTAGCCAAATTGTACCCACTTCATCAACGGCTGGTTCTCAAGCGCCAGCTCCGCTTGCACCATTAACGCCGGCGAGTAATGAAATTAAAGTCACGATGAACGCACCGCTGTCAGGCAATATTTTCAAAGTGATGGTGAATGATGGCGACCATGTTAATGAGGGTGATGTGGTATTAATCCTTGAAGCAATGAAGATGGAAACCGAAGTTCGAGCAGAAACGACAGGTGTGATCAGAAATATCGCGGTTAAACAGGGCGATGCAGTTGCAGTTGGCGCACCATTACTGGCACTAGCGTAAGAGGTAGGAGATAGCATGGAAGGATTAATGGCCTTTTGGTCTGAGACAGGTATTGCTAACTTCGCACCTGATCAACTATTTATGATGGCAATTGGCGGGGCATTATTATATCTCGCCATTGCTAAAGGCTTCGAGCCACTTTTGTTAGTGCCGATTGGTTTCGGTGCTATCTTGGCGAATATTCCTAATGCGGGGTTTACCGACGAAGGCGGTCTACTTTGGTATGCCTACTATGTTGGTATTGAAACAGGCATATTCCCATTACTGATTTTCATGGGCGTGGGGGCGTTAACTGACTTTGGAGCGCTGATTGCTAATCCGAAAACCTTACTATTAGGTGCTGCGGCGCAGTTTGGTATTTTTGCGACCTTGCTTGGTGCAATTGCATTAAATTTAGTGCCTGGGTTTGAGTTTACTATGCAAGATGCTGCGGCTATTGCGATTATTGGTGGCGCCGATGGCCCAACAGCCATTTTCTTAGCCTCTAAACTAGCCCCAGATTTATTGGGGGCTATTGCAGTTGCTGCGTACTCGTACATGGCGTTAGTACCGTTAATTCAACCACCAATCATGCGTTTATTGACTAACGAATCTGAACGCACCATTAAGATGGAACAGCTGCGTGAAGTCAGTAAAAAAGAGAAAATTATTTTCCCATTGATGGTAGTGGGAATGACCATTTTATTCTTACCAGCAGCAACGCCTTTAGTAGGGATGTTCTGTCTAGGTAACTTAATGCGTGAATGTGGCGTGGTAGATAGATTATCAAGCACTGCTCAAAACGAATTAATTAACATTGTCACTATTTTCCTTGGTTTAGCAGTGGGCTCTAAATTGCAGGCTGAAGAGTTTCTACGTATCGAAACCTTAGGTATTTTAGTCTTAGGAGCTGTCGCATTTAGTATCGGCACAGCTGCTGGTGTGTTGATGGCTAAACTGATGTCTAAAGTCTCAGGTGGTAAGATTAACCCATTGATTGGTGCAGCTGGTGTATCTGCTGTACCTATGGCCGCACGTGTTGTGAATAAGGTTGGTTTAGAGTCAAACCAACAAAACTTCTTATTGATGCATGCTATGGGACCAAACGTCGCGGGTGTACTGGGTAGCGCTGTTGCTGCTGGTGTATTGTTGGCTGTTCTAGGTTAATACCTTGCGTTAACTCTGTTTGTTGTAAATTATATTAAAGCCACTGCTAAGCAGTGGTTTTTTTTTGCTAACACATTAGTCATATTAAGCCTGAGTTCATCGCTAGCTCATCGGTATAAACAGAAGATAGTGCCATCTATTACGTGTCTGTATCAGGGTTTTAGTTTTCTCACTCTCTCGCTCTTTTCACTTAGCATTTAACTCATCACTCATAAGCCTTTCTTTATTTTCTTTCTTACTCGATTAGCAAGGCTTAAGGGACGTCGATTTATCAGCCTAATCCAATATTAAGGCTTGCATTGCTCCATTGTTGTTCAATCCAAAAAACGACTCGTATTTTATACCCATTTAGGTGCGATTTTATTTATCTTGCACTAAATTAGCACTACCCTTTATAGGTATGTTGATAGGTTATTTTAAAATTTGCATTTAAAACAGTGTGTTACTAAGTTGGCACGTTAGCTGAATAGTAATGGTCACATATTGGCTGATTATAATTGTATTTTATTTATCCGTTTTTGATTGTTTTTGGTCTTAAACGTGAAAATTAATCATTTTTTAGTCGTAAATTAATTTAAGCAAAGGCGCTTGATTATTCCTTAGGGGGTAGTTAGCGCCTTTTTTGTTTTACCTATTTAACACTTAACAAGGATTTAAAGATGAATTGGAAAAAAGCACTTAAACAGACATTACTGGTGATGTCTTTTTCTGCCGTATTGCCAGCCATGGCTGAGGTCGGATTTCCAGAAAAGGAAGAACTGACTTTTGGTTTTATCAAATTAACTGATATGGCGCCTATCGCTATCGCTTACGAGAATGGTTACTTTGAAGAAGAAGGCCTATACGTCACGATTGAAGCCCAAGCTAACTGGAAGGTGTTATTAGACGGTGTTATTGATGGTCGCTTAGATGGCGCGCATATGCTGGCAGGGCAGCCAATAGCTGCCACTATTGGTTATGGTACTAAAGCGCATATTATTACGCCTTTTTCGATGGATTTAAACGGTAATGCCATTACGGTATCCAATGATATTTGGAAAAAAATGAAACCTAACATCGCTAAAAATAGCGATGGCAAACCTGTTCATCCAATTAAAGCTGATGCGCTGAAACCTGTTGTCGAGGAATACACTGAAGCTGGTAAACCGTTCAAAATGGGCATGGTATTTCCTGTATCAACCCATAACTACGAACTACGTTATTGGTTAGCTGCTGGCGGTATTCACCCAGGATACTATGCGCCTCATAAAGGTGACACTTCGGGTCAATTAGATGCGCAAGCATTTCTTTCTGTAACCCCTCCGCCACAAATGCCATCAACGCTTGAAGCTGGCACTATTTACGGATACTGCGTGGGTGAACCATGGAATCAGCAAGCCGTATTTAAAGGCATTGGAGTGCCGGTTGTTACCGACTATGAAATTTGGAAAGACAACCCAGAGAAGGTTTTTGGGATCACGGCTGAATTTGCTGAAAAATACCCTAACACGACGATTCGTTTAACTCGCGCCCTGATTAAGGCGGCTAAGTGGTTAGATGATAATAACAATGCCAATCGTCCAGCAGCTGTAAAAATCTTATCGCAATCTAATTATGTTGGTGCTGATTACGATGTCATTGCTAATAGTATGACCGGCACATTTGAATATGAAAAAGGCGATAAGCGAGCGGTTCCAGACTTCAATGTGTTCTTCCGTTATAACGCAACTTACCCATATTACTCAGATGCGATTTGGTATTTAACGCAAATGCGTCGCTGGGGGCAGATCTCTGAAGATAAACCTGATGATTGGTACAAAGATGTTGCTGCGAAAGTTTATCGCCCAGATATCTATGCTAAAGCTGCTCAATCCTTAATTGATGACAAAACCATTGATGCAAAACATTTCCCAGACTTTGCAACTGAAACTGGCTTTAAAAAACCTCAGCAGCACTTTATTGACGATATCGTGTATGACGGGAGCGCGCCTAATGCTTACATCAATAAGTTCAGCATTGGTCTAAAACAAGGCGATAAGCTGTAATTTACAGCTATCGAAGTGAGGATAGAGCTATGTCAACCATTGCAAAAATTACCCAGAGGCTTCCTATGGATAAGTCATCTGCCAACGTGTTGCTTTCGAAACTAGGTCAAATGAGTAAAACGTTACTGTTACCCATTATTGGCTTAACCGTGTTCTTAGTCTTATGGTCTATCAGCGCAAATAACATCAACACTTCGTTGGGTAAGTTTCCGGGGCCAGTGGCTGTTGTAGCTCAGTTCGACTCGCTTTACCAAGAACATGTGGCTGAACGAGAAAAAGCGGCAGCTTTCTATGAGCGTCAAAAAGTGCGTAATGAAGCCCGCGTGGCAAAAGATCCAACTTATGTGCCAAAGACACGAGCTTATACAGGTAAAGAAACCTTTGTTGATCAGATTGGTACGAGTTTGATTACCGTGATGTCAGGTTTTTTATTAGCCGCGATTATCGCCATTCCATTAGGTATTTGGATGGGGCTGAGCAAAAATTTAAATGCGGCAATAAACCCTATTGTGCAGCTGTTTAAACCCGTCTCGCCATTGGCTTGGTTACCACTGGTTACTATGGTGGTGAGCGCACTTTATGTATCTCCAGATCCTATGTTATCGAAATCGTTTATCAATTCGTTACTCACAGTCACTTTATGTAGTTTGTGGCCAATGATCATTAACACCTCAATCGGAGTCGCATCTATTGATACTGATTTATTAAATGTCAGTCGAGTATTGAGGTTATCAGCCTTTACTCATGTGCAGAAAATCGTATTACCAGCATCAATACCGTTAATTTTCACGGGGATGCGTTTATCACTCGGTGTGGCTTGGATGGTGTTAATTGCAGCAGAGATGTTGGCGCAAAACCCAGGCCTTGGCAAATTTGTTTGGGATGAGTTCCAAAACGGAAGTTCAGAGTCGTTATCTCGCATTATGGCAGCCGTTATTGTGATTGGGTTTATTGGTTTCTTACTAGATAGAGCAATGCTTGCACTACAAGCTTGGTTCTCATGGGACAAAGCCCGTTAATTTGGGACGCAAGGAGTAAATATTATGAGTGTATTTTTAGATATCAGTAATATCGATATGGATTTTCCTACCCCTAATGGTCCATTTAAAGCGCTTAAAGAAGTGAACCTGAAGATCAATAAAGGTGAGTTTGTATCGCTCATTGGTCATTCGGGCTGTGGTAAATCAACTGTACTAAATATCGTAGCGGGTCTTTATCAAGCCACACAAGGTGGAGTGATTTTAAACAGCGCAGAAGTAACTGAGCCTGGGCCTGAGCGAGCCGTTGTGTTTCAAAACCACTCATTACTGCCATGGCTTACGTCATATCAAAATGTCGAGCTAGCAGTTAAACAAGTATTTAAGAATAAAAAATCCAAAGCTGAAATTAAGGACTGGATTGAATACAACTTAAAGCTGGTACACATGGAACATGCAATGCATAAGCTTCCTAGCGAAATTTCAGGCGGTATGAAGCAACGAGTCGGTATTGCAAGAGCATTGGCAATGGAACCCGAAGTCTTGTTAATGGATGAACCGTTTGGCGCATTAGATGCACTAACGCGTGCGCACATGCAGGACTCGCTAATGGAAATTCAAAACGAGCTGAATAACACCGTTATTATGATTACGCATGATGTGGATGAAGCCGTATTACTATCCGACAAAATTGTCATGATGACCAACGGCCCAGCAGCGACGGTTGGTGAAATTTTAGACGTGAATTTACCAAGACCAAGAGAGCGGTTAGCACTGGCAGAAGACAAAGAATATAACCGTCTACGTGCTGAAGTATTGAAGTTCTTATACGAGAAGCAACGAAAAGTTGAGACCATTAATATTAGCAATTCATCAATTAGTAACGATGAAACTGCTAATGTTGGCTAAGATTACTCTGATGGACAAGATTTAATTACAACAAGGGAAATATGATGAGAAAGAATCAACTTGCGAGTTTTATCAATAAAAGGTTAGCAAAATCAGCGTTAACCATCATTGCTCCAGCATCTTTGGCATTGATGGGCCAAGTACATGCTGCAGAAGCAACGACGATTGCAGAAGCTGTGACTGAAGGGAAAGTGAAAGTCGATTTGAATCTGCGTTATGAAATGGTAGAGCAAGATAACGCATTAAAAGATGCAGATGCCTTTACGTTACGTACCCGATTAACTTACGCCACAGCTGATTACTATGGTTTTAGTTCGTTAGTCGAGTTCGAAGATTCACGTGTCGTAGCGGGTGTTGATGACTATAACGATACTTTAGGAAACAATCCTGATTATTCTGTGATTGCCGATCCTGAAACCACAGAACTTGATCAGCTATTTTTAAAATACCAATACGAAGGTTTTAGTGTGAAAGGGGGTCGACAAGTGATCACCTTTGATAATCAGCGTTTTGTGGGACATGTGGGTTGGCGTCAAGATAGACAGACGTTTGATGGCGTCATGCTTGAATATAAGTTCAATGATATGTTCCAAATTGATTATGGTTATATTACTCAGCGAAATCGTATTTTTGCAGAAGCAAAAGATATTGATTCAAAAGATAATTTAATCAATGCTCAATTAAAAACGGGTTTTGGTACGTTAAGCGCCTATGGCTACCTATTAGAAGAAGATACTAATATTGAAAACGGTCTAGACACTTATGGTCTTCGCTTTACCGGTAAAGCTGATATTGGTGATATTAAGTTACTTTATACAGCGGAATATGCCACTCAGGATTCAGATACAGCAGGGCAATCTTATTCTGCAGATTATATGAGTCTTGAGGGGGGCGTTGGTTTTTCAGTGGTTACCTTCAAAGTAGGCTACGAGTTGTTAGGTTCAGATGGTGGCGATTATGGTTTCTCGACTCCACTTGCAACACTACATGGCTTTAATGGTTGGACCGACCAATTCTTAACAACACCTAAAGAAGGCTTGGCTGACTTGTATGCATCTATTGGTGGTAGTGTGATTGGTGGTAAATGGGCTGTGGCTTATCACGAGTTTGATGCGGATGAATCAAGTGCAGCGGTGGACGATTTAGGCTCAGAAATCAACGCCGTCTTTAGTATGCCATTATACGACCACTATACCGTTGGCGTTAAATATGCGGCTTATTCAGCTGGTGATGTTGCAGCAGGTAAAGTGGATACTGACAAAGCGTGGGTATGGTTTAACGCAAAGTTTTAGCCTAATGTCAGTCCCCAGTTTTAAATAGGTTGGGCTATAAAATGAAAACGGCAGATGAACAATTCATCTGCCGTTTTGTAGGTTTGGTAGCAAATTAACTGAATCTTTAACCAAATCCTTAATTACGTCATTAGCTATGCTGTTTGCTCAATGATTTTTTCATTTGAATTAAACTGCGCTTCATCAAATTGACCTTCACTTTTACCAACCACAACCGCTGTCATCATATCGCCAGTGACGTTCGTTGCTGTACGGATCATGTCAATTACACGGTCAATTGCCGCAATAAATGCGATTCCTTCAAGCGGTAAACCAACAACACCTAAGGTAACGGTTAGCATAACCATTGCACTACCAGGTACACCTGCAGTACCAACTGACGCTACTGTTGCTGTAACAGCGATGAGCATGTAATCGCTCATTTCTAATGGGATACCATAAATTTGGGCAATGAAGATTGCCGCAATAGCAGGGTAAATACCGCCACAACCGTCCATATTCATGGTTGCGCCAAGAGGTAAAACAAAAGCACTATAGCGTTTAGATACGCCCATTGATTCAGTACATTTAGTACTTGCTGGTAATGTACCAAAGCTAGATGCAGTACTGAATGCGACTAACTGTGCAGGCATGGCTTTGCGGAAAAATTGTATCGGGCTCAGTTTAGCGACAAACTTAATTAAGCCACCATAGACAAAAATGATGTGGATGAGCGCTGCGACATAAATTGCGATAATGAACTTACCTAATGGCAATAAGGTTGATAAACCGTACTCACCCACAACCCAAGCCATTAAACCAAATACACCTATTGGGGTGAGTTTTAATACCATACGAGTGAGTTCAAACATGACTTCTGCGCCAGCTGAAATGGTATTTTTAAGTGGTGCAGCTTTTTCGCCAACAGCATTAATAGCGATACCCACTAATGCAGCAAATACGATAATTTGCAGTACTTTTCCTTCTGCTAATGAGGCAAAAGGATTAACTGGGATCATATTTAATAAGACTTGAGCAAACCCTGGAATATCACGGTCTCTCACTTCCGTTGTCGCCAGCTCAATACTGCCGCCCATATCAAAAGAACTACCAATGGCAAGACCTATGAATGATGCAGCCGTGCCTGTTAGCATAAACAGGCCTAAGGTCTTAAAGCTAAGACGTTTAAGGTTTGCTTGAGAACCTAAAGAAGTAATACTAACGACAATGGCGCAGAAAACTAAGGGTGCGACCAACATTTTAATGGCACTGATAAACAAGTCACCGAGTGGTTTCAGCATTACGGCGCTTTCGCCTAAAGCAACACCCGCCATGATACCAAAAGCAAAACCTGCGAGGACTTTTTGCCAAAAAGGAATACGTTTCAAGGTTTGAAAAATCATTAAATTTCCAACTATTTATTATACTTGCCGTTGTTTTCAGCAAGGGGATTATTATTTCAATAACCAAACACAATTACACAAAGGCTATTGAATAGTCATTGCGGAAGTTACGCTGCGTAAGCAATACGATGGTTCACATCATTAAGGTTCAGCTTATTTTAATATTGCTTATCTACAGTTCTCGGTGGAGCAATTTTCGAATTGTATTGAGTCAATCATAACGGGACAAACCGTTTTTGATATAACTTATACCATTTTTGAGACTTGTTAAATGTACTTTAAATTTCAACAACTTGCTAACCCTTGGTAAGGTGTGACTTCAAAGTGATTAAAACTCTATAAATATCATCAGGTAAAGTAAATGACAGCGTTATGGTTAATGTTTAGCGGGGCCTTTCTAGCAGCAACTTTGTTACCAGGAGGCTCAGAAGTTTTACTTGTCGCTTTATTGAATGAAGCCCCACAAACGTGGTTTGCATTGCTTGTTGTGGCCAGTATTGGTAATTCGTTAGGGGCAATCACCAGTTATTATTTAGGCTATTTAGGCCGCTTTGCGAAGACGCCAGAGGACTTTGCCTCTAAAAAATACCAACATGGACTAAAATTAATCGAAAAATATGGCTATTGGGCGTTATTGTTATCTTGGCTGCCATTAATCGGCGATATTTTATGTTTAATCGCAGGATGGCTAAAGTTACCTATTGTCCCATCGACTATCATGATACTCATCGGTAAAACGATTCGTTACTCTTTAATTGTGGCAGCATTTATGTTGGCGTGGTAATAATGACCCTACGAGGTAGGGTATCCATCATATTGAATATTAATATATAACTTTCAATCACTTTAGTTTGTATTTTTGCAAGCCATAGCGCAATTTCCACTACTATTGGAAACTATCTGAATAAAGCAGGGTCGTAAGCCCATACTATTATGCTATTAATTTTTTAAAGGAAGTTTAAGTGAAGAAATGGATCTTAGCAGCGGCGATCTCTATTGCCATAAGTGGCTGCGCACATGACGTAAAAACGTCCTCCAGTTTGCCTCAAGGCGTGACTTTAATCGAAACCGTTGGTGTATCTGACGCGGTGAGTATCCCTTATAAAAAATATTTGTTAGAGAATGGACTGACAGTTATTTTGCATCAGGACAATTCAGATCCTCTTGTTCATGTTGATGTTACTTACCATGTGGGGTCTGCTCGTGAAGTAGAAGGCCGCAGTGGTTTTGCTCATTTATTCGAACACATGATGTTCCAGGGCTCCCAGCATGTTGGAGATGAGCAACACTTTAAAGTCGTCACAGAAGCTGGCGGTACGCTTAACGGAACGACTAATACCGATAGAACAAATTACTTTGAAACCGTGCCAAGTAACCAACTCGAAAAAATGTTGTGGCTAGAGTCAGACCGAATGGGCTTTTTGTTGCCAGCATTGACCAGTGAAAAATTTGAAGTTCAGCGTGAAACGGTGAAAAACGAACGTGCTCAACGTATCGACAACCAACCATATGGCCGTTTGAATGAACGCTTTAATCAAGCCATGTTTCCTGAGGGACACCCTTACTCATGGCCTGTGATTGGCTGGCCAGAAGATCTAGAACGTGCAACGGTTGATGATGTTCGTAACTTCTTTAAACGTTGGTATGGGCCTAACAATGCTACGTTAACTATTGGTGGAGATTTTGATGAAATGCAAACGCTTGCCATGGTTAATAAGTACTTTGGTGAGTTAGCCCGTGGCCCTGAAGTTAAAGCTGATCCTAAAACCCCTGTTACTCTCGATGAAACCCGATATATTTCGATGGAAGATAAGGTGCATCTACCTCTGATTTATATGGGTTTTCCGACAGTTTATGCCCGTCATGAAGATGAAGCTGCATTAGATTTATTGGCCAATATTTTAGGCGGCGGTAAAACATCGCTGTTATACAAAAATCTGGTTAAAGATGGCTTTGCTGTGCAGGCATCAGTCGGTCATCCTTGCCAAGAGTTATCGTGTCGTTTGACTCTATATGCGTTGGCAAATCCTGCATCAGGTACCGACCTTGCTAAATTAGAACAAAAAATTAATGACTCGATTGCCGAGTTTGAGCAGCGTGGTGTGACCGATGACGATCTACAAAAAGTAAAAGTGCAATTTGAAGCCGATACCATTTACGGCATGCAAAGTGTGAAAGGCAAAGTTTCTACACTGGCTTACAATCAAACCTTTTTTGATAACCCTAATATGGTCGCCAGTGATTTAGCTCGTTATGCCAGTGTTACCAAAGAAGATGTGATGCGGGTTTTTAAAACCTATATCAAAGATAAACCAATGGTCGTAATGAGTGTGGTTCCTGAAGGGGCTAAACAGCTTATCGCTAAAGAGGATAACTTCACTCCGGTAACGCAATCAGTGGCCGATGTAGCGGTAACAGGAACAGAGAATGTTCGTCAAATCACTTCAAGCTTTGATCGCACCGTGATGCCGAAGGCAGGCGCTGCGCCCGTGCTTAAAGTACCAAAGCTATGGAATGCATCACTAGCAAATGGCATCGAGGTCATGGGAACAGAAAACCATGAAACCCCAACGGTAGAGTTATTAATTTATCTTGATGGCGGTAATCGGTTACCTGAAATTGAAAAAGCAGGTGTCGCCTCTTTAACGGCTTCAATGTTAAATGAGTCGAGTCAAAAACGAACAACAGAAGAATTAGCAGGCGCACTTGAAATGCTAGGCAGTAGTATTTCATTTGGAGCAACCTCTACTCAGAGCTACATTCAAGTATCGAGTTTGACTGAAAATCTGACACCAACGTTGGCAATTTTACAAGAAAAGTTATTTTCGCCAGGTTTTGTTGAGGCTGATTTTGAGCGTCTAAAACAACAGGAAATACAAGGGTTACAACACCAAGAATCAGATCCAAACTATCTAGCTCGTAGAGCATTTTCAGGATTACTTTTTGGCGAAGATACTCACTTTAGCGTACAAGCCTCAGGCAGTGTAGCGACAGTGTCTGCATTGACATTAGATGACGTAAAGCAGTTCTATCAAACCCAATATAAAGCAGGTAATGCGCAGGTGGTGTTAGTGTCTGATTTACCTCAACAACAGGTGATGTCTGAACTTTCGGTATTGGAGAAATGGCAAGGCAGTGCAAATAAAGCTGAAGCGTTACCAACATTCCCAACACTTGCTGGTGGCACTATTTACGTTATTGATAAACCCGGTGCAGCTCAGTCAGTGATTAAGATCGGTAAGCGAGCATTACCTTACGATGCGACAGGGGAGTATTTTAAATCTTTCTTAATGAATTACCCATTAGGTGGAGCATTTAATAGTCGTATAAACCTGAATCTACGTGAAGATAAAGGCTATACCTACGGGGCAAGAACTGGCTTTAATGGTAATGATGTTATCGGTCGTTTTGAAGCAACTGCCAGTGTTCGAACAGATGTAACGGCTGAGTCAGTGACTGAGTTTGTGAATGAAATAAAACGTTTTCAAGCTGAAGGTATGACGGATAAAGAGTTAGCTTTCATGCGCAGTTCTATTTCTCAAGGCAAAGCGCTTGAGTATGAAACCCCATATCAAAAAGCGGGCTTTATGCGCATGATACAGCGTTACCAATTGGCAGATGACTTTACTGAGCAACAGGCTGATATTGTGGCGACAATCAGTAAAGATGAACTTAACCAGTTAGCTAAAGCGCAGTTAGATTTATCGAGTATGATTATGGTCATTGTTGGCGATAAAACGGTGATTTCACCTAAACTTGAAGCTTTAGGCTATCCTATAAAAGAGATTAAATAGGTTTCGCTATTGTTTTTAAAAATATAGACCCTATATAGGTTTTATAGGGTCTGATATGATGAAAGACCACATAACGGTGACAATAATGATGTTACCGTTTTTTATTTTAAGACGATTGAACGTAAATTTATTCAATGAAGCAGATTTTATTATGCATTGTTGGAAATAATATCGTTTAATAGCAGGTCTAGCAGATTGTAAGTCGCAATATGAACCGATGCGGCTGACTAATTCGAGTGATTAATTCGAGTTATTAATTCGGGTTACAATAAGAGAACAGCAAATTGAACTCATTCAATGAAATAATCGATTACCTTTCCAACGACCAAGGTCGTGAATCACTGCTCGGTATGTTAAGGGGCATTGAACGTGAAGCTTTAAGAATCGATGACTCTGGTCAATTAGCAAAAGACGGTCACCCAGAAAAGTTAGGTTCAGCCTTAACTCACTCTCGTATTACCACAGATTACAGTGAGTCTCTTTTAGAGTTCATCACTCCAGTTAATTCTAATATTGACACTTTATTAGATGGCTTAACTCAAACTCATGCCTACAGTGTTAAAAATATGAATGGCCAAACACTCTGGCCTGTCAGCATGCCTTGTTATGTTGGCGATGAGAAAGATATTCCGATCGCCCGTTACGGCAGTTCAAATAATGGCAAAATGAAAACCCTTTATCGTCAAGGGCTAACTCATAGATATGGACCTTTAATGCAGATTATTGCTGGGGTTCACTTTAATTTTTCAGTGTCAGAAAAACTGTGGGATGCTTTGTATGAGAAAAGTGATAAACAGCTTTCTAGACAAGATTTTATTTCAGAATCTTACTTTGGCATGATCCGCAACTATCGCCGTTTGGTATGGGTATTGCCATACTTCTTTGGCTCTTCACCCGCACTATGTAGTTCGTTTATTAAAGAACAGCCAGTTGATTTTGATTTTAAGAAAACAGGTAAAGGGACACTTTACTTACCTTACGCAACGTCATTGCGTATGAGTGATTTAGGTTACACCAATAAAGAGCAGGAACAGCTAGATATTAGTTATAACTCGCTACCTGAGTATCTAGCGGGTGTAGGCGAAGCAATTAGAATGCCTTCAGCAAGCTTTGCAAAAATCGGGGTTAAGGTTGGCAATGAATATCGCCAGTTGAATAGCAACGTTTTACAAATCGAAAATGAATTTTATTCGCCAATTCGGGCTAAACGCGTTGCTAAGTCAGGTGAAAAACCATCTGAAGCGCTTGCTAGAGCAGGTGTAGAATATATCGAAGTGCGTGCCCTTGATGTCAATCCATACAGCCCTATTGGTATTGATGCTAGTCAGGTTAAGTTCCTTGATTTGTTCTTGCTTTATTGTTTATTACTTTCATCCGAGAAAACAGATGTTGAAGGAGAGGCTGAAATAGCCGCTAACTTAAAAGCTGTTGTACTTGAAGGTCGTAAACCTGACTTAACCTTAAGTAGAAAGGGCCAACACGTTAAGTTAACTGAATGGTTAAGTGATATTTTTGAGCCAATGTCACGACTTGCTGTTTTACTTGATGGTGAGGGAAATCAGTACCAACAAGCATTATCACAGTGGCAAGAAGCGATTAACGACCCAAGTAAAACACTATCTGGTCGTGTACTTGAAGATGTAGTGAATCAAGGTATTGATCATGGTGTGTGGGTTAAACAACTTGCAAAACAGTACCATGAGTACCTGTCTAATTATCCGTTATCAGCCAATACTTTGGCTGAATATGAAGCTGAAGCGCAAGAGTCTCTAAAAGTGCAGCAAGACATTGAAGCACAACCCGCAGTGAGCTTTGATGAGTTTTTAGCGGATTATTTTGCTGATTTAGCGCAGCCAGCAGTTGCCGTTAACCAATGAAGATAACGGCCTTATTATTGATGATGCTTGCACTGCTTCAAGGGTGTGCAAGTTCATCAGATGATGAGTTTATGTGTGGTTCGGTTGCGAGTTACATTACGCCACCGACTGCTGATAACCTATATCGGGTGGTTGTCACACATCTTGATGGCCAAGCTGTTATTTCGCGTCCTTATTATAAACTGACAGCAGGTAAGCACACGTTTACATTAGCTGAGCTAATAGAGTCGCCAGAATTGAAAGTTAAACTCGCAGCCAGACAAACCAAAAAGCTGGATATTGTGGTTGAACGTGAGCAGCGCTATCATTTAGCTGCTGAACTTAAAGTTGATAAAACATATACAGGGCTTAATAGCGACTATTGGCAGCCAGTGGTTTGGAAGCAAGCGCCTTATGAATGTGTATTTACCGATAAGATGGGGTAAATACTCAATGCTCCCCAAGCGATAATTACACCAAGGAATCACGCTTAGTCATTTTTCGTCCCATACCTATTTTTCATTCTCCTCATGTTCAATTAATCGCTTTACATTTATCTCTTCAACGCAGTTATTTAAAAAGTCACTGAAAAATCATTTAACAAACTGATTTAAAGTTAGCCTCATAAACTAGCCTTCTTAAAATTAGCGACCTCAAAATATCGTTAATAGCCTATATGTATTGCGATGATATCAATCCGTGACAGTCCATAACCGTCTAAGCGACACTGTCTAATCGTCAGTTAAGTCATGGGATATTTTGTCGCTTTATCATAACGACATCGTCAGCTTTTTTATGATAAAGCGGTTTGCATCTCTGTCACTTTGATGTGAGAATCTACCCGTCTTTGGATTTTCATATTCAGTTGTTTTCATTTGCTATAAGGGCTTTTATGAAGTGGTTTTTTCGTGCTTTAGGCACCATTTTATTATTACAACTTACCGGTTGTGCCACACCTCCACCAAAAGAGCCTGACAACCTGTGTTCTATTTTCCAAGAAAATCGCTCTTGGTATAAAGCTGCTGTCAATACTCGTGATAAATGGGGCGTACCAGTGCATGTTCCACTCGCTATGATGTACCAAGAAAGCTCGTTTAAGCACAATGCTGCGCCGCCGATGGAATACTTTCTTGGTTTTATCCCAATTGGACGTGCCAGTGATGCTTATGGTTATGCTCAAGCAAAAACGATGACGTGGGATGATTACGTGCGTGAAACAGGTAATTCGTGGTCGAGTCGAAGTAACTTTGATGATGCGATGGATTTTATGGGGTGGTTTATTTATAAAACTAATAAAATCAATGGTATTTCTAAGTGGGACGCAAAAAATCAATATTTGAATTATCACGAAGGATGGGGCGGTTACAAACGGGGAACTTATAAAGCCAAAGCGTGGCTAGGCCCTGTCGCCAATCGCGTCGATGCACGTTCAAAAACCTATGCTCAACAGTATCACACTTGTAAAGAAGACTTAGATTCTTCTTGGTTATGGCGTTTATTCTTTGGGTAATCCATCGCCTTGAACCATAAGCCTCGCCAATGCGAGGCTTTTTTATGTCATTTGTATAAAAATACTGACAATAATAAATCTAAACTTTCAGCGACAATGTCCGATAACAATTGTAGATATTGTGTTAATTCTTTAATGTTGCACAGGATTTAACATCTTACGATTTATCAATAATAAAAATTGTAACCACTTAGGTTTAAAATAATTTATTCGTTTTCGGAACCCTATATGCAAACTCATAATGATAATAATAAATTGCAGACGAGGTTATTATTACCCGTCATGTCGTTTGTCTTGCTCGCCATTGTTGTTTCACTGTTTCTTCCTGATCAAATCTCCACATTCCAATTGGTCATATTGCTTGTTTGCTTAGGCACTGCGCAGTTGTTTGCCTTGTTATATGTTTACCAGCAGCAAGTACAAAAACGCTTAAATGTATTGAGCCATTATTTAGCGTTAGTGGTCAGTACCCATACTGCGCCCGATAAGCCATTAAAGGATAATGGAGATGACCAAATTGCTAATATCAGTAATGGATTAAGCGATTTCATTGAAGATTTGAAAGCTGTTATTGATGAGATTCGAGCCGATGCTAATGATGTTCGCTCAGGATCATATGAACTTGCTTCTCAAATGGGAGCTGCTGAGTCATCAATGAGTCAAAGCACACAAGAGAATGAACAAATAAGTGCTTCTTTAACTGAGATTGTTCACACTGCGGACGAATTATTTACTAATGCTGAAGAGCTTAAGTCGACATCAGTTCAAGTTAAAGAGCTATTAGCATCAGGAACAAGTGATGCACAAAATAACCAAAGCTCAATGACGACCTTTGCTAATGGCATTGAGAGCATGGTGTCTGATTTAGATTTGCTGAACAGTGATAGCCAGAAGATTGGAAACGTTTTAGAAGTCATTAAAAGTATTGCCGAGCAAACTAACTTGTTAGCCCTTAATGCTGCAATTGAGGCTGCTAGAGCGGGTGAGCAAGGGCGTGGCTTTGCTGTTGTAGCAGATGAAGTGCGAGCCTTAGCGCACCGAACACAAGAATCGACAGTTGAAATTCAATCTATTGTGCTAGAGCTTCAAGCTAAAGCTGGAAATGCGGTCAGTGCCATCGGAGAAAGTCAGCGTGTCACCCAAGAAAGCCTACAACAATGTCAGCGTGTGACCCAAGCCTTTAGCGATATAGGACACGTCTTTGAACAATTAGACAGTGTTGCTGGCAATATGACTTACAGTATTCAAGGTCAGCAAACTTCAACGGGAAGCATTAATAATCGTGCGATTGAAATTTCACGTTTAAGCCATGAGGTGCAATTAAATCTCGAAGCGATTTCATTAAGAGCACAACAACAAAAGGCAAGCTCTGAAAACCTTGAACAAGTACTAACCCGAGTGTGTATTTAACATGCTTAAAGGTAGCAAATAAAAAAGGAGCCTTAGGCTCCTTTTTTGCTTTATAGCGAACATGACTCACTACAATTTAACGCTCGAATTCAGCCAATATCCAAGCAAGAGGGGCTTGGTACTGCTCAGGCATCCATTGCTGTAATAGTGCAATACTGTCGTCAACCATCGCTTTATTGTGTGCTGATAAATTGAGGTGACCCACTTTACGGCCCACTCTGACTTCTTTGTTGTACCAGAATAGCTCTGCATTCGGTAAGCTTAGCCAGCGGTCGTCTTTATCCACACCAATTAAGTTAACCATCACACATTGATAGTTAACTTGTGGGGTGTGGATCGGTAAATCACACAATGCACGCAGGTGTAATTCAAACTGATTGATGTGGCAGCCTGACTGTGTCCAGTGCCCTGAGTTGTGCACTCGTGGTGCTAACTCATTCACCAGTAGTTCATCACCGACACGGAAGCATTCCATCGCCATAACTCCCACGTAATCGAGGGCATCCATGACGCTGGTTAACATTGCTTCAGCTTGTGGTTGAAGGTGGTCTAATCGGCTTAATGGCGAAATAGAAGCCATTAAAATACCATCTTGATGTAAGTTAAGGGTTAATGGGTAAAAAACACATTCACCACTTTGGGTTCTTACACCAATAATTGATACTTCTTCATCAAAATTGATTGCTTGTTCTGCAATGGCTTCATTGCGCCAATCAGCGGGTATTTCTGTTCCTTCAGCTTGCTTTAACCAATGCTGACCTTTGCCGTCATAACCGCCAGTGCGGCGTTTAAGTAATACTCGATCACCATATTGCTGATGCAAGTTTGAGGTATCAGTATTGTCATCAACTAATTCCCAAGGCGATGTCGGAACCGATAGTTCATCCAATAAGCTTTTTTGGGTGAAGCGGTCAGCCAAACGCCCAAAAACGGGGCCATTAATAAAATGCTGATGTTCGCTTAATTGCAGGCTTAGGGATGACTCTGGCCATTGCTCACGCTCTGCAGTGATAATATCAGTATCTTTCAGCGGTAAACGCTCATTAGATGGCGTCATGATGTCCACAGGTTGGACATTGATTGCTAAAGGTTGACCAGCATGGGAAAGCATGGCGCCGAGTTGGCCATCGCCAAGTACCCAGACATTATGTTGTTTAGGGTTTTGCTGAGCCATTATTAAGCTTCCCTCGGATCTGGGTTTTCAAGAATGGTGTTAGTTTGATCATCTCTAAATGCATCAAGACGAGCAGCGAGTTCAGCGTCCGTTACAGCAAGGATTTGACTTGCAAGTAAGCCAGCATTAAATGCACCCGCTGTGCCGATTGCCAAGGTACCCACTGCAATACCTTTAGGCATTTGAACGATTGACAGTAAGCTATCCATTCCTGAAAGCGCCTTACTTTGTACTGGCACGCCAAGAACGGGTAAACGGGTTTTTGAAGCGATCATACCAGGTAAGTGAGCAGCACCACCGGCGCCACCAATAATCACTTTATAACCTTTATCGGCAGCAGTGCTTGCAAAGTCCATTAGTTTGTCAGGAGTACGGTGCGCTGAGACAACTTCAACATGATATGGCACCTGAAGCTTATCCATTATTTCTGCGGCGGCTTCCATGGTGGGCCAATCACTCTTAGATCCCATTACTACGGCAACAAGGGCTTGCATGATAACTCCTTAACACACTTATATTATTAGGTTATTTCTTACTTTTCCCTGCGTAGGGTACAGGGCTTATCACCATGAAAATCATGACGATAAAAAAGGGGCTAGATAATAGCATGCTGGCTTTATTTTCGCTGCATTTCAGTGTTTTCTGCGGCTGAAACTCAGTTTCTGATTGCGAATGCTAACAGGGTACTCTACTGTTAATGACATAGGCTTTGAACTCGAGGGTACTTTATGGCATTCGAAAGGTTAAAGACTAAGGGACTAGTTTTTTGCACTGTATTTTTTTTTACTACATTCAATCAGCAGCTTATAGCTGCAACTCATGCCGTTATGTTAACGGAAGTTGATGAAACGATAGTGTCTATTTCTGGTAATGAAGAGATGGAAGCAATTGCATTATTAACAGAGTTTAGTGATGAGCAGCTTTCATTTGACCAAGAGCAAGTCAGCATGACTCGTGGTTGGTTAGAGTTATCTAAACAGCAAAATAGTTGCATGTTTAATAAAATAAAAACCGCAGAACGTGAAAGTGTCGCTCATTTTTCCAAATATCCTATCAGTGTTTACCCTCCACTTAGATTAATCGTAATGAGTCATCATCGGGAACTCTTTCCCAAAGAGTTTGATTTAGCGAATTTTCCTGCAGATACACATGGTCAACTTGGGGTCGTCAAAGATAGAGCTTATGGCGACTTTATTGATGAGAAAATAAAAAGAAACCCACATCAATACTATATTCGTGGCGGGATGGGCTCTTCAAACAGTTTAATTAAAATGCTTAAAGCAGAGCGAGTAAAGGGGATTATCGAGTACAGTGAAGTGGTCGATGCCTTTTTACGAGACAATAACCAGAGTTTAGATTATCAATCTATTCCTATTCGCCATGTGACTCAGCCTATTTATGGCTACATCGCTTGTTCACAAGGCGAAAAAGGTAAAAAAGTCATTGCTGAAATTGACCGAATTATGGGTCTACAAAGTTTTCAAGAAGCTTTTATTCAAATGCATGCTGACTTTTTTGGTGAGGCTGAACAAGCCATTTTAATTCCTGAATTAGAACGTGTTTTTAGTCAGTAATAACCGTTATTATTTTTTTGAGTTGTGGCAATACTGATAATATTTAAAAAATTTAACCCTTTTTGATTTGTTATCCGTTATTACTTATAGGTGAAAACGGTTAAGGGGCTAAAAATGGGAACATCATCGAAGTTATCACGTCAAAAATTGGAGGGCTATTACTTCAATAAAGGGCGTTTATGGCCGTCTATTTTAGTTGGTCTGACATTACTATTGGTGTTGTTAATTAATCTTACTCTACATGTGCGAGCTGAGGTCACGAACAAACCTAATGTCGTTCAAGCAGAGCCAATTGATCCGATCATTCTTCCTAAAAAACCGACGATGCCGCCCGTTAAACCTGGGGTTTATCAAGGGCAGCTGAGCATTGATGGTCATGGTGGCAATATGGTGACAGGGGAAACGCCGCTGTCGCAATACCGACTTTCCTTTAATGATACTGATTACGATGCGCTACAATCCTTGATAGCTCAAGGCCAGTTACCTTTACGAAACGCAGTTAGTAGCCATCAATTAGTTAACCATTTCGATTATCGATTCGACAACACATTAGCTAACAGCGGCGAGTTGTCAAAAAACTATAAAGTGACCACAGAAATTGCGCCATCGCCATTCAATCAAAGCACGTTTCTACTACTTGTGAATGTTGAATTGACCGCGAATGCCAGCGAAAAAGCCGAATTGGGTTTTAATTGGCTACAGACTTTGGTGAGGTTTAACCCTAGATTAGTGTCTGAGTATCGTTTAATTGGCTATGAAACCAATACCAGAGTTAATAGTAGAAAGGGGCCTGCACAACATGTTCAACCTCATATCAAACTGAGTGATGCTAAACAGTTTGTTGCGTTATATGAGCTTAGATATAACGAGCAAACCATGACAGTAGGTGTTAATAATATTGAGGGTGATACTGCTGGTAATCGTGGTGTTCACCAAGGTTTTAGCGCAACAACGATGGCCGAATTAGTCATTTTGGATTCCAGAGCCAAAGCTAAACAGCAGTTAATACCTGAATACGCGATTGATATATCGCAGCAACATAAGTTCTTTGAACAAGCTAGCCCTGAGTTTCGATTTGCGGCTGCAGTGGCTGGACTGGGTCAGCTTATTAATCACAATCATTATGTGCATCAGTTTAATTATGACGAATTAGTGCATATTGCTAACCAGTCGGTGAATGAACTAAATCAAATTGTGGGCGATAACACATCAACCGATAAAATTGAGTTTTTAGCGCTTGTTAAGTCGGTTTATGAGCTAACTAAGTCGCAACAAGGTAAACAATATCGTCCTCGCAATCAGGTCACGCCTTATCCAATGCCAAAGCCCATTTTACTACCAAAACAGGGTGAGTTATTAGAGGGTAAGCAAACAAAGAATCAAAATCATTAATTTCAAGTTAACTGAAGATTGAATGAGGTTTTTTATGACTCAATGCCGTGAATAAGTGGACATTACCTACGTCGCTGGGCAAACTGGTTTAATGCGAAAATAGCCTATAACCAAGGTAGTCAGTGGTGACAGATAACGAAATAAATCAGCAAGCTAATAGAGCTGTTGATAGATCCGATGAACAATTAATGTTGGACTATCAGCAAGGTGATGCTCACGCTTTTGAAGCGCTTTACAGTAAACATAAAGGGCCGCTTTATCGCTACTTTGTACGCCAAATAAGCGATAACACCTTAGCAGAAGATTTATATCAAGATACTTGGGGCAAAGTGATTAATGCCGCTGATAATTACCAAGTTACTGCTAAATTTACTACTTGGTTATACCGTATTGCACATAATTTATTAATCGATCATGTCCGTGCTGTAAAACCATTAGATAAGCTTGATGAATTAGGTGAGCAGGGCATGGATGAGTTTGATGCCAGCATTGGTAATCAACAATTCAATGGGCGACCAGATGAAGTTTTAGAGCAACAGCATCAAGCGCAATTACTTAAAGCCTGCGTAGCTAAATTACCAGCGGTGCAAAAAGAAGCATTTCTGTTGAACATCGAGTTAGGCTTAACAGCTAACGCCATCAGTGATATTGCTAATGTTACTGTTGAAGCCACTAAAAGCCGTATTCGCTATGCGTATCAAAGTATCAAACAATGTGTCGCCAATAAGTGGGAGGGAATGACTCATGAGTAAGCATGATAATAATGACTCTGAACCTATGACTGACGAAGCTTTTGCGGCGTTGCAGCAAGACATTTCTGCATTGTATAAGCTACAAAATTTAGAGCGGCCTTCTGCGGCGATTGATGCTGCAATTTTGGCTCAGTCAAAAATGCGTTCGACACAGAAAACGCAGCAGAATTCCAACTCCAATGTGATTAAGGTGAGTTTTTGGCATAAGCATAAATTGCCATTATCAAGTGCTGCATCAGTGATGATCATAGCATCGGTTATGTTACTCAATCCTGAGTTTAATCAACATGCTGTGACAGATATTGAAGAGGCCATTCCAATGGCGACAGAGGTTAATCAAACTTCACCTTCGCCAGCTAAGATGCGTGCTGAGCCCAATACTTTTGCTGATGAACCTGCAAGTTCAAGTCAACGTATTGAGCAGGGAAGTGGGCAAAGTATTGAGCAGAATGTTGAAACGATGGCTGAAGCACAGCAAGAGACCCAAGCCATACGAGCATTAACTCAACAACAAGCAGCACCGAAAGTGAGTACGGAACACGCTTCAGGTATCGCTCGAAGTCAAATGAAACTGTCTGAAGCACAAGGTTTTAGCAAGATAGATAAAATGCAGTCACAACCTTTAATGCAACATGACTCAGTCGAGCAAGCTTTGGAAACATTAACACAATTAGTTAAAGATAAAGATTGGCAACAAGCTGAACGATATCTACAAACGATTGAACAGCGGTTCCCGAGGATTGTGGAATTAGAACATCCACAACATGAAGTGTATCAGCAATTTAAAAGGCAGTTGACTACTCAATAGTGCCGCCGTGAGCGCAAAGCCATAATATTAAAAAGGTAATAATATTTAATTGATATTATTACCTTTTTTTATCTTAACTTAATCATGTTAATCCTTATTCTCTGATGAGTATTTTTACTAACGTATTCGGTTACAAATTCATCGAGGATAAATCATTAATTAACGTATTTTGATACTGATAAGTTGCATTTTTTTTGCTAATTTGAGTGCTTGAAAATAATAATATTTACAAGGACTTTTCTGATCATGAAACTTCGTCAATCCGTTACCGCTTGCATGCTGGCCCTTGGGCTTTCAGGAATCGCTTTTCAAGCGGTCAGTAGTGAAAACCAAGGGTACTATCGTGCGCCAGCATTGCACGACCAAACCATTGTGTTTACCGCTGAAGGCGACTTATGGACTAGTCAGTTAAACCAAACTACAGCGACAAGATTGACGACTCAAGCAGCAGAAGAGTTAGATGCGACTATTTCAAAAGATGGTCAGTGGTTGGCTTTTACTGCCAATTATGACGGTGCAACTGAAGTGTATGTTATGCCAATGGCCGGCGGTGTTGCAAAACGAGTGAGCTTTGAGAATAGCCGGGTTCGCCTGCAAGGTTGGACTGCTTCTGGTGAGATCCTATATGCCACTGACAATGCCAATGGTCCAGCAAATTACTGGGTACTAAAAACAGTTAATCCATCGTCATTAATCGTAACCGATCTTCCCCTAGCTGATGCCATTGAAGGTGCGATTGATGCGCAAGGTAAATATGTTTACTTCACTCAATTTGGTTTACAAGCCAGTGGAGATAACGCCAAGGTTTATCGAGGTGGCGCATTAGGCGAAATCTGGCGCTATGAGCTGGGTAGCAAAAAAGAAGCGCAAAAGCTTACCGCCTCCCATCAGGGTTCTGTAAGACAACCTATGGTGTGGCAAAATCGCGTGTACTTTGTCAGTGATCAATCTGGCAATGATAACATTTGGTCTATGTCAGTTGATGGCAAGGACATGACTCAGCATACTCAATTTTCAGAGTGGCAAGTGCGTGACGCTCAATTAAATCAGGGACGTATAGTGTTTCAACATGGCGCAGACATTAACGTATTTGATATTAGTAATAATAGTTCGTCCATCGTCAATGTTAGTTTGACTTCAGATTTTCCTCATCGTCGTGAGCAATGGATTGCAGATCCAATGCAATATGCCACGTCAGTTGCTTTTGCTGCAAAGGGGAATAAAGCGGTTATTACAGCTCGTAGTCATGTCGCCGTTGCCAGTCATGACGGCAGTAGACTGATTCAAATTAAAACCCCTGCTGATGCTAGAGTTCGTAATGGTGCTCTTAGTATCGACGGAAAATGGGTTTACGGCATCAGTGATGCTTCAGGCCAACAAGAGATTTGGCAATTCCCAGCGGATGGTAGCGAAGGTGCAAAGCAATTAACCAAAGATGGCTCATCGCTACGAACCAGCTTACACCTTTCACCAGACGGTCGTTATATTGCTCACGATGATTATGACGGCAACGTGTGGCTATTGGACTTGAAAAAAGGCAAGAATAAAAAAATTATCGTTAATGGAGAAGGCTTAGGCGAATATGCGGATATTGTTTGGTCTGCGAATAGTCAGCTTATCGCCGTGACTAAGTCTGAAATTGGTAAGCAGCGTCCACAGGTGGTGTTGTACTCCTTATCAGATGAAAGAGCACAAGCATTAACTAGCGATAAATATGAGTCATTTTCACCTAGTTTTAGCCCTGATGCGCAGTGGTTATATTTCTTATCTAATCGCCACTTTGATGCAACACCAGGTTCACCTTGGGGTGATAGAAACATGGGGCCGATTTTTGATAAACGCACCCAAGTGTTTGCGATTGCACTCAATGAGAAGGCGTTATTTCCATTCGAAAAACCGACTGAACTCAATGCAAGTACCATTGCAAATAAAGAAGAAGCGACCAATACCGCAATTAAAAAAGTCAGAGTTGACTGGAAAGGGATTACTCAGCGTCTTTGGCAAGTACCCGTTGCATCAGGGAATTATGCTAATTTAACTGTGCTAAAAGATAAGTTGTATTTATTGGACACTCATGCCAATAAGACCAGTTTAAAGCTCATTAAATTTGATCATCTCTCTGCTGAAATTAGTGAGTTTGGGGCTGATATCGGTGGTTATGCTGTGTCTGCTGATGGCGAGAAATTACTCATTACTAAGCAGTCTAACCCTGCTGAAATGCATATTGTTACCGCAGGCGATAAGCTACCTGCTGAACTTAAAAACACTCAAGTTGATACCGCTCAATGGCAGCTGGCTATCTCACCTATGCAAGAGTGGCAGCAAATTTTTGAAGATGCTTGGTTGATGCATCGAGACTCTTTTTACGATAAAGGCATGCGAGGTAAAGATTGGGCTGCCATTAAACAAAAATACCAACCTTTATTAAAAAGATTGACCGATCGTAACGAGCTTAATGACATATTTAAGCAAATGATGGGGGAACTCGATTCATTGCATTCCCAAGTTCGTGGTGGTGATGTCACTAAAAATGAGACTGCAACTGCGGCTAGTTTAGGGGCGCGATTATCACAAACCGATAAAGGAGTGATTATCGGTCATATTTATCAGAATGATCCTGAGTTGCCTTCTCAAGCTTCACCCCTTGGGCGAATTAATGTGGATGCTAAACCAGGGGATATCATAGTCGCCATTAATGGCAAAGCCATTGACTCGGTTGCGGATGTAACGCATAGCTTGCGAAACCAAGCTGAAAAACAGGTACTGCTTGATTTAAAGCGTGGCAAAGATAGCCATAAAACCATTGTTGTGCCTCATAGCAATGGCGCAGATGCTAAATTACGTTACTTAGATTGGGTTAACAACAATGCGCAAAAAGTCGCTAAGGCCAGTGATGGCAAAATGGGGTATTTGCACCTGTATGCTATGGGGTCGGGTGATATCGAAAGTTTCGCACGCGAGTTTTACACCAATTACGATAAGGATGGCTTAATTATCGACGTTCGTCGAAACCGAGGCGGAAACATTGATAGCTGGATAATTGAAAAACTGCTTCGCCGTGCTTGGGCATTTTGGCAGCCGACCCATGGTTCAGCAAATACCAATATGCAACAAACCTTTAGAGGCCATTTAGTGGTGCTTGCAGATCAAATGACGTACTCAGATGGTGAAACTTTTTCTGCAGGGATTAAAGCATTAGGTTTAGCCCCTATTATTGGCAAGCAAACTGCTGGTGCTGGAGTGTGGTTATCAGGGCGTAATCGAGTGACTGATAATGGAATGGCACGCGTCGCTGAGTATCCTCAATATGCAATGGATGGTCGTTGGATTGTTGAAGGCTACGGTGTTACACCTGATATTGAAGTTGATAACTTGCCTTATGCAACGTTTACCGGTGCTGATGCGCAGCTTGAAAAGGCCATTAGTTACCTTAAAGAGGAACTAAAACAAACGCCGATCCTACCTTTACGTGCTAAACCTATTCCACAACAAGGCACTGCAGAGGATATTTTACCTAAACCATAGACTGGTTTTAAAAGTGACCAAGTAGAACAGGAAACGGTTGCTTGGTAATTTAAGTTATTGTTTTTAGATGCATAAATTGAAATGCATCTGACGAGGGCTCTACTAATAAGTCATCTAGACACTAAAAAAGCCAATCACAATGATTGGCTTTTTTTACGTCTTACTTGGTTGCTGAGTAAGGGTTATATCTGTCTTTACTCAGTAATGAATATTAATCGATATTTATTGATACTTCAGAGTTAATACTGTTCGCAATAAAGCAGTTAGCATGGGCTTTATCGTGTATTTTTTGCAGTACTTCATTACTGACTTCAATGCCTTCGGCAAACGTTACTTGCGGGTTTAAGAGCATTTTAGTGACAGACAATTTTCCTGAATCGTTTTTACCAAGTTCAGCACGGGCATTATCTTGATAAGATACGACAGTTAATCGCTTTAAGTGCGCAATGGCTAGAAATGTCAGCATATGACACGAAGATAAGGCGGCCAAAAGGCTTTCTTCTGGGTTAATTTTTTCGTCATTACCTTTGTACTCAGGTGCTGAAGAAGCTTGTATCACTTGCCCTGAACCAAACTCAATTTGGTGATCTCGGTTAAATTCAGGTGCGGTATGTTCAAAATGATCCGCTTGCCAGTTTACCGTTAGCTTAAAACCCATTAATGCTTCCTTTATTAGCCAATTCAAATGCTTAAAGTCGATTGTTTGCTAAATAAATTAGCGTTCTTACCTTAAATACATTTTTACCGAGCCTGCATTTTACCTGAGTACCTGATGAAATCTACTAAAGCTTAGAAAATTCAATTCTATTGTATTCGTAAAAATACCTTTGCATTTAACTTTGTTTGTTTTTTGCGCATTAATTCATTCGCTTATGTAAGCAATTTTTAACTTGGTTGTTAATGGTTTGTTATGAATACGTATGCAAAAAATTGAGACTAATACTTATCCATGACTACTATAACTCGATAATAATGCCTGATATTCCATTAGTCTGAGTCGTATAACTGAATGTTGGGTGACTATAAAGTCAGTAAGGTGAGGGGAAACTCAATGTTCAATTGTAAACCTAGTGTGT
Source organism: Shewanella sp. MMG014 (assembly GCF_018100775.1). Classification (NCBI taxonomy): domain Bacteria; kingdom Pseudomonadati; phylum Pseudomonadota; class Gammaproteobacteria; order Alteromonadales; family Shewanellaceae; genus Shewanella; species Shewanella sp. MMG014. The sequence continues at coordinate 330,396 of NZ_JAGJDZ010000004.1, forward strand.
TATCACTAGCGCTAGCAGCGGCAGGAGTCAGTATTATGTTGACTCCGAATGACGCATTTGCGGCCGATGAGATAAAAACTGAAACGGTTCAATCTTCGACAGCTGATGTCGAAGTGAGCGCCACAGAGAATACACAACCCACAAATGCGTTAGCTAGCAATGAAGCGGATGATACGGAAGCAGAAACTGGCATCGAGCGGATCAGTGTGAAAGGCTATAGTCGTAGTTTGATTGATTCACTTAACTCAAAACGTTATGGGGATACCGTTTCTGAACAATTATCTGCCGATGACTTAGGTGCACTACCTGACGTTTCAATGGCCGATGCATTGACCCGTTTACCTGGTATTTCTGCAGTACGTACTGGTGGTCAAGCTGCTGAAATTAACATTCGTGGTATGTCGGGTGGCTTTGTATTTTCAACCTTAAATGGACGTGAACAAGTATCAACGAGTGGTTCTCGTAGTATTGAGTTTGACCAATACCCTTCTGAATTAATTAGTTCTGCAGCGGTTTACAAGTCGCCTAAAGCTTCCCTTATTGAAGGCGGTGTTGCGGGTACTGTTGAGCTGACAACCGTCAGTCCTCTAAGCAAAGATAAACAACATAACTTTACTGCCAATGTGCGTGGTATGTATAACGATCGTGCCGATGAAGTGTATGGTGCCGAAGATTTTGGTTCTCGTTTAAGCTTTTCATATCAAGGTAAATTCCTAGAGGATACCTTAGGTGTGGCAGTGGGTTACGCTCGTCTTGAACAGCCGAGTGTCGCAACTCAATTTATTGGCCTTGCTTACAATGATTCCAAGGATGTCGACGGCATTGAAGGGGATATCAATGGACCTGAAGATAACCCTGCGAACGAATACATCAGTGAAGGCTTTGAGGTACAACATCTAGGTGGTGTTGAAATTCGAAATGGTTACATGGCCGCCATTGAGTGGGCACCAGTAGATAATTTTGTGTTAAAGGCTGATGCCTTTATGTCCCGCTTTGACAGCGAATCATTTGCTCGTGGTTTTCGTACCAAGTTTGGCGGCCGCGATGCCAGTGTTTCAAATCCAACTTATGATGGTAATTCAGTTATCGGCGGCACGTTTAACCGCACTTCTAAAAGCTACACTCGTGTCGAAATCGTCAATGATGATAACCAAGATTTTGATGAGGTCGACAGCTTTGGTATCAATGGTGATTGGCAGGTAACAGACAGATTAAACGTCAATGTCGATGTGTCGTTATCAGCGGCTAAAAGTGATTTCAGAAACGGCTTACTTTGGTCAAATGTCGCTGTTGATGCGAATGCGGATGCGCCTATTTTTGATGAGAATGTCTCAGTAAGTTATTTATTAAATGGTTTAGATTTACCCGATGTTGGCTTTAATCAGGCGGATGCATTTTCTGATATCGACCGAGTGATGGTCAGTAAATACGGTATTTATCCGTTTGAAAACGAAGATGAAGTGAAAGCATACCGAGTAGATTTTACTTATGAGTTAGATAATGACTTTATCGCAAGTGTAGAATTTGGCGCACGCTATTCAGATCGCACTTACTCAAACGATCGCTCAGTATTTGAATACGGTAATGATGGTGCATTTTCAAAGTCTGAGCCGCCACTCAAACTTACCGATGATATGACAACGGTTGTTGACTGGGATGGTGACTTTTCATATTTCCCTTCTTATTTAGCCATTGATTTAGATAAAGCGTTAAATGCATGGTTCCCAGATGGCACGCCACAACCTGTGCAAACTTGGGGTAATGCAGGTGGAGTCATCGATCCACAAGGCTACACAACTAACTATTCATGGTCAGTGCTGCAAAGTGGCGAGGTGTATGAAGAAGTCTTGTCTGGCTATGTTATGGCAAACATTGATACTGAAATTGGTGGATTACCAATTACGGGTAACTTTGGTGTTCGTGTGGTTAATACCGACCAGTCAGCGACCATGCTTCAAAATGTAGAAGGAGATCCGACTTTAGGTGCGCAGAATATTACTGATGAAATTGGCATTATCAACCAAAACTATGCGCCAACGGTTCAGGGGGTTGATTACACCGATTACCTGCCTTCTATCAACTTAAACTTTAAAGTCACTGATGACTCACAGGTCCGTTTTGCCGCTGCAAAAGTGATGTCTCGCCCACCGATTAATCGCTTAGCTGGCGATATCAGTGCATCGGTTTCAGATGATGGTGAAATCAATGGTTCAAGTACCAATAACCCATTCTTAATGCCGTTCTATGCAGATCAATACGATTTATCTTATGAGTATTACTTTGATGAAGGGGCTGTCGTCGCTGCTGTCTTCTATAAGAATATTGACTCATTCATTGACACGATTGCGATTGATAATTTCGACTTTAAAGGCAACGGTTTTAACGTCCCTGATTACATTATTGATGAAGATAGTGGTGAGCAAATTGAAACCACTAACGGTACTTACACAACTGCAGTCAATAACGCTGAAGGCGGCTATATTCGTGGTCTTGAATTAGCTTACACCCAAGTGTTTGCTTCACTACCAGCAGGATGGTCAGGGCTAGGGTTTAACGCCAGTTACTCTTACACCGAGTCTGAAGTGCAATCCATTACTAACTTAGGTGGTGACACGGCAACGCAAGATTTACCTGGGTTATCTAACAATGTGGTCAGCGCCACGCTCTTTTACTCTTACGAAGGCTTCGAAACTCGCTTAAGTGGTCGTTACCGTGATGATTTCGTATCTGAGCAAGTCGCCATTAACGAACAAGTGGTGAACTTTGATGGTGAAACAGTGCTTGATTATCAAGCGTCTTACCAAGTGACTGATGGCTTAGGAGTGTTATTTCAAGTGAATAACTTAACTGATGAGCCAACTAAAAGTTACTTCGGCACTGAAAACAAAACCGGCACCATTCAGTACTTTGGCCGCGAATTTTACTTGGGGTTCACTTATGCCATGTAACAAAAATAATAAGAACAATATCCAGTTAATTCGTGTGATGGGTCATCAAATTAATAACAACAAACTGATGACGCAATTTAATCAACATTCTATGGGGAGAAGTCACTCATGATGAGTATTTCTAGAGTCGTGAAATTATCTGCAGTTGCTGCCAGTTTAGCGACGCTTGCAGGTTGTGGTGGTGGGGATTCATCTGAGCCAGGTGAAGTGCTGTTAACGTGTAATGTACCGAATATCCCTAATGCAGCGGGCACCGAATGTGTACCACCGCCGCCATTAAGCTGTCCTGCACCTAAATTTCCAGATGCAAAAAATGAAAGCTGTATTGTGGGCTATAACCCTGAGCTACCAGAGCCTGTAGCTTACGCTGGTGAAAACCAAGCTGTGTTGTATTACAACCGAATTAAGGATAACGATAATACTGATTCGAACCCTAATTACCCAGGTTATAAGCTGCATACTTGGAATAATGACACCTGTGATAGTTATGCACCGCCGTTTGATTCAACTGATTGGGCAAATGGTCATTCGTTTGATGGTATTGACCCTAATTATGGTGCCTATTGGATCATTAATCTTAAAGAAGGCTATGGCGAATGTGCCAACTTTATTGTTCATATCGGTACTGAAGGTTCAGGTAAAGCACTGGGGGATGGTGACTTAGTCATGAACCTTAAAGTGTTAGCCGAAGACGGCGAGCCTGAAGCAAACTTTAACCGTTCTAATTTTACCATCCATGGTGAAAGTGATGTGTATGATTATCCGATTCTAGATGTTGGTTTTTCTATTGCTGGTGCAAGTGCTCACTGGTTAGATCAAAACACTTTTGTATGGAATGAAGATCCCGACGGCATTGCCAAGTTCGTCATTCATCATTCTGCATCAGCTGGAATTGCTGCTGATAATGATGGCAACATCAGTGGTACTCAGGTTGAAGTGATGACCAGTGAGCTAACTGATGTGCAAAAAGCCTTAGTGCCACATTTAGCTGATTGGCCTGCCTATGAAGCGAATTTTACTGCAGAAGAAGCTAAGTCTATTGCTAAAAATCAATTGGTGATGGCGGCGTATGACAGTGCCAATAAACCTGTCGCGGCAAGTCATGTACAAGTGGCAAAAGTATTGGATGCGTTATATACCTCAGGTGATAACGATGCTGACGAAGCTGATTTAGGCATAATATATGACGGTAGTAACATCATTGCTAATGTCTGGGCGCCAACAGCGCAGTCGGTAAACTTAAAGGTTTATGACGCGGCGAAAAACTTAACCAGCACTGAGGCTATGACGCTTGATGCTGACACGGGTATTTGGTCATTCAGTGGTGATATGATCCTAGACAGAATGTATTACCGCTATGAGTTAGTGGTTTATCATCCTGTTACTCAGGCTATTGAAACACTCGAGTCAACGGATCCTTACTCACTTAATGTCTCAACTAATGGCCGTTACAGCCAATTTGTTAACTTGAGTGATGCAGATTTAAAACCTGAAGGTTGGGATGGCCACGAAGTTATGACGGTGGCAAATCCTGAGGATATCGTGATTTACGAAGGTCATGTACGTGACTTTAGTGCACGTGATGAAAGCACGACTGAAGCTAATCGAGGAAAGTACTTAGCCTTTACAGAAGAGGGAAGTGACCCTGTTGAGCATCTTAGAAAGCTGGCTGAAAGTGGTGTAACACATTTTCATTTGCTGCCAATCAATGACATTGCCACAGTCAATGAAGACCCAGCTGAGCGCGTTGATATTTCAGATACCTTGGGCACCTTATGTGACAAGATTGATGACAATGCAGATGCGTGTTTGACTCAGGATAAGTCGGCAACTATTCAGTCTATTTTAGAAGGAACATTACCAGGCTCTAAAGATGCGCAAGCACTCGTTAATGCCATGCGTGGTTATGACAGCTTTAACTGGGGTTACGATCCGCAACATTTTATTGCCCCAGAAGGAAGTTATGCGACTGATGCTGACGGTATTGCTCGCATTAAAGAACTGCGAGAAATGAACTTAGCATTACATGAACTCGGTTTACGCGTGGTACTTGATGTGGTCTATAACCATACGAGTTCGTCGGGACTTTGGGATAACTCGGTACTGGATAAAGTCGTGCCAGGTTACTACCACCGCTATAACGAAATTACCGGTAAAATTGAGTCATCGACTTGTTGTGATAATACTGCAACAGAACATCGAATGATGGATAAGTTTGTTTCAGACTCCATGGTCATTCTTGCCAAGCAGTATGGATTTGATGGTTTCCGATTCGATGTGATGGGTCATATGCCGAAAAGCAGTATTTTAGATGCTCGCGAGGCTGTTCAAGCGGTTGATCCTGATAACTACTTCTATGGTGAAGGTTGGAACTTTGGTGAAGTCGCAGATAACCGCTTATTTGAACAAGCTGTTCAGGCCAATATGGCAGGCAGTGAAGTCGGTACCTTTAATGATCGTATTCGAGAGTCAGTTCGTGGCGGTGCATTATTTGCTATGGAGCAAAAAGATGACTACTTACGCGACCAAGACACCCTGCGTTTATCAATGGCTGGTAACTTACAAAATTACGTCTTAAAAGACTTTAATGGTAATACAGCAACAGGTAGCAGCTTTAGCTGGAACACCCAGCCTACGGCCTATACTTTAGATCCTGCTGACAGTATTAACTATGTGTCAAAGCATGATAACGAAACCTTGTGGGATATTTTGCAGTACTCAAATGACATTGGTATGTCGCTTGATACTCGAGTTCGTGTGCAAAACATTGCTGCAACGATTCCATTAATGAGCCAAGGTATCCCGTTCTTCCAAATGGGTGGTGATATGTTGCGGTCAAAATCACTGGATCGTAACACCTATGACTCTGGTGATTGGTTTAACTGGGTCGACTTTACTAAGGAAAGCAATAACTGGAATGTTGGATTACCGTTAGAGCAAGATAATGCAGAGAAAATGGAACAAATTATCGCACTAGCAGGTAATCCTAATTCAGCCCCATCAATGTCTGAAATTGAGTTTGCTTCAAGCGTGTTTAATGAGTTCTTATCGATACGTAAAAGCAGCCCTTTACTGCGGTTAACTACCGAACAAGACATTATTAATCGAGTTGGTTTCCATAATATTGGTAAAAATCAAAAGCAAGGCGTTATCGTGATGAGTGTTGACGATGGTGCAGGCCTAGTGGATGTTGACCCTGCGGTTGATGCCATGGTGGTGATGATAAATGGTAGTGATAGTGAGCAATCTCATACTGTGTCAACAGCAACGGGCTTTAGCTTGCATCCAACGTTAGCTATGTCAGTTGACTCAATAGTTCAAGGTGCAAACTTTAGTGAAGGCACTGAGGAAGGCACCTTTACCGTTCCAGCTCAAACCACAGCTGTGTTTGTTAAAAACCAAGGTGATGCACAAGGTACTGGTTTAAGTGCAGACGCGACAGCGGGTGCGCCTGATGTTGTTCCTTATGGCAGCACAGAAGTCTTTGTTCGTGGCAGCATGAATGGTTGGGGTGAAGTGGATAGCTTTACCTATATTGGAAATGGCGAATATCGCGTAGCGATTACGTTAGCAGCAGGTGGCTATGACTTTAAAGTAGCGTCAGCAGATTGGAGTACCGTTGATTTTGGCGGCGTATCAGATGCTGAAGCAGGTGTAGATGAAGACGTAGCAGAGCAACTTGCACCAAGTGGTGCAAACTTAAGCTTTACAGCTGCAACTGATGCAACTTACGTGTTCTCACTCAATGCGGCTGATAAAGATAACCCAGTGCTTACCGTATACAACGAAGAGCCTTTTGTGGGGACTAGCGTTTATATTCGTGGTGGCATGAACGGTTGGGGTGAAACTGACGAGCTAACATATATGGGCGGTAGTATTTATCAAGCTGAAATTTTGGTATCTGTAGCAAACCATGAGTTTAAAGTGGCATCAGCTGATTGGTCTACTGTTGATTTTGGTAGCTTAGATGCCGATGGTTCAGTCACACTAGGGACTGAAAAAGCATTAGCTGTTTCTGGTAGCAATATGAGCCTGAACTTTGAAACTGAAGAAATGTATACCTTCACTCTAGACATGACTAATCGCAATGAACCTGTGTTAACAGTAAACAAAACTGATATGTTTGCTGGTAATACCGTTTACATTCGTGGTGGCATGAATGGGTGGGGGGAAGTGGATGCACTCAGTTATCAGGGATCATCTGTATATACTGTCGATATTGCACTTGACGCTGGAACTGCCGAGTTCAAAATCGCCACAGGAGACTGGTCAACGGTAGATTTTGGCGCTATAGCAGGTGAAGAGGCCGTGATTGAAGGTGATATGAAAACCTTAGCCTCTAAAGGAGCAAATATGCTGTTTGATGTTGCTGCAGCTGGGACTTATCGCTTTACGGTAACAGGCCCAAGTTTAAGTTCACCTACGTTAACCGTTAATCGTGTTAACTAGGACCTAGATAATTGTGTTGATGGTAAAAGGCTCAGCGAAAGCTGGGCTTTTTTGTTTTAAAAAATGTCCCGTCCTGAGATAAGTTGACACTTTGGAGACTTATCTATGAAACCTTCAAGCACAATCAGTTTTAAACGTACACAGCGTGATTACACGTTAGGCTTTAAATTAGCCGTCGTCAGCCAGGTAGAAAAAGGTGAGCTAACCTATAAACAAGCTCAAGAGCACTACGGGATCCAAGGTCGAAGCACTGTCCTTACGTGGTTAAGAAAACATGGTAGATTAGACTGGACGCAACCCATTGAGCATTCTCCTATGTCTAAATCTAAAGAAACACCCGCCCAGAAAATAAAACGCCTAGAGAAGCAGGTTTCTAATCTAGAAATGAAAAATATGATTTATGGCGATATGGTTGAACTGTTAAAAAATGAATATGGTATCGATTTAGAAAAAAAGTACTTAGCCGAGCGCTCTGGATTGCCAAAGAAAAAGGCACCGTAAAGTTAGCGACAGCGAGTCGGCAATTTAATTTATCGAGGCAAGCGATTTATCAATGGAAGCAACGAGTTGAATCTAAGGCAGAAAGGCTCAAACCTGTGAAACCAATGGTGATGTATTGGCGTCAGTTTATGCCTAGAGTAGGAACTCGTAAGCTCTACCAGCTCATCAAGCCACAGCTGATTGAGCAAGGCATAAAACTTGGAAGGGATGGGCTATTTGACTATCTGAAACAGCAAGATATGTTGGTGAAGCCAAGAAAAAACTACACCAAAACAACCAATAGCCATCATTGGCTTAGAAGACATCCTAACTTACTGAAAGAGAAGACGGTTGAACGCGCTGAAGAGGTCCTCGTTAGCGATATCACTTATGTAAAATCAGATGAGGGAACGCACTATTTATCGCTGGTTACAGATGCATATTCCAGAAAGATAATGGGATATGAACTAAGCGATGAGATGAAAGCCTCTGATGTCGTTAAGGCCTTGGATATGACGATAAAGAATCGGATAACAACGGGTAATATAATTCACCACTCAGACAGAGGAATACAGTACTGCTCAGAGGAATACCAAATGACATTAGCCGCCAACGGTATCACACCATCAATGACAGATGGATATGACTGCTACCAAAATGCACTGGCGGAGAGGGTAAATGGTATTTTGAAACATGAGTTTTTGCTTTATCGTTGCCGAACGATGAAAGAGCTTGGTGTTTTAGTCAAAGAATCAATAGAGATTTATAACCAGCTACGGCCGCATCTTAGTTTAGGAATGAAAACCCCGAACGAGGTGCATGAAAAAGCCAGTTGGTATTTCCAACTGGCTTAATAAAAACCGTCAACCTATTTTAGGACTAGACAAAACTGCAATATGTGTTGTGAATGACACCTAGTGTACTGGTCGGTAGTGCTTTATTAATTATGTTTCATCAGGATGATTCTGTGTTAAATAGCAGGATTCTTGGTAAAAGCAGCCTAATGTTATTTATGCTAAAACGGTTTTAAAGCGCCTTTTAAGGGGGCGAACAGTAATATATTACTTTGTTAACTGGCTTGCTCTGAATGAAATTTAAACAAAAAAGAGGGCTAATTGTCTGAAAAATGACAATAAATGCATTTTTGATGTAAAGACGACAAAAGTTGCAGATTTTGTTTGGTTTTTGTGTCTATACTAAAGCTGTAAAGGAAGAAAATGACAGTAGTATTAAAAGAAGGCAGGTTGTTAGCTAAGTTAACAAAAATTTATACAACGGCCCTTGTGATCTAGGACACACGCCCCAAAATCTACTTATGTAAGAATAAATATCTGCTAGAAAGTGAAGTATATAGCCTTGCTATATTATTAAAGGATAAGTTATCTATGAAAATAAATCTTTCGGGTCACCATGTTGATGTTACAGATACTGTAAAACAAGACGTTAGCGCAAAATTCACCAAAATTGCCAGCCATTTCCCAACGCTAATATCACTCGATATTATCATCTCAAAAGAACACGGCGAATTTGAAGTTGAAATCACGACAAATTATGAAGGCAGTCGTATCGCAGCAAAAGCCTCAGATCCTGTTATGTATCCAGCACTTTCAAGTGCAGGTAAAAAACTTGATGCAGCTCTTAAACACCGCAAAGGTCAGCTAAAAGCTGATTTACACGCCAAGCCTGAAGTGACAGCGCCTGAAATTGCTTATGAAAGAGTGCAAGAGATGGATCTGAAATAGTCCAAGACTTTCTAACGAAATAAAAAAACGCAGTCAAATGACTGCGTTTTTTGTGGCCGTTAACTAATGATGTTTAATCATTAATTTCAGCATTGTGATAAACATTTTGCACGTCGTCGCAATCTTCTAATGCGTTAATAAACTTGTCAAACGTTTCAACATCTTCACCAGTAACTTCGGTCATTGCTTGTGGCACAAAAGTAATGTGCTCAACTTCAAAGTTGATATCGGCAATTTCTTCAGTCAGTGCAACACGTACCTTGTTAAACTCAGTAATTGGCGCAAATACACTGATCATGCCATCTTCAAGTTCAACGTCAGTGACATCAACATCAGCCATCATTAGCAGTTCTAAAATGGCTTCGTCGTCATCACCTGCAAATACGAATACGGCTTGATGATCAAAGCTGTGGGCAACAGTACCAGGGCCACCTAACTTAGCATCGTTTTTAACAAATGCTTGGCGTACTTCTGTAAAGGTACGTTTTACGTTATCGGTTAGGCAGTCAACGATAACTGAACACCCGCCAGGGCCAAAACCTTCATAACGTGCAGTATCGTAATCTTCACCGCCACCGCCTTTCGCTTTTTCGATTGCGCGTTCAATTACATGTGCTGGTACTTGGTCTTTCTTTGCGCGAGTAATTAAGCTGCGTAACGCTAGGTTACCGTCAGGGTCAACACCACCATTTTTGGCACAAACATAAATTTCTTTACCATAACGCGAGTATAAACGCGTTTTTTGGCCGGCAGTCTTTGCCATAGATTCTTTGCGGTTTTGGTATGCTCTTCCCATCTTGATCTCGTTTTAAATTTCGAAAAATTGCCGCTGATTCTAACAAAAATAATCGCAGCTGTTTAGTCTATATGAGCAGAGCTATTGATACAGATCAGCCGATATAGGGTTAATGCATTCAATTTAACATAGTTACTGTTAAATTTGTGTAAGATATTGATGACTAAAATGCGGAAATAGACTTAATAATCATCTAAACTCAAAGCTGTGTGAGTAACCCTCTATAGTAAAAATGCGCTAAACTTGGAGGGAAGTAACGATATGATTGCATTGATAAGTCAGCATTAATAAGAGAGTTCTATATGACAGATGTTAGCCAGGAAGTTGCCACCACGGATGATAATAATAAAGCCACGGTAACCGTGCTATTTTACGAGGCCCCAGTTGGCTTACTGATGAAGAATACCGTGTTGACTGATCTTGACGTAAGCGAAACAGGTAGGGTGATGCTGCCTAATGAGTTTCGTGCTGGTAAATCAATCATTGCTGTACTTGATGGCGAGTGTAAAATTCTTAACTCATTGGGCGAGCGTGTTTATGCGCAAAAAAACCTTGTTTAAAAAGGCACTTTAGCCGTAACTAATTATTGTTATTTGATTAATGACAATCAATCTGAACTTTCTACCTCCTTTCTTCGTAATCTTGAGGCAAACTAATCGACTGTAAAAAGTGAGTCTCAATATTCATTTCATACTTATGACGAGCATCTATGTTGAATCATTGACCTAGATGTTTGAGATAATCGTTTAGTTGCTTAAACATAAAATATGACAAACTTAATCTGTTGTTAAACTGGCAGACAAAGTATGTATATACTGCCATCAAACGCGGTGACTTATTTACCACACCAATTAACGATCTCATTTTCAAGGAAGCATTATGCCAGCCTCGTTATTTACTCCCTATAAACTCAATGACACCTTGACTCTTAACAACAGAATATTAATGGCCCCGTTAACTCGCTGCATGGCTGATGATGATTTAGTTCCAACGCAAACCATGGCTGATTATTATGCTCGCCGTGCCGATGCTGGACTTATCATTAGTGAGGCGACCATTATTCGTCCCGATGGTCAGGGCTATGTCAATACACCTGGACTTTATACCCAGGCACAAGTTGATGGCTGGAAAGTTGTCACCAAGGCCGTGCATGATAAAGGCGGTAAAATTTTTGCTCAGCTTTGGCACACAGGGCGTGTTGCTCATCCATTCTTTTTTGGTGAAGGTAAGGGTGAAGTGCTATCAGCATCAAACATTGGCATAGAAGGCACAATACCCCGCAATCGAGAGTTAATGTATCAACAGCCTAAAGCTGCGACCAGTGAGGATATTACTCAGCTGGTGGCAGATTATGCAACCGCAGCAGACAATGCGCTCAAGGCCGGTTTTGATGGCGTTGAAATTCATGGTGCTAATGGCTACCTCATTGATCAATTTCTACATTACTCCTGTAATAACCGCACAGATGAATATGGTGAATCGCCAGAGAATATGGCACGTTTTGCCATTGAAGTAGTAGATGGGATTGTGGCTAAAATTGGCCACGAGAGAACGGCTATTCGTTTATCACCTGGGGCGTATTTTAATATGGAACCCGATAGCCGCGATCGGGCAGTATTTGATTACCTACTTAAACAATTAGAGTCTCGTCAACTTGCCTTTATTCATTTAGGAATATTTGATGATGCAATGGAGTTTGACTATCTAGATGGTAAAGCGTCAGCGTATTTAAGAAAGCATTACAATCAAACCTTAGTGGGGGTTGGTAGCTATACCGCTGAAACTGGCAATAAAGCCATTGAGGCAAATGAATTTGATTTGTTGGCGATTGGACGGGCGTTTATTGCGAATCCTGATTATGTGAGCAAGGTACGTCGTGGAGAGGAGCTGACTGCTTACGATGATGCCATGTTAGCTGAGCTAGTTTGATGCCTACTATGCGATGGTAAGTTGCGAAACAGCTAGGTTAGACGTATTAAAAAGGCAGCAAGGCTGCCTTTTTAATGAGTATATCGTTAATAAGTTAGCGCGATTCAAGTTTACTTATGGATAAGGCTTCTGCAATGCTCGCCTCTGGTTTTCCGAGTAAAAAACCTTGGGCATAATCGATATGGTAGTGTTTCACGCGCTCAAGTACTTGGGGAGAATCAACAAATTCTGCAACCGTTTCAATGCCCATTTTTTTCGCAAAACTTGATACGGTTTCTACTAGGTGCTGTGCTTTAGTATCTTGATCTAAATGCTGGATCAATGAACCATCAATTTTGATGATATCAATATCCAAACGCATTAAATGAACGAAGTTTGAATATCCAGCCCCAAAGTCATCAATTGCGATTTTACAGCCGTAGGGCTTAACTTTTTCAATAAAGTCATGCACCAAATCATAATTAGTAATTTCTTCGCTTTCTAATAACTCTAAGGTTAAGCGAGTTGATGTTTCTGGATTGGCTTTTAATAATTTTAGCAATTGCTCAACCCTTTCTGTATCAGCAATATCTTCGAGTGAAATGTTAACTGAAAAGGCATAGGGTAAACCTTTAAACAAGGCAAAAGACTTGGTTAACATCGCGGCCATTAAACGTGGATATAATCGGGAGCGCACTGCAGTTTGCATAAACTGAGCAGGTGTTAACACTGTGCCATCGCCTAAGCATATTCGCATCAAGCACTCAAACTTAGGCTCTAAGTTTTCAGTTATTGGCTTAATTAATTGCACATAGGGCGTGACCCAATCATGGGTGACTGCTGCAACAAGCATGCGGCTTTGATGCATGTTTGCTTCAAAAGCTTCAGGGTTAGACATTTCAGCTGTAAATAGTTGGTATCGTTGAAAATGCCGCCTAGCAATACGCCTAGCTAAATCAGCTTGTTGATGTAACTGAGTATATTGGTCATTGACGCAGTGGGCACCGCCTGCGCTTAGTGTGACATAAATTTCATTACCGTCGATGGCAATGGCTTTATGGCTAACATAATCAATGATTTGAACAGCAAGTTGTTGTAACTGGGCATCATTGAATTGGGAGTGGGTGAGCACGACAAATTCATCAGCACCAGTTTTATAAAGGTGATGAGGGGCTGAAACGAGTTCTAAACTATTGGCCACTTCAATGATAATAAAATCGCCAGCGTTAACACCATAAAAATCATTAATTTGCCCAAAGTCATTAATATTGAAGACGATTAATGAGGAGGCTTGATGTTGGTGTAAATCAGCGTACAGTTTTTTTCTATTAGGTAATCCGGTTAAGTTGTTAAAGTACGCCTCTTTAAAAAGGTTACTGTTTTGCTGTTCAATTTTATGAAAATTATCCGCTAAGGATTGGCGCATGACTTCAAAGTTATCACCTAACTGCTGAATTTCATCTTGGCTATTTAAGGTTAGCTTTTGGGTTAAATCACCCCTGACAATTTTTTGTGTCCAATTGGTTAGTGTCAATATATCCGAGGTGACAATTTTACCCACACTCATTAATAACCAGCTGGCTAAAGACAAGACCCCAGATAGCAGCAGTAGCTGAAAAAATAAGGTATTGAGTAATTCCTCTCCATAGAGTTTGACCTGAATTGAACCGCCATAAAAGCCCTGTAATTGTCCACGTGAAATGATGGGCTGCATCACTTGGCTAAAGCCTAAAACCCATTCACTTTGGCGGGTTTTATTGGTTTCAACATGACGAATAGCAGCAGGGCGTTTTGCTGTAATAAGTTGGCCATTGGTTGCTTGACTCAATGCGTTGGGGATCAAGCTTGCCCACATTCCTTTAATAAAATAATCGTGCGTATTATCAAACCCGAGTTTTTTGGCTCGATTAAGCTGGATAGATTGATTTTGAAGGCGATGGTGCAACGAAATAAGTTCACCGTTTTTATCTAAAACGGCAAAGTCAGATAAAGTGATTTGAAATAGGCTGGTTTGTTTTTTGTCTATTCGCGTGGTTGCCTGAGCGAAGAACTGATCGATAGCTGTGTCAATTTCATCTTTTTGATTGTTAAGCTGGCTAAAATCAATCTGGTTACTGGCTAATACCAAATGCATGTTATGCAAAGTATCGCTTATGCTGAGTTTAATGAGTTGTCTGTTTTGGTGGAGTTGATAACTGAAAAAAATGACTTGAATACAGATTAAAATCAGAATATTAGATAGCATAAGTTTGCGATAAAGCGGCATTTTTAAGTGCAATAACCAATACAATAATGGTTCTAACACACAATATAATAAAAACGCGCCAATCACCGCTAAGGTTAATAGTTGGCTAATGACCGCAATTTTTGGCCAATCGGCAACCTCTATTAAGGAGTTTGCATCGCCCCATGGGTTAATTGCTGTGTTGGGGTTAGTTGGGTCTACAATCCATGTTGGATTCGCTTGCCCTTCAATTTCTAATACCAGTTTATATTCTATATCTCCAGGATGGAGCGGTAACTGATACTGCCATTGATCTTTACCTGTGTGCTGCATTTGATAAAAGGGATCATCACTATGCCAGTCTGAAAAATTTCCGCTGACAAATACCTTATTGATTTTACTTGTAGGTGACAAACCAAATTGCTGATTTAATTTTTCGGAAAGCGGGAGGGATAGCGTTATGTCGTAAGGGGTGAGTGCATTAGTTGCAAGGAGCGAGACGACCCAAGTTTGTAGCGGCCACAAGCAAAGTAAGGCTAAGAGTATCCCAAGCCTTTTCTTCCATTTATGTAAATAATGAGTAAGTAAACTCAATCGCTGAAGCCCATGAAGTTCATGTAATTATTAACAATTATCTATCAATATGGGCTGATTTTTAAGCTAGGTCAACAGCATGAACAGTATTTTATTAGCGGTTTTTTAGTTAATTCGATTACAACGTTAAGGTACTAATGAATAACATTCAGTATTTGGATTTGCTTATGCCGCGAGTGAATTATCTGCTTGAAGTGCCAGCGCATAAGATAATTAGGGGAAAACTGTTGCAACTAAAATCACATCAAATTCATGCATTAACTTAGCTGTAAAATGAAAAAGTTGCCTTTGAATGTTCAAGGCTGTTAACAAGAGCACAGTTGCTGCCTAGCTGATATTAGATATATTGATTATAATGTCCTGATATCGATTGAGTAGTAAACCTATACTGAATCACACTTATTTTGATTAAAGAGAATTGACCATGAGCGCTATCCCACCTTGTCCTAAATGTGAATCTGTCTATGTATACGAAGATGGTTCGCAACTTATTTGTCCTGAGTGCGCTCATGAATGGAACCCAAACGAAGAAATCATCGATCCTGATGCGATCATATTAAAAGATGCAGTGGGTAACTTACTTGCTGAAGATGATAAAGTGACACTGATTAAAGATCTTAAAGTAAAAGGATCTTCATTAGTGCTTAAAGTAGGCACCAAAGCCGTTATTAAACGTTTTGTTGATGCTGATCATGATATTGATTGTAAAGTAGATGGCCATGGCCAAATGATGCTGAAGTCTAAATTTGTAAGAAAGCAAAACTAAATTTAGCGTTCAAATAATAATAAAAAGAACCTGCCAAGTGCAGGTTTTTTTTATGTGCCAAGTCAACAAGCACTATGTATATGTAACAGCATGATGTATATACGGCAGGTACTTAATGTGGAATGGGATTTTAAGTATCGTGTTGATTGGTATTATCAGGAAAAATAAATCTGTAGGTAAACAAAAGGGCTTAGCATTGCTGCTAAGCCCTTTTAGGTATTTGGTGGAGGCGGGGCTCTTCTTTGTGTTGTAACTATCTATTTTAAAGGTGTTTTATATTGAAGTAGAATCTCAGGTGTTCCTGTTGGTGTTACAATAAAAGTAAGTCACAGTACTGTTGCTGCAAAATATTTAGAAAAAGTTTTAAAACTTGATAAAAATTTCATCCACGGCCTTCTTCGTATCATTCTAGCAAGAGAACACTCTTTAATTTTATAAAGTCTAACTTTCTGTACTTTATGGGTTCTGATAGTCCTGATACCAATAAAGTCTAGAAATGTAGACTTTATTGAGCAAGCACAGGTAAGCCCGCAGATAAAGGTGTGAGAAATGAACAAGCTAACTACCGTACAGACTATTTGTACTATGAATGTAATAGATTTCTTTTAGTTTAATAATTTAAATAAAGATGTACCTCAGGTATCACTATATTGATTTTTATAAACTCAGGTTTTATAGTTGGTTTATAAATTGGTGTAAAGTGGTACTAAAGGTGTAACTATGTCATCAAAAGTAAACTGGCTCATAAGTAATACACATCCAGGCGCTCTAGTGCTTCAATCGTGGCTGACGCAAAACAGTATAAGCCCATCTTTAGTGAGAAAATATGTAAGCAGTGGCTGGCTGAACAAGATCAGAGCGGGGGTTTATTTTCGTCCTGAATCGACGGGTAAATTGAAACCTACTTGGGTTGAAGCGCTAAATGCTGCTAATGAGCAGTTAGCGCTTTCTATACACCTTGCGGGAGTTAGCAGTCTAACTCATCAAGGGTTGAGTCACTATCTACAGCTAGGAAGCGAACAAGTGTGGGTTGGTTGTAGCAGTAAAAACGCACTGCCAAAATGGTTCCGTGAACTTGATGGGCAAAACTGGTTGTTCTATACCAGCAATAAATTGACTCAAACGTTAGAAAAAGACTTCATAACAATAACTGTGAACAACAGAGAAGTTAAGGCCAGTACGGCTGAACTCGCGGCCTATGAGGTTGTTAATTCAATAGGTAAGCAGATAAGCTTTGAGCATGCTGCTGAGCTTTTTCAAGGACTGGTTAATTTGAGCCCGCGACGAGTGCAATCAATACTCAATCGCAGCGAAGCGGTGCAAACCAATCGACTCTTCCTATTTCTGAGTCACTACTATCAACATCAGTGGGCTAAGAGATTAGATGAATCACAAATACATTTAGGATCGGGAAAGCGCCAAGTCGTTTCCCAAGGTAGTTATGATGAACGGTATCAGATAACCGTGCCTGTATCATTTATGAAGTCAAAAGAAGAAAACCAATATGGATAAATCGTCGGTTTACTATCAACAAGTCACTTTGCTTATCCGGATGCTGCCGCTAGTCGCCAAAGAAGAGGTGTTTGCATTAAAGGGTGGCACCGCTATTAACTTATTTGTGCGCGACTTTCCAAGGCTGTCAGTGGATATCGATTTAGCATACCTTCCATTAGACTCAAGGGAGCAAGCACTCGAAAATGTAAAGTCAGCACTTGGACGGCTGACCGACAATATTAATACTCAGCCCAACCTCAATGCAGTGTTTCAAGATAATAAACATGATGAGTTACGAGTTGTTGTGACCAGCGAGAGGGTCACAATAAAGATAGAAGTTTCACCCGTCGCTAGAGGGACACTGCACAATGCAGAGCTGATGCCGGTAGTTGAATCGGTAGAAGATGAGTTTGGCTACGCAGAGATCCCTGTTGTGAGCTTGCCAGACCTATACGGTGGTAAGTTATGCGCTGCAATGGATAGGCAGCATCCACGCGATCTGTTCGATGTAAAAATGCTATTGGCAGAAGAGGGGATCACAAGAGAGATTTTAGTAGGGTTTTTAACCTATACACTCAGTCATCCAAGACCAATTAGCGAAGTAATGTCACCGCGCTGGAAAGAGCTTGATGCAAGTTTTAAAGCCGAGTTCAACGGAATGACAGCCAAGCCCATAGAACTTGATGAACTAATTGCCGCACGCACTGAAATGTTTACGGCTCTCAAGACACACTTTACAGCAAGGGATAGAGATTTTTTGTTGTCGTTTAAAAGTGGTCACCCTGACTGGTCACTGTTTGACGAGCCGAGTGTTGAGGCTCTGCCAGCAGTAAAGTGGAAGTTATTGAATATCCAGAAGCTGGCAAATAACCCAGTAAAACATCAACAGCAACTCAGTAAGCTTGAAGGTGTATTGGAGCAGTGGGTTGCTGGTGGTACTTTCTAATTTGGGTGGGTGTATTACCTAAGTTTTAGGTAGATTTCTATGTGTAGATCTAAACTATTCCCTCTGAAAACGACTACCAGTTCTTGGCGAAATTACCATGCAGATTACGTTTTGCTAGGCCTGTATGGGTTATTAGCCATTGTATAGTTGTTGAATTACACGGCTTTGACTTTGGCACAATGCTCCTAATGGCTTCAGTGCTTAGCTCCCCTGTTTGGAGTACTGCATAAATGTCCGCCAGCTCGTTCTTTGAAACAAACTTCTTATTGCGTTCTCCAATACGATAGTAGATGTTTCCATTTTGCATCATTGCTAATATTTCTGAAGTGACTTTCGGTTTCTTAATGATGTCACCAACATTAATTCCAGCATATATTGTTGATATGAATTCATTCTCAGTCATAACTAAGTACGGTCCTTGTTTCAGATAGGAAAAGTAAAAGGTGAACGATAAAAAATGATCAACTTCAGCGAATGATCTTAGTCCATTTTTTATAGGATGGTTAGTTCACCATATCCTTGACCTAAATCCTGTGTTTCTATAATGGTTTATGGCACAATCCAAACGGACATAACTGTCCGAAACTGTTTGTTATCTTCTAAGAAGGACCTGGATTGGCAATGAGCATTAATAAAGCAAAACTGATTGAAACCGATATCATCACCAAATTCATCATGCCAGCGATTAAAAGTGCGGGTTAGGATGATATGACACAAATTCGTCAAGAGGTGAAATTGCGTGACGGTAAAGTGATTGTGCGTGGCCAGTTAGGTGTGCGTAAAACCGTTAAGTCAGCTGACATTGTGCTCTACCATAAACCGAGTATCCCACTTGCTGTTATTGAAGCGAAAGCCAATAAACATGAAGTCGGCAAGGGCATGCAGCAAGGGCTGGATTATGCCCGTTTGCTAGAAGTGCCTTTCATCTTTGCCTCAAACGGTGATGGTTTTATCTTCCACGATAAAACTAAGCTCGGTACATCAGAGGCCCACAACCTTGAATCTGAAATTCGCTTAGAAGACTTTCCATCGCCACAAGAGTTATGGGCTAAATACTGTATTTGGAAAGGTTACACCTTGCTTTCACATGTTTTGCGCAATTTGGATACTCAAGTAAGAATAAATCAAAATACTGATTGAACTTTCGCTTAAAGTCTTCCAAAAACTCTTGCTGCATCATCTGCCGCCTTGAAAATATAACAGCTTATTCAATAGCAGCACGATAACATTCCAGGCTGCTCAATTCTTGTAGAAAAGATACCATCGCTAAGTCTTTGTTGTAAGTCGAATATTTTTTGCTCATTCTTTAGCAATGTTTAAAATATAGCCGGAGAAAGAATGCGTCATTGTTTACGAGGTCTATACAATATTTATTAACATTTTTAGTGTGTTGATATATATGCGTTTTCTCGATTTTTTCAAAATTATCGATGCACAAAAACTCATTTTACGCATTCTTTGCCCCTCCCAATTATATCAATTTGCTGCAATTCAGTTATACCTGTGTAGGTTTCCAGTGTTTTAGTGGCAAGTAACGCCGTTAAAAAAGATTACAAAAGTAAGATGATATTGATTCGTTCTAAATAGTCTCGTTGCTACCGCTGTCTAGCAAACTTTGAGGCAGAACTGGGCTAGTCACGGTAGCTAACTCCTTGTTGGGCATAAGTGATTTAGAGTTATGATTCTTAAAGTGATGAGTCTCATTAGGGAAAGTATGGCAACCAGCTATGCAGTCTTCCGTATATTGAGTACTTGTAATCATTTTCTGTAGGAATTTTTTATTCTGCCACTCGCCATATCTTGTGCCGGAGTTTAGATACCTCCGACAATCCGATTAATGTTTAATTCGATCCAGCAGAGCTTTTATTTCATTAATGACCATTTCTGGTTCATCATTTTGTGGATAATGATAGCTTTTATCAGTCAATACTATTTTACCTTTCGGAAAACTAAGTACCCAATCTGAATGCAATTGTCCCCACATCGTGCGAGCTTTATCGTTGAAAAATAGCATTGGAGAATTTTGATACTTTTTAACTGACGCAATGACTGTAACAGGGATATTAGGAATCTCAGGGTAATCAGGAAGTGGGCGTTTTGACCAAAAATCGAGATACTGGTTAGACATGCCATTTGCTTGGTCATCTAATTTTATTTGAGCGATTTCCTTCTCTGCTTTTTCCAAATCGATTTTTCTCATAATATCAACATCATGCTCAGAGGCAGGCTCAATCAACATTAATCCAGAAACCCATTCAGGATAAGTCGCAGAAAATCGCCTAGCAATATAAGCACCATATGAATGCGCAACATAAACTACTGGTTTTTTAATGTTTAAAACTTCAAGCAATAAACGAGCTTCTTCCGCATACTCTTCGGAGCTATAGTTTTTTCTGACTTTTTGCGAGCCACCATTACCGATCCGTGAATAGCGAATAACGCGGGTATCTTTAGCAAGTTTTTCAAATATAGGTTCCCAATCTGATAGCCCAGCAGTCCCACCAGCTTCTAGGAAAACAGTCTTAGAACCATTTCCTGCGATTTCGTATTCAACGTCATAACCGTTAACTTTTATAAAATTTGATTTGGCTATAGCTTCACCAGCAATAAAAAAAACGATAAACAAAAAAGCAAATCTCACGTGTTCTCCTTGAAGCACTAAATCTCGCATAGTGCACACTTGAAACCAATTATTTAAGCCTCGCTTTAGCAAAGCTATTGATTAATAAGCACTCTAGCAAAGCCATGCTGAATAAACGAGCAAAAAGACTGAAAAGAGATTATAGATATGGTGTCATACCTAAAGTGGTCAGTAACTGTCATTTATCGATTACCAAAAGTAGGTCAACTGACTGGCTACTGTTGTGTGCTGCTTATCGTCTGCAACTCATAAAGGGCAGTAATGTGTTATCTGATATGGATATTGCGACTAAATGTTGATGAATGATGAACAGGATATTTGATTGGCTGTCGCCATTTTGTCGCCACTAGACAAAGAAAAAAGGCTTAGCATTGCTGCTAAGCCCTTTTTAGGTATTTGGTGGAGGCGGCGGGACTTGAACCCGCGTCCAGAAAGCCTACATCCAAGGCGCTACATGTTTAGTCTCTCTTTTGGTTAACCTTGCAAGCTCCGAAAGACAGGATATTACAAGGCGAGTCCGGTACTGTTTCGCGGTTCACCCCCAGACAAGGTTCCCTCGCTAGCACGATGTAAGATGACCATCAAAATCCACTGCCCATGTGCAAGACGTGTGGTTGATGGCTAGCTAGCCTAAGCTGCTAGAGAGTAGTTAGAGTCGTTTGCAACTATAACAGTGCGGCTTTTTACGAGGCCAACCGCCCCTCGACATGCTCCCAGGGTTTCGTGAATCCTGTCGAATCCAGAATCGCCCCCAAAGTTTGTTGATTGTATCGGTTAAATGCCAAAATACCTAGTGCATTTCACCAATTAACAATCGTTTGTACATTATCCGTCCAGTCTAGACTTCTTCATTACGCGAGATTGTTCTACTTTCCATTCGCGTTCTTTAGTGTCTTGGCGTTTATCGTGGTCTTTTTTACCTTTACCTAAACCAATTTCAACTTTTACCCAAGCACCTTTGCGCCAGTATAGTGAAAGGGGGATTAAGGTATAACCTTGACGCTCAATTAGGCCTTCAAGCTTATCAATTTCACTGCGCTTTAATAACAGTTTTTTGGTACGAATTGGATCGCAAACCACATGGGTTGATGCGGTGTTTAAAGGCTGTACTGTGCAGCCATGCATAAAGGCTTCACCATGCTTGATATAAACGTAACAGTCCGCAAGCGTGACTTTGCCCATACGCAAGGATTTTACTTCCCAGCCTTGAAGCTCTAATCCAGCTTCGATTTTATCTTCTATTTTAAACTCAAAGGTCGCGCGCTTATTACGTGTAATCGTAGCGGGTGGATTCTTTGACTTTTTTGAATTCTTTTTTACCATAATCGCGTTTACTGCCCGCTGTTATCCCATTTAAAAACTCTAGTCACTTATGCTTACTGTGGTAGATATGGGGGAGAGAAAAAACTAATCAAGGGATTATACCCAAACCACTTAAAGATGCGAGTTTAATCATCAGGGTAATGGATGCGTTTTACTGTAAGCGTGTTAAAATTGCCTCATTGTTATCGATAGTGTTGTTATTCATGCCAAAAATTTCAAAAAATGTGTTGGTTCGTTTTAGTGCGATGCAAATGTATGACTTGGTTAATGACGTTGAGTCATACCATGAATTCTTGCCAGGTTGTGTTGGCGGTAAAGTCATTGAGTTTGATGGTAAAACCATGGTTGCATCTGTTGATGTTTCAAAGGCTGGGATCCGCAAAACATTCACCACTCGTAATCAAGTGGTGCCAGGTAAAAGTGTGTCGTTAACATTAGAAAATGGCCCATTTAAAAACCTAGATGGCATGTGGCGTTTTACTGAGTTAACTGATGATGCTTGTAAAGTGGAGTTCGATTTAAATTTTGAGTTTTCCAACCCACTAGCGGATATTGCATTTGGTCGTGTTTTTAAAGAGTTGATGAATTCAATGGTAACTGCTTTTACTGACCGAGCTAAGGTGATTTACCATGACAAATGAGACAGACTTATTTCCAGTTGATGTTATTTACGCATTACCTGAGCAGCAAAAGGTGATTACGGTTAATGTTGCGCCTGGTACTCGATTTATTGACGCGGTAAAGCAAAGCAACATGGCAAGTTTCTTTCCAGATATCGATTTAGCTAAAGTAAAATTAGGCGTTTTTAGTCGACAAGCAAAGCACGATGAGGTGCTTGTACCAGGACAACGAATTGAAATTTACCGCCCTTTGATTGCTGATCCTAAAGATGTGCGCCGTAAGCGTGCAGAAAAAGCGAAAGAAGAGGGACGCAGCAACAAGATTACTGGTGCGAAAATTTAGCGAAATTTTCAACGTTACACAGAGGTCACTGAGCATGAACAAACACAATGATGAAGCTGTGTCATAATTTGTTGTGTACTTAGAGTATTTTTCACAATAAAAAAGCGGAAAGACGTGTCTTTCCGCTTTTTTGTATAAGTCAGTTTTTTTACTTAATGCTTATTCGCCTTTAGGCATATTTTCATTACCGCCTTTCGGCACGTCATTTTCTGTTTCTAGACGGTTCTCTTCAACCAGAGGTTTAGCATCACGACGAATTGATGCAGGGTCTTGTTCTGGAAGTAAAGGTTCAACAGTAGGAGATGAAATCGAAGGCAAGGCACCTGATTCTAGAGGAGTGTCAAAGTCCTCACTAAGTTTGTAGTCGCCTTCAACTTTGACAAGTAAATCATCTTCAAAGAACAATATGAGCTCTTTGTGAGTGATACTTGCGTCACGGCCACTTTTGAAGTGATAAACATAATACCAAACATTATCGGCAAAACTATCACGAAGAACTGGGCGGCCAAGAATGTACTCAGCTTGTTCTTTAGTCATTTCTACACGCAGCTTTTCAACTTGCTGTAATTCCATGTAGTTGCCTTGTGCGATATCTGGCTTATAGATCAGCCAATCAAAAACACTACACGCACTTAAAGAAACTGAAAGCGCAACTGCGCCTAAAAGGGTAAGACTTTGTTTTTTGTTTATCATTGTCTGTGCTACTTCCTAAAAATCTGACGACATCATACCCAAGGGGTCCCTATGCTGACAAGGGGCTATTCGCTGAGAATGCTATAACGATGTGAATAATAGAGTCGATATTATAGATATAGTTCAATGATGCCATCGGTAAATGACTCAGTTATAAATTCTTTTACGCTTGATGATGTTACGAAAATGTAGAAAATCATGGAAAATCTGAATGTAATTCTATAAGTTTGATACAAGCGCTTATGCAAAATTTGAATCATATAGAAATTAATAGGATTTAATTGGCGGTTAGGTTTGTTAAGTAATTAACTTTTGACGAAAGAATAATGATAAAAAATGTCACCAATTTACTCTGAACATAACGTAAAACAGCATACTGAAACCAAAGGTGGTCGGTTAGTATTTGTCGGCACGGGTCTGCAACTTGCTGGACACATTAGTGTGCTGAGCCAAAGCTATATTGAACATGCCGATGTGGTGTTTTCTCTAGTGCCAGACGGCTTTACTGAACGTTGGATTCAAAGCCTGAATAATAATCATCGATCATTACAGCCTTTTTATGCCCAAAAAGGTGAAGTTAAAAATCGCCGAGATACCTATGCACAAATGGTAGACGCTATTCTTAACGAACTCAGGTTAGATAAAAATGTGGTGGTGGCGTTATATGGTCACCCTGGCGTGTTTGCTTGCATTTCACATCTTGCAATTGCACAAGCTCGTGATGAAGGTTATCAAGCTGACATGCTACCGGGGATATCTGCTGAGGCTTGTCTATGGGCTGATTTAGGTATTGACCCAGGCCATTCAGGTCACCAAAGCTACGAAGCAACTCAGTTTATGCTGTATCAGCATACCCCAAACCCCAAAACCCATTTATTGCTGTGGCAAATCGCATTAGCTGGCGAGCATACGTTAACGGAATTCTCTACCACTCGCGAACGCTTAGACATTTTAGTCGCCCATTTATCTCAGTGGTATCCGCTAGATCATGAAGTCGTAATTTATGAAGCTGCTAATTTGCCGACACAAACACCAAGAGTCGAGCGATTACCCTTGAAAAACTTACCCAATGCTCGTTTAGAAATGATCTCGACGTTGATGATCCCACCTTCTGAAACACTTAGCCTTAATCTGAGTATTCTCGAAAAGCTTGGGATCAGTGCGTGTGATATCGGATAACGTAAACCAAACCTGAAATAGCAAATAAGGAAATAGAATGGCAAATTTAACGGAGTTTTTTACCGAACTTAATACGGATGCGAAATTATTAGAAACCTATAAAAAAGACCCTGAGGGGACAATGAAAAACTATGGTTTATCTGATAATGAAATCAAAGCAGTATTATCTGGTGATGCCAAAGCAGTCAGTGCATTAGCGGGTGATATTGAAATGAAAGCATTCTTACTGATATCAAATCATACAAAATAGCCGTGCTTAATCATTTTTTACGTTTCACAGTCGTTTTAATGGCGTTACTTATTAGTGATGCTATTAATGCTGCTGTGGATTTTGATCAGCAACTGGACACATTAGAGGTAGCGCTTCAAGTTGATTTAACCGAATCAGAAAGGCAAATTGAAACATTAGAAAAGCAACAAAACCAATTGTCTCAACTGCAGTTAGCGCGTTTTCATACGCTTAGTAGTATTAAACATTTATATCTAGGTGAATTTGAACAAGCCTTGTTTACGCTCGATAAGGCGTTGTTGTTCAAGCCTGATAATGAGTTAATGACGCAAATCTCGATGTATAAAATCACTGCCAATATTGGGCAGAATAATTATCAGCAAGCATTTCAATTATTGGAAGAAAGTCTAGCCCGAATTGATAGTTATGATGACAGTAAGATAAAAGTAAACGCGTATATTCGCTTAATGAACGTGTATATGGAGCTTGATGCATTTGAAGAGATGCTCACCACTGCAACTGAGATTTTAAGTTTAAACAAGGGCGAAAATACGAAAAACGAATGTTACGCAAAATTATATTTACCTGTTGCAAACCTAAAGTTAGAAAATTTTGAATTGTCCGCTTCTCAGTTCAAAGAAGCCGAACTGTATTGTAATAAGCATAATTTTCCTCTTATTGTTGCGATGGCGATTAAAGGCCAGTCACACGTATTATTTGAAACGGGCCAATACCAAGCTTCACTTAGCGGGTATTTGGATTCGTTAGAGCGCTATCAAGCGTTTAAATTTCATATAGAAATACATGATAGCCATGCTTATTTAAGCGAAGTGTATTTTCATCTAGGAGATTATGACCAAGCATTAACGTATGCCAAGCTTGTTGAGCAACTCCCTAATGAACCGATGAATTTAAAAGGCAAGAAACGAACTTTTCACGTTCAATCGATGATCGCAAGTAAGCAAGGAAAGTTTAAAGAAGCCTATCAATATCAAGTGCAAGCTCATGCTATTGGCGTGCAACTACTAGACGAGAAAAAGGTTAAAGAAAATGCCTACCAAATGGTTAAGTTTGATAGTGCAGAAAAAACCAGAGAGTTAAACAAGTTAGTACAAGATCACGAGATGATTGCCAAACAGCGTAGCATTTTAAACAATGAGAAAAGCGCTTCGTTTATGTTTTCTACGGTACTGGCAGGTACGGTAGCGTTATTGGCTTTACTCCTTTATACCGCTTGGAATCAACGAAATCAGTTCCGAAAGCAAGCTCAAGTTGATTCATTAACGGGGTTGTTTAATCGTGGAGCAGGGATTGATAAGGCTGAGAATGAATTTATTAAAACGTTAGCCAGTGGTGGAACTTTCAGCGTTGTAGTGATCGATTTAGATTGGTTTAAAAAAATCAATGACAGCTTTGGCCATGCTACTGGTGATTGGGCGTTAAAGAAAGTGGCAGATACCATTAATGAATATAAACGTAATACCGATATTGCTTGTCGTTTAGGTGGTGAGGAATTCGCTATTTTTATGCCTAACACGGATAAAATGTTAGCTAATGAAGTGGCAGAGAATGTATGTCAGGCTTTTGCTAACATTAACACTCGATACTCAGGTCACCAATTTACCATTACAGCCAGTATAGGAGTCAGTGATAAAGCAGAGGAGGATTTAAGCTTAGATCCTATTATCAACAGGGCTGATACAGCGCTTTATCAGGCCAAATCTCATGGTCGAAATAGGGTCGTTTGTTTATAACACTTTCAACTTATAAAACTGCCAAACTAAAAACTATCTCACTTTACCGCTTTCAACCGCTCAGCAGTCCCATTTATCTTGTAAAAGAAAACTCGTTCTCTATTGATATATTTAACATCTCAATACTGGTGTTGTTTTGAGCTTTGGCTCAACCACAGCGCTTAAGTTATCGCGTGTTTTATCGATATAGCATTTAACAGTAGATAATTTTACGGTAGATAATTTAACGAAAGCCCGCTGTTTAACGCTACGTATAGGCTGCTTGCAAGCACGGTAAGGTCACTCGCGCTTTATCTTTAATACGGCTATCTTTCGTCGTTAAAGCACTAAGAGCTTACTCGCTTGAGTGCAATCTTATTGTCATCTTATCGCAATCTTAAGTTTTAACGGTATCGCTTAATCGTGTGAATAGAAAGCCAAATGAAAGAGGGGGAAGGGGTAACATTCTCGTCTCCAGAACTCATATTGATACTCAAAACATGAGTATGCCGTATTTTCTTCGTTGCTTACTGCTTACTGCTTACTTTTTATTGTTCTTGATGTTTGCAGCGGCGAGTAGAACCTCAAATAGGGGGATGTATTTTAGCTAACAGCTAAACCTGGGGACACTGCCACTATCTTGAGTTGCATCTTTGAGCTTATACCAATGACCCCTTCATTCTATCGCTAACGCATAGTGTTCTTTTTTTGCTGCTCACAATGGCGCTTTTTCAGTGTAAAACTCGAAATTACAGTTTTTTTTAACTTTTTTGTAAAAAAAACGTCTTTTTTTTCAGCTGAACCAATATTTTTTGTGATGTTGATCGGACTACATCGGTTACTGTCTAGAGTAAATGTTCTACATTGGTCGTTACGTTTACGTTAACGTAACATTAAAACGGTTGTTTGAATTGGGTTGGGGTGGCGCTTTAGCTAATAGATTGTATTTGTTGATTTTAATTGCTTTACCTTAAGGGCAGTTCAAAACAAACATCTAATTCTACTTTGGTATAAAACCCTAAAAATGCTGTAATTAAAAATTTACATCACGTATTTTAATTACGGATTAATTTTCTTTGATTTGTCTTTGGTTAACTTGTAAGACAATTGACCAATAAAAAAATAAAAACAAAATGGATTTATTTTAAATTGTTTTTAATCAGGTGCTTATCTTTTGGTTTGTTATGGTCATACCAATTTATATTGCTATTTTTATTCGCTCGATAGCAATTTCAAGCTGTTGCAAATGCAAAGGTTTGTCGTTAGGTTTTAGTACGAAACAAACATTTGACGGTTAAATATTGGCTAGTTTGTTTTGAAGATAGAGATGGAAAGGAGCAAGGCCTAAAGAGTTCGTGTAAGGCTGTCATTGAGACGACTTATTGAGTTTTACGTAACTTCTTTTACTAACTTAGGACTGGATAACAATGAGTACATCAAGTTTCCAAGGTTAGGTAAGGCAACCTTAGACAAGTTAACGACTACCTTCTCTCTTTTGAAACTGACTTATGCTCAAGGGGCTTAATATGACAGCAGAACAATTAGTGGCTAGATATGCGAAATCCCAGCCAAGTGCTGATACTGAATTACCAACAAGTGCAGAACTTGCATTAATCGGTCCAGAGGTCCCAGGACAAGATACGATATTTAATGATGGTGCTTTATCTTTATTAGCTGCGCTTTGTGAAGAGTTCACTCAAGAAGTGCCTGAGCTACTAAGTAAGCGTCAGCAAAAACAGCAACGAATTGATAATGGTGAATTACCAGACTTTTTACCTGAAACTCGTGCTATTAGAGACGGTGAGTGGTCAATTCGAGGCATGCCAGACGACTTGAAAGATCGTCGTGTTGAGATAACTGGTCCAGTAGACCGTAAAATGATTATTAATGCTCTGAATGCGAACGTAAAAGTGTTTATGGCAGATTTTGAAGACTCATTAGCGCCGAGTTGGGAGAAAGTGGTTCAAGGCCAAATTAACCTTCGAGATGCCGTCAGAGGTGACATCAGTTTTACAGCCGAAAATACCGGTAAGCATTACAGCTTAGATGAAGATCCTGCCGTACTAATTTGTCGAGTACGTGGTTTGCATCTAAAAGAAAAGCATGTCGAATTTAAAGGTGAGGCTATCCCGGGTGGCTTATTTGATTTCGCCATGTACTTCTACCACAACTATCATCAGCTTTTAGCTAAAGGCAGCGGTCCATACTTTTACATTCCAAAACTGGAAAGCCATGTTGAAGCACGTTGGTGGGCAAAAGTGTTTGCTTTCGTTGAAGAACGTTTTTGTCTAAAACCTGGCACGATTAAATGTACTTGTTTGATTGAAACCTTACCTGCCGTATTTGAAATGGATGAGATTCTTTATGAGTTACGTTCAAACATTGTGGCATTAAATTGTGGTCGTTGGGATTACATCTTTAGCTATATCAAAACACTGAAGAAGCATGCAGACCGTGTATTGCCAGACAGACAAGCCGTTACGATGGACACACCATTTTTGAGTGCATATTCACGCTTGTTAGTTAAAACCTGTCATAAGCGTGGTGCGTTAGCGATGGGCGGTATGGCGGCATTTATTCCAGCTAAAACACCTGAAGCAAATGAGCAAGTACTGCAAAAGGTTAAAGGCGACAAAGAACTTGAAGCACGTAATGGTCACGACGGTACATGGGTCGCACATCCTGGACTTGCTGATACAGCAATGACCATATTCAACGATTATATCGGTGCAGGCACTAATCAGTTGCACATTACTCGTGATGTTGATGCACCTATCTTAGCGGACGAGTTACTCACCCCCTGCGATGGGGAACGTACCGAAGATGGCATGCGTTTAAATATCCGCATTGCGCTGCAATACATTGAAGCGTGGATCCAAGGTAACGGTTGTGTCCCAATCTACGGACTCATGGAAGATGCGGCAACTGCAGAGATATCTCGTACTTCAATCTGGCAATGGATCCAGCATGAAAAATCACTGTCTAACGGCAAACTTGTCACTAAAGCGTTATTCAAAGAGATGCTCAGTGAAGAGCTCGCTAATGTTGAGCAGGAACTAGGTTCAGCACGCTTTAACCAAGGTAAATTTAATCAAGCTGCTTGTTTGTTTGATGAAATTACCACCTCAGATGAACTTGTCGATTTCTTAACGTTACCAGGCTATGAGCTGTTAACCGCTTAAAAAAATGGTGCTTCACATTGGGGTGTGAGCACCGATATTAATCAGTAAAACATAACGAATTACACAGGAAGGAGTAACACTATGTCTAACACTAATAAGCAACTAACTCGTCAAGAACAGATTGATGCGATTAAGAAGGATTGGGCTGAAAACCCTCGTTGGAAAGGTGTTAAGCGTCCGTTTACAGCGGAAGAAGTAGTGAAATTACGTGGTTCTGTGGTACCTGAAAATACCATTGCTAAACGTGGCGCAGAAAAACTATGGGATCTTGTAAATGGCGGCGCTAAAAAAGGCTATGTTAATTCTTTAGGTGCATTAACGGGTGGTCAAGCGGTTCAACAAGCAAAAGCCGGTATTGAAGCTATTTATCTTTCTGGTTGGCAGGTCGCTGCAGATGCTAACTTAGCGGGCACTATGTACCCTGATCAATCATTATACCCAGCTAACTCAGTACCTGCAGTCGTTGGACGTATTAATAATTCATTCCGTCGTGCTGATCAAATTCAATGGGGCAAAGAAGTTAACCCAGGTGATGAGAATTACACTGATTACTTCCTACCAATCGTAGCAGATGCTGAAGCAGGTTTCGGCGGTGTGTTAAATGCGTTCGAATTAATGAAATCTATGATTGATGCAGGTGCTGCTGGGGTTCACTTTGAAGACCAATTAGCATCAGTTAAAAAATGTGGTCACATGGGCGGTAAAGTATTAGTGCCGACTCAAGAGGCTGTACAAAAGTTAGTTGCTGCACGTTTAGCTGCAGATGTTAGCGGTGTTGATACATTAGTCATTGCACGTACTGATGCAAACGCTGCAGATTTAATGACTTCAGATTGCGATCCGTATGACCGTGACTTTGTCACCGGCGATCGCACCGAAGAAGGTTTCTATCGTGTGAATGCTGGTATCGACCAAGCGATTTCACGTGGTTTAGCTTATGCGCCATATGCTGATTTGATTTGGTGTGAAACGGCAAAACCTTGTCTTGAAGAAGCGAAGAAGTTTGCTGACGCTATTCACGCACAATACCCAGATCAGTTACTTGCTTATAACTGTTCACCTTCATTTAACTGGAAGAAAAACTTGGATGATGCAACAATTGCTAAATTCCAACAAGCGCTTTCAGATATGGGCTACAAGTACCAATTCATCACGTTAGCGGGTATCCATAACATGTGGTACAACATGTTTGATTTAGCTTATGACTACGCTCGTGGTGAAGGTATGAAGCACTACGTTGAAAAAGTACAAGAAGTTGAATTTGCCGCTGCTGAAAAAGGTTACACATTCGTATCGCATCAGCAAGAAGTGGGTACAGGTTACTTTGACCAAGTAACGACTTGTATCCAAGGTGGTAAATCATCAGTGACGGCATTGACTGGTTCTACCGAAGAAGAGCAGTTCTAACCTTTATTAACCTTGTAACAGTTTAGCTGCTTTGCAGCTGATTTCCCCTGGTGTTACTCACCTACAGGTTTCACCGGGTTTTTATCCAGTATTTGGAATATTAGCGCAAGCTAGTTGTCGTTCTTAATGCGAGGATTTTTAACTTCCTACCCAGTAAGTTTTCAACCAATCGCTTGTGTTGCGGCTCTTTGGAGCCGTTTTTTTTTGATAAATTTTTCGAATGATTTTTGCTAAGAATGCTTCATCCGCTCACATAAAGAGTTATAGTAAAACTATTGTAACAATGGGTGACTTAAGCATTGAAAAACTCTTTACCTATCACTAAAGGCGTCGACTACTGGACCAAGCGTATCAGTGAACAAGAAATGCCTGCTTTGTGTTCAACCGTCAGGGATTTAGAAAAGCTGGCAAAAGATGATGTGTCATCATTAGCGACATTAGGTCGTAGTGTGCTGCATGATAATGCGCTTACCACTCGGATATTACGTGTGGCCAACAGTGCTATTTATAATAAAGGCACTAATCACGTTACAACGGTCAGTAGAGCTGCCGTGGTGCTGGGTTTTGATACCATTCGCAATATTTGTATTACGGCCAAACTACTCACCAGTTTGCTCGAAAATAACAATTTATCTGAGTCTGTGTATCAACGACTAATCAAACTCATGGCGCACTCTTTTCAAGCTGCCATGATTTCGCGGGTGATGCTTAAAGATTATGATGAAGCACTTCGTGAAGAAGTGTTTATCGCTTCGTTATTATATCGCATTGGTGAAAGTGCATTTTGGAGCATTGGTGGCGAATTTGTTGATAACTTAGATCAAGCGATATTAGTCTCCCCATCAGTAAAAGATGAAAAGGCTATTGTGCGTGAGCATCTTGGGACATCATTTTCGCAATTAACTCAAAGCATCGCTCGAGCTTGGGGCTTAGGTGACGTATTAACCACATCACTGTCTCACCCTGATGAGAGAATGCCTGAAATAAGGACTATTTTTCTAGCTAATGAAATATCTGAAGCGTTGAATCAGCCTCATGTTAACCCAGAACAGCTCAATGATTTACTCTTAGCTGCTGCAGAAATTCAAGGAATTAGTCTTGAGCAATGTAAGTCGAGGATCAGTCGCTGCGCAGAAGCCACAATGAGGTTAGCTGAAGATTATGGGGCTACTGAGTTAATTCAATACCTTCCCGATACTGCAGAAATCATTTTGTGCTTAGATAAGCCTGAACAAAAACCGCAATTTCGTGATGCCGATTTAGTGCTGCAATTGAAAAAACTGCGTGAATTGACTGAGCATGCCATTCAAAAAGCTGACTTTAATCAAGTGGTGCAGACTGCATTAGAAGGTATTTTAGATGGGGTTGGTGTTGATAGATGCGCGGTGATGTTGCTATCGCTTAACCGAAAGCAGCTATCTGCTCGGGTTGTGTTTGGCGAGAGTGCAGAGTTTTTTAAGCAAGAGTTACTAATTGATATGCAAGGGGAGTTGAACCCATTTTCACAGGTCGTTGACGCTAAAAAACCAAGCTTGATTCACTCAGCTGAAAATAGCCAATTAATGTTGGTTCAACAAGGAAAAAATGAAGACCTTAATAGCAAAGTGAATTTTGCTTTAGGCTTTATGGTTGCGCCAATTGTCGTAAACGACAAAGTAATAGGGGTGTTTTATGCCGATAAGCATGCATCCGAAAGACCTTTGTCTCAGCAGGATTTTGATGGTTTTTGCCATTTGAGTCAGCTGGCTAATTTATGTTTTGGTTTAACAATGAAGTAAGCTTGGGATTGTGCAAGGTTTAGGCTAAAAACTTAAGTTAATGACATTAGCCAGTATTGTCATCAGTTAATATTTTAATCATTTTATTAAAGACGAATTAAATGGAATTAGCATTAGTATCACAGGGTAAAAGCTCCTACATTTTCAAATATTGTACGTTAATCTTATTGGCTGTTATTTTGAGTGTTATTGCAGGTAATTCAGTTGCGAATTCACTTGTGAATTCAATGGCTCAAATCGATAAAGCACAAGTTCAACCGCAATCTCTTCTCGTTGTCGATACTCTCAGACAAAGAGAGGTTCCAATAGAGTTATATCTCCCCGAAAAAAGCTTTGCCTGCCATGTCGATCAGCAGTGTCCTGTGATGATAATTGGTTCCGGATATGGGTTATTACACACAGATTATCAATTTATAAGTCAGCTATTTCAGCAAAATGGATACTTAGTGGTGGCGATTCAGCATGAGTTAGCCACAGATCCTGCATTATCAAGAACGCCGCCATTTATCCAAACACGCGCTGAAAATTGGCAACGAGGTGCTATTACTGTTGATTTTATTTTGCAGCAAAGTCGTCAATACTTGCCTGAGTTCGACTTTGAGCATGTGACATTGGTCGGCCATTCAAATGGTGGTGATATTTCAGTTTGGCTAGCAACCCAAGGTATTTCACTATTTAGTGAGAGTGAGAGTGAGAGTGAGAGTGAGAGTGAGAGTGAGAGTGAGAGTGAGAGTGAGAGTGAGAGTGAGAGCAATTTAAAACCAGTATCATCAACAGGCTATGCTGATTACATCGCGCGAATCATTACTTTGGATCATCGACGAGTTCCGTTACCGCGTAATGCCAATATCACGCAGCTTTCGATTAGAGCGAGCGATTACCCTGCTGATGAAGGTGTTTTGCCACTACCGAGTGAACAAGTAACAACTATTTCAGTGGTGACCATAAAAGATGCTAAACATAACGATATGAATGACTACGGGCCGCAATGGCTTAAAGATGAAATCGTCAATATCATCAGTGAGCATATGCAGTTTTAAGGTTTACTACCGTTTCTTTACCTTGTAAAACCCCACTCAAGCTCTATACAAAGAAAATAGCCAGCGTTTAAACATGCTGGCCATTGAGCTTTGTGTCATCGATTATTTAGCCGCACCAATTAACTTAGCAACGGCTTTGGCGTTTTCATTCGGGACTGCAATACTCAAATGATATTGGACGATTTTCCAACCTTGCTCTGTTAATTGCAGAGCACCAGTACCTCGACACAAACCATAGCTGGCACTGTTCAATAGCTCATCAAATACAATGGTATTGTCGAACTGTAATAGTTGCCTAGATTGCACCTCATAGTGCCAACCATCAGTTGGTCTGGCATAACCTTCAAACTCTTTCATATCCCATCGCTCTGTCGCATCGGTACCTAAAAAGACTGCATCAGTATCGTATAAAGAAAAATAACTATCCCAATTAGCCGCACTAGCATCTTGATGCAGTTGGTTAAGTACATTGTCAGCTAGTTGTTTCGATTCGGTTGATATCGCGACTGTAGCTGATGATGGAAGGGATGACATAACCCATAAACTGCTGGTGAGTAATAAGGTAAGAATGGCTTTTTGCATGGGAGTTCCTGTTACTTAGGTTAGCGGATATTGGTATCACGACTAATGCCAATGAATTGGATCTAGTTGATAAAAACGGCTTAGTTCTTTATACAGCAAAGGATGCTGTTGGTAAAAATCATGGGGCATTTCAAAAAAAGTTTCAGTGATAACGGCAAAAAACTCGGCTGGGTTGGTAGCGCCATAATAGTTAAACAGTGATGGGAGTTGTTGACTCGCGCAGCGCTGCAATGTATCAAACTCTTGCCCGAGAATCGTTGACCACGCTGAATAGGACGTGATATCTCGCAGCGGCGGTGCGCCATTTGCTTGGCCGTTTTCTTGATCGAGTTGATGTGCAAACTCATGTATGACGACATTTTGTCCATCTGTCGGATCAGCAGCGCCATCTATGGTGCTTTTCCAAGAAAGAATGATTTTACCATTTCCCCATGACTCACCTAAGAGAACATTACGTTGGTTTGACTGGACTCCAGCAAAATCAGTCCCCTGCTTTTCCACTATAAAAGCATAAGGATAGACTAAAATTTGTCTGAGTTTAGGGTAGTAGTCTGTCTTTCGATTTAATAATAGTAGGCAAGCTTGTGCCGCAATGGTGACTCTCACTTCATCAGTGATGATAAAGCCATCACAGCCTATAAATTCTTTTTCTTCGATAAATACTTGTATGTGCTTTTTGAGTTGTAACTGTAGATCCGTTGGCATAGCTTTAAAGTAAGGGAAACGATGTTTGAGAATTTGGCGCCACTGTTTAGGGAATGCTTGCTTAGTGATCTTGGCACGTCTTATTTGATTGCGTTTCGGCTTAGTAATAATCAGGCCAATAGCAATCGTTGAGACGATAATCAAAGCGATAAGAGCAAACATTTGCCTTCCTTGTGTTAAGTCATCATAGATAAAATATCCTGAACCTAAAATAGTTATTGGGCGCAAGTTGTCATAATTCAAGGGTTAATCTGTAGATGCTAAGCTTATTTTAGATATAGCTAATGAAAATGATATCAAGGATGCGATTTGCGAGTAAAAAAAACTGGCAAACAACTTACGTTGCTGCCAGAAAGGAGGGGGAGGGAGATTTATTATTTTTTGCGTCACAATGCTAGTGTTGTCAATCCTGGTTAGAGTTCATTACCTTATTTGTATTTGTTGTTCAATTTCTCGTTGCTCCGCCACTGGCAGTGAGAAATGCTGTTGTATCAGCTGGCGGATCAATTTCGATTTTGCAGTATGACTACTTTGGCTGAGTAGCGTTAGCTGATTAATTGCATCCTCACTTAGCGTAAAGGTCGCCCGTTTAAATGGTGCTGGCTTTTTAGCTAATGGCTCGTTAGCTTCTGTTAACGCAAGTAACTTTTCCATTGCTTGTTTATTTGCGTTTTCAATGCTGTTTGAACTTGAATGCTGTTTTCCCATTGCATACAAGTTGGCAGCCTCAATAAAATCATCCACTGACATTTGTGGCTCAAACATCGTATTACATGGCGTAACGTTTTTCTTGAGATCTGCTAGCCCCATAGGTCCCCCTCAGTTGAGTAACATTAGCGGCATCATTACGTTGCTGAATAATCTGTTCGGCGTTTTGTACCTCTAGAAGCTCGCAGGCAATTGCCCTGATTTCGCTTGCAGCTTTGCCTGTAGGGTCAATTTCGATAACTGATAAGCCAGACTCTTCACTGTCATCGTAAATATTGCGGCTATAGGTAATTGCATCTAGTACATTGATATCGAACGTGTTGCAGACTTCTTTAGCTTCGACGATACGCCCTGCTTGGTTCGGTAAGCTTGGGCATTGAGTGATGACAAATGAGGCTCTCATTTTGGGGTTAATCATTTTACAGGTGGCAATGATGTCGTCCATGTGACTGACCGTTTTTAAGTCCCGGCGCTTAGGTCTTAATGGCATCAATACATGAGATGCGACAGATAACGTCGCTCGCAGTGCCAGGTTATCTTGTCCGCCACAATCAACAATAACGTAATCATAATGCTGCTCAAGGCTTAAAAGATCGTTGCGAATTTTTCCGTATAGTTGAACACAATTAATCCCGGGTAATTCTGGGT
The DNA here is from genome assembly GCF_018100775.1 of Shewanella sp. MMG014. NCBI lineage: Bacteria > Pseudomonadati > Pseudomonadota > Gammaproteobacteria > Alteromonadales > Shewanellaceae > Shewanella > Shewanella sp. MMG014. Next base: position 367,554 of record NZ_JAGJDZ010000004.1, read on the forward strand.
TGTTATTTCTTGCTTGGATCCAATCTGAAGTTGTTCTTTGTGGATCGCAATCAACCATGATAATGCTTGATTTAGCATCTTTTGCGAGAAAAACGGCAATATTTTGTGCAAGGCAACTTTTGCCACTACCACCTTTCTCTCCGCCAACTAATATGATCATTTCAACATCTCCTGATAGGTGCAACGAGAACGGCTATATAAACACTCGCTGCAGTGAACCTGGTGAGAAGGGTATGATGCAATAACTGCGATTTGAAAGCCGAATTATTGAGATGATAAACAGCTCAAACTTCGATTAAATCAGTCATTAAATAGCAACATTTAACTTCAATGCTATTAACTTTATGTGCAGTTTTGTAACGGGTCAATTGGCAGTATATTGACTAAAAAGTCATTTTGACTTGATGGTGTTTATTTGACAAAAACTGACTAGAGGCAACTTATTGACAGGTTTGTTTCTTGTCATAAAACGGTAACTGAACTTATTATTTTTTAGTAGGTTAGCGTGTAAAAATATTGACGAAGGGATGCTTGTATTCTGTTCTTGTGTCTTTGCAAAAAAGTCTGGGTAACTTTAATAGCTAAAAGCTGTCTTTTAGAGTTTTGTTATTCCTAATCGGTATATATCTTGTGGTACAAAATATGCAAAAACTAACCTAGAAGCGTACAGATAGTACATTGTTAAACGCTATAAGTGGTAATGAGTAATGTTACTATGCCATCACTCACGGTATGATTCGTCCCGTTACCTTGATGAGCAAAGCTCACTGGATTAGCAGAGTAAGCGAGATACTAATCTATTATCTAATTAGTTAGGAAGAGTCAAAATGAATGAAGCGTTATTATTAGAAGCAATTAACCAGAAAATGCCTTTTGGAAAATATGCTGGACGTAAATTGTTAGAACTTCCTGAGCCTTATTTAGTCTGGTTTCACAGTAAAGGCTTTCCAGAAGGAAAATTAGGTGAGCAGTTAGCGCTAATGTATGAAGTTAAACTTAATGGTTTAGAAGAAATGCTGCAGCCATTACTTAAAAAGTAGTGTGAGTTATGTGAGGTCTTTTTTCATGTAAAAACCGTTTATGACCTGTCCTTTTGTGATTTGATAGCTTGGTTGCACTTGCTGGAACCCTTGCTTTAAAAAGAAGCCTTTAGATAAGTAGGATGCATCTACGCTGAGCGCATGATAACCCTGAGTAATAGCCCATTGCTCAAGTGTTTGATAAAGCTTGCCAGCTAAGCCTTGTCGCTGCTTACCAGGGCTGATATATAAACTATCAATATACCCACGATGGTTAAAATCCGTTTCAACATTAATGACACCAATCACTTCCGGCTGCGATGGGCCGTTATTTAATAATAGCCAGCTTTGACTGCGTAAAAGGCGTTGGCGCCAATGTCTGGCTGAGCGAGGGGCAGTTGACCACGCATCTAGATGTGCTTGTGTGTAGCGAGGATGGTCAATGTGCTGAATACATTCGTGGACAAGTAGGCTAACGTTACTAGCATATTGTGGGCTAAAAGGTGTTATTGATTGGTTAGCTGTGTTTTCCATAAATTTTGTTAATGCTGCTTTATGTTGATGCGTATTACGGCAGTTTAACCAAAAAAAATCGGCTAATGAAATCATTAACCGATTATGTCTTGTTTGAGGTTAAATCGAATTATTTCTTCTCGATTTTTCCAACAAATAATAATTCGTCAAATGTTTTGTTTAGCGTGCTGCTGGTGAAGTCATTCATCCACATTTGCTCATTCATGCTGACAGTATCGCCTTTAGCGATTTCAACCTGTGGACCCGCAGCCCAGAATGTTTTGTCTTCGCCTTTAACTTGAACGTAAGTGTATCCACCGCTGTTCATTGTTTCTAATACTTCACCCTGGTGCATGATACCTGCAGCCCAAGCTGAAGATACGCCTAGTGCTAATGTTGCTGCTGCAGCTAATTTGATCAGTTTTGCTTTCATGAAGTTGTTTCCTATTTGATTAGGCTAAAATTTGCAATGATTCAAGTCATGAATCCACATAAAGATACATCATTAAATCATGAAGCGATCATTGGGTCTGTGATCCGCTGCAGATTTGTGAAGTCTACATTATCATAAATTATATTAACTTAGGCTAATGCACGACTGACTTATGTTAATTGGCATCTTATTTTGCTTACCAACAATTAACGAAATAACTGGCAAGTCATAGTAAAAGGGTGATTGCTGTTAACTTCAGTAATGGTTATCTCAGCAATTACCAAGTCAGCTACATTAACGGTGACTGATGTAATGAACATTCGGTTGTAACGGATTTTCAATCAAATTACCGTGCTGCGACACAAAATCGACAAACGCTTCAGGTAATGTCATGGACTCCATATCTTGCTGCCAATGCGCCTTTAACAATGCATCGTAACCTTCTTTACCCGCAGCGGTATAAGCACTTGAAACGCCAATATATAGCTTCTGTGAATCAATCGCTCGCCATTCGCCTTGAGTGAACTCTTCAATTAAGGTGATACGATGATTCATAGGCAAAGTGCCATCATAAAAGTATCGAATACCATAAGTGTAGGGAAAGCTTCCTGCACCAGTACCTGTTACCCCATTATTTGTTGCCGAGTTAATGGCGGATTCCAAAGCTTGATATAAGAACTTTCCCTGAATTTGATATTTCACCAAAGGTAACTCGAACGGCAAAATGCGCCCTAATACGTCAGCTAATGACAGGTTCCCCTTGATTAAAGACTGACGAACACCGCCAGCATTATGCAGCGCAAAATCTAGTTGTGGTTCTGATAGTTTGGTGGCTTTATACATACTTCGACACACCCAAGGCGCAATTTCACTGCCATGTGGAAAGTGCTTACTCGGAAGGCGTGTATGAATTAAATCTCGAGGAATATGTGCCAATACCTGTTCTTCAAGTGCATTTAAAGCAGGGCGGTAATCTCGCATAATGGTTTGGTGAACCTCATCATTTGCGGCATTATTCAATATTCCTGGGTGAGCTAATAGCTGGGAGGTGACTGCATCAATTTCAGCTTGACTGATGTCTTGTAAATCAGCTTTTTTCGCCTGTTTGGCATCGAGTGACACTTTAATTTGTTCATCAATCATAAAGTAATTATTGCCATTTAATGAAAGGCATTGGCCACTTTCATCGAACTCAATTTGAGCGAGCCCGAGCACTTCTGCATATTTACTGGCATGAATGATAGGGGTGTTGTTAATACGTTCACCGTATTCTGTGTGACTTAGGCCTAAATCTGAAAATTCACCTTGAAGCGTGTGAGAGTGGCCGCCAACAATAACACTAATCCCATCAACTTTTTCAGCCAGTTCACGGTCTTGATCTAACCCTAAATGACTGAGTACAACAATGTGGTATATCCCTTGTTGATGAAGTTTTGCAATGGTGTTTTTAGTGGTGTCGATAGCATTGATAAAGTGGGTGTCAGGATCAGGTCTAGCAATGAGTGGCATTTGATCTAGAGTGATCCCAATAATTGCAATTTGTTTATCGTAAAAGGGTTTGATTAGCACTTTGGCACATTGCTGCTCAGTGTCGTAGTCAAATAACATTGGGTGGTGCTTTAAGCGACCTTCTTTATCTTCAAGCTCTTGGCTTAAATCCATATTGCCGGCTAACAAAGGGAATTCGATTCGATTTAAAAATGCCAACACAGGACTATTGCCTGCATCAATCTCATGATTACCTAATACCATGGCATCTGGCTTAAGCATATTCAGTAAATGTGCGTTTGCTGCGCCCTGAAATTCACGAAAGTACAATGTGCCTTGAAAACTGTCGCCGCCATGAAGAAACATAAATTCCTGTTGGTTTTTCATCGCCGCGATTCTTGCTGTTTCAATTTGGTGGCCCAAACGGGCATAGCCGCCGGTTTGCGTTTCTGCAAGGTAAGTTTGCTCATTAAACGACAAGGAGAATTGAACCTGACTCGGCTCGAAATTTGAATGCGTGTCATTGATATGGGCAAGTGATAAAGAATAGGTGTTCGGCATTTCGTCCTCAAAAAATGGTAAGAGCGAATTGGATATTAGCCCTTATTAGTAAATGCTTAAGTAATTAACTTGGCGACATGATAATGCGTTAACCCCTTTTTGGGAAACGACTCAAAAAATAAATACGCTGTGAGGGTATTATTATTGGCAAAGTCGCAATAATCATAGTCAAAAAAGGGAGCTAGGCTCCCTTTTTATTGAAATATCAAACTGTTTTATATCGTACTATTTTTGGCCGCAACCTCGGGCTCTGGTGTATGCTGGGTTGTTTGTTTTGTAAACTCGCCATCATCAGATAATACGATGCCTTTATGTTTCATTCGCGTGCCCCACAGTTTACGCGCCAATTGCTGCATATCAGTGACAGGGTCGTTTGAATCGACAATTTCTAAGCCTAGTAAAGATTCGACAATATCTTCTAATGTCACAATACCTTCACCTGAGCCGTATTCGTCCACAATCATGGCAATTTTTGTATTGCGCTTAATCATGAGCTCGAAAATCGGTAATATCTTCGCGGTTTCAGGGATCACAAGCAGATTCTTTTTCAACACACCAATAGATTCTTTTGGAGTGTATCGTTCTGCTTGAATAATATTATTACGGTTAACGTAACCGATAATATTATCCGGATCATCTTCGTAGACAGGAATACGCGTAAAAGGTTTCGCTAGAAACTGCTGTACAAATTCACCTTGTGACAAGTGAATTGGTAATTTAAACATGACCGTTCTTGGCGTCATGATTGCAGAGACTGGCATTTCTTTTACTGACAACATTTGGGTCAAAATTGATGACTCTTGTTTGTCTAGTTCGCCTGAACGCAAGCCTATTTCAGCCATCGCACTCATTTCTTGTCTGATATATTGGCCTTCATCGCCTTTCCCCATTAATTTGGTCACTTGAGAAGACATCCAAATTAGCGGTTTAGTTAATCTTTCCATCCAAACCAAAATCAAAGACACAGGCGCAGCGAGTGAACGCCAATAGTTAGCACCTAATGTTTTCGGAATGATTTCAGAAAAGAATAAAATCAAGAAGGTAAGCACACCAGAGAATACTCCAAGCATTTCATCACCAAAGACTTTTGCAGCTTGTGCGCCTGCAACAGCGGCACCCACGGTATGGGCGATGGTGTTTAATGTCAGAATAGAAACTAGTGGTGATTCCACATTTTGTTTCTGTTTATCAAGCCGTTTCGCGGCTTTAGGGTTAGTTTTTGCCAAGTTGGCAATATAACTAGGGGTAACAGACAGTAATACCGCTTCAAATACACTGCAAAGAAACGAGATTGCAATGGCGATAAATACTATAATGATAAGAGTTATCATAAAGGTGGAATTACACCTCCATATGGCAGACCAATATTAGTCCAACGAAATTTTAGCACAGTCGTGAAAGTATCAAAGCTTTAATGCAGTGACACTGGCGAAATTTTGTAAGGATCTGTATAATTCGCCGCCCGCTAGCAGGTTTTAGGTTTTTTTGAGGTTACACAAGATGAGTGAGAAAAAGATCAATTTATTGGATCTTGATCGAAAGGCAATGAGAGCGTTATTCACCGAAATGGGCGAAAAACCGTTCCGTGCTGATCAATTGATGAAATGGCTTTATCACTTTGGTGTTAGCGACTTCGAAGAAATGAACAACATTAACAAAGCACTACGCGCTAAATTAGCCCGTAAGTGTGAAGTGGTTGCGCCAGAAATTTCTAGCTTCCAAAAATCTGAAGATGGCACGATTAAGTTTGCTATCAATGTTGGCCAAGGCCAAGAAGTGGAAACTGTCTATATTCCTGAAGAAGACAGAGCCACTTTATGTGTGTCATCTCAAGTAGGTTGTGCGCTAGAGTGTACCTTCTGTTCTACAGCTCAACAGGGCTTTAACCGTAACTTAACGGTTGGCGAAATTGTTGGGCAAATTTGGCGTGTATCGCAATTTTTAGGTTTCCAAAAAGAAACAGGCGAACGACCAATTACAAACGTAGTGATGATGGGCATGGGTGAGCCATTACTTAACTTAGCTAATGTGATCCCTGCAATGGACATCATGTTAGATGATTTTGGATTTAGCTTGTCAAAACGCCGTGTCACCTTATCAACCTCAGGTGTTGTTCCAGCGCTTGATAAACTGGGTGATGCGCTAGATGTCGCTCTGGCTGTGAGTATTCATGCGCCAAACGATGAACTGCGTGACGTGTTAGTTCCAGTTAATAAAAAATACCCATTAGAAGAGTTCCTTGCTGGTATTCGTCGTTATTTAGCAAAATCAAACGCTAACCGTGGCCGTGTAACGGTTGAGTATGTGATGTTGGATCATATCAATGACAGTACTGATCAAGCACACGAGTTAGCCAAGTTAATGAAAGACACACCGTGTAAAATTAACTTAATTCCATTTAACCCTTATCCTGGTTCGCCTTATGGTCGCTCTTCTAATTCCAGAATTGACCGATTCTCGAAAGTGCTAATGGAATATGGGCTGACTGTTATCGTTCGTAAAACACGTGGCGATGATATTGATGCTGCTTGTGGTCAATTAGCGGGTGATATTCGTGACCGCACTAAACGTCTTGCGAAAAAACGCATGCAAGAGAGTGCTATTTCGGTCACAATGGATTAACTCATTGTTTGTATAGATTAATAGGCGTAAAAATCATGCACGGATTGCCGAAGCTTTTAATGATTGCTACTTTATCACTGCCTTTAGTGGGTTGTGTAACGGAAAGAACGTATACTGGTACGGATATCCCTGTTTCTGAAAGAACCTTGGATAAACAGTCTGCTGCAAAAGAAAGAATGCAATTAGGCCTAACTTACCTTAACCGTGGCAATATGGAGCAGGCAAAGTTCAACTTAAACCGTGCTGTTGAGTATGCGCCGCAATTAAGCGCAGTGCACACAGCGATGGCCTATTATTACCAGACTGTAGGTGATATTGAGCGCACTGAAGAATCATACAGAAAAGCAATTAATACCAGTGATGCGACGGGTGATGCGATGAACAACTTTGGTGTATTTTTATGCCAACAAGAAAAATATTCGCAAGCTGAAGCTATGTTCAAAAATGCGATTAATGCAAAAGAATACACACGTACCGCGTCAAGTTATGAAAACCTTGGCGTGTGCAGTTTATCTGCAGGTGAGCCTGAAAAGGCGAAGCAGTACTTTGAAAATGCATTACGTTATGATCCAAGAAGAAAGTCCACTTTAATGGAGTTAATTGATTTAGCTATTTTAGAGAATGACTACGATAGCGCTAAATTCAACTTAAGCCGTCTTCATCGAGTGGCAGAGCAAACGCCTGAAAGTTTAGCTTTAGGAATAAAAATATCGCGCGAGTTAGCAGATGAGGATGCGGTTAAACGCTATGGTATTACCTTAATTGCCAAATACCCGACATCAGAACAAGCGAAAGAATACAGGGCTACTTTGCATTAATGACAAATAACAATCAAACATCCCAAACCAATGGGAGTGACGCTGAACAGGCAGATATACTTGAAGCAGTATCTACTGCTGGTATGTTGCTGCGTACAGCTCGAGAGAAAAAAGGGTTATCGATTGATGCGGTTGCGACCCAATTACATTTACGTCCTGGCATCATCGAAGATATTGAGAATGATAAATTTGATAATATTGCTTCAGCAACCTATGCACGTGGATATGCGAAAAACTATGCCAAATACATCGAAGCAGATGTAGATGCAGTACATCAATGTTTAGCGCAACAATTGCCAGATGAAACTGCTGCAATGCAGAGTTTTTCTCGCAAAACCACACGTGAAGCTCGTGATAGCCGCTTAACAATAGTGACATATTTAATTGTCCTTGCTTTGTTAGCGCTGCTAGTTGTGTGGTGGGTGCAAAAAGACTCTATGTTAAGTGGGATAGATTTATCCAAACCTACCGTAGAAGAAGTTGCAGCTGCAAATGTTGTTAGTCAAACAGAAGATTTATTAGAGCCAGAAATCGACCCTAATATGGCGTATGTTGAGCCAGCGGATCAGTTAAATGAACAGACTGCCCTGCAAAATGAACAAAGCAACAACTCAGATTTGCCGGCATCATCAGTTCAACCTGTAGAGCCTACGAGTACCGATGTTGTAATGCTTGATAATGCGCAACAAAATGTTGTCGAGCCTGCGTTACAATCAGCATCCGCTTTGGTTGCTGATAATGTTGCTGCACAAGATGCTATTTCTATGAGCTTTAGTGCTGATTGTTGGGTGAATATCGTTGACGCAACAGGCAAAACCATTGTTGATGGTGTCAAAGGTGTTGATAGAGTGGTTGAAGCACAAGGCGTTGCTCCGTTTAAATTGATCTTAGGGGCTCCACAAGTTGTGACCCTTCAATTTAATGGTGAAAATGTCAGTTTAGCTGACTTTTCAGAAGGCAGTGTAGCGCGACTAACCTTGCCGAAAGTGTAACCTTGATTGTAATTAGATAAGCAGTAGAGCAACAGATTATGTATAACGAATCTCCAATCATCCGTCGTCCTTCGAGCCGCATTTATGTCGGCGATGTCCCTATCGGTGATGGCGCACCTATTGCAGTTCAGTCGATGACGAATACTAAAACGACTGATGTCGAAGCTACAGTTGCACAAATTCGCGCTCTTGAAAAAGTCGGTGCAGATATTGTGCGTGTTTCTGTGCCAACTATGGATGCGGCTGAAGCATTCAAAGTGATCAAGCAAAGTGTCAACGTGCCTTTGGTGGCAGATATTCACTTTGACTATCGTATTGCACTTAAAGTCGCAGAATACGGTGTTGATTGCTTACGTATTAACCCAGGAAATATTGGCAACGAAGAACGTATTCGCAACGTTGTTGAATGCGCGCGTGATAAAAATATTCCAATTCGAATTGGTGTTAATGGCGGTTCATTAGAAAAAGATTTAATGGATAAATACCATGAGCCAACACCAGAAGCGCTGCTGGAATCAGCAATGCGACACGTGGATATTTTAGACCGCCTTAACTTTGACCAGTTTAAAGTGAGTGTTAAAGCATCGGATGTCTTTTTAGCGGTTGAGTCATACCGCTTATTGGCTAAGCAAATCAAACAGCCTTTGCACTTAGGTATTACTGAAGCTGGCGGCGCTCGTGCTGGCTCAGTTAAATCAGCTGTTGGTTTAGGAATGCTATTAGCTGAAGGTATTGGTGATACCTTGCGTATTTCATTGGCAGCCGATCCCGTTGAAGAAATCAAAGTTGGTTTTGATATCTTAAAGTCGCTACGTATTCGCAGTCGTGGTATTAACTTTATTGCTTGTCCTTCTTGCTCTCGTCAGGAGTTTGATGTGATCAATACTGTAAATGCACTTGAAATGCGTTTAGAAGACATTACTACTGCCATGGATGTTTCTATTATTGGTTGTGTGGTTAATGGCCCAGGCGAAGCATTAGTATCAGATATTGGGCTAACAGGTAGCCATGGTAAAAGTGGTTACTATGACGATGGTAAACGTCAAAAAGAGCGTTTTGATAACAATAATTTGGTGGATTCATTAGAAGCCAAAATCCGTGCTAAAGCGGCGATGATGCAAAATCGAATCGATATCAAAGACGCAACAGAATAAGTTTGCTTTACATGAAAAATACACCTTACCAGCGATGGTAGGTGTTTTTTTGTGTAAGGCGTGAAAATAAATTAAGGCTCTCGGTCATCGATTATTAATCGATCTAATAGAGCAAGTAAGTAGGCGAATCAACGTGGCAAAACAGATCCAAGCAATCCGCGGAATGAATGACATTCTGCCAACGCAAAGCCCATTATGGCAACAAGTCGAGTCGGTTATCCGCTCAACGGTTAGTGCTTATGGTTACAGCGAAATTCGAACTCCAATTGTTGAGTCTACTGACCTTTTTAAACGTTCAATTGGTGAAGTCACCGATATTGTTGAAAAAGAGATGTACACTTTTGCTGATCGCAATGAAGACAGCTTAACGCTGCGTCCAGAAGGTACAGCGTCTACTGTTCGTGCTGGTAATGAGCATGGTTTACTGTATAACCAAGAGCAACGTTTATGGTACATGGGTCCCATGTTCCGCCATGAGCGCCCTCAAAAAGGCCGCTACCGTCAATTCCACCAATTTGGTGTTGAAGTGTATGGTATTCCAAGTGCTGATGTTGATGCTGAAGTCTTAATGTTATCTGCACGCCTTTGGGATTCGTTTGGTATTAAAGAACACGTAAAACTGGAGCTGAATACACTTGGTGATACAGCGGAACGTGCTGCTTATCGTGATGCGCTAATTGCATTTTTAGAGCAACACAAAGAACAATTAGATGAAGATTCTAAGCGTCGCATGTACTCAAACCCATTACGAGTATTAGATTCTAAATCACCGCAGGTTCAGGCTATTTTAACTGATGCACCAGCACTGATGGATTACTTAGGTGAAGAATCAAAAACACATTTTTCAACCTTATGTGAACTCTTAGACGCGGTTGGCATCGAATACACAGTTAACCCTCGTCTTGTTCGTGGATTAGATTACTATAATCGTACGGTTTTTGAGTGGGTAACAGACAGCTTAGGCTCGCAAGGTACTGTTCTTGCTGGTGGCCGTTATGATGGCTTAGTGGGTCAGTTAGGTGGTAAAGATACGCCTGCTGTTGGTTTTGCAATGGGCCTTGAGCGCATTGTATTACTACTGCAAACGCTAGAGCTTGATAAAGATGTGGCACCTGTTGTTGATGTTTATGTCACAGCAATGGGTGAAAAGTGTGTTGTTGAAGCAATTAAAATTGCTCAAGAGTTGCGTCAAAACCTGCCAACGCTTAAAGTCATGACTCATTGCGGTGGCGGTAACTTCAAAAAGCAGATGAAACGTGCAGATAGAAGTGGCGCTGAATACGCACTTATCATTGGTGAAGATGAAATTGCTAACCAGCAAGTCGCCGTTAAACCATTGAGAAATAAAAACGAACAACTTTTGGTTGCCCGAGCTGATTTGGCGACCACGATTAAATCATTATTTTAATGTCAGCGTGACGCTGATATAAAACAGAACTGAATAGAAAGGGGAAGTGCGCGTGGAAATTTATAGCACAGAAGAACAACAAGTCGATGCTATTAAGCAGTTCTGGAAAGATTACGGCAGCTCAATCATTGTTGGCGCTGTAGTAGGTCTAGGTGGATTATACGGTTGGAACTATTATTCTGACGTCAAATTAGAAAATGCAGAAGCCGCTTCTGAAGCATTCCAAAGTATCAGTGCTAATTCAGCTGATAGCGCAGCGGTAATGGCTGCAGTGAGCGAGTTTGGTCAACAACACGATCAACAAGGTTACCAAGCGTTGCTAGAGTTAATGGCGGCAAAAGCAGCTGTTGAAGCGGGTGATTTAGATAAAGCAGAAACTGCTTTTACAAAAATTATTGCTTCAAATCCAGGTGCTTCTTTAGCGTCACTAGCAACAATTCGTTTATCACGAGTTCAAGCTGAGCAAGGTAACTTAGGTACTGCACTTGCAACATTAGAGCAAGTGACAGATGAAGCATTTAATGCACAGCGTGATGAATTAAAAGGTGACTTTTTAGTGCGTCAAGGCGATATGGATAAAGCACGAGTTGCTTATCAAGCTGCAATTGATAATGGCGGTGCATTAGCAAGCCCTGCGCTACAAATGAAGCTAGACAATTTAAACAAGGCATAAGGAATTAGCCGAATGAAGTCTTTATGCAAAACCTTGCTTGCTGCTGGATTAAGTGTCGCAATGCTATCGGCTTGTTCTTCAAGTGATACCGAAGAAGAAGTCGTAACAGAACTTACAGAAATTCAAGCCACTGTCTTTCCTGAAGTGAACTGGGAAGTAAACGTTGGCAATGGTGTAGGCGATTACTACTCGCAGTTAAAACCAGCTATTTTTTATGGTCACGTGTATGCCGCTGATCGTAATGGGACAGTTGTTGCTTATAATGAAGAAACTGGTGAAGTAGCTTGGCGTAAAGATTTAGCGTCAGAATTTAAAGATACTGCGCTGGCTAAAACAAAAGAAGCGCGTATCGCAGCGGGTGTAACCGTTGGCCGAAACAAAGTATTTGTGGGTGGTGAGTCAGGTTTATTAGTTGCTTTAGATGCAAAAACGGGTGAAACCCAGTGGAGCGCTATCGCAAGTGGTGAGTTATTGTCAGTTCCTACGGTATCGGAAGATTCAGTCGCAGTGCATACCAGTGATGGTAACCTGGAGTCTTTTTCAATTGCAGATGGCACCAAGTTATGGAGTCATGAAATGCAACTACCTAACTTGACCCTTCGTGGAACAGGTGCTCCAGCATATGATTCCGGTGGTTTCTTCCTTGGTACTGCTGATGGTAAAATAGCGGTAGTAGTAAAAAATAACGGTCAAGTTGCTTGGGAGCAAGCGGTATATAATCCAACCGGTGGTAACGAGTTTACTCGTATGGCCGATGTGGACATGACACCGTTAATTTTGGGCGATAATTTATACGCGGTAAGTTACAATGGCAACCTAGTGTCAATGGAGCTGAGAACGGGTCGTGTTGTTTGGACACGTAAGTATTCAAGCTTTAATGAATTGGCCTATGCAGGTGTTGGACTATACTTAGTTGATGACCATAGTCGTATCTATTCAGTAGACAGACGAAATGGTTTAGAGCTTTGGAGTAATACTACGTTAACAAACCGTAGCTTAACATCTCCTGCCGTTATTGGTTCTTATATTGTTGTAGGTGACTTTGAAGGTTATCTACACTTTATCGACCGCAACACTGGCGAAGTCGCTGGGCGAGTTGAGGTTGATAGTGATGGTTTATTCTCACAACCGGTTGTGGTTGGAGACAAGGTATATGTACAAGGTCGTAGCGGAAAGCTAGCGACTGTTGTTCTGCCATAATTAAACCAGAAACCCTATTAGAGCCCCTGGAAGTGTGTTCCGGGGGCTTTTTATTTAAAAGTTTTTAGAGGCAAAATCATGATCCCTGTAGTGGCCCTTGTTGGGCGACCTAATGTTGGTAAGTCAACTTTATTTAACCGTCTTACTCGCACAAGAGATGCGCTTGTCGCCGATTTTCCAGGTTTAACTCGTGACCGTAAATATGGTCGTGCTTTTTTATCTGGTTACGAATTTATTGTGGTTGATACTGGCGGTATCGATGGCACTGAAGAAGGGATCGAAACCAAAATGGCTGAACAGTCGCTAGCGGCGATTGAAGAAGCTGATGTTGTACTGTTTTTAACGGATGCTCGTGCCGGCTTAACAGCAGCGGACTTAGCTATTGCTGAACATTTACGAAGCCGTGATAAAACGACTTTCGTTGTTGCAAACAAAGTTGACGGTATTGATGCTGATTCTGCTTGTGCTGAATTTTGGTCACTGGGTTTAGGTGAAGTTTACCAAATGGCTGCGGCTCAAGGTCGTGGTGTCACAAACATGATTGAATACTCACTAGCACCGTATGCGGAAGCGATGGGTATCAAGCGTGAAGAAACAGATGAGCAAGACGAAGAAGTTCGTGAGTATACCGAAGAAGAAGCTGAAGCTGAGCAAGAGCGCTTGCAAAGTTTGCCAATCAAATTGGCTATTATCGGTAAACCCAATGTAGGTAAATCAACGCTGACTAACCGTATTTTAGGTGAAGAACGTGTTGTTGTTTATGATGCTCCTGGTACGACTCGTGACAGTATTTATATTCCTATGGAACGTGAAGGTCGTGAGTACGTGTTGATTGATACTGCAGGTGTTCGCCGCCGTAGCAAAGTGCATGAGACAATCGAGAAATTCTCTGTTATTAAAACCCTGAAAGCGGTTGAGGATTCAAACGTTGTTCTACTTGTTATCGATGCGCAAGACGGTATTACAGAGCAAGATCTTGGTCTATTAGGTTTTGCGTTAAACGCAGGGCGTGCAATTGTATTAGCAGTGAATAAATGGGATGGTCTTGACCAAGACTTTAAAGAAAGTGTTAAAAGCGAACTTGATCGCCGCTTAGGCTTTATTGATTTTGCCCGCATTCATTTTATTTCAGCACTTCACGGAACAGGCGTTGGCCATTTATATGAGTCTATTGAAGAAGCTTACGACAGTGCGACTCGTCGTGTGAGTACTTCAATGCTGACACGTATTATGCAAATGTCACAAGATGATCATCAGCCACCGTTAGTGCATGGTCGCCGTGTTAAATTGAAATATGCTCACGCAGGTGGATATAACCCGCCAATCGTCGTGGTGCATGGTAACCAAGTGAGCAAATTACCGGATTCATACAAACGCTATATGATGAATTACTTCCGTCGTTCATTAAAAGTGATTGGTACGCCGATTCAAATTCGTTTCCAAGAAGGGGCGAACCCGTTCCAAGGTAAGAACGAAAAGCTAACGATTAGCCAAGAGCGTCGACGTAAACGCGCTATGAGCCATATTAACAGCCGTAAAAAGTAGTATTAAACGGTATTTATTACCAATAAAAAGCCTGAATGATGTTCAGGCTTTTTTATGGCATAAATTTATAGCTCACTATTTAACGTACTTTTTGTTTAGGTGCACTTGTACGATGACTTCGTTGAGCAGTACTTCTTTGAGACGACATCCGTGGAGTTGACGCTTTATAAGATGAATTTCTTGATTGGGTCATCGTCTTATTATGACTTGAACGGGTAGCACTTGTACGATTCGAAGCGTACTGTTTTGAGCTCGCTGCACTTTTCATTTGATGTGATTTCACCTTATTTTGATGGCTTGATGCTTTCACGTTCGACGGGCTTTTATAGGCTGTCGACTTATGGGCACTTTTATTTCCATGTGTGCTTCTGTTCAAATGCGCCGCTTTATTCGCCGTTGTTGCCTTGTATGCTTTATCGGATTTAACCGATTTACTGACAGCATGAGACTTATTGTGCTTCAGCGCTTTATTGACTCTTTGCTGCTGCGACTGCTTGGCATAATGTGATTTATTAAGCTGGCTGCTTTTGATGCCATGTTTAGTTGAATGGTGAGCCACTTTGACCTTGTTATGACGTAGCTTATCGTAACGGTGGCTGACTTTCGGCGACTTATACGCAACACCTCGTCTATGAGTCGGATTATGCTTCCAACGCTTTGAGCCGCTGCTATAAGCTATTTTATGTGGCTTACGGTAATAACGGGTGTGACGGTGATTTACCACGACAACTCGATGATGTGACCAGTGGACTGCACCAAAAAAATAATTAAAGTTGATGTATACACTCGGCCCCCAATATATCGGGCGATGTGGTCGATAGTAGGCGTAAGCGGGGTAATGCCAATAGACTGGTGGGTAAGCATGCCAGCGCCAGTGACCGTATACAATTCTTGGGTCATAAACGGGCACGTAAATGACTTCAGGTTTTGCCGGTTCAATAATGATTTGTTTTTCAACACGGGTAACGGTCATGTTATCCATATTATCGAAGCTATCAGCATCATCTGCTTGTTGTCTTAGTGTTTGAATACTTGCAAGAACACTTGCTTCATCTTGTAAAAATGCTTCCCCTAAATGTTGAGTCCAGGCTAAGTCTTCATTGAGCTTTTCAAGTACTGTAGGAAAGGCCACTAATGCGGTCACGCTTGGATCCCATGACTGTGATTCAGCTTGCTGCATCTTCTGCTCGCTTGATAAATGCTTGTGTTGTTCCTCCCAGCGACGAGCTTGTACAACTTCTAGCGGGTATGTCGATGCAATTAAAATATGCGTCAGTAAACTATCAGGATAAAGCGCTATTGGCGCGAGCATTTGCGCCAATTCAGCTTCAGATGGCAGAGTTTGTTGATACTGCGTGTCATTATTGTCAGAGGCGATGACCGAGAAAGGCACCAGCAAGCTCAGACTGATAAGGCCAGCCTTGAGTAGCTTATGTGGAAAATGCAGTCGTCTCATAAAATCTCCAGATATCGAATATCGATACTTTGCGAATGATAGAACTAGCTTAACCAAGTGAAAATGAACGTAAGATGAAAGCGGCCATTATGAGCGTAGAAATTAATAGAAAAGTGACCACAAGGATGAGCAACAAATAATTAAAAGCACTATATTCAGTAAAACATAGTGGCAGTAACAGCAACGAGGTTGAGTAAAACGAGTTTTTAGAAGAAAGCATTAGCGGCAGTTTTTAGCAATACGCTAGCCATTTATGATAATAGATTAGCAATCCTTAGCAAAAGTCTAGCAGCAGGTTAGCTTCCCAATAATATCAGCGAGCAAAACTGAGCATAAATTTAGCGCCGCCATATTCAGCGGACTCACTGACAGTGAGTGTACCTTCATAGCTCGTGACTAAATCTTTCACAATGGCAAGTCCAATGCCATGACCTTGATGGTAAGTATCAGCACGCATACCACGTTCAAAGATGGTCTCTTTTTGTTGATCCGTTAAGCCTTTACCATCATCTTCAATAATAAAAAATAAACATGACTCCGACTGTGTTACTGACAAACACACTTGAGACTTCGCAGCTTTGCAGGCGTTATCGAGTAAATTACCTAACATTTCGCTTAAATCCGTTTCATCACCTTTAAATATCAATCCAGCTTGTGATTGATAATCAATGTCTAATGATGAGTGCTGATGAATTTTTGATAAGGTTCTAATCAGCTTCCCTGCGACTTCATCAATACTTACCCCTATATGCCATGCAGTATTGGCTGACATTTTTGCTTTATTTAGCTGATAATTGATGATGTTGTTAATGTTACTTGCTTGCTCTTTAGAGTCTTTACTTAAATCGCTTTGGCTTTGCAATACTGCTAATGGAGTTTTTAAGCTGTGGGCTAAATCGGCTAGTGCATTTCGATATCGCTGACGTTGCTGTTGTTCAGTGCTGAGTAAAACATTGAGCTGTTTTGCAACTGCATTTAGTTCAGCTGGGTAGTTAGAGTTCAGTCGAGTTTGCTGACCTTGATCTACCAAGGCGAGCTCACGCGTAAATTGGTTTAAGGGTTTTAACGTCCAGAATAGCCAAATTGCTTGGATTAGCACCAATACAAGCATCAAAATAATCAGCCAAGTCCACAATGTAGCGCTAAATTCGCTGATCTGTTTTTGATAATCTGCATCGTCCTTAATGATATGGACTGTAATAGGTAGCGGCGCGTTGGGGGTTTCAAAACTGACACTGAAACTATAAACCACATGATTGTTATCGTCATTGCCTGCCAAGTCCTCAAAGCTTACTTGAGTTAGCTTTCCTTCCCCCATAGGTGGAGTAGGCAGCGCGAGTTCTGTTTTAGCTGGCGTTGGGAGGCTTAACCCAAAGAAAGACTCTGACTGCCACACCATTTGATTATCAGTAGTTATAAGGGCATATAGACCTGAGCCGATCACATTAAATTGATTTTCGAGTAAATAATTAGGCATGACTACGCTATCGTCTTTTACTTCTGCTACAGCTAACACAGAGTAAACATAAGCACGTAATTGTTGGTTAATTGATTGCGTTATTTGATGCTGAAAAGCGCTATTAACTGTCACACCAATTAATGGCAATAACACCACAATTAGCAATAACCCGCTAAGCATTAGCCTTAATTTAAGCGAATCTAGCTGAGCAGATTTTAACGAAAATGACTTGTTCTTAAGTTGCACTAAATGAGTCAACTTAGATAATTGATTTGCGATAAACTTCGTCATCTTAGTGTGCATAAGATCAACTTAACGCGCGTAAGCGATAGCCTTGCCCACGCAAGGTTTCAATCAATTTATATTCACTGTTGGGGTCGAGCTTTTTTCGTAAACGGCGAATAAAAACTTCAATGACATTTGAGTCTAAATCAAAATCTTGATCATAAATATGCTCTATCAAAGTTGGTTTAGAAATCACTTCACCTTGATGCAACATGAAATATTCGAATAATTTAAATTCAGAGCTACTGAGAATAATTGACTCTTGATTATGGGTTAGTTCAAGCGTGCGTGTATTTAAATTAAATGGACCATTAGAAACAATAGGACTTGCCTGACCGACTGAGCGGCGAATAAGCGCATTCAGGCGAGCAACCAGCTCTTCTGGCTGAAACGGCTTGGTGAGATAATCATCGGCGCCAGAATCTAACCCTAGGACCTTATCTTGCCAACCATCTCGGGCGGTGAGGATCAAAATAGGGTAATCAATTTGTTGATTGCGTAACTGAGTAATCAAACTCAATCCATCAATCTTAGGTAAACCCACATCAATAATAGCAGCATCGTAGGGATATTCTGTTGCTTGAAACAAACCATCTTCACCATCCGATGATATATCGACACTGTAATTTGCGGCTTGTAAATGCTCGGTTAGGTTTCTTTGCAAGCCTAAATCATCTTCAACTAACAATATTCTCATGGTTAATTCCTCGAAACTGAACCGGTACGTGCATTCACGGTGGCGTAAAACACCATGCCTTTATTAGAAAGCAGTTTGACTCGATAGCTAGGAGAACCATTCACTGATGTTGACTGAACAGAAAGCACTTTGGCAGCGTACTGCCTTTTAGCAACTTGTGCCGCTTGCTGTGAACTGTTGATTGCTAATTTCTTCGGTTGATTTCGTTTATTTTGGTTTGGTGTTTGATGAGAAGCATGATGAGTTGATTGTCCCCATGCGATAGAAGAAACAGCTGAAATAGGCGCAGCTTGGGTTAATCCAATATTGAGAAAGCTCAACATTAGCGTTAACACAGGTATGCTTAATTTCATTGTTACTTTGCTCATTGCCAAATCCAATTCAATATTTATCTTTGAAATCAGTCATCAGTGTAAAAGATCCCTTTCAATATAGAAACATCTGCTATGTGTGAAGTTGCATTCCCTTTGTGAAAATGAAGTATTGCGCGGCGAATATGAATGTAAGATGAATGGTCGTTTAATTGTATTTAATCACCAATTTCTGATGGTTAACTAGAACTTGTTGTCAATATTCTACTTCCACTGTTCAGCTTGCATTCATTTTCAGTGTTCTTAAATAACCCTCATTAACGATACGGAATCACGGTGATTCAATCACCCATTGATGGCTGTGATATCAATTAAGAGGGAACACACATGAATAGACAATACCCATGTTTAAGACGTATTAGATTGTTCGCTATAAGCTCAATAAGTCGTTTTTTGATGCTAGTGATGGGCGTTGCTTCGATGTCAGCAATGGCAAGTACTTCACAGCAAAGCATAATTGTCAGTGAGGGGCGTCAACTCTCAAGTATTGAGCAGGGGTATCCGCTTAAGGCTCAACATGGCGTATTGACTGAACAACAAAAAAGTAGCCTGAATGAACTTGTGTTAAAAGAGAAGCAACAGCGACAAGCTGGTGAGTCCGCAGGAAAAAATCATGCAGAGAAACTGAGCCGCAGCGAGGTCATAACGCTTCGGGCAAGTGGCGTCATGTCTGCAAAAGTGCAACGAGGTTTGCCTACAGCACAAAGCTTATCGAATGGCACAGGGCTAAGTAAAATACAAAAGACTCAGGTAAATCAGCAGGCTATCGTCGGTTATCGAGATTTTGACATTTATGCCGCTTATAGTCGTTTATTTGATGATTTAGATGAAGATGGTTTTTACCAAACGTTTAGCGTGACCTTTGATGCCGATGTTTATGGTTTTACTCAAGGAGAGGCGGCTAATGTTTATGCCGAACTTTATTTAAGTCGTAATGGAGGCCCTTGGGAGCATTATTATTCTACCGATGTGTTTACTATCTATGGCGATGCTACCGATGACGATTACGAAGTATTAACGACATTAGCTCAAGGTTATAAAACTGATTATTACGATGTGTTGATTGATTTATATGAACTCGGGTACGAGGACATTGTGGCGACATTAAGTAGTGAAGAGTCTGATGGATTATATGCATTACCATTAGAAAGTAGTGATAGAGATACGGTTTATGAGGAAGAATACGTTGAAGTGATTGAAACTGAGGTGCATGTCAGTGGCGGCAGTATGGCGTGGACTTCGTTACTCATACTCTTGTTGTTAGGTGTACAGCGAACAGTGTTAGCAACAAAGCGATTAAATAACAATACTGATTAAACTTGCAACGATGGAAAGTCATAAACCAAATAACAAAATCCCGCTTAATGCGGGATTTTGTTATCAGTGATTTCTATCATTGGCCGTTTGGGGCCAATTACACCACCACTGATTTAATTTCACCTTGATGCAGCTTGGTCGTTAGCGTTTCGCCCGCTTTTACCTGTTGGGCATTATTTAAAATCTTCCCTTCACCATCACGGGTAATACTGTAACCACGGCTTAATGTCGCTAATGGGCTAACGGTTTCTAGTTGATGGGCACTGTAACTCACTTGCTGATTGGCATTTACTAGCCTTGCTTTCATTGCTTCTTTTAAACGGTTGGTGAGATAACCCACTTTGTTTTGCTCTAAGGTTAGCTTATGAGCGGGTGAGCGCTGTTGCAATCGGCTTTTAAGTTGTTGCTGAGCTAGCGTTGCATTAGCAAGCTTATGACGCAGGGCTGATTCAAGCTTTAACTGCATTTCATCAAAGCGTTGCTCAAGTTGTTGTAGCTGCCTTTTAGGATCTTCACGTTGTAGCTGGTGGCTTAACTCACTGAGTTGCGTGCTTTGATGTAATAAGTAATGACGCATTGATTGTCGTAACCGTGAAAAGGTCAAATTAAGCTTTTGGGTCTTATTACCTTTATCATCTGATAATAACTCTGCGCCAGCAGAAGGCGTCGGAGCTCTTACATCTGCGACATAATCACTGATAGTGGTATCAATTTCATGACCTACCGCACTGACAACGGGCAGGGCGCTATTATAAATAGCATGGGCTAAGTCTTCATCGTTAAAGCACCATAAATCTTCTAAAGAGCCACCGCCGCGGGTAAGCAATAAAATGTCGACCTCTAAACGTCTATTGGCCGTGGAGATTGCATTAATGATTTGTTTCGCTGCCGTCGCGCCTTGTACTTGGGTTGGGTAAACCACCACTTCAATTGACGGGTCGCGAGTAGAAAGCACTTTAACCACATCTCTAACCGCAGCACCAGTGGCAGAGGTAATAACACCAATTCGTTGAATATTTTGCGGTAATGGTCGCTTGGTTTCTGTTGCAAATAAGCCTTCGGCAGCTAATTTAAGCTTAAGCGCTTCATATTGCTGTGCAAGTAATCCATCTCCAGCTGGCAGCATTGACTCTAAAAGTAATTGATAGTCGCCACGAGGTTCATAAACACTGATAGAACCTTTAACTAATACTTGTTGGCCATTAACAGGTTTAAATGGCACGGTTTGATTACGACCTTTAAACATCGCACAGCGAATTTGTGAGCGACTGTCTTTTAATGTCATATACCAATGACCTGAATTTGGGGAAACAAAGTTCGAGATTTCGGCCTCAAGCCACACCTTACCTAGCTCACCTTCAAGCAGCTGGCGGACTTCGCCGTTTAAACGGGAAACCGTGTAAACATTATTTTTCGGGCTTTTCATCAAATTCAACCGACTAAGAGTATTTTTTAACTATTTTCCATTTACCAACCTAAATATGCAAGGTATAATCCCGCCGCAATATTTACCCTTTCCAAACCCTACACTTTCTGGGAGATGTTGCATGTTAAGATTAAGAAATGACGCACTAACATTTGATGATGTACTACTTGTGCCTGCTCACTCAACCGTTCTCCCAAATACCGCTGTTCTAAAAACTCGTCTGACTAAAAAAATTGAATTAAACACCCCAATCGTTTCTGCTGCAATGGATACGGTCACTGAAGCTCGCTTAGCGATCGCTATGGCGCAAGAAGGTGGTTTAGGTTTTATTCATAAAAATATGACGATTGAACAACAAGCTGAAGAAGTTCGTAAAGTTAAAATTTACGAAGCGGGTATCGTTCAACAACCTGTCACCGTCACGCCAAGCACCACACTTGCTGAGTTAAAAGAATTAACTGAACGCAATGGCTTTGCTGGTTATCCAGTGATTAACGATGCTAATGAGCTTGTGGGTATTATTACTGGCCGTGACGTTCGCTTCATTACTGACTGGAGCCGTACTGTAGAGCAAGTTATGACGCCGAAAGATCGTCTAGTGACTGTGCTTGAAGGGACTAAGTTAGATGAAGTGCAAACACTAATGCATTCACACCGCGTTGAAAAAGTATTAGTGGTTGACGATAACTTTAAGCTAAAAGGCTTAATCACAGTTAAAGATTTCCAAAAAGCAGAGCGTAAGCCTAATGCATGTAAAGACGAATTAGGTCGTTTACGTGTTGGTGCAGCTGTTGGCGCAGGTGCTGGCAACGAAGAGCGTATTGCGGCGCTCGTTAAAGCGGGTGTTGACGTATTGCTGATTGATTCATCTCATGGTCACTCTGAAGGTGTGCTGCAACGTATTCGTGATACTCGCGCCTCATTCCCTGATTTACAAATCGTAGGTGGTAACGTCGCAACTGCTGAAGGCGCTTTAGCCTTAGTAGACGCTGGTGTTGATGCCGTTAAAGTGGGTATTGGCCCTGGTTCTATTTGTACCACTCGTATCGTTACTGGTGTGGGTGTGCCACAAATTACAGCGGTATCTGACGCTGCTGCAGCGGTTAAGCATTTAGATATCCCAGTTATTGCTGATGGCGGTATTCGTTTCTCGGGTGACTTAGCTAAAGCCTTAGCTGCTGGTGCATCATGCATCATGGCAGGTTCTATGTTTGCTGGTACTGAAGAAGCACCAGGTGAAACTGAACTTTATAACGGCCGTGCTTATAAGTCATACCGTGGTATGGGGTCTTTAGGCGCAATGACGCAAACTCAAGGTTCTTCAGACCGTTACTTCCAAAGCGATAACGCTGCTGACAAATTAGTACCAGAAGGTATTGAAGGTCGCGTTGCTTATAAAGGTAAGTTAAAAGAAATCATTCACCAACACATGGGCGGTTTACGTTCTTGTATGGGTCTGACGGGTTGCGCCACCATTAAAGAATTAAATGAAAAAGCTGAATTCGTAAAAATTACCTCAGCGGGTATGGGCGAGTCTCATGTTCATGACGTTACGATCAGTAAAGAAGCGCCGAATTATCGTAGCGGTTCTTAAACCATAAAGCGGCATATTGTTATGCCGCTTTTTTTCAACCTTTTCTCGTCAGTGATGACTAACAATACACAATGAGACAGGGTTGAAGTACACCTACGAAGAATACTGTTTTTAAAAGTAAACCCAGATATAAGGTATCCCATGAGCAACATTCATGAGCATAAAATCCTGATCCTAGATTTTGGATCGCAATACACGCAGTTAATCGCCCGCCGTATTCGTGAAATCGGTGTTTATTGTGAGCTTTGGGCTTGGGATGTATCTGAGGAGCAAATTAAAGAATTTGCTCCAAACGGCATCATCTTAGCAGGTGGTCCAGAAAGTGTGACCGCAGAAAACTCACCACGTGCTTCTGAATATGTATTTAATGCCGGCGTGCCTGTCTTAGGCATTTGTTATGGCATGCAAACCATGTCTGAGCAGCTTGGCGGTAAAGTGATTCAAGGTGTAGGTGAAGGTGAGTTTGGCTACGCACAAGTTGAAATTCAAACTGAATCGGCGTTATTTAAAAGCATTGAAGATGCGATTAGCGCTGAAGGCAAACCTTTGCTTGATGTATGGATGAGTCACGGCGATAAAGTTTCTGAAATCCCAGAAGGTTTTGTTACTGTCGCTAAAACAGAAACCTGTCCATATGCTGCAATGGCGAATGAAGACAAGCGTTTTTACGGCGTTCAATTTCACCCAGAAGTTACCCATACTCGTCAAGGCAAGCGCATGCTTGAGCACTTTGCATTAGACATTTGTGGTTGTGATGCCAACTGGAAACCTTCTTCAATTATCGAAGATGCAATTGAACGTTTGAAAAAACAAATCGGTGATGATGAAGTTATCTTAGGCTTATCTGGCGGTGTTGATTCATCAGTAGTCGCTATGCTGCTACACCGCGCCATTGGTGACAAATTAACGTGTGTGTTCGTGGATAACGGCTTACTACGTTTAAACGAAGCTAATCAAGTGATGGAAATGTTTGGTGACCACTTCGGACTGAACATTGTCCATGTTGACGCTGAAAATCGATTCTTAGACGCGATGGCTGGTGAAGCTGATCCAGAAGCTAAACGTAAAATTATTGGTCATGTATTTGTTGATATCTTCGATGAAGAATCAAAGAAATGTGTCAATGCTAAATGGTTAGCGCAAGGCACAATTTACCCTGACGTTATTGAATCAGCAGGCAGCGCCACCGGTAAAGCCCACGTGATTAAGTCTCATCACAATGTAGGCGGACTACCAGATGATATGGAGCTGGGTTTAGTAGAACCTTTACGTGAATTATTTAAAGATGAAGTCCGTAAGATTGGTTTAGAGCTAGGTCTGCCATACGACATGCTTTACCGTCATCCTTTCCCTGGACCGGGTTTAGGTGTGCGTGTACTTGGCGAAGTGAAAAAAGAGTACTGTGACTTACTGCGTTTAGCTGATGCTATCTTTATTGAAGAACTGCATAAAGCAGATCTTTACCATAAGGTCAGCCAAGCCTTTACTGTATTCTTACCAGTACGCTCTGTAGGTGTTATGGGTGATGGCCGTAAATATGACTGGGTTGTTTCACTACGTGCAGTTGAAACTATCGACTTTATGACGGCGCATTGGGCACACTTACCATACGACTTCTTAGGTCGTGTATCGAACCGCATCATTAATGAAATCGATGGTATTTCACGTGTGGTTTACGATATCTCGGGTAAGCCACCTGCGACAATCGAATGGGAATAAGTTTCCATTAATTAAAAAAGGCGCTTAGGCGCCTTTTTTATTGGGATAAATTTATTGCTGTTTGCCGTATAATCTAATGAAGTTTGATGTATTGCCAAACACGATAAGATTTAATGATTAAGCTATATGCAACAAGTTAAACATAGCAAAGCCTAAGAGACACTCATGACGTTAGAAAACAAAATCCATATCAGCCAAAAGCAGCAAAGGAGTCAGGCTAAGCCGTTAACTGCTGAAGAGTTAGCGGTACGTGCAGCTCAAGATGAAAAGTGGATGCGAGTGGCTTTAGCACTGGCGACTAAAGCTGAAGAATTAGGTGAGGTGCCTGTTGGGGCTGTCTTGGTCAAAGACGATGTGCTTATAGCATCAGGATTTAATTTAAGTATTACTGAGCATGATCCAAGTGCCCATGCTGAAATGCAGTGCATAAGAGCGGCAGGCAAAGTGCTTGAAAACTACCGTATGTTAGGCGCCACGTTGTACGTTACCTTAGAACCATGCCCAATGTGCGCAGGGGCGATGGTCCACAGCCGAATTGAACGAGTGGTCTTTGGTGCTAAAGATTTAAAAACGGGAGCGGCGGGGAGTGTGATAAACCTACTACAAGACTCGCACTTTAATCATCAACTTAGCGTGGATTCAGGCGTATTAGCTGATGAGTGCGCGAGCCAATTAAGTCAGTTTTTTAAGCGACGTCGGGAAGAGAAAAAAGCGTTAAAAAAACAATTAAAAGCGCAATCAGACTTGTTGCTGCAAAAAGGCGAAGAATAGTTTTTGACGGTTAAGCATTTTGCGCTGCTTTAGCTTAATGATATTACGGCGGCGAGCGTTATTATTTCTTTTCATATTTCACCTGTTAACTTGTTGAAATCTGTTATTTAAAATCTATTAGTTAAAATCTCAGGTAATAAAACCTAAGATGTTAAAACATAAGCTATTAGAACATAAGGTATAAGTGAAGACATTAGAACGAATGTCTTATAAACCCCTGAATCTTCCTTTTAATAGCATCAGTAAAGCCCTGTCGCTTAACGTTAATGGCGAGTCAGGCGTCTCATTCAGTAGGGCACTCAAACGTCAGTATCATGCCCTGACACTATTAATACCAAGTAATTATGAATGCTTTATTAAATGACACTTCTTAACGCGTGCATGAGCTTATTGCGCCGATGATTTAAGGAGCTCGTTAGGCTTATCATCTTGCTGCTCTTCGGTAGTCGATTCTTGCTCGCTTGCCTCTTTGGCTTTTGACTCTGCGAGCATCGCTTGTTCTTTATTTTGATTATCAACCCAAACTAAGGTGTCGTAATAACGACGGATATTATCAACATAATGGGCAGCTTCGTTGCCTCTTGCGTAACCATAACGAGTATTTTTGTAATACTTACGCTGCTGCAATAACGGTAAAACTTGTTTTACATCACGCCATGCGCTGGGATCTTTCCCCATACCTTGAGTGATTTTACGTGCATCTTCAACATGACCTAAGCCAATATTATATGATGCAAGTGCAAACCAAATTCGCTGGCTATCAGGAATAGATTCAGGCAAACGATCGATCATTTTTTGTAAGTATATCGCGCCGCCTTGAATGCTTTGTTCAGCATCAAGTCGATTATCGACACCAACAGAGCTTGCCGTTGGTTGGGTTAACATCATCATGCCACGGACACCCGTAGGAGAGCGGGCATGCGGGTTCCAATGAGACTCTTGATAACCGGTTGCAGCAAGTTTACGCCAATCTAAATCGCCAGCATGCTTTTCAAATAGCGCTTGATACTCTGGTAACACATTGTCGATAGCACGAATAAAAGCACGAGTATCCACATAGTCAAAACGCTTTACGTGGCCAAAGTATTTTTCGTTAAGGTGCTCTAGGGTGCCATTACGTTTTTGAATGTGCCAAAAAGACAGTAATGAGCTCAGTAAATAATCACTGTTAACTGGTGGCAGTAACCACACCACTTGGGTTTTCTCATCAAGGACAATACCTGCACGTAATTCAGGTAAGTAGCGTTGGTTGATCAGTAAGCTGTTGGAATCTGCAATGGTATAAAGCACTTCGCCTGAGGCGACCATTGAAAATAGCTCTTCATTGTCGCCATCAACAATTTGTTTCCAAGACAAGTTCGGGTTGGATTGCTTTAACTTAATTAAGGTATCGACCGCGGCAGACTCCGAGATAACGCTAATGTCACCTTGTAGATCATTAAAGTCTCGTGGTTTAAGGTTCCCTGACTTGTATATTAAGACTTGGTTGACTTCATATAATGTGGGACCGAGAAGAAACTGCTCACGTCGATTGTTAGTCGTTGTGATCGCTGCGGCCACAATATCAATGTCATTTTGGCGTAATGCTTCAAATAGCTGCTGACGATTGTGGTAGGGCACCATTTCAAGAGGAACATTGAGATATTCAGCAAACTTAGCGGCCATTTCATAATCAAAGCCACTCTCACCTTGGTCTGAATTAAGGTAAGTTTGTGAGCCGTAAAGCGTCCCTACCTTTAACACGGTACGCTGCGGGATCTGTTCAACATATTCAGTGATAGTAATGTCAGCACGATGACATCCACTGAGTAAAAAGTTGATTGAAATGATAGAGACTATCGTTAAGAGTTTACTCATATCCCTCTTTGTTAAATCCGTTAATGATAAATAGTCTTGTTATGGCTGCGTATCGCTAGGCAAGATTACGTGTTGCTTGCACTGATATTGCGGCTAGTTTTATGCTTATATCGATGCTGGTTTGCTAATCAGATTGTCCATAACCTGAATTAACATAACAGCGTTAACCTTTACGATATAAATATACTGTAGCAGTAGTTTTGTATTTCACCTAGTCTGCTGGTGGTAACTGTTAAAATATACGGTTGAATTTATTAGTAAATTCGAATTTAAAAAAATAAAATTATCATAATTTGTTGCTGAAATAATAACACGATATTCAGCAGTTTATTTTTGATTGTTTTCGTTAACGGGAAACACTGTTCTAGCAAGCCTTCTTAGGTGATTTATATAGTCTGATTCCCTATAATAGCGCCAATTCTTACCCTACCAATATAATCAATAAGGTGAATTGACGTGATTGAGATCATTCGCGGAGCCCCAGCACTTTCAGCTTTTAGAGTTCAAAAGCTTATGGAGGCCTGCGAAAGCGCAGCCCTTCCTGTTGAGCAAATTTACGCTGAGTATATCCATTTAGCCGATTTAAGTGACAAGCTTGATGATAAAGAGTATCAGCAGCTTGAAACGATTTTAACTTACGGGCCTGCTATCGAATCTCATGCGCCAGAAGGTTCGTTATTTTTTGTTACCCCTCGTCCTGGCACCATTTCTCCTTGGTCATCTAAAGCAACCGATATCGCTAAAAACTGTGGCTTAAGCAAAGTAAAACGCTTAGAACGCGGTGTAGCTTATTACGTTGCCGGTACCTCATTAACTACCGAACAACTTGAGCAAGTAAAAGGCTTAATCCATGATCGTATGGTTGAAGTGATTTTACCTGAGTTTGCCGCAGCATCAGTGTTATTTGAACGCACAGAGCCGCTACCGTTTAAGAGTATTAATATTCTTGCTGAAGGTCGCCGTGCATTAGAAGTTGCCAACGTAGAACTAGGTTTAGCCCTAGCAGAAGATGAAATTGATTACTTAGTCGATAACTTCGTACGTTTAAACCGTAACCCTAACGACATTGAATTAATGATGTTTGCTCAAGCAAACTCAGAGCATTGTCGTCATAAAATCTTCAATGCTGACTGGACTATTGACGGTGAAGTTCAGCCAAAATCATTATTTAAAATGATTAAAAACACCTTTGAGGTGACACCTGATAACGTGTTATCAGCATACAAAGATAACGCAGCCGTGATGAATGGCAGTGTGGCAGGGCGCTTCTTCCCAGATCAAGACGGTGTGTATAACTATCACACTGAGCCAATGCATATTTTGATGAAGGTTGAAACCCATAACCACCCAACAGCCATCAGCCCATACCCAGGTGCTGCAACAGGTTCAGGTGGTGAAATCCGTGATGAAGGCGCTACAGGCCGAGGCTCAAAACCTAAAGCGGGCTTAACTGGCTTTAGCGTATCAAACCTTAAAATCCCTGGTTTTGTACAACCTTGGGAAGGCGATTACGGCAAACCTAGCCGTATTGTTACTCCGTTAGAAATTATGACCGAAGGCCCATTAGGTGGCGCTGCTTTTAACAACGAATTTGGTCGTCCAGCTCTTGTGGGTTACTTCCGTACTTACGAGCAAGAAGTATCAAGCCACAACGGTGTTGAAGTCCGTGGGTACCACAAGCCAATTATGCTTGCTGGTGGTTTAGGTAATATTCGTGAAGATCATGTTCAAAAAGGCGAAATCACCGTAGGCGCTAAGCTTATTGTTTTAGGTGGCCCTGCAATGAACATTGGTTTAGGTGGTGGTGCAGCTTCATCAATGGCATCAGGCCAATCTAGTGAAGATTTAGACTTTGCTTCGGTGCAACGTGAAAACCCAGAAATGGAACGCCGTTGTCAGGAAGTGATCGACCGCTGCTGGCAAATGGGTGATGACAACCCAATTCAATTTATTCACGATGTGGGCGCTGGCGGATTATCAAATGCCTTCCCTGAGCTTGTGAATGACGCTGATCGTGGCGCATTGTTTAATTTACGTAACGTGCCTTCAGACGAGCCAGGCATGAGCCCACTTGAGATTTGGTGTAACGAATCTCAAGAGCGTTATGTGTTATCTGTTGCGCCTGAAAACTTAGAAACCTTCAGACAGATTTGTGAGCGTGAACGTGCTCCATTTTCTGTAGTGGGTGATGCGACTGAAGAGCAACATTTAACGCTTGAAGACAGCCATTTTGATAACAAGCCAATTGATTTACCGCTTGAAGTGCTATTAGGCAAAGCGCCTAAAATGAGCCGTGATGTGGTATCAGCAAAAGCGACTTCACCAGCGCTTGAGCAAGGTTCAATTGATATTAAAGATGCGGTTTCTCGTATCCTACATTTACCAACGGTTGCAGATAAATCATTCCTTATCACCATTGGCGACCGTTCAGTGACAGGTTTAGTTAACCGTGACCAAATGGTTGGCCCTTGGCAGGTTCCAGTTGCCGATTGTGCTGTTACTGCGTCAAGCTTTGACAGCTACGCTGGTGAAGCAATGTCGATTGGTGAGCGTACACCGCTTGCACTACTTGATTTCGGCGCATCAGCACGTATGGCTGTAGCAGAATCAATCTTAAACATTGCTGGTACTGATATTGGCTCATTCAAAGACATTAAATTGTCAGCTAACTGGATGTCAGCAGCAGGTCACCCAGGTGAAGATGCGGGTCTTTATGAAGCAGTAAAAGCGGTCGGTGAAGAACTTTGTCCAGAGCTTGAGTTAACTATCCCTGTGGGTAAAGATTCAATGTCGATGAAGACTGCGTGGAATGATGCAGGTCAAGACAAAACAGTTACATCGCCAATGTCGTTAGTTATTACTGCTTTTGGTGTGGTAAAAGACATTCGTCATACTGTTACACCAGAGCTTCGCACAAACAAAGGCGAAACTGAGCTGTTATTGGTTGATTTAGCCAAAGGTCAAAACCGTTTAGGCGGTTCTTGTTTAGCACAAGTTTTCAGCCAACTGGGTGATGTTGCACCAGATTTGGATGATGCTGCAAGCTTACGTGGATTCTTCGAAGTTATTCAGCCATTAGTCGCTGAGCAAAAAGTGATGGCTTACCATGACCGCAGTGACGGTGGCTTATTCACCACATTAGTGGAAATGGCATTTGCTGGTAACACTGGCCTAAATATCGATTTAGCAGCGCTTAAAGGTAACGACCTTGAACGTTTATTTAACGAAGAACTAGGTGCGGTTATCCAAGTGGCTAAAGCAGATAGCGCAGCGATTAAAGCGCAATTTGCCGCCGCTGGCGTTGATTGCCATAGCGTTGCGACATTAACGACTGACGATAACATCACAGTGGTTGACGGTGAACGTGCAGTATTCAGTGATTCGCGTGTATCGCTTCGCACTATGTGGTCAGAAACCACTTACCGTATGCAAGCCATGCGTGATAACCCAGAATGTGCCAAAGAAGAATTTGAGCTTAAACAACAAGCTAAAGACCCAGGTCTAACAGTTAAATTAGGCTTTAATCCAAGTGAAGATGTAGCAGCACCTTATATCTTAAAAGGCGCAGCACCTAAGATGGCGATTATTCGTGAGCAAGGCGTTAACTCTCACGTTGAAATGGCAGCCGCATTTGACCGCGCAGGTTTTGAAAGCCGCGATGTTCATATGTCAGACATCTTATCGGGTCGCATTAGTCTTGAAGAGTTCCAAGGCCTAGTGGCTTGTGGTGGCTTCTCATACGGTGACGTATTAGGTGCGGGTGAAGGCTGGGCTAAATCAATCTTATTTAACGAGCGTGCTCGCAGTGAGTTCTCTCAGTTCTTTGAGCGTGATGCAACATTAGCGCTGGGTGTTTGTAATGGTTGTCAGATGTTATCTAACCTGAAAGAAATCATTCCGGGCAGTGAGCATTGGCCACACTTTGTCCGTAACCGTTCAGAGCGTTTTGAAGCCCGTGCGAGTTTGGTTGAAGTGCAAAAGAGTCCATCAATCTTCTTCGAAGGAATGGAAGGTTCACGCATGCCAATCGCAGTATCACACGGTGAAGGTCGCGCTGAATTTAAATCTGTTGAAGCACTAGCAGCAGCTGAAGCATCAGGTACAGTGGCACTGCGTTATGTTGACGGTAACGGTCAAATCGCAACGCAATACCCACAAAACCCGAATGGTTCACCAAATGCTATTACTGCACTAACGACAACAGACGGTCGAGTAACCATCATGATGCCGCATCCAGAGCGTGTATTCAGAACCGTTGCTAACTCATGGCACCCAGACGAGTGGGCAGAAGACAGCCCATGGATGCGTATGTTCCGTAACGCACGCGTTAAGTTAGGTTAAGTTGTATTTAACCCTCAACTGAATTAATAGCAAAAAGGCGACCATTTGGTCGCTTTTTTATTGTGTGAGACTTGTGTCGAGAGTATTGTTAACTCATTTTTTGACCGAAATGAGTTTAAATGCCTTGTTAGCAATTATTTATACAAGCTTTCAACGTATTTATGGGTTGGTTCTTCAAGGAGATCCTGAGGATGATCTCCACCGAATGTTAACCACTTACTTTTACCTGTGTACGTTGTATTTCCAATCTCTTTTTGGGTCTGTGAATCGTAAGTAATAATTTGAATTTCGATTTTATCCGATTTTCCAGACCATTCTGTAGCCCTATCTTCCCAATGCAAAATAATAGGTTGAACAAAGTATCCATATACATTCGTATCAATAGATTCTAAACAGTCCTTACCTTTACAGTCAGTTGTAATAGTTACTTTAGAAGTGTTTTTAGAAAAGGCACTTCTAACTGCATTTGCAGTCATTCGACCAGAATTTCTATATTCAGTTTCATCATACCAACCATTTTCTGGTGTTGAGATTAGAACGCCCTTATTTTGATCTAATTTTACTTCAGGTGATTGGAATTCATTATGTTTAAAAGATGAACTACAACCTGAAAGAAAGATTATTGCAGTTCCAAACATTACCAAATTGCGATTCATATAGTTACTCTCTGTTTAATTG
>NZ_JAGJDZ010000040.1:0-482 GCF_018100775.1 Shewanella sp. MMG014
ACTGATTCAAACGGTAACGACCTGTCTGCCAATGACACTGAAAACCTCGATGCTGTTGATGCTGAGCTAACAGTAGACTTAGTGATTGATGCGTCGAACCAAGGTGACATCACTGGTACGAGCCAGGATATTCCAGCTGGCGGCACGGTCACTCTAGTGATCACCGATATTGCGGGCACAGCAATTACCATCACCGATGTGGCTGTTAATGCAGATGGCACTTACTCTGTCGATAACGTTGACCTATCTACACTTGTGGATGGCGACATCACAGTTGTTGCAACCGCGACTGATTCAAACGGTAATGATTTATCGGCCAACGACACTGAAAACCTTGATGCCCTTTCAAGTAACATCACCGTCGATTTAGTCATCGATGGCGATAATAACGGTGACATCACTGGTACATCACAAGACATTCCAGCTGGCGGCACGGTCACTCTGGTTATCACCGATATTGCGGGCACTGCAATTACCATCAC
>NZ_JAGJDZ010000041.1:0-361 GCF_018100775.1 Shewanella sp. MMG014
GTCGCCATCCACAAGCGTAGATAGGTCAACATTATCAACAGAGTAAGTGCCATCTGCATTGACTGCCACATCGGTGATGGTAATTGCAGTGCCCGCAATATCGGTGATAACCAGAGTGACCGTACCGCCAGCTGGAATATCCTGGCTCGTACCAGTGATATCGCCTTGGTTCGATGCATCAATCACTAAGTCTACTGTTAGCTCAGCATCAACAGCATCAAGGTTTTCAGTGTCGTTGGCCGATAAATCATTACCGTTGCTGTCGGTTGAGGTTGCAACCACTGTGATGTCGCCATCCACGAGCGTTGATAGGTCAACATTATCGACAGAGTAAGTGCCATCTGCATTAACAGCCACATCG
>NZ_JAGJDZ010000042.1:0-326 GCF_018100775.1 Shewanella sp. MMG014
GCCATTGTTGTTGGTCCTGAAAATGAAGAGATATTTTGTGATGAGTATGGCCGAGTCAAAGTGCAATTTCCTTGGGATAGATATGGCGAGAGTAACGAGCACTCCAGTTGCTGGGTGCGAGTGAGTCAAGGGTGGGCAGGTGGACAATACGGTATGATGGCAGTGCCACGTATTGGTCATGAAGTGATAGTGAGCTTCTTAGAGGGCGACCCTGACCAGCCTATTATCACTGGGCGCACATTTCACAGTGCTAATTTAACACCTTACTCACTACCTGCTCATAAAACCCGCACAGTGCTGAAAACCCAAACTCATAAGGGTGAAGG
>NZ_JAGJDZ010000043.1:0-323 GCF_018100775.1 Shewanella sp. MMG014
AATATCGAATACCAATTAAATTGGCTTGCCAATTCGTATGCTAATTAAGGCAGTTTAATGCGACGTTTAGCCTGCTAAACGAGTATTAAACTAACGAAGAGTAGAAAAGAATTGGTGGGTCAGAGTGGACTTGAACCACCGACCTCACCCTTATCAGGGGTGCGCTCTAACCAGCTGAGCTACAGACCCATTTTTTTTGGTCTTTTAATCCTTACTCTGCGTTACTTTCTTCGTTTCTCAGTCATGTGCTAAAGCACACTCCCTACGAGACTCATCAAGTGCCTTGATTAAGAATCAAAATCCTCAAAAATATCTTTCGATAC
>NZ_JAGJDZ010000044.1:0-317 GCF_018100775.1 Shewanella sp. MMG014
GTTACCGCCGTGAAAGGGCGGTGTCCTAGGCCTCTAGACGAAGGGGACCCGGACATATTGTTTTACTTCCAATATAACGAAGACCTATAAGTAACACTTTAGAAGGCTATTAAAGTGAAACCGCCGTGCTCTTGTAATAACAGCGCGGTGTCCTAGGCTCTCTCTTCTTTAATCGAAGGGGACCCGGACTGCATTAGACTCTGCAAAGAGTGAATAACTCATTAAGTTCTGTAGGCTAAAACTTAATGCTTTTTTATTTTCTCGAAGTTCATCAAGAAAAAATAAATAGTGGTATCCCCTAGGGGATTCGAACCCCT
>NZ_JAGJDZ010000045.1:0-322 GCF_018100775.1 Shewanella sp. MMG014
CCGACAGATCCTCAATCAGGACAACCATCTGGCCAACGTGTTCACAAGCCATTTAAGTTCACTGTTGCGTTAAATAAAGCCGTGCCTTTGATGTACAACGCATTGGCATCAGGTGAAAAAATCACTGAAGTTGAACTGAAATGGTACCGCACTTCAGTTGAAGGTAAGCAGGAGCATTACTTCAGCACTAAGTTGGAAGGCGCTACGATCATCGATATTCAGTGCCACATGCCGCACTGTCAAGATCCTAATAAGTCTGACTTTACTCAACTGATTACTGTCTCTATGGCCTACCGTAAAATCGACTGGGACCATACTGGGA
>NZ_JAGJDZ010000005.1:0-396657 GCF_018100775.1 Shewanella sp. MMG014
CTACACCATGCTATTGCGTGGTTTGCCGTGTCAGTGGATGCGCATTATAGGGAGATTATGAAACCGTGCAAGGGCTTTTTGCAAAAAAATATGATTTTTTTGCATGTTTTTCATTAGCCACAAGCTACACACTATTTACCCCCATAGTTATCCACAAATACAAGAAGAATGGTGTTTTTTCAGCCTAAAATCAGGATATAAAAAAAGCAGCTATTAATAGCTGCTTTTTAGTTCTATATAAAGAAAGCGTGTTTAGCTTAATTTACCGTGACATTGTTTGTACTTCTTACCAGAACCACAAGGGCAAGGATCATTGCGACCAACTTTCTCACCATCACGGATTACCGTTCTTGGCATCGCCGCTTCTGCTTCACTGTTGTCAGTTAACGCTTCTGAAGCAGCGTGTTGATAATCACGTTGGATCTTAGCTTCTTCTTCACGGCGACGCTGTTCCATTTCATCAACATCAGACTGTGCTTGTACCTGAACTTTTGAAAGGACACTAATCACATCTTGTTTGAGTGACTCAAGCATTTGCTGGAACAATTCAAACGATTCACGTTTATATTCTTGCTTAGGGTTCTTTTGAGCATAACCACGTAAGTGGATACCTTGACGTAAATGATCCATTGCCGCTAAATGCTCTTTCCACAAACCATCAAGAGTTTGCAGCATTACCGCTTTTTCAAATTGACGAAGCACTTGTGAGCCAACCATTTCTTCTTTGGCTTTGTATGCATCGCTCCAACTGTTGACGATACGCTCACGTAAAGTTTCTTCATGAAGATCATCTTCAGTATCTAACCAGTGTTGGATTGTCAGTTTTAAACCATATTCTTGTTCTAATCGTTGCTCTAAGCCTGGAACATCCCAAAGCTCTTCAACAGATTGTTGCGGAATATATTGATCAATCACACTGCTTACTACATCTTGTTCGATATTTGAAATCGTATCTTCGATACTTTCTGCATCCATTAACTCATTACGTTGTGAGTAAACGACTTGACGTTGGTCATTAGCAACATCGTCATATTCAAGTAATTGCTTACGAATATCGAAGTTACGTGCTTCTACTTTGCGTTGTGCATTTTCAATAGCACGTGATACCCAAGGATGTTCGATGGCTTCGCCTTCTTCCATACCTAGTTTTTTCATCATGCCCGTTACTTTATCTGATGCAAAGATACGCATTAAGCTATCTTCCATTGATAAGTAGAAGCGTGAAGAACCTGCATCACCTTGACGACCAGCACGACCACGTAATTGGTTATCAATACGACGAGATTCGTGACGTTCTGTACCTAAGATGTGTAAACCGCCAGCAGCGATTACTGCATCATGACGAACTTGCCATTCAGCTTTAATTTTAGCAATTTGATCATCTGTAGGGTTCTTTAATGCATCAACTTGAACCTTCCAGTTACCACCTAAGACGATATCGGTACCACGACCTGCCATATTAGTAGCAATAGTTACCGTGCCTGAACTACCCGCATCTGCAACAATCTGTGCTTCTTTTTCATGAAACTTCGCATTCAATACTGAGTGCGGGATCTTAGCTTGCTTTAATAGCGTTGCTAATAATTCAGATTGCTCAATTGATACTGTACCAACTAGTACTGGCTGACCACGCTCACGACAACCTTTAATGTCATCAATAATTGCGTTGTACTTTTCAGCAGCTGTTAAGTACACCAAGTCAGCCATATCATTACGAATCATTGGCTTGTTCGTCGGAACGACAACCGTATCTAGCCCGTAGATATGTTGGAATTCAAATGCTTCAGTATCAGCTGTACCTGTCATACCGGCTAACTTCTCGTATTGACGGAAGTAATTTTGGAATGTGATAGATGCTAATGTCTGGTTTTCATTCTGAATATTAACACCTTCTTTAGCTTCTACAGCTTGGTGTAAACCTTCAGACCAACGACGTCCTGGCATTGTACGACCAGTATGTTCATCAACAATAACAACTTCGCCGTCTTTAACAATGTAATCGACATCACGCTCGAACAAAGTGTGTGCACGAAGCGCTGCGTTTACATGATGCAGCAACGAGATGTTAGCTGCTGAATAAAGTGAATCACCTTCAGCCAATACACCCAGCTCGATAAGTAAAGTTTCTACTTTCTCTTGACCACGTTCTGTAAAGTGAACTTGCTTAGCCTTTTCATCAATACTGAAATCACCTTCACCAATTTCATCTTCAGTATCTTCTTTTTCTTGAACGATAAGATTAGGAATAAGTGTATTAACTTTTATGTACAACTCAGAGCTATTTTCAGCTGCGCCTGAAATAATCAATGGCGTACGAGCTTCATCAATTAAGATTGAGTCGACTTCATCAATTAGGGCGTAATGTAATGGACGCTGAACACGTTCTTGAGGCGAAAATGCCATGTTGTCACGAAGGTAATCAAAACCAAACTCGTTGTTAGTACCGTAAGTAATATCTGAGTTATACGCTTCTTTTTTCTCGACTTGACCTAAACCTGCCACGTTAATGCCAACAGTTAAACCTAAGAATTCAAATAAAGGTCGGTTATTTTCTGCATCACGTGCTGCTAGGTAATCATTCACGGTAATAACGTGAACACCTTTACCTGTAATGCCATTTAAATAAGCAGGCAAGGTCGCGGTTAATGTTTTACCTTCACCTGTTCTCATTTCAGCAATACGGTTACTATCTAGCACCATACCACCTAATAACTGCACATCGAAGTGACGCATTTCGAATACACGTTTAGAGGCTTCACGCACTGTTGCGAATGCTTCAGCCATAATTGCGTCTAACGTTTCGCCATTTTCAATACGCTGACGGAACTCGTCCGTTTTTGCTTTTAATTCTTCATCAGTCAGCTTTTCATATTCAGCTTCTAATGCATTAATTTTAGTTACAACTTTACCAAGGCCTTTCAAGGTACGGTCGTTACGACTGCCGAATACTTTTGTCAGTAATTTGCCTAACATCTTAATCACTTATCTCTTGTAGGTTGAGCTCAATTGAGCGACTTAACCGAAAATGTTATTAACTAGCCTTGCGATAAACGAACTTTCTAGGATCGATTTGTTGTCCGTTTCGCAATACTTCGTAATGCACGTGGGGACCGGTTGAACGGCCTGTGCTACCCATACTGGCAATTTTATCGCCTTTGGCAACGACGTCACCTACGTTTACTGACATAGATTTATTGTGTCCATAGCGGGTTCGAAGACCATTTCCATGATCAATTTCGACAAGCCCACCATAACCAAGCATATTTCCTGACCATGTCACCACGCCTGCAGCAGTCGCGATAACATCGCCTCCTTCTTTACCCGCAAAATCAATGCCTTTATGCATTGTTCTACGACCATTAAAAGGGTCATTTCGTAAACCGTAGGGCGAAGATAACCAACCTTTGACAATTGGTCGCCCTGATATATAACGTTCTTTATCTATATGGAGATTAGTTGACACAGTTTCAAGTAGTGCTAACTGAACATTATTATTATCAATTCTGGATGCCAGCTGCGACATATCGTCTAGCAGTTGGTTTAATTCAACACCTGCACCGATTTCACTTAACCCACCAACACCAACGTCAGCAGTAAAATCAAATTGATCTTCAAGTAAATTATTTTCGGCGACTTGCTGGCCTAATGCCTCTAAACGAGTCACATTAGCTTGCATGCGTGCGACGTGAGCAACTAATGTACTTAGTTGAGTTTCAGTCGCTTTTTTGAGGTCTAGAACTTGTTGTTTTTGCTGTTCACGCAACTTTTGATTTTCATCAACTTTCGTCTGCTGTACAGCAAAGCGATCAGCATTTTGCTGGTAAAGACCAGTTCCTGCTGCCACTAATAGGATAGGTAGAAGCAACCAACGTTTGCTAGGATGCCAACGTGTTACTCCATTTCGACCTTGAATAAAAACTGTTACACTCATAGCCTAACTCAGCCATCTTATTATCATATGAAAAAGCCCCCTCAAGATCTCAGTAGATTACTACATCAATCGGGAACATTACCGGAACTAGCTGAAAAAGCAGAGCTATTAAACCAGCTAAATACTTACGTAAAGCAGAGTTTAAATGGTCCTGTTAGTGAGCAGCTAAAAGTCGCTAATCTTCGTCAGGGTGTTCTTGTTATTGAAACTACTTCGGCTGCATGGGCTGCTAGAATAAATTTCCAAAAGACCAAACTACTGCAACAACTTCAGGAAGAGACGCTTCCAATGCTTACCGCAATAGAGGTTAAAGTCAACCCAGGGTTAGCAATAACACCAAGTAAAGCACCAACTAATTACGCAAAAATCAGCCCTGTCGCTGCAGAGCATCTGCAAACATTGGCTGATCACGTTGAAGGGTCTCTTGGTGAAAAACTAAAACGGCTGGCTGCATTAGCCAGCCGTAATAGGCAATCTTAACTCTTTACGCTAAAGATACAGCGCCCGGCACCATAAAGCTAAGTGGTACATCAACTTCATTTTCAAAGCTGACTAACTCCCAAGCTTCTTGTTGTGCCAGTAATGCTCTTACCAATTGATTGTTTAGAGCATGACCAGTTTTATACGCACAGAACTCACCAACAATGGCATGTCCTGCTACATATAAGTCACCGAACGCATCAAGAATCTTATGCTTAACAAATTCGTCTTCATATCGCAGACCATCAGGGTTAAGAACACGATACTCATCAAGCACTACAGCATTTTCCATGCTGCCACCTAACGCTAAATTGTTAGCTCTTAGGTATTCAATATCTTGCATAAAGCCAAACGTTCTTGCTCGGCTAATATCTTTAACAAACGCAGATGTTGAAAAATCCATCACCATGTGTTGCTGACTACGCGAAATTTCTGGGTGATTGAAGTCAATTTTGAAATCAACTCTAAAACCTTTAAATGGTTTTAATTCAGCCCATTTATCTCCATCTTCAACACGAATGGTTTGATTGATCTTAATGTATTTTTTAGCGGCTGCTTGTTCTTTAATACCTGCACTTTGCAGTAAAAAAACAAACGGGCTTGCACTGCCATCCATAATCGGGATTTCAGGAGCATCAACTTCGATAACAGCGTTATCTATGCCAAGGCCTGCAAGCGCTGCGAATAAATGTTCAATAGTCGAAATGCGAACACCTTCGTCATTAACCAATGCCGTACACATTGTTGTTTCACGAACAAGATTTGCCTTAGCAGGAATTTCCACTGCAGGCGTTAAATCTGTACGTCTTAGTACGATACCAGTGTTAACAGGTGCGGGCATAATGCACAGAGTTACCTTGTTGCCGGAATGCAATCCGACACCAGTACTCTTCACCATTTTTTGAACAGTTCTTTGAAAAATCATTCAGTTACCCGTTTTAATCACTTATTAATAAACATTATTGCACTGCTTTTACTGAGTTTACCCAGTAAGCTGAGGCGATATACTACCATAAAATTGTCTTTTCACAAAAAAGACTCCTTTACTGTGTTTTTCTACGCCTCTACTTACACAAGTAACATTTTATCAACATCTTAGCGTTTTTAGATTTTCAGTTTTACTTTCAACAATTAATCAGCTTGCTTACGTAAAAATGCTGGAATATCTAAGTAATCACCGTCAGCACGCGTTGCAGGTTGCGCCGCAGGTTGCTGTGCTGGAACCGCATTTCCAGTAGGCGCTACATAGCTAGCGGCTGGTACTGGCTCTTCTGCTGGTTCAACTTTAGGCTCAATAACCGGTGCAGGCTCTGGACGAGCAACAGGCTTAGTCACTAATTGAATATCAGGCTTTTTCTCTGCGCCGATTCCTGTAGCAACAACTGTTACACGTAACTCTTCGCTCATTTCTGGATCAATAACTGCACCAACAACCACTGTCGCATTATCAGAAGCGTATGCTTTTACGTGGTTACCCACAGTCTCAAGCTCTTCAATACTGATATCCATACCGGCTGTAATGTTGACCAATACGCCACGGGCGCCAGCTAGATCAATATCTTCTAGTAAAGGACTTGCAACAGCAGCTTCTGCAGCTTCTTCTGCACGATCATCACCAGTGGCAACACCTGTGCCCATCATGGCATTACCCATTTCTGACATCACGGTTTTCACATCGGCGAAATCCACGTTAATTAGACCAGGACGCGTAATTAGTTCAGCAATACCTTGCACTGCGCCTAATAAAACATTGTTTGCCGCAGCGAAAGCGTCTAGCAATGACGTTCCACGGCCCAAGACTTTCAACAATTTCTCATTCGGAATTGTGATCAATGAGTCAACATGTTTTGCAAGCTCCGCAATGCCTTGATCAGCAAACGTCATGCGCTTTTTGCCTTCAAACGGAAACGGCTTGGTAACTACCGCTACTGTTAAAATGCCTTCTTCGCGAGCGATTTCTGCAACGACTGGTGCAGCACCAGTACCCGTTCCGCCACCCATACCTGCAGCAATGAAGACCATGTCAGAGCCTTTAATCGCAGCGCGGATGTTTTCTTTATCTTCAACTGCAGCTTGGCGACCCACATCAGGGTTCGCTCCAGCACCTAATCCTTTAGTGACATCACGTCCTAATTGAATTGTTGAGCCAGCGCCTGATTTGCGTAATGCCTGAGCATCCGTATTCGTTACAATAAACTCAACACCTTCGATGCTGTGTTTAACCATATGTTCGACAGCGTTTCCGCCGCCACCACCGACGCCGATGACCTTAATCACCGCCTCGTCATTATGAGTGTCCATGATCTCAAACATTGTCTGATCTCCGTTTGCCTGCGTTATTAAAATTCACCCTTAAACCAGCTTTTGACCCGATTCAAAAGACTGGTAACCCCTTGACGCTCAGGACGTTCGAACTGACGTTCGATAACGCGTCTGGCGCCATAATGAAGCAAACCTATTCCTGTTGAGTAAATAGGTTGATCAACATATTCATTTAAGCCTTTCACTGGTAGCGGTGACGCTACCCTAACTGGCATGCCGAAAGTTGCTTCAGCAATATCAACAGCACCTGTAATAGAAGCTGTTCCGCCCGTTAATACAATCCCTGCAGCAATTTGATCTTCTAAACCGCTGTCAGTTAATTCTTTTAATACCAATTCAAATAATTCTTGGTATCTTGGTTCTACGACTTCAGCCAACGTATGACGAGACATACTGCGTGAAGGACGACCACCCACTGATGGAACTTCAATACTGTCTTCACGGCTCACCATTGAACTTCGTGCACTAGCAAATTGCACTTTAATTTGCTCGGCATGAGTTAATGGCGTTCTAAAAATTTTCGCAATATCACTCGTTACTTGGTTACCGGCTACAGAAATCACAGCACAATGTCGTAATGCACCATTGGTATAAACCGCGATATCAGTCGTTCCGCCACCAATATCGACAATACATACACCCAAATCTTTTTCGTCATTAGTTAAAACAGAATCAGCGGAAGCAATACCTGAAAAAACTAAGTCATCTACTGTTAAGCCGCAACGCTCAACACTCTTGGTGATGTTCTTTGCCATGTCGTTTGCACAAGTCACAATATGGGCTTTTGCTTCCATGCGCATACCTGACATGCCAATTGGGCTCTTAATACCATCTTGCACATCGATAGAATATTCTTGCGGTAACACATGTAAGATCCTTCTCTCTGTTGGGATCTTAACTGAGCGAGCGGTGTGAATCACATTGTCCACATCTTCTTGCGTTACTTCTTCATCATTAATTGACACCATGCCATTTTCATTTTGGCAGGCGATGTGCTTGCCTGAAATGCTTAAATAGACTGATGATACTTGGCAGTCAGCCATTAGTTCAGCTTGGTCAAGTGCACGTTGAACACTTTTTACAATAGAGTCCAAATCATTCACACCACCTTTATCCATGCCACGTGAAGGATGGTTACCTAAACCGACCACACTTATCTCACCATCGGGTAGCACTTCACCAATGATCACTGCGACTTTAGACGTGCCAATGTCTAAGCCTACGATAAGATTTCTTTCCTGATTCTTGGTCATTTAGTGTCGACTCTCTGTGTTAGTATCGTCCCAGCCAACGGCAACACCCGTGTCATAGCGTAAATCAATGGTTGCTATTGGCTTGTCATTTTTTGTTATTTCAGGATAAACATTTATAAATCTTTGTATTCTCGACATCTTATCTTCTCGACCTAATTCAAGAAGGATGCCGTTATCCAATGTCGCATGCCATGCATGCCGTGGGCTTAAACTTAAACTCGCAAGCTTAAAACCATTAATACTCAATAAATCAGCCAATTGCTGATAACTCGTTAACACTTCAGAAGACATGTCTTCTGGGCCAGAAAGCATTGGTAATGCTGCGATACTTTCATGTGATTGCGCAATAAACACATCACCATGAACATTAAGCCAATCATCACCATTCCAGTGTGCTACGGCCTGTTGCTCTTGTAATGTCACCTTCAATTTTGCCGGCCATTCACGTCTCACTGACGCATGATGTACCCAAGGTAATGCTTCTAGCGCTAGCTGCACTTCAACCACATCAGCACTAAAAAAACTGCGCTGCATTA
This sequence comes from Shewanella sp. MMG014, assembly GCF_018100775.1. Taxonomy (NCBI): domain Bacteria; kingdom Pseudomonadati; phylum Pseudomonadota; class Gammaproteobacteria; order Alteromonadales; family Shewanellaceae; genus Shewanella; species Shewanella sp. MMG014. The sequence goes on from NZ_JAGJDZ010000005.1 coordinate 8,523, forward strand.
ATGCTTGTAATGCAGCTTGAATCTCTGCATCTGTGGTATAAATTCGCTCACCTTTAATCGCTACAGCATCAATAGGCAATGCATCTGCATCGTTCAATAATACATTCAGCTTTAAGCCAGCCCACACGATAGTCAGCAGCACTGTCAGTAAAAACAGTAATCCGGTATATAAGTACCAATTGACTTGACTCAAATGGCCTTTTAATTGGCGAGCTTTATCACTCCACGCCACGATTACTGTAACTCCCAACTGTATCTGGTCACTTTCATTTGGCAATTCACCATTATATCTAGCATGCTGACTGTATTAAAGCTTCTATTTACAAACAGTTATCGTTCAATAATCAATCAACACTTTCTTTGTTCGACTCATCAAAACCTAAATTAGATGATGCAAGCATTTTGGATAGTGCACCAATATTACCAGCGCCTTGAGTCAGCAATAAGTCGCCCTCTTGTAAAACGTCAGGCAATACATCAGCAAGTAACTCAGGCGATGCGACAAATATTGGATCAACTTGCCCACGCAATCTGATTGAGCGACATAATGCTCTGCCGTCTGCTCCAGGGATGGCACTTTCACCCGCTGCGTATACATCAAGTAACAGCAAGCCATCAACTTGAGATAATACTTCAACGAAATCTTCGTACAAATCACGGGTACGACTATATCGATGTGGCTGATATGCCATCACTAAGCGCTTATCAGGCCAACCAGCTCTAGCCGCCTTGATCGTTGCAAGTACCTCACTTGGGTGATGACCATAATCATCAACCAACATCACCTTACCGTTTGCTGTATCAAACTCACCTAAATGCTGAAAGCGTCTTCCGATCCCTTCAAATTCTGCAAGTGCTGCAACAATAGCTTCGTCATCGATATCATCTTCAGTAGCAACTGCAATCGCTGCCAGTGCATTCAACACATTGTGCTCGCCAGGAAGGTTTAACACTATAGCTAAATCTTCACGACCCGTTCGGCGTACGTTAAATTGCGACTGATGGCCAACTTGCTTGAAATCCAATGCTTGTACATCAGCAATATCACTAAAACCATATGTCACGACTTGTCTACCGACTCTTGGCATGATTTCTTGAATGACTTCATCATCAATACACATCACAGCAACACCATAGAACGGCAAGTTATGTAAAAAGTCGACAAAGGTCGTCTTTAGCTTCTCAAAATCACCACCATAAGTGTCCATATGATCAGCTTCAATGTTTGTAATAACACTGACCATAGGCTGTAAATGCAAAAAGCTTGCATCACTTTCATCGGCTTCTGCTATCAAATAACGACTTGTCCCTAAACGTGCATTGGTTCCTGCACTATTGAGCAATCCACCAATAACAAATGTTGGATCACGTTCAGCTTGACCGTAAACACTGGCAATCAAGCTTGTCGTCGTTGTTTTACCATGGGTGCCAGCAATTGCAACGCCATGACGGTAACGCATTAATTCAGCCAACATCTCAGCACGACGGACAATCGGAATACGGCGCTCTTTTGCTGCAATGATTTCAGGGTTTTGCTTATCAATTGCCGTTGAAACGACCACAACATCAACATCTGTAACGCTTGCAGCCTGATGGCCAATGATGATTTTTGCCCCTAAACTTTCTAGCCTTTCAGTCACACTATTAACAGCAATATCTGAGCCGCTGATCTGATAGCCTTCATTTACTAATACTTCAGCTATCCCACCCATGCCTGCACCACCTATTCCGACAAAGTGGATTTTCTTAATCCGTCTCATCTCAGGGATCATGCTACGTAATTGGGCGTACTTTTCTGTTTTTGTCATTTCAATCCTTTCGTGCTAATTCAGCACAAATACCTGCAACACGTTGGGTGGCATCTAAAACAGCAACGCTTCTTGCTTGCTGAGCCATCTCTAATACAACATGCCTTTTTTCAGCGAAAAGAGTTAACTTCTCAGCTAAATTATCTGCGTTTACTATGGTTTGCGGCAATAAAATTGCCGCACCAGCCTCTACTAATACTGAAGCATTGATAGTTTGATGATCGTCTACAGCATGAGGGTAAGGCACTAAAATACTTGCCCGTCCTACAGCGGCTAATTCAGATACTGTTAATGCACCTGAACGACAAACAACAACATCTGCCCAGCGATATGCGGCTTCCATGTCATCGATAAATTCTGCCACATTGACATTGGCTGCTTGGCCTTTGTCCTGATAGTGACTATTAACAGTAGGTTGGTTTCCTTTACCTACTTGATGCCACACGGTAATTGAATGCTGTTGACTTAATTGCCCAACCACATCCGGCATGACATCGTTAAATATTTTTGCGCCTAAACTGCCACCAACAACTAACACCTTTAAGGCTTCGTCATCACATACTTTCTCTTTTTGACCGAGCTCTATTAACTCTTGTCTAATTGGATTACCAACGACTTCTGCATTGGTTGCCGGTAAAAAGGTATTCGGAAATGCACAAAGTACCTTGTTAGCAATGCGAGATAACAACTTATTAGTCATGCCCGGAATTGCATTTTGCTCATGTAATACTAAAGGCACGCCTGCCAATTTTGCCGCCACACCACCTGGGCCACTGGCAAAACCACCCATGCCTAAAATCACGTCTGGCTGATATTCATTAATGAACGCTTTAGCCTGTAATATTGAACGTATAATTTTAAATGGTGCAGCCAATTTTCTTACTATTCCATTTCCTCGCACACCTTTGATATCAATAAACTCAATATCGAATCCATGTTGAGGAACCAGCCTTGCTTCCATTCTGTCAGCCGTACCTAACCAGCGTACTTGCCAACCTTTTTTGGCTAATTCTTTTGCAACTGCTAACGCCGGGAATACATGTCCGCCCGTGCCGCCAGCCATCACCAATAATTTAGGTGCATCAGTCATATTAGGGCTCACTTTTTTACTCTCCCTTGCACCGCTTGCGTTAAACTTAACCGCCGTTCATGATCAATTCGTATCAGTAACATTACCGCTGCCGTCATGACCCATAAACTACTACCGCCATAACTAATAAAGGGCAGCGTCAGACCTTTAGTGGGCAACATACCAATACTGGCCCCCACATTGACCACTGTCTGAAAACAAATCCATATACCTATGCCATATGCTAAATAACTCTCGAATGGGCGCTGAATACTCAAACACAAATTACCTAATCGGATCGCTCTAAACGATACAAAAAACAGCACAGTTAATACGCAAACAATACCAACAAAACCAAGTTCTTCACCAATAACAGCAAAGATAAAATCTGTATGTGCCTCAGGTAAATACGACAGTTTTTGAATACTGTTACCCAAACCTTGCCCAAAAATATCACCACGACCATAAGCCATCAGTGACTGAGTTAGCTGGTAACCACTCCCAAAGGGATCTTCCCATGGGTCTAAAAATGACGTCACCCGTCGCATTCGATAAGGCTCAAATACCACTAAAAAAACAAACATGGCGATACCGAGAAATATCAGTACCAAAAAGTCCATGATTCGTGCTCCTGCCAAAAATAACAGGCTGACAGTACAGACGAAAAGTACGACGACAGTACCTAAATCTGGTTGAGCAAGAATCAAAAAAGCAAACAGTAAAAAGACAAAAATAGGTTTATAGAACCCCTTACTGTTTTCTCTTAACTCACCATGACGGCGAACTAAATACCCCGCCATGTAAATAATAAAAACAAACTTGGCTATCTCAGCGACCTGTATTCTCACTGGCCCAATCGCTAACCAGCGGGTAGCCCCATTTACAGTGGTTCCCACCACTAATACCGCTACCAGTAATAGCAACACCAACAACACTAAATATGCGCTGTAACGCTCCCAAAACTTCAGCTCAATATTGAGTACGGCATAAGCGATCACACCACATCCCATTAAATACGCTACGTGGCGATATATAAAATGAAACGGGTTCTCTGTCAGTTTCTGCGCTTCAGGCATAGACGCTGACATCACCATCACAAAGCCAAATGTAATTAACCCTGCAACAGCTAAAAATAAACTACGGTCATAAAGCTGATCACTGGGTGTAGTTTCAGACAGAATGTTTGCCCAAGGCCTTTTTAGGACTTGTTGGAATAAGCTAAGTTGTTGCTCACCCCTCGCCATCTTCAATCTGCTCCACTAATTGTTTAAAGTGATCACCTCTATCCATGAAGTTCTTGTACATATCAGTACTTGCACAAGCTGGCGAAAGTAGCACGATATCACCAGAAAAAGTGATCTCAACAGCTTTCGCGACGGCCTCTTCCAAGTTATTCACTTCAATACTGTCAGCTTTTAACTGCGCAATTTTGCTTCCGTCTTTGCCAAAGGTAATCACTTGAGTAACATTGGTCAGTGATTTTTCAAGCTCTTTAAAATCTGCACCTTTGCCTTCACCGCCAGCAATTAAAATGAGGTCGCCCAAGTGATCGCTTAGTCCGTTTAAGGCTGCAACCGTAGCACCAACATTGGTGGCTTTTGAGTCATTAATGTAAGTGACACCTTGTTTCAACCCGACTAATTCACAACGGTGCGCAAGCCCACTGAAATGTGAGGCAATCTCGATCATCACATTCTTATCAATACCGCAGGCATCAGCCAATGCCATCGCCGCCAGTAAATTTGCCTGATTGTGGCTACCAATTAAGCTCACCTCATGCAAATTCATAATCTCACTTTCACCATGCAAGATTTTGCCGTCAGCTAAGCCCCATTCGTCACCTTCAGGTACACTTAAACCAAACGTATTTTGGTTTGTTGGCTCATCTGGGTACGTTAACTCATCATCACGATTAAACATCACGAAGCGGCTTTGCTGATATAAGCGCAGCTTAGCGGCGCGATATGAATGAATATCGTGATATCTGTCCATATGATCTTCACTGATATTCAAACAAGTCGCTGCAATGCATTGCAAGCTATGGGTTGTTTCTAGCTGAAAGCTTGATAGCTCTAGTACAAAGAACTCAGCATCTGTAGCCAGTAAATCCAAAACAGGAATACCAATATTGCCACCAACTGCGACTTTTTTACCTGCAGCATTGAGCATGTCATACACTAAGGTAGTCACTGTTGTTTTACCGTTTGAACCAGTAATAGCGACAACACAAGGCGGTCTATCTGCTATTGCTTGAGCGAATAGCTCAACATCACCTATAACCTCAATTCCCATATCCATAGCAGCACGGATTTCAGGCGTGTCGATAGGAATACCCGGACTCACAATAATTTGCTTAGCTTGCACTAAGTATCGGCAAACAAAGCCACCGGTTAATAACTCAACATCAGGAAACTCCTGCGCTAACGTATCTTGACCTGGTGGTGTACGCCTACTATCCATCACCAATGGTGTAATGCCTTGAGACATCAAATAACGAACCACAGATAACCCTGTCGCCCCAAGTCCCAAAACAATATGTGAATAGCTTGATTGCATTGCTAACTACCTTAACTTAAGGGTTGCCAGTCCTAGCATGACTAGGAACAATGAAATAATCCAAAAGCGAACGATCACTCTTGGCTCTGGCCAACCTTTTAATTCGTAATGATGGTGAATTGGCGCCATTCTGAATATACGTTGTCCGCGCAATTTGTATGAACCAACTTGTAAAATCACCGACACAGTTTCCATCACGAAAACACCGCCCATGATCACCAATAACACTTCTTGTCGCACTAAGACCGCAATAGCACCTAAGCCTGCGCCTAGCGCTAACGAGCCAACGTCGCCCATAAAAACTTGTGCAGGGTATGTGTTAAACCATAAAAAACCTAAACCTGCTCCAACAATGGCCGTACATACAATCACCAGCTCACCCGCATCGGGTAAATGTGGAATATGTAAATAATTAGCAAATTGCGCGTGGCCAGATAAGTAAGCAATCAGTGCAAAAGCGCCTGCTACCATCACTGTTGGCATGATTGCTAAACCATCAAGTCCATCTGTTAAGTTAACGGCATTACTCGCCCCAACAATCGTGAAGTACACCAACACGATATAAAGCAGACCAAGTTGCGGCATTACATCTTTAAAAAACGGGACAACTAATTGCGTTTCACCAGGAATTGATGCCGAGCTATACAAATAAAACGCGACTACCAAGGCTGCGATAGATTGCGAAGCATATTTCCAACGTGCAATAAGACCTTTGGAATCCTTTTTAACTACTTTTAAATAGTCATCAAGAAAGCCAATACCGCCAAATGTTCCAAGTACAAATAACATGACAATGACGTATCGATTCGATAGGTCACCCCAAAGTAAAACACTGACAAAAATACCAGCAAGTATCAGTAAACCACCCATTGTAGGTGTTCCACGCTTACTAAAATGTGATTCAGGGCCATCATTTCTGACAACTTGACCAATTTGCATCAACTGCAATCGCTCAATCAGTTTCGGACCAAACCATAAACTAAAGATAAGACCTGTCATCAGGCCAAGAATGGCTCTAAAAGTCACATATGAAAAAACATTAAACCCACTGTAAAACTGGGTTAAATACTCAGCTAAATAAGCCAGCATCTAAACAAACTCCCCACGCCTATTGGCTTCTAACAACTCTTCGACTACAGTTTCCATCGCTGCACTTCGAGAACCTTTTACTAAAATGGTTACCTCACCAGGTAACTGATTTATTTTTTCAATTAACGCTTTTGCTAAGGATTTATTATCCTCATAATGCTCGCTTCCAAACGCTTTACTTGTTGATTCAGTCAGTTGACCACAACAAAACAAGGCATCGATGTCAGCTTTTTTGGCCTGTTTACCAACTTCCGCATGCAAAAGGGCGCTATTGTCACCTAATTCACCTAAATCTCCCAGCACTAAACACTGAAAACCTCGAGTTTGTTTAAGCCAATTCATTGCGGCATCGACAGAAGTTGGGTTAGCGTTATAACTATCATCAACTAATAATACTCTGCCTAAGTTATGCGGCACCATTCTCCCTTTCACTGGTGACAACAGGCTGAGCCCTGTCACAATGTCAGAAACGGGGATGTTAAGCGCAATACAAATAGCGGTAGCAGCTAAAGCATTACTGACTTGGTGCAAGCCTGCTAATGGAAGATGTACAAGGTGTGATTTTCCAAGGTACTCTAAGCTAAATTGATAACATCCGCTGTTATCAGCGACGATATCTAACGCCTTAATATCAGCTTCATTCTCTGCTGATATCGAAAACTTAAGTTGCGTAAATTCGGCAGTTTTATCCATCATAAATGGTGAGAATTGATCGTCAGCATTTATGATTGCTACGCCATCTTTTTGCAAATGATTGAAGATTTCAGACTTGGCCTTAGCAACACCTTCAATCGAGCCAAAACCTTCAAGGTGAGCACGGCCAACATTATTGACTAACGCCACCTGAGGCGTCACTAAAGATGAAGTATAATTAATTTCACCCAGATGATTTGCCCCTAACTCAAACACACCAAATTCATGTTGATGCTCTAATCTGAGTAAGGTTAACGGCACACCAATTTCATTATTAAAATTTCCCGCAGTGTAAAGCACGTTATGGTGCTGCGATAAAATCGTCGCAACCATTTCTTTCACAGTCGTTTTACCATTTGACCCAGTTAATGCTACCGCAATTGGCGACACTTGTTGACGAACATACGCACCGATAGCGCCCATTGCCTTTTGCGTGTTACTCACAATTAATTGAGGTACATTAACAGCAAGTTCATGCTCGACTAATAACGCTTGCGCACCATTTTCAATCGCGGTTGGCGCAAATTGATGCCCATCAAAACGCAGGCCTTTTAATGCAACAAATAAACTGCTTTCAGCCATTTTACGGCTATCGCTTGTGACATCATTAATTTCTATGTCAGCGCCGACTAACGTGGCATTTAACTCACGTGCTAAGTCGGATAATTGAATAGGGATCATAGGCGCCCCTTTTGTTCGCTAACACTGGTCATAGTGTCACAGCCCGTTAATTGCATAGCTAGCGCACGCTCATCATAATCAATTCTTTTACCCGACACTTCTTGATAAGTCTCATGCCCCTTACCTGCTAGCAAAACAAGGTCACCTGCTTTCGCTAATTTAGCGACTTTCTTAATGGCTGTGATCCTGTCAATTTCTGTCAAAGCAAGCTCGGGCTTATTTAGACCAGCGACAACATCATTGATAATGGTCATAGGGTCTTCACTACGCGCATTATCACTTGTCACCATGACCTTATCTGCGTAATGCTCAGCCGCTTGAGCCATTAATGGTCGCTTACCTTTATCTCTATCACCACCGCAACCAAAAACACACCACAAAGTACCATGACAATGGATTCTTAATGCTTTTAACGCTTGCTCAATAGCATCTGGTGTATGAGCGTAATCAACGACCAAAGTTGGACCATCTTGCTGATTAAAGCGCTCCATACGACCCGCTACTGGGGTGAGCAATGGCACAAGCCCCAATAACTCATTCATTGAGTCACGATTAGGGCTAGATTGCTGTAAGAAAAGCGCGCTTATTGCTGCAACAAGATTTGATAAGTTAAAATCACCAAGCAGTGGCGATGTTAACTTGGCTTTAATTAATTCTGATTGCTGATCATTGACATTTGAAGGGTAATAAAAGTCGCAACTAACACCTGCATCATTAAACTGCATATTATCCGTATAAAACCGCGCTAATTGCTGCGTTTCAATATCTTGTGAAGTCACAGGTGCTTTTGTACTAAAGCCAAACATAGTTTGGGAATCGAATTCAGCATACCATTGCGATCCAACGGCATCGTCTAAGTTGAGTAAACCATGCTTAACACATGGAAATGTGAATAAACGCTTTTTGGCTGCGCCGTACGCATCCATGTCACCATGATAATCTAAATGGTCACGGCTAAGATTAGTAAACACTGCCGTATCAAAAGGAACGGCCTCCACTCGGCCTTGTACCAGCCCATGACTAGATACTTCAATGGCACACGCTGACACATTTTGCTGCTGAAAAGCACTAATTTGCTCAATTATCGTTATCGCATCAGCCGTGGTATTACCGCTATCAACTAACTGTCCCCACACACCGTTGCCTAGTGTCCCCATCACCGCAGCTTTTTGCTGTTTGAGGGTAACAAGCTGAGCAATTAGCTGACTAACTGATGTTTTACCATTTGTTCCAGTTACGCCAATAATTGACATTGCTTGCCCTTGAACCGGGTAAAGCTGTGCTGCGACTGCCGATAACTGACGACTTAACTGAAAAAAGTAGACTAATACTGCACCAGTATCATGAAGTTCAACTTTGCCATGTTCATCCGGATTATCGGTATGAATAAGCGCACCTATCGCACCAGAGTCTATGGATTTATCAATAAATTGACGTCCATCAACTTGATAGCCTGGTAATGCAACAAACAAACTGCCTGGGTTAATGTGACGACTATCTAATGTCATCGAGGCCACGATCTCACGACCGGCATAATGAAACCAAGGAGCAAGCAAATCACTAAGAAGCATTATTCAGCCCTCCTAGCAATGGCAGCTAATTCCACTTTTTCTTTCTCATTCAATGGCTCTACGTTGAGCATCTGTAATGCTCCAGACATGATTTTTGCAAATGCTGGGCCTGCAACATCACCACCATGGTAACGATCGCCTTTTGGCTCGTTAACCACGATAGATATCGCTAAGCGAGGGTTATGAACTGGCGCGACACCAGCAAATAGCGACACATAATCATCACCATAACCACCAGCAATTGATTTACGACTGGTTCCTGTTTTACCTGCAATTGGATAACCATCAATATGCGCCTGGGTCGCAGTGCCACCCTTTTCAGTCACACCCAGCATCATTTCCATGACATCTTTGGCTGTTTGCTCAGAAATAACCTGCTCACCACGAGGGGCTTGCTTGAGTTTTAATACCGAAACAGGATAAAGCACACCGCCGCTTCCTAGGGTGGCATACATTCGTGCCAACTGTAGTGGCGTAGCGGTTAAGCCGTAACCATATGAAAGAGTGGCTCTTTCAAAATCAGACCAGCGGCGACGATCATGAATCAATCCGGCACTTTCACCCGCCAGATTAATGCCAGAATAATTACCTAACCCCATTGACTGGTATGTACCCAATAACTCTTGCACTGGCATAGATAGCGATACCTTACTGATACCTACGTTACTGGATTTCACTAAGATTTTATCTAAAGTCATGTCGCCATAATTAATCGGGTCACGTACCTGACGACCACCCACTCGCATCCAGCCCGGTGAGGTTTTAATTAAATCATTACGTTCAATTGTGCCAGCCTCTAATGCTGCAGCAACCACAAACGGTTTTACTGTTGAACCAGGCTCAAACGTATCGGTTAATGCACGGTTACGCATTCGATACGATTGTAGGTTTTCTCTAGAATTAGGATTGTAAGAAGGTGTATTCACCATCGCTAACACTTCACCAGTATGAACATCAAGCACCACCACTGAACCTGACGTTGCTTGGTTAATTTCTGTTGTGCGTTTTAATTCACGGTAAGCAAGTTGCTGAATTCGCTGGTCAATACTCAACACTAAATCATTTGAGCTTTCACCCTCTTCAACAATATCTAGACGTTGGACGACTTTACCATCTCGAGATTTACGTACTTTTTGTTTAGATGGCGTGCCTGTAAGCCAGCTATCGTAAGCATTTTCAATACCTTCAATGCCGACATCATCAATATTCGTCAGGCCAACTAACTGCGCTGCAGTTTCACCAGCAGGATAGTAACGACGAGATTCGGATTTTAAATAAATACCAGCAATTTTTAGCTGCTTAATATATTCAGCAACTGCAGGAGTCACTTGACGTTTTAAATAGATAAAGCGGCGTTTAGGATCTCGCTGCACTTTGCCTACAATGCTTTCAACAGGTAAATGCAATACATCTGCAAGGGCTTGCCAGCGGCGCATGTCTTTAAATGCTTCTTTGTCGTGCGACACTTTAGGGTCGGCCCACACTGCACGCACAGGCACACTCACCGCAAGCATTTCGCCGTTACGGTCAGTGATTAAGCCACGTTGTACTTGGTTACTGCTGGTACGAAGGGTTCGCATATCACTTTCGTGACGCAATTTATCTGGTTCAATAATCTGAATGTAAGCCGCTCGAGCAATCAAGGCCGTAAATAAAAGCAAAACAAAGCCTACCACTACGAATAATCGCCATGGAATTAACTCTGGATTTAACTTACGTTTTGCTTGTCTGCTCATTTTACTGACTCAATCATTCCTTTTCTGTTATTGCAGCCTGATAACCACTTCTTCTTTAGGTAAGGGTCGAACCATTTTTAAATCTTTAGTAGCAATACGAGTAACACGGCTATGCTCAGACTTAGATTGCTCTTCGAGTAACAAATTGCGCCACTCGATATCTAAACGATCCCGCTCTTGTAAAAGCTGATCTAACTGCGAGGTCAACTTACGCGTGGCATGGCTGGTATAAACCACCCCTACCGCATTGGCTAACACCACCATCGACAATAATAAAATCCACTTATGTCGCCAGATATCGGCAATCACAATGCGTGATAATTTTATTGATGATTGTCCCAAATTAACCTCTTTATGATGTCGCTGTGCTCAATAACTAATAATCAAGACGTTGAGCAACGCGTAACACCGAGCTTCGTGCTCGTGGATTCTGCTCAATTTCAACATCCGACGGCTTCATGGCTTTACCAATCGCTTTTAGCTTTCTCGATTTATTTATTTCCGCTTCTGTTATCGGTAGCCCGTGTGGCACGCTTTCACCTTGGCTATTTTTACGAATAAAACGTTTTACCATTCTGTCTTCTAAAGAATGGAAACTGATCACCGATAAGCGGCCTTCTGGCGCTAATACTGAAACTGCGCCTTCTAACGCTTGCTCAATTTGCTCAAGCTCACTATTGATATAAATACGAATAGCTTGGAAAACACGTGTCGCTGGATGCTTATTACGCTCTTTATTTTTAGTAATTCGAGCAATTAGATCGGCTAAATCTTTTGTGCGTAAAAAAGGCGTTTCTTCACGGTCAGCAGCAATACATCGGGCAATATGACGCGCATTTTTCTCTTCGCCGTAGGTTTTAAAAACCCAAGCCATGTCCTCAATTTCTGCTTTGGCGATCCACTCAGCAGCCGTTTGACCTTGGCTGTTATCCATTCGCATATCTAGTGGACCATCGCGTAAAAAACTAAAACCACGTTCAGCATCATCTAACTGAGGCGATGACACGCCTAAGTCCAATAACACACCGTCAATTTTGCCTTTAAGCCCGAGCTCAGTAACGTAGTCAGCCAATTGGCCAAAACCTCCGTGAACAATCTGAAAGCGAGGATCATCAGCAAATTGCTTAGCCGCTTCAATAGCTTGGGGATCACGATCGATCGCAATTAGACGTCCATTGTCACCAAGTTGACTTAATACATGCCTAGAATGACCACCACGCCCAAAGGTGCCATCGATATAGATGCCATCTTCATGGATATTTAAACCATCAACGGTTTCTTTTAGTAGTACAGATAAATGGGCAAATTCTTGGCTCATTAGACTCTTCTTAATTGGGTTATTTATAATGAAAAATTAGCTAATCTTTCATGGTTTGCGAGATCTTCAGCTTGAATCAACTCATGGCTTTCATCCATCTGTTGTTGCCAAGCAGCTTCATCCCATAATTCAAATTTATTGAGTAGACCCACCAACATCGTTTTCTTTTGTAAGCTGGCATATTGTCTTAATGCAGGTGGAACAAGCGCACGTCCATTGCCATCCAACTCACATTCGTGAGCGTGACCGAGTAATCTACGTTTCATAGAGCGTTCGACTTTATCTGTGTCAGACAATTGTAATAACTTGGCTTCAATCAATTCCCACTCATGGATCGGATAGATCAGTAAACAGTGTGATTGAATATCAACCGTGATAACCACAATGCCTTCGTGCTCGGCGCGCAAGGATTCTCGGTATCGCATTGGAATAGCGATCCGTCCTTTTGCATCCATATTTATTGCACTGGCACCCCGAAACACGGTCATCAAATCCTATAATTTGTTATTAAATTTCCCACAAATATCCACAATTCCCCACAACCCTTAAGTTTAGGGACACAACACAAGTATTGTCAAGGGATGACAACATTAATTAAATCCAGTTCTGAAGCGGGTTCGCAGCAAATTTTAATTAATGATAAGCGAGTGGATAAAAGTGGTTTTTAGATGGGTAAATGAACGAAACCATAGACATAACAGCGTTCATCTCAGTAAAGAATGTGGGGAATTTGATCCAAATTGTGACCATTTTCATATAAAAATAACAAATAGGGTCGATCTTACAGGCAAAATAAAAATAAAAATCCACCGAAAACATGATGTCGATAACTGACTGGCAGTAATGATTGCCGTTAACCAGCGCATTTTGTTGTATTGAATGATATATAAAACAGAGCAGCATATGTGAGTCAAAAATGACCATTGCGTATAAGCAAAAGGGAAAATACCAAGAAAGATGAAACAAAGTTATACTTAAATTGTCTAAATACTAACCAAAGATTGCCGATATAGTATATGAATCGACTTAGATCCATCATTTATCGACAACCATGAGGAGGCCATCATGAGCTTAGACACCATATATGCCATAACAGCAACACCACCAAAGCAAGTGGGTAGTTTTAAACGAGATGTCAAAAAGGTAAGCAACAGTAATGCCTTAGATGCTGATAGTCATGAAGCGCCGCAATCGCAATTGCCACCAAACACATCAACCCCAAATGCAGCTATATCACGTCCTAATACAAACCAAGCTCAACCCGCAGATACTAAATCACCTGCAAGACATATCGATATAGAAGTGTAAACTTCACCATTACACTGTTTGTTGGACAGCTTTTTTCCAACCTGAATATAAACGATTGCGTACATCGGCTTCCATCGATGCAAAGAACGTTTTATCGGCAGCTGCGATATTATTAAGTTCAGCAGTTGATTGCCAAAAACCAACAGCAAGCCCAGCCAAAAATGCAGCCCCCATCGCCGTAGTTTCTGTAACCTGAGGTCGAATCACATCCACATCACTAATATCAGCTTGAAACTGCATTAAGAAATCGTTTGCAACTGCACCGCCATCGACGCGAACTTGAGTCAACGGGACTCCCGAATCTTGGCTCATTGCTGCAAGTAAATCTTGGCTTTGATAGGCTATCGCTTCTAATGCTGCACGGATAATATGACTGCGGTTGACGCCACGAGTCAGACCGACAATCGCGCCACGAGCATCAGGTTCCCAATAAGGTGCTCCTAAACCAACAAATGCAGGTACCAAATACACTCCATTGGTATCTTCCACTTTATTAGCAAAATATTCCGTGTCTTGTGCATCCTGAATCAAGCCCATTTCATCACGAAGCCATTGAATCACAGCACCGCCCATAAACACTGAGCCTTCTAATGCATAATTTACCGATAAGTCTCCACCAATTGCTACAGTGGTTAATAAGCCATGAGTTGATGATACGGCTTTCTGGCCTGTATTCATTAATAAGAAACAGCCTGTGCCATAAGTATTTTTGGCCATTCCTGGCTCAAAACAAAGCTGACCAAATAACGCAGATTGCTGATCTCCCGCCATGCCAGCAACGGCAATCTCACCACCAGCAATCGTGGTTGTGCCATAAACAGCACAAGAAGGTTTCACTTCTGGCAGCATTGCACTTGGAATATCAAACGCTTTTAACAGTTTTTCGTCCCATTGCTGCTGATGGATATTAAACAACATCGTCCGTGACGCATTAGTCGGCTCGGTTACATGCACTTTACCTTGAGTCAACTTCCACACTAGCCAAGTATCTATTGTGCCAAACAACAAATTGCCCGCTTGGGCTTCTTCACGCGCACCTTCAACATTATCCAAAATCCACTTAATTTTACTGGCAGAAAAATAAGGGTCGAGTACTAAACCTGTGGCAGACTTAATATCCTCCTCTAACCCATCCGCTTTAAACTGCTGACATATAGCTTGACTACGACGGCATTGCCAAACAATGGCATTGTATATTGGCTTACCAGTGCGTTTATCCCACACCACTGTTGTTTCACGTTGATTTGTGATGCCAATTGATGCCACTTCATCAGCGCTAATACTCGCCCTTGCTAAGACTTCGATTAATGACGAACTTTGCGACGACCAAATCTCCATCGGATCGTGTTCTACCCACCCAGCTTGAGGATATATCTGAGAAAACTCTCTTTGCGCCACAGCAACCATATTGGCATTGTGATCGAATACAATCGCCCTAGAACTTGTCGTACCTTGATCGAGCGCAATAACATATTTCTTAGAAGTCATTATCTACCTATAGATTGTCAGCAGTGTTATTTTAAAAAGTGTTCTGCACGCTTGCGCTATATAACACTGTAAAAATTATCTTTACTAAGTTAAGACGGATAATCACCGATCTCAAGTCCGTTACACTCACAATGAGAATAATTGTGCTGTAAGCTATATTTAGCCTACAAAAAAGCCCCGCGAGTGCGAGGCTTTTTCAATGTAATCTACAGTTTCAAATTACATTTTATAGCTTAATTGAATACCAGCTAACCAAACATCAGCTTCAACATCACCGCTATAATTAACTGATGCTAAACCCAGTAGGTCTTGAGTTTCGTCAATTGGCGCGTCCCCCACACCTTTGATGTAGGTCAAAGCAAAATCAACCGTTAAGTTTTTCGTTGCTTGATATCCTGCACCAGCACTGAACCATAAACGATCTGAATCTGGGATTGTTGTTGAACGGTATTCGTCTTGCGCAGCACCTTGATCTAGCGCCATACCGCCACGAACTAACCACTTGTCGTTAAGTTGGTATGTTGTACCGACAGCAAAACGCCAGTTATCTTTGAAGTTCTCTTCTTTAACTAAATCAGACTCCAATGGTAAACCCGTTGTTGAGTCAATTGGCTTAGTTTCGCCAGGGAAGTATGCTACTAACTCATCAAAAACACTCCACTGAGTCCAGTTTACACTTGCATGCATTGCCCAGTTTTCAGTTAATTGGTGATGTGAAGCTAATTCAGCAAATGCTGGTAACTCAATCGGTAAGTAGCCTTCAATGTGCACATCTTGACCGCCATCGTACAATAAGCCAGATGCAAAGCCATCTAACTCAAGTTCAACGCCACTGTGATAAGCAAAGCCTAAACGATGCGCTTCATTGATCTGCCAGCTTGTGCCTAATTGCCAACCTAAGGCAATATCGTCACCTTCCATATACTTAAGGCTCGCACCTGCATCAGGAAGTTGAGGGGCCAGAGCAGGAACGGCTTGTTTCACGCCATCAATCCAACCCGGCATAGATGCGCCAACATGGCCTTCACCATACACCACACGTAATCCGGCACCGACACTGAATGCTTCATTAACTTTATAAGCAATATTCGGGTTAAACTCGACAGTTGTAATCCCAGTTTCATTACCAAATAAAGACGCTGGATGGGTTGCATCAAGCTCTGTCGCTAAACCGTAATTTGAGTTAACCGCTAAACCCCAAGTCCAGTTGTCATTCAACTGATTAGAGTAATAAAAGTTAGGCACAACCGCACTATCAGCAAAATCAGTAGCATCCGCTGCAATAATGACAGGATCAGGACCTAATATTGGAGAAGAAATACTAACGTCACCTACAACATCAACATTTGGCATGATGTAAATCGCACCTGCTGAAAGTTGACGACCTTCAAGGTAAGTTAACATTGCAGGGTTTCTTGCTTGAGCCGAAGCATTATCAGCCATTGCCGCTTCACCAGCAAAAGCACGGCCTAAACCCGTTGATGAGTATTCCGCTAACTGAAAACCAGCTGCATTCACTTGAGTCGTTGCCCCGAAAAGCATGGCACTTACTGCCACAGTCAATAGTGTCTTTTTCATTATTAGTCTCTGTTTGTAGCAAATCTAATGTTTGCTTAATCTCTTACATCATTAGAGCAATTGCTCAATTTGAAATCGCGGCAAGTTTACTGATGCAGAATAAATTTACAAGCCAAAGCCTTAAAACAGAGTAAATAACTACAAAACCAGTAACAGAAAACATCTTTGGTGACACAGCTCACACCAAAAACACCCTCTCAGAGACGTTTTTTAAAAAATACTCGCTAAGAGCCAATAGAAAAATATCAAACAGAATAATAAAAACTTAAATATCAAGCAGATAACAAAAATATATTACTGGACGCAAGTGTTCCCAAAAAAGCAGTGAGTTTCACTACCTTTGTGTAAAACAATGAAAGATAAAAAGATAAAACCTTAAAAATCAAACTATTAAGCCAATATAATTTATATCAACCAATAAAAAAGCCCTTACTTATCATAGTAAGGGCTTTAGCTAATATAAACTTGGTACAAGTGTAAGCCTAAATGTTAATTTTAAGCCCAATAGCAACAATTTGATTAAATCTGTTTAAAATTACGTCGCTAATCGCAGATATATTGTCATGGCGATTAACCACGCCAAGCAGGTATATTCGCCTCATAGTCCGTAATTGCCTGTGCATACTCTAAGGTTAAGCCAATTGCATCCAAGCCGTTTAATAGCTTATGTCTAGCTGATTCAGCAATCGAAAAATCGAAAACACTCCCAGTTGGTGAGGTCACCGTTAACGACACTAAATCAACGGTAATATTCGCACCTTCACTGGCCTCAACCTCTGCCATCAATTGATTGACTTGTTCGTGAGTTAACTTAACTGGCAATAAACCATTATTGATCGAGTTGCCATAAAAAATGTCAGCAAAAGTGGGGGCAATGACCACACGCAAACCAAAATCGGCTAACGCCCATGGTGCGTGTTCACGACTTGAACCACAGCCAAAATTTTCTTGAGCTAATAAAATCGACGCACCTTTATAACGAGGTAAATTTAATGAAAAATCTGGATTATCTTGCTCACCCGCTTCATCTAAATAACGCCAATCATGGAATAAATGTACCCCAAAGCCATCCCTTGTCACTTTTGATAAGAATTGCTTAGGAATTATTTGGTCAGTGTCGATATTCGCACTATCAATCGCAACCGCTAGACCAGTATGTTGAGTAAAAGCTTGCATCTGTTTCTCTCTTCTAGTGGTAATGGATTAATAAGGCTTACGGATATCAACAAAATGACCAGCGATAGCAGCTGCAGCTGCCATTGCAGGGCTCACCAAATGTGTTCGACTGCCACGGCCTTGGCGACCTTCAAAATTACGATTACTGGTCGATGCGCAGCGATCGCCAGCTTCTAATCGATCATCATTCATTGCTAAACACATAGAGCAACCCGGTAAGCGCCACTCAAAACCAGCATCGAGGAAGACTTTATCTAACCCTTCTGCTTCTGCCTGTAATTTAACTTGTCCAGAACCTGGAACCACAATCGCAGTGACGCCATCAGCGACTTTACGGTTTTTAGCATGGTGCGCAGCTGCACGTAAGTCTTCGATACGAGAGTTAGTACACGAACCAATAAAGACTTTATTAATCGGAATATCAACCATTTTGGTACCAGAAGTTAGGCCAATATATTCAAGGGCTTTTTCCATGCTACTACGCACTGTCGCATTTGGCTCGCTCGCTGGATTTGGCACTTCTGCATCAATCGGAACCACTTGACCTGGATTTGTTCCCCAAGTTAATTGTGGTGCAATATCGGCAGCGTCTAAAATCACTTCTGCATCAAAGCTTGCATCTGGATCGGTTTTTAATGCAGTCCAATCCGCAACGGCTTGCTGCCAGTCATCGCCTTTAGGAGAAAACTCGCGCCCTTCAAGATAGTCGAAAGTGGTTTGATCGGGCGCAACCATGCCTGCTTTAGCGCCCATTTCAATGGCCATGTTACACAATGTCATGCGACCTTCCATTGATAGCGCTTCGATAGCGTCACCACAGAACTCAACGACATAACCAGTACCGCCATCCATGCCTAAGCGACCAATGATGGCTAACACAATATCTTTTGCTGTAATGCCTTCAGCGACATGACCACGTACTTCCACTTTCATGGTTTTCGCTTTCAGCTGACGCATAGTTTGGGTTGCTAACACATGCTCAACTTCTGAGGTACCAATACCAAATGCCAATGCACCAAATGCCCCATGTGTCGCCGTATGCGAGTCGCCACAAACAATGACAGTACCAGGAAGTGTAATGCCTAATTCTGGCCCCATTACATGAACAATACCTTGGTTAGGATGGTGAATATCATAAAGCTTAACGCCAAATTCTTTACAGTTTTGCGCTAATGTCTCCACTTGAATACGTGCCATTGGACTCATCGCATCTAAGCTCGCGCTCAATGTCGAGATATTATGATCCATGGTTGCAAAGGTTTTTTCAGGTGCGCGGAGTTTACGCCCTGCGGTTTTTAAACCACTGAAGGCCTGCGGTGATGTCACCTCGTGAACCAAATGGCGATCCACATAGATAATCGGCGCCTCAGCTTCTGGCGATGCCAGTACATGGGCATCCCACACTTTTTCATACAGAGTCTGAGCACCACTTGCTTGAGTTGCCATTACACACCTTCCTTAACAGCATTAGCGATAAAATCGCCCATTTCTGACGTTGTTTTAGCATTTTGGCGTTCATCAGCACTTAATAACTCGCCCGTTAAATAACCTTCAGACAAGGCTTTACTTACCGCACGCTCTATCGCACTGGCAGCGTCTTCAAGCTTTAAACTATGACGCAGCAATAAGGCAGCTGATAAAATTTGTGCCACTGGATTGGCAATACCTTGGCCGGCAATATCTGGTGCACTGCCACCAGCAGGTTCATACATACCAAAACCACTGCTATTTAAACTCGCAGATGACAATAGCCCCATCGAGCCAGTCAACATGGCAATTTCGTCAGAAATAATATCGCCAAATAAGTTTGAACATAACATGACGTCAAATTCATTCGGACGACGTAACAATTGCATTGTCGCGTTATCAATATAGATATGCTCCAGCTCTACATCTGGGAAATCTTTAGCGACACCTTCAACAACTTCTCGCCATAATACTGAACAAGCCAGAACGTTAGCCTTATCGACTGATGTCACTTTTTTGCTTCTGCCTTGAGCAGCTTCAAAAGCAATGCGAGCTATGCGCTCAATCTCGCGGCGGCTATAGCGCATCGTATCAAACGCTTCTTCATCAGCGCCTTCACCTTGGCGCCCTTTTGGCTTACCAAAGTAAATACCACCCGTTAACTCACGGACGCATAACACATCAAAACCACGTGATGAGATATCACTGCGCAGCGGTGACATATGTTCAAGTCCTGTATGCAACTTGGCAGGACGTAAATTACAGAACAAATCAAAATGACCACGAAGCGGTAACAACGCGCCACGTTCAGGTTGATCATTAGGGGCTAGATGTTCCCATTTAGGGCCACCAACACTACCAAACAATACGGCATCTGCAGCTTCACAACCTTTCAAAGTTGATTCTGGTAACGGGCAACCATGGTTATCAATGGCAATACCACCAACATCGTACTCAGCATATTCAATATTTAGTGCAAATCTGGCTTCAACTTCTTTTAGCACTTTGCGTGCTTCAGCCATTACTTCAGGACCAATACCATCCCCTGCTAATACTGCTACTTGATAACTCATACTCCACCTAACTCCCTATCTTTATGAATCTGTTGTTTAAAATCAGCTACTTTATCTGCACGATAAATTAAGTTCATCACATGAACGAGCGCCTGTGCTGAGGATTCAACCACGTCTGTTGCTAACCCTAGACCATGGAAAGTTTGCTGATTGTATTCTGCGGTAATATCAACTTGGCCTAAGGCATTCTGACCTTCACCTTTCGCACCTAATTTGTAGTTAGTAATATTGATGGTGCGGTCTGTTGCTCTTGCAATGGCATTGTACGCAGCATCAACAGGACCATTACCGGTCGCCGCTTCTGTCATCTCTTTACCATCCACCGTAATACGCACTGTGGCAGTTGCCACGCCTTCTGTAGAGTCTGAATGCACCATTAAATGTTGTAATGCGTAATGATCATCATCTTGAGATTGAGCTTCCATAAACACTAAGGCTTCTAGGTCATAATCAAATACTTGACCTTTCTTATCCGCTAAATTCAAAAATTGCTCGTAAAGGCTATCCATATCGTAATCGGAAGCTTGGTAACCCATTTCTTCCATACGGTGCTTAATGACATGGCGGCCTGAGCGTGATGTCATATTTAAATTATTACGATTCAAACCAATGCTTTCTGGTGTCATGATCTCGTAAGTGTTTTTCGCTTTTAACATGCCATCTTGGTGAATGCCTGATGAATGAGAAAACGCATTGGTGCCCACTACAGCTTTGTTCGCTTGAATAGGCATATTACATAGCTGGCTCACCAATGAAGAGGTGCGATGGATCTCTTTTGCATTAATATTGCTTTCAAGCCCTAATAAACCTTTACGCGTCGATAGGATCATGGCGATTTCTTCTAATGAACAATTACCCGCTCGTTCGCCAATACCGTTTACAGTACATTCAATTTGACGAGCGCCATGCTCAACAGCAGTAATAGAGTTAGCCACAGACAAACCTAAATCGTCATGACAATGCACTGAGATCACCGCTTGATCGATATTAGGTACACGATTAAATAGCGTTTGAATGATGCCGCCGAACTCGCTTGGCACGGTATAGCCCACGGTATCAGGAATATTAATGGTGCGAGCACCCGCTTTAATGGCTTGTTCAACCATACGGCATAGGTTATCAATAGGTGTTCGACCCGCATCTTCACACGAAAACTCAACATCATCTGTAAAACGGCGAGCATATTTAACAGCCCCAACAGCCATATCAAGCACGTCATCAAATGAACGTTTTAATTTGCTTTCAACGTGAATAGTCGATGTAGAAATAAAAGTATGAATACGGAACTGTTCAGCAACAGATAACGCTTGAGCTGCTGCATCAATGTCTTTTTCAAGAGCACGAGATAATGCACAAACACGGCTGTTTTTAATTGTTCTAGCAATGGTCTGCACTGATTCAAAATCACCTGGCGATGACACAGGAAAACCCACTTCCATAACATCAACACCCAAGCGCTCAAGCGCCAGAGCAATTTGCAGCTTTTCTTTAACCGTTAAACTTGCTGCTAACGCCTGCTCACCATCTCTCAATGTGGTATCAAATATTATGACTCTATTGGACATCAGTTTTCTCCATCGAACTTTGTTGTTCAGGTAAAAGTTTGTTCGGTTATCTAACAAATAACTGCGACGCCATTAAAAGTGTTTAGCAAGTCATTCGTCTATTTGTTTGTTCTAAAAATCAATTGGGTACAGAAACAAAAAACCCCGCGGCTGTTAGCGCGGGGTTTGTGAATGCAAGTAAACTTATTTAGCAAGTAACACAAAGGACTCCGCGCAAATTTTGCGTAAGAGAAGAAAGAGACCTAGGAGAATGTTACCACTATAAATATTCATTAAAGTTAACTAATTATTCTTAAATTAAAATGTTCTATACTGACTTTTTAACGTGACAAGCCTGCTGTGTCAACCCTATTTTATTCATCTTTTGTTCAATTATCCCTTTAAGCTAAATCAGACTCGACGGTCAATCTTCTCTAAAACAGTGTAGCGATAAAGAAAAACCCAGCGTAAACCTTGATATACGCTGATTCTAGGATTTATTTTCAAAAATAATTTGCATCAAACGACTAAGTATCATCACCAATAAAAAAGTGCATAATTTTTTTGAAGTGATTAAGCCATTTTCGTTATATCAGCCATGCGAATCAATACGCAGCCAGTAAACATTGAATATGGAACTAGCATAGTAACTGAATGAAATAGATCGTTCGTGATTAAAAACACTTGTTAGTCATGTTTGCGCGATAACCTAATCAAAGCGCTTGCACACAAAGGAAGGTCATAACGAGAATGATGAAATCAAGCTAGTGAAATATAAGAGAGCTAAAATTAACGACAAACGAGAATTGAAGAAGTGAGGAGGTGAAGAACCATAACGCTTTCATTACCTAGCTTTAAAACGGCTCGCTAACATCCTTGATGATAACGCAATAAGCCTTGTACCAACGATTAACTAGCTTTCGATTAAGTATTGGCTTATTTCATCCAAAAAGGCATTACCAAATCGGCTTAACTTACGCTCACCAACACCATTCACCGCTAACATTTCTCCGGCGCTCGTGGGTACCATTGCCGCCATTTCTGCTAATGTTGCGTCATTGAATACTAAATATGGCGGAACGTCATGCTCTTCGGCCAGCTCTCTTCGTAGTAATTTCAGGCGTGCGAAGAGCTTTCTGTCGTATTGCTGCGGCGCACGAGAGGCGCTACTGCGACGTTTAGTGGTCACTAATTGAATACGAGGCTCTGCAAGTTGCAATGTCACCTCGCCTTTTAACACGGCTCTTGCTGATTCGTTGAGCTTAACAGATGAACCACGGGTAATATCTTGTGAAGCCAGACCAAGGTGAATGAGTTGACGTGTAACCGACAACCAATACTCATGGCTTTGCTCCTTGCCGATTCCCCAAGTGGATAACTTATTATGGCCACGATCCATCACATTGGCCGCTTTTGAGCCACGTAACACGTCAATGACCTGATTCACCCCAAAATGCTGGTTTAGTCTAAAGATACAAGACAAAACTTTTTTAGCATCTTCACTGCCATCATACTTTTTAGGCGGGTCAATACAGACATCGCAGTTACCACAAGGCTTATCAGCACTTTCATCAAAGTAATGCAGTAATACCTGACGGCGGCATGTTTGCGCTTCAGCAAACGCCGCCATGGTATTCATTTTATGGAACTCCACATCTTGTTGCGGACCTGGCTCAGATTGCTCAATTAAATGCTTCACGCGCCCAATATCAGCAGGGTCAAATAACATATAAGCTTCAGCATCTAAGCCATCTCGTCCTGCTCGGCCTGTTTCTTGGTAGTAAGACTCCACGCTTTTCGGAATATCGTAATGCACAACAAAGCGGACATTGGATTTATTAATCCCCATACCAAAGGCAACAGTTGCCACTACGATATCAATTTTATCTTTTAAAAATTTATCTTGAATATCAACACGTTCTTCTTGTGTCATACCCGCATGGTACGCAGCAGCGCTGAAGCCCTGCAGCTTTAGGCGATCAGCAACCTCATCAACACGGCGTCGACTACTGCAGTAGATAATGCCATTACTGCCTTTTTGCAGTTGTAAAAACTGCTTTAGCTGGTTAGCCGCATTGAGCTTTTCGACCACAGTGTAACGGATATTAGGTCGGTCAAAGCTAGATAATAAGCAAAATGGCGTGATATGAAGCCGCTGGCAAATACTCTCACGAGTTGCTTGATCAGCTGTAGCTGTTAACGCCATCAGTGGAATGTATGGAAATATCTGTTTTAGCTGACCAAGGGCGGCATATTCAGGTCTAAAATCATGGCCCCATTGACTGATGCAATGCGCTTCATCAATGGCAAACAGAGATACCTGTAATTCATGTAATCGTTCAATAAAGTCAGGACGAAGTAAGCGCTCTGGCGATACATATAGCAGCTTAATTTCACCTTGATGTAAACGACGTAGTATTGCCACCGTTTCTTCACGAGGTAAGGATGAGTTCAAATAAGCTGCCGCAACACCAGATTGAGTTAAGCTGTCCACTTGATCTTTCATCAAAGAAATCAAAGGTGACACCACTACTGTCAACCCTGGCAGTAATAAAGCTGGCAGCTGATAACACATACTTTTACCGCCACCTGTGGGCATGATAACTAATGTGTCTTGGCCGTTTAACGTTTGCTCAATAATCTCACGCTGACCTTCTCTGAAGTCACGATAACCAAATATCTGTTGTAAATGGTAGCCGAGTGCGTCCTGCTCCAATGTTGGAGTGGGAACTGAAATCTGCTGCGGCTGTGCTTCTACTGAACCTGAGATATGATTGTCCATCTTTTGAGCTGAAGATAAGAAGCGCCATTTTAAAGCACTGCTGTGCATATGTCTCGAATCAATGCGCAATAGTTAACCTCAACTGCTCAAATATGCACCATTGATTTTATAAAGCTAATTAAGTTAGATTAAATACTCTATCTCATCATGTTCATGTATTTCAGCATGACTTGCTAACTAAAGGCCAACTATGACCACGGACGTTCAACGTAAAGTATTACAACAAGTGGCTGATATTTTTGATAAGCATGTTCCTTTTCATAATCTACTCGGATTAGAAATCAAGCGTTACGATATCAACGGTGTTGAAGTGGTGATTAAGATGAAACCCGAACTCATTGGCAATATTCATCAACACATATTACATGGTGGAGTGACTGCCACACTGCTCGATGTTGTCGGTGGATTAACCTGTTTTGCAGGCTTAGTTTCAAGCCGAGAAGATTGGACCATTGAAGCGTTAGAACAACGGCTCACTACGCTCGGTACAATTGATATGCGCGTCGATTACCTTCGCCCTGGCCGAGGAGAAATATTTACCGCTACAGGATGTGTGATCCGTTCAGGTAATCGTGTTTCAGTGTGCCGAATGGAGCTGCATAATGAACAAGGTACTCATATCGCATTTGGCACGGGAACTTATATGGTTGGCTGATATGATGGTTGAGTAGCCAGATGCGAATAATTCAATTGAACATCAATGTCTATTTGGCAACTGTAAAGTTTTTGTATATTCAATATACGTAAAATGATTTCGCGAATTACTTGAGAGATTACCGTAAGCCACCTACAATCGCCTTCTTTATCGCTTCATACTGGATTCCCATGCAAGATCTTGAACATCGTAAAGGCGTAGCCCTTGCCATTTGTGCCTACTGTCTATGGGGAATTGCACCGCTTTATTTCAAGTTACTGAGTGACGTTTCTGCGCTGGAAACTTTAGCGCACCGTGTCGTGTGGTCATTTATTTTCATTATCATTTTAATGCAGTTTTTGGGCGGTTTCTCTCGCTTAACGACCTTGCTGAAAAAGCCCAAACAGCTATTGGTGTTAGCACTCACCTCGGTGCTCATTGCTGCTAATTGGTTAATATTTATTTGGGCCATTAATAACGATCAAATGCTTGATGCCAGCTTAGGCTACTTCATTAATCCATTATTTAATGTGCTATTGGGAATGGTCTTTTTATCTGAGCGGTTACGCAAATTGCAGTGGGCTGCAGTGGCGCTAGCCAGTATTGGCGTTTTGATTCAGCTCATTTCATTCGGCTCAATACCTTTAGTATCCCTGGCATTAGCAGCTTCTTTTGGCTTTTATGGTTTACTGCGTAAAAAGGTCAATATCGACGCTAAAACAGGCTTATTAGTTGAAACCGCTATTTTGCTCCCTATCGCACTCGGCTATTTAGCGCTCACGTTAGACACAGCCAGCGCGAATATGCTGACTAATGATATGACAATGAACCTCACACTGATTGCAGCAGGTATTGTCACTACAGTGCCATTATTGTGCTTTGCTGGTGCAGCCATGCGCATTCCGCTATCGATGTTGGGATTCTTTCAGTATATCGGTCCCAGTATCATGTTTATTTTGGCAATATTTTTATACAAGGAACCATTCGATATTGAAAAGGGCATCACCTTTGGGTTTATTTGGAGTGCTTTAGTGGTCTTTACTACCGATATGGCACTACAACGACGCCGTCGTTTAAAGCAAAGCTAACAGCCAATTGACTTAATCCTGCCAAGCAGTCATTTTTGTCATTGCTGCTTGCGGGTTTTCTAACGATAACAACAACGAATACCCCTTTTCAGTGGGTAACAACAAGACATTCTCGTTTGTAGTCACTGATACTAACGCCTTATCGCCGTTTTGCAGCGTAAACCATCCTAATGAGTAACCTGACAAGCCAAGACCATTCGTTCGTCTTGTAGGCATATATTGCGGCGCCTCAATAAGATTAATCACTCTGGCTTGCTGCCAAACTAATTCATCTTGCTGAAATACTTGTCCGTAGAGTGGAATAGTCAGTGTCACCTGATGACTTTTCTCGACCGATAACCCCGCATGTTGCGTTTGATACAAGGTAATAGAAAACAAACCAAACACCGCAATAATTATCCCTAAGCTTGCGTAAACGGCCATGCTTGGCATCTTTTTCAGTTTTAAAAGTAACGTGAGCAGCAATAAGCCCATCATAACGCCGATGAAATTAGCTAAACCATTCGCTGTTAGCCCTGCCAGTTCTATATTCATTGATTTTCTATACCTAAAATTCGTTTTTATTAAGCGCCCGACTTAATAGAGCATGTGATTGGAATAATGCAATATTTTGCGAGCATAACAAAAATGCCACCCCATGGCTTAACATGTTGTGGCATTTCAGTAAGTATCAAACAATCACGTATTCAACATTAATGTTCAAATCTAGTGTTATAAATATACCTTATAAATCTAGAGCCAATATTTTTGATTTACGTTGAAAATTATATAGCTGCTTTTTGACATTCGGCAGCGCATCAACCTCAACAATATTAAAGCCATGCTCTAAAAACCAATGAATACTGCGAGTCGTTAAGGCAAATAGCCGTGAATAGCCTCTGACTCTGGCTTGACCAATAATGTTATTCAATAGCACGCTACCTCTGTCGGCATCACGGTAATCGGGATGCACGACTAAACAAGCAAACTCACCGGCATTATCTTCTTCAAATGGATACAGTGCTGCACAACCAATCACCAGACTGTCACGCTCAATCAGCATAAACTGTTCGATTTCCATTTCCAGTTGCTCACGAGAGCGTCTAACCAGTATCCCTTGCTCTTCTAGTGGTCTAATTAAATCTAAGATACCACCGATATCGCCAATGTTTGCCCGACGTAATCGTTCGGCACTTTCGGTCACAATCTGGGTACCAATACCTTCACGAGAGAATAACTCTTGCAACAAGGTGCCATCTTCAAGGTAACTCACTAAATGACAACGTGGCACGCCATTACGACACGCATCAATACTGGCTTTTAAGAAGGCCATAGTACCAACACAGGCTTCGCCAGCTTGATTCATGTCATCCCAAATAGCTTGTGCACCATTTGGCATCAGCTCGGCAATCACCTCGCCTGACTCATCTAAAATCCCGTGAGTATTACTAAAGCCAATGATCTTATCTGCCTTTAACTTTATCGCCACTTGGGTGGCAACCTCTTCAGCCGTTAAATTAAAACACTCACCAGTCACTGACACCGCCATAGGGCCCATGAGCACAATACAATTATTGTTTAATTGACGCTCTAACCCTTGGGTATCAATACGGCGCACTTTACCGGTCAGACAAAAATCAACGCCATCATCAATACCTAATGGCTGTGCAATAACAAAATTGCCGCTCACTAAGTTGATTTGCGCATTTTGCATCGGTGTATTACCCAAGCTCATCGATAAGCGCGCGGTAATATCAAATTGCACAGCACCGGCAACTTGCTTAATTACTTTAAGCGAGTCTTCGTCGGTTATACGCACACCATTGTGATACGTAGGCTCGATGTTCGCATCATGCAATGCCGCGTCAATTTGAGGGCGGGCACCATAAACTAGCACGACTTTAATCCCTAAAGAGTGCAACAAGGCGACATCATTGAGAATGCCTCTAAATTGATTATGTAACAGTGCTTCGCCACCAAGCATCACAACGAAGGTTTTGCCACGATGCACATTGACATATGGCGCTGAGTGACGGAATCCATCAACAAGTTCTGTGGTTCTTAAAGGCACATTAACCCCTAACAAATAAACTTAACGGTATTCAGTGTCTATTCCAAATAGAACACCAATATAATTAATCAATATTATTGCATTTAAATTCACTTTGAAAGACTTTTATTGGGATATTTAGCGCTTTTTAGTATTTAACTATTCAAAAAAAGTCTCAAAAGCGGTATCACGTTAGTATTCGATAAAATATCAGCTAGCCAATCACTTAATTAAAGCGACCCTTTTGCCATGGTTTGTTAAATAGTTGGCCAATATACAGGTAAGCACTCAGTCATACGCAGCCTAATCAGCCAAGATGACAAGTTTAATACTCACACTAAATAATCAGCACAAAGCACTGTAAAGATATATTGCTACTTAAAAATGGATAAGAGAGTTGGAATGACATAGGTGGGGCTGAAAAAAGGCCAAAAAAAAGCCCCTAAAAAGGGGCTTTTAAAAGGAGGAAAAATCAATTACTTGATTTTAGCTTCTTTGTAGATAACGTGCTGACGAATAACTGGATCAAATTTTTTGATTTCCATTTTTTCAGGCATGTTACGCTTATTTTTTTCAGTAGTGTAGAAGTGACCAGTTTTAGCACTAGATACTAATTTGATCTTCTCACGATTACCTTTAGATTTAGCCATTTTCTATTATACCTTCTCGCCGCGGGCACGAAGTTCTTTAACTACAACTTCAATACCTTTTTTATCGATGATACGGATACCTTTAGTAGATACACGTAGTTGCACGAAGCGTTTTTCTTCTTCTAACCAAAAACGGTGGTTTTGTAGGTTAGGTAAAAAACGACGACGAGTCGAATTTTTAGCGTGCGAACGGTTGTTACCAACCATCGGCTTCTTGCCAGTTACTTGGCATACTCTTGACATGTCAATCTTCTCCAAAAACAATTTTAAAACGCTCGAGCATTTATGTGCCTCGTGTGGCCGTCGCCCGAGGCACAAAGAGGGCGCATTTTATACACGATAACAAAACTAAGATCAAGTGTTGTTTAAAATATCCACCCACGTTCAGCAAAGGATATTATCTGCTGATCACCTACAACCATATGATCTAATAGAGAAACATCGATAGTAGAGAGGGCTTTTTTTAATCTGTCAGTAATTTGCCGATCTGCCTGACTTGGCTCTGCAATGCCAGACGGGTGATTATGACACACTATGACTGCCGCAGCCTTTTTCTCCAGCACCAACGCCACCACTTCACGTGGATATACTGATGCCGAATTAATCGTTCCGCGGAATAATTCTACAAACTGAATCACTCTATGTTGGCTATCCAACAATAATAATGCGAACACTTCATAGGATCGGTCTGCTAATTGTCTCATTAAATAGTCCCGAGTTAAATCAGGATTTATTAAAATTTGTCCTCGATGCATATTTTCTTGAAAAATTCGCTTCGAAATCTCCGATGCAGCCTGCATTTGAGCAAATTTTACCGGCCCAACACCCGCTAATTGACACACTTGAGACTGTGATGCTGAAAATAAAGCCCGTAATCCGCCAAATTCTGTGATCATTCCTCGAGCCAAATCCACTGCATTATGGCCTGCTAACCCATTTCGCAATAATACAGCCAATAATTCTGCATCTGATAAGTGCCCTGCCCCATGATGAAGTAACTTATCTCGTGGGCCTTCTCCTTCTGGCCAATCTTTTATTGCCATAAACACTCCCTTGTTTATTGCTTAAATCAAATTCAGTCAATATTTCTGTTAGCTAACGCATCACTGCCAACATAACCATAGAGTATGGACGAAAATTTTAATTTCGGATCGTCACCATTTAGGTTGATTGTGATATTGTAGCGCCAATGAACTGGATAGCAGGATTGAGTAAACATGCTGACAAATAAAAAAGTCCTTTTGGGTATCGGTGGTGGCATAGCCGCGTATAAAAGTGCTGACTTAATTCGTCGCCTCAAAGAACGTGGCGCAGATGTTCGTGTGGTCATGAGCCAAAGCGCCATGGAATTTATCACCCCGTTAACCATTCAAGCTTTATCAGGTCACCCTGTTGCTTCTGACTTACTGGATCCCGCAGCTGAAGCTGCAATGGGGCATATTGAATTAGCTCGTTGGGCTGATGTAGTCATCGTAGCGCCAGCAACAGCAAACCTGATTGCCCGCATTAATGCTGGCATGGCAGATGAATTGCTAACGACCACTTGTTTAGCCACAGAAGCGCCAGTGATAGTGTGTCCAGCCATGAACCAGCAAATGTATCGTAATCAAGCCACTCAAGAAAACCTTGCCAATATTGCTCGCAAAGGCATCACAGTATGGGGGCCAGCGAGTGGCGACCAAGCCTGTGGCGAAGTGGGTCCTGGTCGGATGATGGAGCCGTTAGCCATTGCTGAGCAGCTCATCAATTTCTTTGGCCCTAAACCATTAGCTGGAGTCAAACTACTCCTTACAGCAGGCCCAACTCGAGAAGCGATTGACCCAGTGCGTTATATTTCTAACCATAGTTCAGGCAAAATGGGCTTCGCATTGGCCACAGCGGCGACACAGATGGGCGCTGAAGTCACCTTAGTGTCCGGGCCAGTCAATTTAGCGACCCCAAGTCATGTCAACCGTATTGATGTTGAATCAGCCCAAAACATGCTTGATGCTGTTATGGAGCATGTTGATGGTCAGGATATCTTTATAGGCTGTGCTGCTGTCGCAGATTACCGCATTGCTGAAGTAGCAGAATCAAAAATCAAAAAATCAGCTGAGAATATGCAGCTTGAGATGACCCGTAATCCAGACATTCTTGCCAATGTAGCCGCATTAAAAAATCGTCCTTTCACTGTAGGTTTTGCTGCTGAGACCGATAACGTAGAAGAATACGCCCGTGGCAAGCTTGAGCGAAAAAAGTTGGACTTAATTGCCGCAAACGACGTATCAATCGCTGGGCTTGGTTTTAATGCTGACGCCAATGCATTACATGTTTTTTGGCAGGACGGTAGTCAACAGCTGCCAGCAACCGATAAACTGACCCTAGCAAAACAATTACTTACTTTAATAGCAACAAAAATAAAAACATCATGAAGACACCTGTAGAATTAAAGTTACTCGACTCCCGCATAGGCAGCGAGTTTCCACTACCAAACTATGCCACACCAGGCAGTGCTGGTATGGACTTGCGCGCCATGATCGATACCACCATGGTCATTGAGCCAGGTAAAACAGTGTTAATCCCCACAGGGATTGCAGTACACGTTGCCGATCCAAGTCTTGCGGCAGTGATTTTGCCTCGCTCAGGTTTGGGGCATAAACACGGCATTGTGTTAGGTAACTTAGTCGGCTTAATTGACTCTGATTACCAAGGACCATTAATGGTGTCTTGCTGGAATCGTAGCGATGAGCCTTTTACATTAGAAATAGGTGATCGTTTAGCACAACTGGTGTTTGTTCCTGTTGTTCAAGCACAATTTACCTTAGTCGATGAGTTTGATACCTCAGATCGTGGTGAAGGCGGATTTGGTCACTCAGGTACCAAATAACCTTTACAAGTAGTCACAAGCCTAGGAATAACAAATGGCGGCTAGCCCAAAAATAAATCGTCGTGAGCACATTTTACAGTGTCTCGCGCACATGCTGGAAACCAGCCCTGGCCAACGTATTACCACTGCTAAATTGGCAGCTGAAGTTGGTGTTTCTGAAGCGGCGCTTTATCGCCACTTCCCAAGTAAAGCAAGAATGTTTGAAGGCTTAATTGAGTTTATTGAAGACGCAATTCTGTCTCGTTTAAACCTGATTATGGATGAAGAGAAAGACACCATGAAACGCTGTGAACTCGTCTTACAGCTATTACTGGTCTTCTCTGAGCGTAACCCAGGTATTTCACGGGTACTCAATGGCGACGCATTACTGGGCGAGAACGAGCGTCTACGCAGCCGCATCAGTGGTTTATTTGCCAAAATTGAAACCCAAATTAAGCAAATACTGCGTGAAAAAACCTTACGTGAAGGCCATGGCTTTAATTTAGATGAAGCCATTTTAGCTAACTTATTATTAGCTATCGCCGAAGGCAGAATCGCCCAATTTGTTCGTAGTGAATTTAAACAAAAACCTACCGAGCACTTTGATGAGCAATGGCAATTTGTTCAGCAGCAGTTGTTACGCAGCTAAATCAGCCTTCAAAGTAGAATAATGTAAACGCACTTCGGTGCGTTTTTTATTGGCTTTTATTCATTACAAAATCATAAGCCAGTAAAAAATAAGTCATATTTGCTCTAGCTCGTGCTATACCCGACTAAAAAGGTCGGCTTTTTTTATGTCAGTAATATTAATTTGCTTCAAATCACGTTATTATCCCCCTCCCTCGTGATACGGCATTTGCAGCAGTATCACGGTTAATAACATACACTCAGTAGTACGCATTACCCCTGTGGTTGGAGGATAAGATGGCATTAAGTGAAGCTGCAATAAAGGTCAAAACAGCACTGACTGAGCAAGGGTTAGAAACCCCGATGCTGCCGCAAACTCATACTCCAGAAGCGCGTAAAGAAAAAATTGAGCATCACATGAAAGAAGTGTTAACGCTAATGGCGTTAGACTTATCAGATGACAGCTTAATGGATACGCCTCGCCGCATTGCTAAAATGTATGTTGATGAGATTTTCTCAGGGCTTGATTATGAGAACTTCCCTAAAATCACTGTCATCGACAATAAGATGGGCGTTGATGAAATGGTTCGGGTGCAAGACATAAGCCTTACCAGCACTTGTGAGCATCACTTAGTGACCATTGATGGCTATGCCACTGTCGCCTATTTGCCTCGCACTAAAATTATCGGTTTATCAAAAATAAACCGCATCGTGCGCTTTTTTGCCCAGCGCCCACAAGTACAAGAAAGACTGACCCAGCAAGTCTTAGTTGCACTGCAAACGCTGCTCGAAACTAAAGATGTGGCCGTTAAAATGGATGCAGTACATTACTGCGTTAAATCTCGCGGCGTGATGGACTCCACCAGTTCAACAACCACCACGGCATTAGGCGGGATTTTTAAATCAAACCCAGCAACCCGTGCTGAGTTTTTACACCAGTCTAAGTGTTAGTTAGCAATCATTAACCCTGCTCACAGCAAAACAAATACAAAAAAGCCAGACATCAAGTCTGGCTTTTGTTTTTAACGAAGATGGATTAAATACCGTATTGCTCACGGTAAGCGCTCACTGACGCTAACTCTTTTTCCATTCCTGGTTTTTCAGATAAGTAATTAATTAAATCACCTAGCTTAATAATAGATACGATAGCGCAGCCAAAGTCACGTTCAACTTCTTGAATCGCTGATAACTCACCCTTGCCTTTTTCTTGTCTATCAAGTGCGATTAACACACCTGCTAAGCTTGCATCGTGGGCTGCGATGATTTCCATCGACTCACGAATAGCTGTACCCGCTGTGATCACGTCATCCACTAACATCACTTTACCTGCAAGCTCGCTACCCACTAACGAGCCACCTTCACCATGATCTTTTTTCTCTTTACGGTTAAAGCAGTAAGGCGCATCTTTATCATGGTGATCGCAAAGCGCTACAACCGTCGTTGTCGCAATCGGGATACCTTTGTAAGCAGGACCAAACACTAAATCGTAGTCAATACCAGAATCAACCAATGCAGCAGCATAAAAACGACCTAAACGTGCTAAATCACGACCCGTATTAAATAAACCCGCATTAAAAAAGTAAGGGCTAGTACGGCCTGATTTTAAGGTGAACTCACCAAAGCGTAATACCTGACGCTCAAGAGCGAATTCAATAAACTCACGTTGATATGCTTTCACATTATCTCCTTAACACTGTTATCTATTTTTATTTAATGACGACTAAGCCTAAATAAAGCTTAAAAAAAGGGGCTCTTATTAACAGAGCCCCTTAATCAAATACGTTTTAGCTTAATGCTGCTTTTTGCGTATCGACAATTTCGCGAATGCCGTGCTTCGCAAGCTCAAGTAAGCTTAATAACTCTTCGTGGCTGAACGGCTCACCTTCGGCAGTGCCTTGGATTTCAATCATCTTGCCAGTTTCAGTCATCACAACGTTCATGTCAGTTTCAGCTGCGCTATCTTCGATATATTCTAAATCGCAGATTGGCTCACCTTTGTAAATGCCAACACTAACAGCTGCAATTAAAAACTTAAGCGGGTTAGTTTTTAAAATGCCTTTACCACGCGCCCAGTTTAATGCATCAACAAGTGCAACACATGCACCAGTAATTGCAGCGGTACGAGTACCACCGTCAGCTTGAATCACGTCACAATCGATAACAATCGTGTTTTCGCCTAACGCTTTCATATCAACAGCTGCACGTAATGAACGACCGATTAAGCGTTGGATTTCTTGAGTACGGCCTGATTGCTTGCCACGGGCAGCTTCACGTTGCATGCGGCTATGAGTTGAACGCGGTAACATACCGTATTCAGCGGTTACCCAACCTTGGCCTTGACCTTTAAGAAAGCGTGGTACGCCTTCTTCAAAGCTTGCGGTACACAAAACTTTAGTGTCACCAAATTCAACCAACACCGAACCTTCAGCGTGAGCTGTAAATTGACGAGTAATCGTAACTGGACGAGATTGTGCAGGTGTTCTGTCGCTTGGACGCATATGAATTTCCTATTGTGTGGAATCGATGACAAATTCTGTATCTAATTGCTACCTAGAAAAAGCAAAATCGATTTCTAGACAGTGTGCATCTATTTTCATGCACATTTGGCTGCACATTATAGTGACTTGTTTGCACGGATGCCACGCTAAACAAAACCCTAATTGGATTTTTATTAACAAAAAGGCACACTGGGTTAGGATTCTGCGTAAAGGTTAAGGGAAATAATGAAAATTGCCATATTTGGAGCTGGCTCTACAGGCTGCTACCTAGCAGGCGAATTACTGATGGCAAAGCTGGATGTCAGCCTCATTTGCCGCGAGCGAATTAAGCGCAGCATTATTGAAAACCAAGGTATCACCAGTTACCAGGGTTTGCATCAAAAAGTGATGCCCACGGCGTTAATTACCGACCTAGATACAAATCGAGATACTGACCCAAATAGCCCCTTGCAAGATGCAGTTAACCCAACGCCCGTATTTGACGTTATTTTTGTCACCTTAAAATGCCACCAGCTAGCATCCGTTACCGAACAATTGCGACAAATAAGCCACCGCCAAAGCAGCATTATTTTTATGCAAAATGGCTTAGGCAGTCTCGAGCAAGTATTGCCGCAATTAACACATCGTCACGTCAGCCAAGGCATTACCCCGTTTAACGTACTGCAACAGGCCAATGCCACGTTTCATAAAGGCACCGAAGGCCAATTTACCTTTGCCCGTTCTCAACACACTACAGCCATACAACAAGCGATGCATGAGATCCAGCAAAGCGAATGCACTCTCGTTGATGACATGGCACCTGTTATTCATGGCAAGTTGCTGCTTAACCTTAATAATGCGCTCAACGCCATTACTGATGTGCCCATAAAAGAACAGCTCGGTCAACGCCGCACCCGCAAATTACTCAGCCTTGCAATGAAAGAGTGGTTAACCGTGTGCCAGCAAGCCAAGCTGCCGTTAGCGCAATTTACTAAAGTAAAACCCGCATGGTTGCCATTAATACTCTCATTGCCCGATTGGCTGTTTAACCTCGTTGCTAAGCAAATGCTAGACATAGACCCCAAAGCCCGCTCATCGATGTGGGAAGACATTCAAGCCAAACGCCAAACTGAAATCGACTACCTTAATGGCGCAGTGGTAAAGCTTGGTCAACAAGTGAATGTCAGTACACCGGTAAATGCCGCCATTACCGCAGGCATTAAAAAACTTGAGCAAGGTGAAACTGTCGATATTCAAACGTTCCGTTAATCACCTGCATAAAAAAGGCCGCGACTTTATTAAGTCACAGCCTATTATTAATCAATTTTGATAAAACAGTTTTAACACATCATTGGCTTACTTTTGTTTTCTCACAAACGGTAAAATAAGCAATGCAACGCCAACAATTAAAAAC
This sequence comes from Shewanella sp. MMG014, assembly GCF_018100775.1. Classification (NCBI taxonomy): domain Bacteria; kingdom Pseudomonadati; phylum Pseudomonadota; class Gammaproteobacteria; order Alteromonadales; family Shewanellaceae; genus Shewanella; species Shewanella sp. MMG014. The sequence continues at coordinate 45,224 of NZ_JAGJDZ010000005.1, forward strand.
GGTACACTCAATAACTGCCCTGCACTCATGGTCCATTCAGTGGCATAAGCTGCTTGCTTCACTTTCACCATTTCGATGGCCCAACGCGCACTGAACACACTGCACAAGAACAAGCCAAAAATCACACCGTGCTTTTCTTTGAGGTTAGTAAACTTGTACACCGCATATAGCGTAATAAAGATAACTAAATAACTAATCGCTTCGTATAGCTGCGCAGGGTGACGCGGCAGCATATCCACTCGCTCAAAAATAATGCCCCAAGGTTTAGTGGTCGGTAAGCCTAATATTTCTGAATTGGCAAAATTGGCCATACGCACAAAAAAGCCAAATATTGCAGTCGCAATAGCCAGTCTGTCTAACAAAAACAAAAACGGCATATCGGTTTTACGCTTGTAATAATACAGCGCTAAAATCGCCCCAAGCCCGCCGCCATGGCTGGCTAATCCACCTTCCCAAATGGCTAATATTTTCATCGGGTTGGCAAAGTAGTAACTCGGATCGTAAAAAAAACAGTGCGCTAAACGTGCGCCAACAATTATGCCGAACACGCAATACATCAGTAGGTTATCGAGCGACTCGACATCTAAACCTTCTTTTTTATACATGCGCTTCATCACCTGAAACCCACTCGCAATGGCCAAGGCAAACAACGCACCATACCAATGTACTTTAAGACCCATAAAAGAAATTAACACGGGGTCGAGATTCCACACAAAATGGTCCAATTGACTACTCCAAAATAATAAAACAGCTAAACCTATCAGGCACAAGCAGCAGATGTAGGCTTACTATAAACAATTCAATCGTGTAATTCGATGCTCATTGCCAACAACACGCTAATTACCAGTAACAAGCAGCCATAATAAATCCATTCGCTCGCACATATGTAGCCAATATGACCTAAAAAGTCGGCGTAAGTTGCATATTAATGTAAAACCCGCCCCATAAGCTTTTGTATACTTTGACCTTCACTGCTAGCAGACTATAATCGACACAATACAATTGCCGCTAACTTAATTAGGGTTCAAACATGATCCAAAGTATGACCGCCTACGCTCGCATTGAGCACAAAGCCGAATGGGGCACTGCCTCTTGGGAACTCCGCTCAGTCAACCAACGTTACTTGGAAACCTACCTACGTTTACCAGAACAAATGCGTAGCCTTGAACCCGTATTACGTGACCGCCTACGTAAACGTTTAAACCGCGGCAAAGTAGAAGTAAACCTACGTTACGAATTATCAGAGTCTGGCAGCAGTGAAATGCGCCTAAACCAAGACTTAGCCAAACAACTGCTGAACGCTGCAGATTGGTTAAAGAAAGAATCAAGCCACGGTGAGCTTAACTTAGCAGACATACTACGCTGGCCTGGTGTGATGTCGGGCGCAGAGCAAGACATGGGCGATATCAACAAAGACCTACTGGTTGCGTTTGATGGCGCAGTGGCACAATTTATCGAAGCCCGTGGTCGTGAAGGTGAAGCTATCAACACTATGCTGCAAACTCGCCTAGACCAAATTGTTGAGCAAGTGGCAATCGTGCGTGAACACATGCCAGCCGTGATGCAATGGCAACGTGACAAGCTAACCAACCGTTTAGCAGAAATCACCGGCGAACTTGATCCTGCCCGTATGGAACAAGAAATGGTATTACTTGCACAAAAAATGGATGTTGCAGAAGAAATGGATCGCCTTGACGCACACGTTGCTGAAACGCGCTTAATCCTTAAAAAAGGTGGCGCACAAGGCCGCCGTTTAGATTTCATGATGCAAGAGTTTAACCGCGAATCTAACACCCTAGCGTCTAAATCAATCAGCGCAGAAGTCACTGCCGCAGCGGTAGAGCTTAAAGTATTGATTGAACAAATGAGAGAGCAAATTCAAAACGTTGAGTAATTAGATTTACTTTTGTTCAAATACACAAAGCCCAGCTAATGCTGGGCTTTGTGATTTTAAAATCGGATAAGCTATGAACCATATCCTTTAATTAATAATTTCTGCTTCACTTATATAAACTGCCAAATACTATCCATTTCTACTAACGGTTTAGTCTTCTTTTTCTAGAGATCACAGCAAGTATCTGAGGCGAAATAGTGGCCTTCTTTTTGAACTCGTCAAGCAAGTCATAAGTAGCAGGGCTAACTCTTGTAAAATAAAATCCACTACTAGGTTTATCTGTCCTATTTGAGTTTTCACATAATATTTCAATTTTTACTCTGACTCCTTCAGAGGTACTCACCTCTGCCTCTGTCATCAACTTAAGCAACAAAATGGTTTTATGGATTTCATCAGCTTTTGCAGGTCTTCCAAGATGTTGTAGTGCGATCTTGGCAGCATCGGAAATTATCATATTCGTCTCTACTTATTTGGAATAAATCCATTCACTTTATCACCAAAAAAATGAAAATCTTCGACGATATCTTTATGCCTTGAGACCACTTCTTGTTCAATAATTTCTAGTAATCTAATATGAGCATCATTCTCTGATAAATGGTCAGATTTATAACGAGCATAGGCTAAATTAGCTTGGTATCCAGCAGTTCTATACCGAGACCAGGCTCTTGTATAACCATTTAGGCGATTCAAAAGATAACATAGTATTGATACCCCAAGCCCCAAACCAACAAGGGGCAGCAACACCCCCTCAAAGCCCATCCCAACATAATCCACTAGAAAAGGAGTAAGCATAATAACAACTGAAATTAGTTTTATTAAGATTCTGATTTTTATTTTATCAAGGGTTAAACCAACACCATCATAAAATAGGTTAATGATGATTAAGGGTATGGGAATTAAAAACAAAAACCAAGATATGTAGTTTTCACTGCTATTACGTAAATCGAAAAAATAATTTATAACAGCTAAATGTAAAACAAGCGCACTCAATGCCCAAAATAATCCCTCAACAGCAAGTTTTCGGCAGGTTTGGCTTTTAGTTAGATACCATTTTTCGTAGCTTTTACAATAAGCATCGAATTCAAAATGTCGTTTCTCATAGTCAGTTTCATTTTGAAAATCAGCCCATTGCGGATGGCTATTATTACTCAATTTTTATTTTTCCTTAATTATCGGTTAATTATCAAAACGCCAAATTTTGCCGTTCTTAACAATTTGCTCAAGCTTAGCAATGGCTTCCATTGGAGCTAATCGCTTATCCAGCTCTATCAACACATGGGCATATTCATTGCGTAGATTAGTGGAGAATATGCCTGGGTCGTCAGAGCCTAGCACCACGGGTACTTCCATTCCCTCTTCATCACCAACACCTAACCAATTAAAAATGTGATGTTCAGAGTAGTTCTCGTAAAAGCTGATCCTGAGATTACTGGTCGGCAATGACTCTATAGCCATCTGTTTCTTTGAAATTTTTCGCAAAACAGACTTTTGTAAGATACGTAAAACATTTTTATCAATAACTTGCTCGATAGGACATGTATCGATATCGACTTCAATTAGCTTATTATATTTACGAATAAAGTTAACATCATGAATCCCATGGTATCTTTCTAACAAATTAAAGGCTCTTGGCTTGCTACGTTTCAGTTCTTTGATTATTTCAATTTCGGCAACGATTTCTGTTCTGATGCTATGTTGACATTTTGATTTAAGATCGAAGACCAAAATGGGGTCTAAATATCTTAATTTCCAGGATTCATGCAAGTCTTCGGGTGTAATGTATTCAAAAGAAAATAGCTGTTTAGGCTGTTCGGTATTATCTAGTTTTGGCTCAACACAATAAATTTTATTTGTCAGAGTCCTAATACCACTCTGGAGTAAATTCAATACCTTACCAGAACAGTCTGCCTTTTTTAGAATATGATAAGCAAATACAAGGTCGTCAAGTCGCTCGCCTTGCTTCATTACTACGCGTTTCCCTAATCGATTGCGCCATAAGGCAGGATCAATGCCAACGGCAGTGCCATGACCAATACGATTACCATGGTTTAGGTCAAGAAAACGCAGCGCTTCATCTACCGTTCTGATCCCTGAAAGCAGATGTACGTAATCTTCACCGGCATGGTAAGTAAAGTTATGGTATCCATCTTGCCTTAAGCGCCTAAAGACAGGTGCAAAGACTTCAGGGCCTGCATCTAGTTCGTTAGCCGCAGCATCAAAACCTGTAAGATATTCTGATAAATCACTGTAGCGCAGCTGCAAAGCCATTAATGCACGCCGAGTTTTTTCGACTTCATTTCTAAGTTGGTAATGTCGACAACACCAGCCTAAGTTGTGCTGTTTTACTTCATCTTCAGACATGGTTGCTATTTTGTTAGCGCGTTTATCAGGCTGTTTAATAAAGTGAGCCACTAAACTTAACTTTAACTTCCCGGTGTAGTTTTTGTCTGTCTTTAACAATTCAACAAGACTCTTACTATTGGTTTTATCCTTTTCTTTATCTGACATACTGGTCCGATAGCGAGAATAGCCTTGTAATATGGAGGAAAGCCTTGCCTTATTGGCAGCCAATTTTTTACTCGGTGCAAAACGCCCTTCCAAGCGATCAATGTCTTCAGCACAATCATTAGCCACTTGAGAGAAGCGGGCTTCATAATCGCTTTCTACATCGGAGCGGATTTCGTTAACTGTAATCTTTTGGAATTGATCAAAGCCATAAAACTGAGTTTGCTGGACCACTAAACGCATTAGCTGACATTTTATTAGCAGATAGTAGTAAAAAAGATGAGCGAAGTTTTCATTTTTAGCACTTTCAAGATGAGAAAATAGTTTTATCAGTAATAATGATTCATTAACCAGTGGCGTCACTAACTTTGAATCAATATGGTGCGTAAAACCCTCAATATTTGAATCGCTGTCTATTCGAGCAAACTGTACTTTATTATCTTTATCTTTATCTTTATCAGAAAATGATGCGCTTTCAAATTCTGCTCGACTATTAATATCAGCAAGAGTCTGCTGATTCACTTCTTTATTATTAATAGCACAGTCAAGTAATACAGCACGCAACATTTTAGCTACACGTAGCCTTGTCAGTAACTCATTTTGGGTAAAATCGAGTTCCTCTAATCCATACAACTCTTTTACTATATTTTTATCGTCAGCACCTCTTATGGCTTGAGAAAACGCATGAGGTCTCTCTAAAGCTGTACGCCACAGTAGCTCTATTTCAGTTGTACCATTAAGGTGTATATGCAGATCATCAAGCTTATTTCTATTGATAACATCATCAAGCCGGTTATCTCTAATGCTAGGTAAGATGCTATGTCCTATCTCTCCATGCATATGTTTTTCAACATAATTTTTAAGATCAATTTTACTCACCAAGTTCGGGAGAAGATTTCGCTTATACATTGAAAAACTTAGAAAAAGTAGCGGTGGAACTTCTGTGATAATACCTTGCCACTCTTCAAAAAGAGCGTTATCCACATTTAGTTTTCTAGAATAGGTCGAATGAAGGTATTTACTGTTCACTCGCTCAAATATATTAATAAGGAGTTCACCAATACCATCACCTTCTCGCATCAATAGCCCTTGTCTATTTTTGATTAGATGATCAGGTCTAGTTGCGCCTCGACGACTCAATCCTTGATAAATTAACCGTCTAAAATCCTTTGATTCTAATAATGAACTGCGGCGATATAGCCGCAGCACCTCAAGATTCCTAAAAGCTTCACATATTAGTTCTTGTGGCAAACGCTTGCTCCAATAGACTATATTTACTAAGTGTAAGTAATTACGACAAAGCCGTTTTTGATCATTTTTAATCTTCTGGTACGATATCTGCGATTATAGGGTTCAGCTGGTCCAACTCTTTGGCTTTGGCTTCCTCTTCAGCTTTAGCTTCCTCTTCAGCTTTAGCTTCCTCTTCAGCTTTAGCTTCCTCTTCAGCTTTAGCTTCCTCTTCAGCTTGTTTATAATTTTTTATACTAGCTTCAACATCAAGTTTTTGGTAATTAGTCCCAGTTCCAGTTATAGGAACAGTATTAAGCAAAGGATTTAAGTTACTAAACTCAACATCAATATTTTCAATTTTACCGCGAACCTTTATGTCATCTAAATAAAGTGAGACTAAGCTTTCTTTATTTACAATAGCACTTTCTCCTTCTGAACTTGGGTTTATTTTACTTTGTTCACATATAGACAAATAGTAATGCGCATGAGCATCCAACCAATTCCAACCTTTAGGCACTCCAGAATAATTTTTGGGTTCTTTACGAAGAAATAAGCCAATCAAAGGGCACGAAATCAATATAGTAAACAAACTAATCTCTTTACTAAGATCACTTAACATAATTTCATTTATATGATTATTTTTTTTATTGTCCACTTTGAAATATTTAGCGTAGTTTTCAAAAAAATACTTCTCTGTTTTCGCAATTGACTTATTTGTTAAAGTTATATTATTTCTATTCCCATCTTCCATTAAAGCTGCGTGCAATAATGCTACTATTTGCCCGTGTAGCAAAGAGCCTAATGCTCTTTCAGCATCGACATCTCTCATTAAGCTATAAAAAACATCTGAAAAATTTGTCAATGATGCACTAGATATTGGTAATAATGGCCATTTATCCTTAACCACTTCTAACCATTTAATTAGTCGTTTTGCAAAACCAGAGTAGCTATCTTCTTTTGAAGAAAATGCTAATTCTTCAGCTTCTGACTCATCTTCAATTTCTTCTTCGCTTGAATCAGACCAGTCAGGCATACCTATTTTACTGTTATTAATAATTTCCGGTAAATGCGTACGAATAAGTTCATTCTCATCTGCTATATTTCTATTCAGCAATAGCACAATATTTGAAAAAAGAGTCATTATAGACATAAAGCCAGTATCCTGGCCCTTTACAACACCACTGGTTTTAATCAATGCCATATTGCACAAAAGGCCTAGATCATAATCTTTTGTTATAGTATCTAACCTATTATAAAGCAATCCACCAACTTTTTTTGTCGGTAATCCAATACTTTTATAAACCTCTGACATTGTTGAATGCCACTCACCTAATAATGGATGCTGGTAAAACTTATCTCCCAATATACTTTTATCTTCAGCTGCAAAGCTAAAATAAAAATCATCTTTTATATTGGCTCTTAATTCAGTGATATCTTTTGTTGCCTTTTTCTTATTTACTGATGATGCTGTTTTACTTCTCTTTATATTTTCTGCGACTTTAATCGCATCATATGCGTTTTTTAACACTGCGCTTTTATAAAACTTTGAAAGCATGACTTCTATATCTAAACCCACATCTTTATAAGGAACTCGATATAACCCGTTGGTCTCCGGCTTTCCTTTTCTAGTTTTAATTGAAGCTAAAACAGCCTTGTTAACAGTCTCAAAAACATCTACATAACTATCATTAATTGACATGTAGTTTAAAACGTTATCTATATTTATATGTGAATAACCAATATCTTTATAATCAAGTGCTATACACTTCGGCAAAGATGTAAGCAGCATCCATTCAAATGATTTACCTATGTTAAACTTCATATGATTATTAGCTATAGCTAAAAAAGCAATAATTCTATTGTTGATATTTTGGTTTGGTGAGGTTGGATATAACTTATTAAACCTTTCCCAGGTTTTTTGTTTTAACCCCCACTTCCAAAATAGTTGAATCAGTTTATTTATAGAAAATTGCGATATTTGCAAATCTGTAGCACTTATATCTATACTACTCATCGTAGAAGCAAACGAATCGACTATACGTACGCTAAACGCACTTAATTCTTTCCTTTCATTATTATCTTCTGATAAAACAGGAATAATATCACCATTTAAATCAACGGCAACGAGTAATTTTGTTGCATGCATAACTTGCATTAGCGTTCGTGCCGGTAAATTTAATATCGCAGAATAAAATGCCTGTTGTTCCACTTTTTTTGAAATACCAAAACCAATTTCGGCAACTTTATGAAGATAGCTTTCAATAGTTGGTTTAGGGTGATTTTCTTCGAAATGAAATTGAACTAGGATACCGACATCAGTCCGTTGTGTTAATTGTTTTTGTTGTAGAGCCCTTTGCTGAAGGGTTAACATATGAACTCGATTTTCAGGTTTCAAGACCTTCATAAGATACTGTTCTTCTAAATCACTGACCTTATTTATCAATGTGTCATCATCAAATGCCAGAACATCTTCAATCCGATGAAAAGAAACTGAAGGCCTATCATATTCAATTACGTTCTTACCTATTGATTCAAATTGCTTTGCACGTACCAGTGTTTGATACAACTCAATGTCACCTGAAATTAAAATAATTAATTTTATTGATGTGAGATATTTACGTACAGTTTCCAAAACAGGCCAACCACGTTCAAACTGCGTATCAATATCATCAAATGTAACGACAAAAGCACTTTTATCCACGACCTTTAATGCCTTCTCAATAAAGTCATTAAGCTTTTTTTCTAATGTTCTACCATCAGCAGCTTTGTTAAGGCCAGTTTCAAGAATATAAGATTTATCCTCCCATTCATCGCCATAATTAGTTGTAGCACCAATACCATCTATCTGACAAAGCCCACCAGCCAATTGTTTTAACGCCTTAGAAAAATCGTTTATATCTTTTTCTGAAGCACTTTTAGATGAAGCATTAACTTTTTCTCTAATTTGAGATATCAATATTATTAGTACATGTTCTTTTGATGAAATAAGAGTAGGATCTATGACAGGTAATACCGATAACTCATCAGGTACTTTAACTATATCGTCAGGTTCAGAGACATAGGTGCCCTTGGACGCTTTATGCATGCTGGTTAGGATATGACGTATCAGAGTTGATTTTCCGCTACCTCGTGAACCACATATCGTTATAGCGTTATGATATCTTTCATAAAATATCTCATCAGAATCACAAGCATTTTTTAATGTTTTTTGCTGCTTAATCTGTGCTGCAATGATCTTAAAAAGCTCACTTCGTGCTTCTTGTTGAAAAATTTGCTTATAGCTCAAATCAACTACATCAGTTGGATTGGCAAGATTTAAAATGATTTGATCTATTGGTGGATTGCTTTGGGTAGTCATAACAACTCGTCCCTGTCATTAATTTTATTCATTAAAGCATATATTTATTCACGCTAAAACAATAACTTATATAACTTGATCTCTTGTCAAACATTATGTTAAAACCAAAGTTAGCAAGCGTCCTTTATACGTTGATTTTAAATTTGGTACGTATATAATCACGTACCATCAGATTTGATTAACGTATTAAGTGGCGAACATGACCCAAGTCGACAGCAATTTCTTTTATTCATTCCCAGCAGTTCGAGGTCAACAGGCTGATAGACCTTTTTATATTGCGACCTGCCCACTGCGCATCATCCCGAAAATTTTTATATTTGATGAAGAGGAAGTCCCTGCAGAGTTACGCGCACAGCGCTCGATCAATAAAGCGCGTATTCCTGAAATAACACGCTACTTAGTCGATAACCCTACAGGATATGTTTTTTCGGCGTTAACGGCGTCAGTTGAAAAAAATGTTACCTTCTTACCCGCTGCTGAAGGCAGTGATTTAGGAACTTTACACGTACCAATGGAAGCACAAATTCTCATCAATGATGGACAACATAGACGCGCAGCAATAGAAGAGGCCATCAAAGAAAGGCCAGAACTTGGCCAAGATAATATTGCGGTGCTGTTTTTTGTCGATGAAGGTCTTACACGAAGCCAGCAAATGTTTGCTGACTTAAATAAACATGCCGTCAGACCTAGCCCGTCACTTAGCTCTTTATATGACTTTAGAGACTCATCTGCCGCAGTAGCTAGACACCTTGCATTAAACATCGCGCCTTTTGTGGCCTACACCGAGATGGAAAAATCCTCGGTAGCACTTAAAAGTGCCAAATTATTTACCTTAAGTAGTATTAAACAAGCGACTCAGATTTTACTCAATAAAGGTTCTAAAGCATCTTTTACCGATGATGATTTAGACTTAGCGAGTGAGTATTGGTCATTGGTTAATAACCATATTGCTGAATGGCAGATGGTACAGGCTAAGGACATATCACCGAGTCAGTTAAGGCAAGAGTTCATTAATGCACACGGTGTTGGCTTACAAGCTCTAGGAATGGTAGGTCAATCACTCTTACGTTTACATCCTGAAGATTGGCGTGAAAAAATAGAGCCTATCCGTAATATCGATTGGCGCAAGGCTAATCCAGTATGGGATAATAGAGCAATGCACCATGGTCGGTTATCAAAGACAACAACCAGTATTAAGCTAACAGCCAATATTATTCGTCAGGCCCTTTCTATCGCTTTGACTTCCCAAGAGCAACAACTTGAAGATGAGTTTGAAAAGTAATATGAATGATTTTTTCCAATATGAAGACATATCAGGTTATCTCGATTTTATTAATGACCAAATATTTGCTGGACGCCCGCTTAACGAGCAAGTTGCTGAACTTCAGTACTTATACCTTGAAGAAGAACAACCTTGGGTTGTAGCATTTAGTGGTGGTAAGGATTCTACCGCTATTTTGACGTTAATGTTTTTTGCTTTATTAGGTTTGTCGCCAGAACAGCGAAAGCATAAAGTTTATGTTGTATTTTGCGATACGTTAGCCGAAGTCCCTACTTATCTAAGTAAAACGCTTCGTACATTAAAAGCGGTACAAAGAACGGCTACTCTTCTCGATTTACCCATTGAAACTAAGATAATTAAGCCTAAAACTCAGGATACTTTTTGGGCTCGTTTGCTTGGACGTGGTTATCCTGCCCCTAATTTACGTTTAAATCGCTGGTGTACAGAAAAAATAAAATTAAACCCATTCAAACACTTTGCACAGATGCAGTTTACAGGTGATGAGAGTCCCATTGTTATGATTGGTTCTCGTTCAGCTGAAAGCGTAAACCGCCAAGCAATCATTGAAAAATATCATTCTGGTGAGAGTTACTTTGACGATACAGATCCTAGTTATCGTCGTTACGCCCCCATAAAAGATTGGGGTGTAAATGAAGTTTGGCATATTTTGGGGCAACGAATTGCTCCCGGTCAATATGAAGATATGGAACCTTGGGAAAGCCCATGGGGAACCAGTAATATTGGTTTAGTTGAACTGTATGACAGCACCAACTCGACTAGCGGCGAATGCCCTTTAGTTGAAACAGCCAGTTCACCCGGCTGCGGTAAATCACGTTTTGGCTGCTGGACATGCACCGTAGTGACAAAAGATAAAGCGATAGATGGTTTGATTGCTAACGGTGAAACTTGGTTAGAGCCTTTGGCTAAATTTCGTAACTTTTTGCACTCAACAACAGAGCCAAGTGTAAAGAAGCTTTACCGTCAAGATAGACGAAGAGATGGAAAAGTTAGTGTTAAGCACGGTTTACAAGAAGAAAAAGAGGTTGAGTTTATTCAAGGACCTTATTTTCTTCACTTAAGAAAAGAGTGGCTTGCTCACCTGCTTAATATGGAAAAAGATCTTAATTTAGCTGGCCATGAAGCAAGTCTTATCACCGAAGATGAGCTGCATGAAATACGTTATCAATGGCGAAATGACCCCTTAACACCTGATTGGGCTGATGAATTACCTGCTATTTATGCGTCTGTTTATGGGGAAAATAAGATTACTTTTCCTAAAGATGATGTCAGTAATTTTGGTGAACTTGAAGCGAGTATTATTGACCAATTGGCTTTACAGCATGATGCTTCTCCGGACTTAGTAAGAAAATTAATAGAATTAGAAGTGAGTTTGAGTGGCTTAGGTAAACGCCAAGGCTTATTTAAACGTATTGATAGAATACTGGCCCAGGATTGGGGATCTGTCGATCATGCCAAAAGCAAACGAGAAAATGAGAAAGCTATCCATTTCGCACTAACTCAGGATCTTACTGATATTGATGCTGAGCTTGACGGTATATCAGCCATGCTAAATAAAGAATTTTAAAATAATGATTATTAAATCTCTAACTCTAGAAAATTTTCGTGTTTTCTCTGGTCGACACGATATTAATTTAATGCCTAAAATAGATTCGCCAATCGTGCTTTTTGGTGGTTTAAATGGCGCCGGAAAAACGTCTATTCTAACGGCGATTCGTTATGTTTTGTTGGGGCGTATAGCATTTGAACAAGTGACCAGCCAAAAGTCCTACATTGAGCAGCTAACCAGTTTGATCCATCAATCCTCACTCGTTAAAGAAGATTTGGAAGCAAAGGTCGAAATTACTTTTGATTATGTGCGTGAAGGTAAAGCGATTGAATATTGCATTACTAGAACTTGGTCTGCTGGTTTACCTGACAAATTAGTCGTTAAAGAAAACAATTTAATACGTAATGAACTGAACTATGAACAGGCTCAGGCATTTTTACTAGAACTTGTGCCTCCTGGCGTAGCCAATTTGGTTTTCTTTGATGGTGAAAAAATTGCAGATCTAGCTGAAGACAATAATGGCTTTGCGTTAAAAGATGCCGTTAACAAGTTACTTGGGCTAAATACCGTTCAGCGATTACAGGAAGATTTACGGATTTACCTTAAGAAAGTTGGTATTTCCTCTGCAACAAGTGAACTACAGTCAGAGTTTGAGCAGCTTGAATCCGATAAATCACACTTTTTGCAAGAAGCCAGACAACTAAGAAATGATGCGGATAATCACTATAATGTTATAACTGAGCTTAGCCGACAGGTTAATGTGGCTGAACAAAAACTATTAAGTGGCGGTGGTGCTTGGGCTAACGATAGAGAGGAAACAAAGAAAGAGATCGATAGCCTTATTATGGCAAAGCAGGATACTGAGTCTGAAGTATTGAAAGAGCTTGATGGTTGTTATCCGTTAAGCCTTGCCCCTAATACTCTAAAAATGCTCACTAAACACTTGGAGCAAGAATCTGATTACCGGTCTCGACAAAATTTTTCGGTGCAATTCGATGAGTTCTTGCCACAATTACAAACCGCTTTATTTAATTCAACATTACAAAGCGACGATACGTTAACGCTTCTAAAAAGTGAGCTATCAACATTTACACAAAGTGTAGATTTACCTGAAGTAGAGTTTGGTATTTCTGACCAACAAAGTGGTTTACTGCATTCTCAAATTGAAAGCTTGAGTCAACATTCATTTGATAAGGTCAATAAACTCAAATCGATTCTTTCATCATTAGAAGATACGATTGATAACGCAGCGATAAATATTGAAAGGGCACCAGAAAAAGAACAACTAAAGATTGCATTTGATGAATTACGGGCACTAGAGCAAACAAAAAAAGAAGCCGTAAAAAAATACACAGATAAACTTGTTAGTGCTAAAGAAAAGTTCAATAAAGCTCAGCAGGTCGCGCAACGATTACTTAAGCTGCATACCGATATGAAGCGTGCTTTTGGTGATAACGATTCTGCATCTCGTGCGGTTGCAGTTATTAAGCTATTAGAACAGCTAAAAGATCAATTGGGACAAGTTCGATTAACCCAATTGGAATCTGAGTTTAATAGCTCATATCACAAGCTGGCCAGAAAAGATGATTTAGATATCCATGCAAGCATCGATAGCAAGAGCTTTGATGTAACATTATATGGTTTTAACAATCGACATATTGACAGAAAGGCTATGTCAGCTGGTGAAAAGCAAATATATGCAATTGCAATGTTAGATGCTCTTGCAAAGGTTGCAGGCAAAAAGCTACCAGTCGTAATTGATACTCCATTAGGCCGCCTCGATTCCATGCATCGTAATAAATTGATAGAGCATTATTTTCCCGAGGCATCTGAGCAAGTAATAATCCTATCAACTGATACTGAAGTTGATGCTGGATTTTTTGATGCGTTAGAACATAAAATCAGCCAAAGTTATCAAGTTACTTTCAATGCAGATGTACAATCTTCATCCATTGAAAAAGGCTACTTTTGGAAAAATTCAGAACTGCAGGAGGCTATTTAATGTTACCGACTCGAGGCTTGAAACTACCCAAAGAAACTGAAGAACAGTTGAGACGTTTAAAACTTAAAGCTAAAGTCACACCTAATGTTGCTTCAAGAGTGGCTTTTTTTAAATCTGTTGAGACCGGATATCGTTATCATGACTCCTCTATTAAGCTAGATGGGTCTTTAGTATTGGATAAAGTGACCTGGTTAGGCGATTTAACTCTTGCGATTGATTGCACTTTAAAAATGCTTTATCCCGCGTTAGACAATAAAGAACTAGAAAAAGCTTGGGCAACACATGTTCAGCATGGCGTCAAAACACTACGTATGGTGAAGTCAGTAAAAGATTTAGTTTAATCATTTTTACACCTATTTGTGAATATTCACCGTTAAGTACTTTATTAAAACCCATTACCCAATTAATAGCTTTTAAAAGTGGTTAGGCCAATTATTGAAGCACAATATGAGTATCGCCTCATTGCTTTGAAGTGGTACCAGTAACGCGATTAGCTCAGTACAATTAGGTGAAAGATTTGATAAGGAAACTTAAATAAAAACACACTTAATGCTGACTTAATAAGTGTCTATGATAAAGTCTTAACTCTAGTTGCATTATCACCCCCCTCCCTAATTTAAAGAAGGTTTTGTGGAACAACTGACTATCATCATTGATTTTTTAGCAACCTATAAGTTGTTTGTTACCGTATTAATCATTCTTTTGCTGTCGATGCTTAAACGCTTTGTCGTGTCTAAGATCCGTGGCGATATCGCTTTTGTGAGCGAGGGGCAACGTAAGTGGATGTCGCGAACTAAAAACGGCACGTTCATCTTAATAGTGATGATTTTGTTTTTGCTGTGGCAGACCGAAATCAATAAGTTTGCGCTGTCTGTTACCGCTATTGCGATTGCGTTTGTGGTGGCATCAAAAGAAATCATTTTATGTTTTACCGGCTCGATTCAGCGGGCGAGTTCACGCTCGTTTGTGATTGGCGACTGGATTGAAGTGGGTAAGCTGTGCGGTGAAGTGATTGAGCACAACCTAATGGCGACGGTGATCCAAGAGATTGACTTACACCATGGCCAATACCATTACACAGGTAAAACGGTCACCTTCCCTAATAGTATGTTCTTTAGTTATGCAGTGAAAAACCTCAACTTTATGAAGCGCTATGTTTATCACAGCTTTAATATTACGGTCGTTGAGTTTGTAAACTTGTATCCGCTGTTCCCAGATTTAGTTGAAAAGATTGAAGCACACTGCGAAGACTTTTTAGAAGTCGCGACCCGATATAATAATATTATTGAAAGGCATGCGGGCGTTGATCTACCAGGGCCTGAGCCACACATTCATATTCACAGTGGGCCTAACGGCGAACAAGTCGTCCATATTATGATATTTTGCCCCACTGAGCGCGCAACGCACTTAGAACAACACATCAGAGAAGACTTTATGATTGCCTATCATCAAGCCTTTCCTAAGTCAGCTTTAAGCGAATAAAGCTTATTAAAAATAGCTATTAAAAAGCCACTCGATTGAGTGGCTTTTTTATATAATTTTCACAATTTAACGCTCGATTTTTAACGTTAAATTATTAGCGAACGATTATTTACGCTCGATTATTAGCGGTTCACTGAGTGCAATTTATCGTGCAGTTGATGCAAGTCTTTGACTTCAAAGGTGGGGGTAATCCCATCGACGACATCCTTTCCATGGTGATTAAGCCAACAGGTATCAATACCTGCATTTACGCCGCCAAGAATATCCGAGTGTAGGTTATCACCCACCATCAATACGGTGTTTTTGTCTGGATGACCCATTAGCTCAAACGTGTGCTCAAAAATACTCACATCGGGCTTAGCTTTGCCAAACTGTTCAGAAATCACTACGTGTTCAAAAGCGGGTTTAAAGCCAGTTCTTTCTAATCGCACATTTTGTAATTCTGTTAAGCCGTTAGTGATGATCCCTAAACTGGCTTTACCTTCTAAACTGTTAATGAGTTTTTTAGCGCCCGGTAACGGCTGACAAATATCAGCCATAGCAGCTAAAAAGTCGCTATTAAGCTGTTTGGTCGTTAAGCCTAATTTGGTCGCCCAGTGTAAAAAGCGTGTGTGTTGCAGCTCCGCGGCATCGATTAATCCTTGCTGATAATCAACCCATAACTGCTTATTTACGGTTTGATAAAAAGCGAAATCACTGGCATCAAATTCGATATCAAAGCGAGAGAACATCAGCTTTAACCCTGCAAAAATATCAAAATCAAATAGGGTTTCGTCGGCATCAAACAAAATCCATTGGTACTTCATGATTTACCCTTACTGATATATACAGTTGACTGAATTATTCAAATAGCGCCATCAGTTGCGCTTCTTGTGCGACTAGGCTTTTGTATACGGTTAACTGGTTGGCAGCTCTGTCGAGGTTATGGCCTTCGCGATGAATACCGAAATACACATCACCGTTTAAGTGATCGGTTAAAAAGCGCGACCCAAGCATTAACGCCATTACCTTTATGCCTAACCACAAACTACGTTTTTCTAGCGGGGTTAAAATTGCAGCTAATTGGTCGGTATACGCTTGGGTGGCTGCAGCAATGATTTCAGGACGAGCAACGACCTTATCAAGTGCTGTTGAGTCTTCTTCCTCTGGTGAGCAAAACGCGCGCACCATGTCACCAAAGTCATACATTAAGTAGCCTTTCATGCAGGTGTCGATATCAATCACTGCCATGCTCGACATGTCACGTTTATCAAATAGCATGTTGTTGATTTTGGTATCGTTATGGCACACACGCAGCGGTAATTGGCTTTCTATTTGTTCAAGCTCTGCGAAAAGTGCCTGCTGAGAAAGCACAAAGTCAGCCCAAGGCTTGCAGTGCTCAAGCCTGCCAGCGTTATCTTCGGCAATGGCTTGTTTAAGCTGCTCGATACGTTGCGGTAAGTTTAAAAAGTTGGGAATAACATCGACTAGGCTGTTGGCATCTAAGTCACTTAATGCAAAAGCGAAGTGACCAAAAGCACTGGCCGCCATTTCAGCTTGCTCAGTATTGGTGACGACTTCAATCGTATGGCTGTTAGCTAAGTAGCTAATGGCGCGCCAATAACCTCTATCACCAAGGTCGACAGATAAGCGACCATCTTTTAATACGACAGGAGAAATGACATCAAGCTGATACTCACCAAGAGTGGACTTTTGTATTAGGTGATGACTGACTTTTGCCGCATTTTCGATTAATACGTCTGGCTCGGTAAATACAGTAGTATTAATTTGCTGTAGCACAAGTTGCCCTGTAGACCATCTCACCAAAAAGGTTTGGTTAATATGGCCATTGCCTAACGGGGCAATACTGGCATTTTCATCAGTAATTCCATACAAAGGCAAAATTGTTTGCCTAATAAACTCCACCACCCAACACTCCATATTTTTTATCGCGAGCCCGATAGTCTAATCCATCCCTGAGCACAAGACTAGCTATGCACCAGTAATGCCTTAAAACTCAACAAAAACGACACTATTCACGCTATCTCACGAGGTTAAAGGCTTTTTAAGTAGTGCGCAAAATCAGGTTGACTAGACAATGTTGCTTGGCTGCCCTTCAAACTAAAATTAAATCCGCACATTTTAAAACTACCTCGCATGGCTATATTGTTGATGATCTTAGCGTTATCTAGAGGAGAGAAACGAGCTTCAGTACCGCTGTCTGCCATTAAATCTACCTGCATAGGGCGGAATTTACTGCCGTCGTTAAACACTAATTCAGCACAACGTTTATCACCTTCTGCGTTATCTAAACGCCAAATAGATTGCGCATCGCCTTCATCACCTAACCAGCGAATGATTAAAATATCTTGTTGTAAAATCAGCCAAAACCCATCTGGTAGCTTAACTCTTGCTGTCTCGCTAATGATTGCAGGCTGCTCGATAGGCGCTATTTCTACTGGCTCTTGTTCAACATCGCTGTTACTAAATAGTAAGCTTATGAGGTAAATAATTACCGCAATGACACTAACAACACCCAACCCTTTAGCTAGCATCATGAGCGTTTTTTGATTGTTTTGTCCCCAAACAAGCCATGACTTTAGCAGTTCAGATAACGAGCCAGACTCTAATGCACCACGGTCAACTCTGTAGGTCGGTTTATCATCGCTTTCATAAGCGGCTTGCTCATCAATATTGTGTTGTTGGGCTTTAATATCATCTTTATAAACGGTTTCATGCTGATAACCAGGCTCATAACTGACATCATCGGCATCATAAACAGATTGCTCATTATCTTCAGTCATTGATGAAAACGCATGCTCGCCGCCTATAACTGGCTCTTGTCTTCGGCGTACATCGCCAAGCTTTACCGCTGCTTTAGCGTGAGGGCCAAAGTAACCCATTACATACGCAGGTTTTCGCTGGTTTGTTTTTGGCGCAGCAAACCATGCAAAACCGCCCGCTGTTAGTGCAGCAAGAATAAATACGGTAATAGAGACTGCTGCAGGAAAGCTAAAACTGAGCGACATGCTAAACAGCAGCAACAACAATACAGGGATCGCAAGCAACGTATTGGGTTTAGCCGCATCTTTTAAGCGACGTAAAGTGCTTAACGCGCAAATAGGTAACGCTAAGACAGCTGCAATTAATGTCACAATCGAGTTTGAAAAAAGTAGCGCAATCAATAACACAAAGACTAAGCAGCTTAATTGAATGGCTAAGGCTCTTAGGCCGTTATCTCGACCTTGGCGACAAAATAAGGAGGCGAATGACACAAGCAATCCCAATATCTAAATAAATGAACTGTTGGCAGACTAAACAATTTCAACGCTAAAGTCAGTGAAACCCACGTAAAATGGCACAAAAAAATGCTAAAAAGCACTATTTGGTACTAAATCGAAGAGGAAACTTATCCATTGTCTTTTTCGATTAAGGTTAAATTCAGGCTAGTTAGGTGCTGCATCTATATCAGTCGGGGATTGAGTGCTAAATTCAACGCAGAATTCTTTGCTATTTTTAGTGCAGATTTTTGCATTTTTCTCTATCACAAATCTCGCAAATTGTATGGCTTTGAGTATAATACTCGGCCTGATAAATAATCTGGTTGGAAATTGCACTATGAGCGCTCGAGGAAATCTATTTATTGTGTCTGCCCCAAGTGGCGCCGGTAAATCTTCACTTATCTCTGCTTTACTAAAAGATAAGCCAAGCGACATGCAAGTGTCTGTGTCTCATACCACCCGTCAGCCTCGCCCAGGTGAAGTGAATGGTCAACATTATCACTTTGTCTCGGTTGAAGAGTTCAAAGCGCTTATTGCTGAAGAATCCTTCTTTGAATGGGCTGAAGTGTTTGGTAACTATTACGGCACATCCCGCACGGTTATTGAACAAACATTAGCAAATGGTATTGATGTATTTTTAGATATTGATTGGCAAGGCGCTGAACAAGTCAAAAAACTCATGCCAGAAGCCATTGGGGTATTTATTTTACCTCCTTCAAGAGCTGAACTTGAACGCCGTTTAACTGGCCGTGGTCAAGACAGCCAAGACGTCATTGACGGACGTATGGCTGAGGCTGTATCAGAAATGTCACACTATAAAGATGCAGATTATATTATTGTAAATGATGATTTTGACGTAGCTTTAGGCGATCTTTGCGCGATCATTCGCAGTCAAAGATCAACCTGTGCTAGTCAGATCCATACTCACAGTGGTATGATTAACGATCTGTTGGCAGATTAATTGTCATAGTGTACAATTTTGCGTCATTTTTTTCCCATAGATAACACTGGAGTTTCACCACATGGCTCGCGTAACTGTAGAAGACGCCGTAGAACAAATCGGCAACCGTTTTGACATGATCCTGGTTGCAGCGCGTCGTGCACGCCAAATCGCTGTGCAAGGTAAAGACCCTATGGTTGAAGAGATGAATGATAAGCCAACGGTTATCGCTCTACGCGAAATCGAATTAGGCTTAGTCACCTCTAACACTTTAGATGCTGACGAACGTCAAACTGTTCGTGAGCGTGAAGCCGCTGAAATTGCTGCTGTTGCAGCAATTGCTGAAGGCCGTACGCTTTAAGGAGTAGCGCCACTTGTATCTGTTTGAAGGTCTTAAGGAGTCTGCGTCAGGTTATTTAGAACCCGCGCAAGTAGAGTTACTCAAGCAGGCGTACATTGTTGCGCGTGATGCCCATGAAGGGCAAATGCGCACAAGTGGCGAACCCTATATTACCCATCCCGTTGCGGTAGCCCGCATTGTGGCTGACATGCGTCTTGATCACGAGACATTAATGGCAGCCCTGCTTCATGACACCATCGAAGATACCCCAGTTACCAAAGAAGAACTCACTGAGTTATTTGGCGTAACCGTGGCTGAACTCGTTGAGGGTGTGTCAAAACTCGACAAAATTAAGTTTCGCGATAAAAAAGAAGCCCAAGCCGAAAACTTCCGCAAGATGATGATGGCAATGACGCAGGATATCCGCGTTATTCTAATCAAGCTTGCTGACAGAACGCATAACATGCGTACTTTGGGTGCATTACGTCCCGACAAGCGTCGTCGTATTGCTCGCGAAACCTTAGAAATTTACGCACCGATCGCCAACCGTCTTGGTATTCATAATATCAAAAGCGAGTTAGAGGATTTAGGTTTCCAAGCCTATTATCCAATGCGCTACCGTGTGCTTAAAGAAGTCGTTAAAGCAGCCCGTGGTAATAGAAAAGAACTGATTAACAGTATTGAAGGTGCGATTACGACTCGTCTTGAAGATGCCGGCATTAAAGGCACAGTCAAAGGTCGTGAGAAAAACCTTTATTCCATCTATCGTAAGATGAGCAATAAAGAACTGCAGTTTCAAGAAGTCATGGATATCTATGCGTTCAGAGTCATGGTCGATTCCATTGATACCTGTTACCGCGTATTAGGTGCCATGCATGGTCTTTACAAGCCGCACCCAGGGCGTTTTAAAGATTATATTGCGATTCCAAAAGCCAATGGTTACCAATCATTGCATACCTCATTATTTGGCCCTCATGCGGTTCCTGTTGAAGTTCAAATTCGTACTGAAGAAATGGACTTAATGGCAGATAAAGGGGTTGCTGCTCATTGGATGTATAAAAGCGGCACCAGTAGTTCGCAACAAAGTACCACTCAAATTCGTGCCCATAAATGGATGCAAAGTCTGCTGGAGCTGCAACAAAGCGCCAGTAGTTCATTCGAGTTTGTGGAAAACGTTAAAACCGAACTCTTCCCAGAAGAAATTTACGTCTTCACGCCTGAAGGTCGTATTTTAGAACTTCCGGTTAACTCGACTGCCGTCGATTTTGCTTACGAAGTGCATACTGATGTGGGTAATACCTGTGTTGGCGCACGTGTAAACCGTCAAGCATACCCACTCAGTCAGCCATTGATTTCCGGTCAAACAGTGGAAATTATTACCGCTAAGGGCGCACGTCCAAATGCCGCTTGGTTAAACTTTGTGGTAACCGGTAAAGCGCGCGGTAAAATCCGTCAAGTACTGAAGAGCTTGACCAGTGACGATGCTGTAGCATTAGGTAAACGCCTATTGAATCATGCCTTGGGTGAAACCAAGCTTGATAGCATTGATGCTGAGCAACTGGATAAGGTCATCTCTGAAACCAAACATGACGATTTAGAGTCACTATTGGCGGATATCGGCTTAGGTAATGCCATGAGCATTGTGATTGCTCAGCGATTACTGGGTAAGAACCTCACGACTAAGAACGAAGATGACGACGATCACGAAGAACATTTAATGCCGATTCGTGGTGCTGAAGGTATGCTTGTTACCTTCGCAAACTGTTGTCGCCCTATTCCAGGTGATGCAGTCGTTGCCCACGTGAGTCCTGGTAAAGGCTTAGTGGTTCACATGGAAAACTGCGCCAATATTCGTGGTTATCAAGGTGAGCCTGATAAATATATTCCAGTACATTGGGATAACGTTGAAGGCGAAACTTACCAAGCTAACTTGCGGGTTGAAATTGTTAACCATCAAGGCGCTCTAGCTAAGATCACCAATATTATCGCTGCGGCAGGCTCAAACATTCATAACTTGAGCACTGAAGAGCGCGATGGCCGTGTTTACCTCATTAACCTACGTATCTCGGTTGATGATCGTGTTCACCTCGCCAATGTCATGCGCCGTATTCGCGTATTGCCAGAAGTCTTGCGCACCTCACGTAATCGCTAGTAAGATTGCTAATCTAACTTTCCTAAGCTGAATGACTCTAACTCTATGAGGCAGCTTAGGTTTGCTTGCATTTTATTTTCAATTTTGAAGTTTTTACTTTCGCAGAGGGCGTCATGGCAGAAAAAATCATTATCGCAACCGATAAAGCTCCACAAGCAATTGGCACATATTCTCAAGCTGTAAAAGTGGGTAGCACTGTTTACCTATCAGGCCAAATTCCGTTAGTCCCAAGCACAATGGAAATGGTCAGCGATGACTTTTCTGCGCAAGTGGTGCAAGTATTCGAAAACTTAACTGCAGTATGTGAAGCCGCTGGCGGCAACATGTCAGATATTGTGAAGCTCAATATCTTCTTAACTGATCTTTCTCACTTTGCAACTGTAAATGACATCATGGCTAAATACTTCAGCCAACCTTACCCTGCACGTGCTGCAATTGGTGTAAAACAGCTTCCAAAAGGCTCTTTAGTCGAAATGGATGGAATAATGGAGATCTAGGTCACAAACCGACTTTTCCTCTACAGGGCGCCAATAGGCGCCCTTTTTATTAGAGCTATTACTCGATAACGGTTCACTTTTCAGCAAAACCTGCTAGTTTATTAGTTGTATTTATTAAAAATTAACAGCTTAAGGTTTGCGCAGGGTTCTATAAATAGCCATACTGATAGCTATCGTGTTCATTATTTTCTCGTTCATTGGGAACCAGTAATGCTCGCCCAGCACAATGTTACATATGTAAGTGTTATTCGCACTTTATGCACATATTTAACCTTATAGGCGAATGTAACTGGTCTGAACTGATTAAATATTCAATGCGATTACAATAGATTATTACGTTAAAGACATTGAAATAAACACGACCTACATTAAAACAAAAAAGAACACGGAATCGTCAATGGAAAATCTAATGAAAACGCCAGTAGAAATGTTGTCGCACTGGGTAGAAACCCAGGGTAATGAAGTCTATTTACGCCAACCTATCAATGGTCAGTACGTTGACTTTACTTGGCGTGAAGTACAACAAAAAGTTCAGCAAGTTGCCGGTGCACTGCGTCATTTAGGCTTAGTACCAGGCGATAAAGTCGCGGTACTTTCTAAAAACTGTGCTGAATGGTTTATCACTGATTTAGCATTAATGCATGGCGGTTATATCAGTGTGCCGATTTACCCAACAGCAAATGCTGAGACTATTCGCTATGTCCTTGAGCACAGTGAAGCTAAAGCCATTTTTACAGGTAAATTAGATTTCTGGGCTGATCAAGAAGCCGGTGTAGGTGGTGAAATCTTACGTCTTGCAATGCCATATGACACCATGCCTTCTCAGTATCACTGGGACAAAATTCTTGAACTTGGCACGCCATTAGTTGATGCGCCGACGCCTACCGCAGAGCAAGTCATGACGCTGATTTATACCTCTGGCTCTACCGGTAAACCTAAAGGCGCAATTCAAACATTTGGTAGCTACGGTTGGACTTGTGAAGCCGTCGTGCGTGATTTAAAAACCAATACCACTGACAGATTATTATCTTACCTGCCATTAGCCCACATTACTGAGCGTGTCGCAATTCAAGGATCATCATTCTACTCAGGTTCTTCGGTCGCCTTTGTTGAAAGCCTAGACTCGTTTGTTGCAGATGTGCAGCGCTGTCGTCCTACGGTGTTTTTCTCGGTGCCACGTTTATGGACACTATTCCAGCTCAATATTATTGAAAAAGCCGGTGAAGCTAAATTGGACTTCCTGCTTAAAGTCCCCATCATTAGCAGCTTAGTTAAACGTAAAATCCAAAAAGGCCTAGGGCTGGAACATTGTCGTTTGCTGGGTTCAGGTTCAGCGCCTATTCCACCAAGCCAGCTTGAGTGGTACCACAAAATCGGCATGAACATTTCTGAAGCTTGGGGCATGACTGAAAACTGTGCTTACTCGATAATTAACTTCCCATTCGATGCCACTAAAATTGGTACAGTGGGGCGCCCAGTCGAAGGTTGTCAAGTGCGCCGTAGTGACGAAGGTGAGCTGATGGTTAAAAGCCCTGGCTTAATGCAAGGCTATTACAAACAAGAAGAAGTCACCAAAGCTTGTTTTGATGAAGATGGTTTTTTCCATACTGGCGATTTATGTGAAATTGATGATGAAGGCTTTATCTCAATTACGGGTCGCGTTAAAGATAACTTCAAAACCTCAAAAGGTAAGTATGTTGCGCCAGTCCCAATTGAGCGTAAGTTAGCTCAAGATTCGCATATTGAATTATTGTGTGTCATTGGTTCGGGTTTACCGCACCCTGTGGCATTGGTTCAATTATCAGAAGGTGCTGCGTTGCAACCTCGTGAAGAAGTACGCTCATCACTCAAGGCGACCTTAGACAGCATTAACCCTAACTTAGAATCACACGAGCATGTTGACGCAATGGTTGTGGTAACAGAGCCTTGGACCATTGAAAATGATGCAATGACACCAACGCTTAAAATTAAACGCCACGTGCTAGAAAAGCAGTTTAGTGCCAAAGTTGATGGTATTCGTGGTGCGAAAATTTGCTGGGAAGATGAAATTTAACCCGCTGTTTGGTTAGACTGATTAAAGCACACCTTATTGGTGTGCTTTTTTGTCCCTGGTATTTGCGAAATAACCCTATGCTATACCTAAGCTATATGAACAAAATTTAACCTCCGGCTCGATAATTTAAATTGCGCAAAACTAAAAAATCACTATGCTTGCCGTCCATTTCGGTTTCAGCCATTTTTGAGAGTGAATCATGCTAATTATGTTGTCGATTATCGGCGGTTTTTTGATTTTAACCCTAGGTGCAGAAGCGCTCGTGCGAGGAGCAAGTCAAATCGCGCTCAAGTTGGGACTTACGCCGCTTATTATCGGTTTAACAATCGTGGCCTTTGGCACCAGCGCCCCTGAGCTTGCAGTGAGTGTTAAATCAGCTATTGCAGGTAATAGCGGAATTGCGTTGGGCAACGTTATCGGCTCAAACATTGCCAATATCGGTTTAATCTTAGGAATAACCGCGCTTATCCGTCCAATAAAAATCGAATCACAAATGGTGCGCCGAGATATCCCTATTATGATTGCGGCCTCATTATTGTTTTGGGGGTTATTACTGGATGGTGGTTTAAGCTTTTTTGATGGCGTCATTCTCACTACGTTGCTTATCAGTTACTTACTATTTAGCTATTTCACAGCAGACAAACAACAAAATGACGACTCTGAAAGTGCAACAAATCAAAGCAACCTCCTTTCAGTACTAATGATTATTGTCGGTATTTCTATGCTGGTCGGTGGCGGCATTTTGTTTGTCGATGGCGCAGTTGCCATGGCAAAGTCGGTAGGTATTAGTGAGGTGGTTATTGGCCTCACCATCGTCGCGATAGGCACCAGTATGCCGGAGCTTGTCACCTCTATTGTGGCAGCACTGAAAGGCGAAAGTGATATAGCGATTGGTAATGTTGTTGGTTCAAACCTATTTAACATTTTAGGGATTTTAGGGGTAACGGCCCTTATCCACCCTATTATCAGTAATGAGATAAGCCAAATAGACTGGGTGGTCATGATCGCATTAGCAGCAGTATTACTGCCCTTTGCTTACACAGGCCTGCGGATTGGTCGCCGAGAAGCTGCTGTTTTAGTCGCCAGCTATTTAGGCTATATCAGTTACTTAGTGATCCAAGCGTAAGTATAAAAACGGTTCAGTCTATTCGATAGGGTCAAACAAAAAACCTAAGACGATAACATCAGGGCTAAACCATAAGCCAGCATGCTAATTCAGTATGCTGGCTTTTTTATTAATGACATTTGTCATTATAAACTGATGACGTTTGTGCCTGCACACATTCACGCCAATATTGAATACTAACTCTGCACTCAACACACACTTGAATAAACGGAGTTAATCATGAAAACATTATTTATTGCCGCTACCTTATCTTTAGTCAGTCAAACCAGTGTCGCAGATATCAGTAGTATTGATGCTGCAGCCAATACCATGAACCTTGAAGCGCTCAATCAAATCAGCCAGCAAAGTGTTGATTATGAACATGCCTATGCCCAATACCGTATTGCAATTACTGCCAATATTTTAGGACAACGTGGTGTCGCAAAACGTGCGCTTACTGATGCACAAGCCACACTTGAAGCAGTTATCAGTCGTGAAGATCATGCTGAATCGATGACATTATTAGCGCAAATCTATGGCATGCAAATCGCTTATGACGGCGCTAAAGCCCAACAATTATCATCTAAAGCAGGCGCTTTATTACAGCAGGCTGAACAATTAAGTCCCGACAACCCTCGAATTGCATTAGTTAAAGCTATGAGTGCATTTTACACGCCTGCGCAATATGGTGGAGGTTACGACAAAGCCAGTGAGTTGGCCTCATTAGCCATTGCACGCTATCAAAACCCTTGTGATGAGATCTGTTGGGGACATGCTGAAGCTTACACTTGGCGAGGTCTTGCCAAACAAGAGCTCGGTCAACAAGACGCTGCAGAGCAGGACTGGCAACAAGCGTTAACCATTAATCCAGACTATGGATGGGCTAACTTCCTGCTAAACCCAACCTCTACAGTGAATGCTAGTCAATAATGCCACGGGGCCTGTTAGCTACTGCTACCCATTGCCGATGGGTTGCAGTATGCTAACTTGCTAAGGAAAGGTTATGAATACTCAAGATACTGCCAATCAGTCTGCTCAAGGAATGGTTCACACGGATATGACCACTAACGAAAACAACCACCCAGAAAAAGCCTACAAGCAAAAAACGGCTTGGGTCTATTTGTTAAACCTCATTTTTTATTTCATACCTATTTGGTTTATGCGTGATGATGTTATGCGTGTAAGCATTAGTCTATTGCTATTAATTCCATTCTTATACGGTTATTTTTGGGCTTATAAAAGTAGCCAAGCAAAAGCCATACACCCTATATCCTTAATGATTTCGACTGCGGTTATCGCCAGTTTATTTACCAGCGGCGGAATTTCATTTTTTAGTTTTGCGGGCTTTTTTATTGGTTTTTTTTACTCATTACGCACCAGCATTATCAGCTTTATCGCCATCAGTATTGGGTTATGGACACTAAACTACCTTGTAGGGTATCCCGCATTTTATTTCCCGCTATACGGCATGTTAATCGTGTTTGTGGTGGGATTATTTGGTGTAGTAGAACATAACAATGAGCGAATTAGACGTCAGCAACGTCAATCAAATGATGAAATTGCCAGTTTAGCGACAGCCCTAGAACGAGAAAGAATTGCTCGAGATCTTCACGATATTATGGGTCACAACTTATCGTCTATCGCCCTTAAAGCGCAGTTAGCGGAAAAACTCGTTGAAGCAGGAAACCTGCCTTTAGCAAAAGAGCATTTGAGTCAATTAGCAGAAATAGCCAGAGACAGCCTTAGTCAAATCAGACAAACAGTATCGGATTATAAACATAAAGGCTTGGCTGACACCTTACAGCAATTAACCGCATCCCTTCGAGAACAAAGCATAGAAGTGAACGTCAACGGCCAATTACCTGAGATGCCCGAGTTATATGAATCACAACTAGGGTTAATGTTTACTGAACTAGTCAATAACATGCTCAAACACGGCACCGCAACTGAATGTTGGTGGCAGTTTAGCCATCAAAACAACACCCTAAACGTACGTTTATCTGATAATTCATCAACACAAGCGATAGTGGAAGGGAATGGACTAAAAGGCATCGCAGAACGGGCTCAGTTGCTCAAAGGCGCATTTAACTATCAAATTACCGATGGTTATCAGTTCACGATTTCATTGCCTCTTTCTACCGATAAGGACAGCTGATTCATGAAAATTTTACTGGCAGAGGATCAAGCTATGGTGAGAGGAGCGCTTTCAGCACTGCTCACTCTTAGCAATGATGAAACCATTGGCCCAGTTGAAGTCACAGAAGCCGAAGACGGCACTCAGGCTATTGCGTTACTCAAACAACACTCGTTTGATTTACTGCTCAGTGACATCGAAATGCCAGGGCATACAGGCCTTGAATTAGCACAATGGCTTAAAGAACAGCATGGTGCAGCACTGCAAACCAAAGTCATTATCTTAACCACCTTTGGTCGAGCCGGTTATATCAAGCGAGCGCTTGGCTGTGGCGTCGATGGCTTTTTATTAAAAGATGCCCCCACAGAAAGTTTATTATCGGCAATCAAGCAGGTCATGGCTGGCAAAAAGGTGATCGATCCAGAGCTTGCAATCAGTGCCATCGGGGATATTGATCCGCTAAATGATAAGGAACGAAAAGCGTTACGATTTGCCAGCGAAGGATTATCTACCAGTGATATTGCCGCGAAGCTGTTCATTGCCGAAGGGACAGTCAGGAATTACTTGTCTGAAGCGATCAGTAAGCTTAATGCCAGTAATCGTATTGATGCTGCCCGTATCGCTAAACAAAAAGGCTGGTTATAGCGTTGCTTAGCTGCCAAAAAGGGGAATATTATTGCCTTGTATTCAAACTCTGCTAAGATAGGCATAAATATCTGTATATATTTACAGTACTATTGTCTCTAGCAAGCATTCTCACTCGATAGTGAACTGTATAACTTATTGGATAACTCTGTTAACCCTTGCTAGCATGATAGCGCCAACACTCGACAATATGAAGGCATTGTGGATTTGCAACCATTGGATCAGGTTCCTATTACCGACTTAAAAGGCGTAGCCAAAAAAGTCGCTGAAAAACTCGATAAGCTGGGCATTAAAACAGTACAAGATGTGCTGTTTCATCTGCCTATGCGCTACGAAGATCGCACCCAAATCTATCCTATTGCGAGTTTATATCCTGCCATGTATGGCACTGTCGAAGCAGAAATCATTTCTACCCAAATTGTCCCTGGCCGCAAACGCATGCTGACCTGCACTATTGCAGACGACACAGGAATGCTAACCCTACGTTTCTTTAACTTTTCAGTTGCCCAACGTAATGGCATGCAAAACGGCGCGATTATTCGCGCTTATGGTGAAATTAAGCGCGGTAAAAGACACTTTGAGATTATTCATCCCGAATACAAGATAATCAAAGAAGGCGAGAATCCAGCATTAAGTGATTCACTGACCCCCATTTACCCTTCAACAGAAGGTCTTAAACAAGCCAGTTGGATTAAACTAACCGAACAAGCTCTGACTCACCTAACTCACGGCGGGTTAACCGAGTTGCTCCCCGCCGAGTTACAGCCCAATAATATGAGTATTAGCCATGCTTTACAGTTAATACATAGACCTCCCAATGACATCGAACAAGCTGACTTGGAGATGGGGATGCATCCTGCTCAGCAGCGGTTAGTACAAGAAGAGTTATTGGCGCACAATTTAAGTATGCTAAAGCTGCGTCAACGTAACAACCTTGATAAAGCTGTCACGCTTTCGGCAACAGGCCAACTACTAAACCCGTTTTTAAAAGCCCTGCCCTTCAAACCCACAGGGGCTCAACAGCGAGTGGGTGCAGACATAAGCCAAGATATTGAGAAACCAACACCAATGATGCGTTTAGTGCAAGGTGATGTCGGTTCAGGAAAAACCTTAGTTGCTGCACTGGCAGCGCTACAAGCCATTGAAAATGGCTACCAAGTGGCGATGATGGCACCCACCGAATTGCTGGCTGAACAACATGCCATTAATTTTGCAGCGTGGTTTGAGCCGCTCGGACTAAAAGTCGGCTGGCTTGCAGGTAAACTAAAAGGCAAGGCAAGGGCTCAATCACTAGCGGATATCGCTGATGGTAGCGCCAATATGGTCATTGGCACCCACGCCATCTTCCAAGAACAAGTCAGTTTTGACAAATTAGCACTGATAATTATCGATGAGCAGCATCGCTTTGGAGTGCATCAACGGTTGGGCCTACGTGAAAAAGGCATTAGCCAAGGTTTTCATCCTCATCAATTGATCATGACAGCCACTCCGATACCTCGCACGTTAGCAATGACAGCTTATGCAGACTTAGAAACCTCTATCATTGATGAGCTACCACCTGGCAGAACGCCTGTCAGTACAGTTGCTGTGAGTGATAATCGCCGTGATGAAGTCATTGAGCGGGTCAAGCAAGCAGCCTTAAACGACAATCGACAAATTTATTGGGTCTGCACCTTAATTGAAGAATCTGAAGTGCTGGAATGCCAAGCTGCTGAAGATACAGCAGAAGAACTCAGTCGTTTATTACCAGAGCTCAATATTGGTCTGGTGCATGGACGAATGAAAAGCGCAGAAAAACAGCAAATAATGGCTCAATTTAAAGCGGGTGAGCTACATTTACTAGTGGCAACCACTGTGATTGAAGTTGGTGTTGATGTACCCAATGCCAGTTTGATGATCATTGAAAACCCCGAAAGGCTGGGCTTAGCGCAATTACACCAATTACGTGGTCGTGTCGGTCGCGGCTCAGTCGTGAGTCATTGCCTACTGCTTTACAAAGCGCCATTGTCGCAAACAGCAACAAAGCGACTTGGTGTATTAAGGTCGAGTAATGACGGTTTTGTTATTGCCCAAAAAGATTTAGAGATCCGCGGCCCAGGTGAAGTGCTCGGCACTCGTCAAACTGGGCTGGCAGAAATGAAAATAGCAGATTTGGTCAGAGACCAGTATTTAATTGAAAACACCCAAAAACTTGCCGCACATGTCATGCGACAAGTACCTGAAAATGTTGATGGCATCATTCACCGTTGGTTAGGTGATCGCCAGCAATACGTACAAGCATAAATTATTGTTAACTTAGGTCTAGTATCACTAGACAAGCGTTAATAATATTGCAGAATGAGTGATGAGCTTGAGGCTAAACAATATTTATCTCGTGTTCAGTTCCACTTTTGATGTTTAAAGCTAAGGAATAGAAATGCAAGTCAATCAAGAAGACAGAACAACACCACAATCGAGCCGTGCAGGTGGCAGCAATGCAGGTGTTATCGGCGTAACCATTGCCGTTATTTTGGCTGGTGCAGGTTATTTCTATTTCACGTCAGAGCCGTCTGAACCTGAGGTGATAGCCCCAACACCAGTACAATTGCCAGAGCCGGTGCCTGAACAGCCCATCGAGCAAGAGCCAATTGAAGAAGTGATTGTTGAACCAGAAGTGGTTGAGCCGACCGAAACCATTCCAACAGAACCTGAAGTGGTCGTTGAACCATTACCAGCACTGACCGAAAGTGATGATTTTGTAGAGCAAAAAACCATTGAAATGGCTGATGGAATGAAAATCGAATCCATCATCCTTAAAAAAGACATTGCTCGCCAGTTTGTGGTATTTGTCGACAACATGGCACAAGGTGAAGTCATTCATAAAGCCAGCCCTTTGAAAGGTCCTAAAGACAGCTTTAGCGTCAGTGAAATTACCGACAAAATCTACTTAAACCCAGACAGCTACCACCGTTATGATCTCTATGCAGACATGATAGCGGGCATGAATGATGAACAGCTAATCAGTACTTTTGAAGAATTATCGCCTTTATTTGACGAAGCATTCGAAGAACTTGGTTATAGTGACATGAGCTTCAATGAACGCATGGTAGAAGCATTTGATGTGATTTTGGCAGCCCCTATTATCGAAGATCCAATTGAGCTGTCATCAATCAGTGTTAACTATTTATTTGTTGACCCTAAACTTGAGTCGCTACCCAACATTCAAAAATTAATGGTGCGCATGGGGCCTGAAAATACCAAGAAAATCAAAGGTGCTGTAAGAAAGCTTAAACAACAGCTAAACAACTAGCTTTGGTAGGTATTTTTAGTACTAGCCAACCTATCGCTGCCAAACCCTAATCTAATAAGAGCAAGTTACTCGATCAGGTTTGCAGTTCAAGCACCCACAAAATAGCGACCTTATGTCGCTATTTTTTGTTTTTGTGATGCTAAATATTACGGTACAATTGCTGACGTT
This sequence comes from Shewanella sp. MMG014, assembly GCF_018100775.1. Lineage (NCBI taxonomy): Bacteria > Pseudomonadati > Pseudomonadota > Gammaproteobacteria > Alteromonadales > Shewanellaceae > Shewanella > Shewanella sp. MMG014. The sequence goes on from NZ_JAGJDZ010000005.1 coordinate 77,127, forward strand.
ATTAAATTAACAACAAGCTGCCATATTCATAGCGTCCAAACCCTATCGATGTGGCCATCTCAGCAAGGGATACCTGAGTCGTACCAGAGGCAATGTAGTGCAATTAGTATTTGATATTCTTTCATGGGGCGCATGGTCTCTAGACTTTCAAGATAAAGAAAGCTGGCGCCAATGGGCTAATGCTGTCACCCCGACTACAGAAAATAAAACCTCTCCCGCTTTAGCTCACGTGCCAGCCATGCAACGTCGCCGTTTTAGCCGCTTAACTAAAATGATGCTGACTGCAGCCCATGACTGCCAACCCGCAAAACATTGCCGCAGCGTGTTTGCTTCTCGTCATGGCGAACTCACTCGCACACTGGGTTTATTACAAGATATTGTTGATAAAGAAGCGCTTTCTCCATTAGCTTTCAGCCAGTCAGTACACAACACAGCCAGTGGCATTTACGGTATAGTGAGTGGCAATACCGCAGCTTCAACTTCTGTTGCAGCAGGTGAAGAAAGCCTATCCCAAGCCATGATTGAAGTATTTGCGCAGCTAGCTGAAAACCCTGAACCGGTTCTGCTTGTCTTTGGTGACGATCCTGTCCCGCCTATTTACAATCAATACACCCAAGAATATGAATTACCTTTGGCAATGGGCTTATATCTTGCCCCAGCCAACAGCACTGAGCATCAGCGCACTGTTCTAGGTCAATTGACGCTATCAAACGGCAATACATACGAGTCCCAGCCAATCAGTTATGCGCAATTTATTCATGCTATTGCTTCGCAAACTTCGCTAACAGGTCAATTGGCTCATTGGCAGTGGCAATTGACCCCTCAATTAGGTCATGACCACACGACCCAGCGACATGAAAGTCGCTGATATTATAAGTTGCAGAGTATGACGAATAAAAACAGCGCAGTAGAGTTCCCTGAACCCGCCCCTTACTTAACGGGGCTAGCATATGTACCTCGTTGGATAGGTGGCACCTTATGTTATGTTGTTTTTGGTTTAGGTGGACTATTAAGCTCGCTCACTGTTTTACCTATATTACGTTTGTGGCCGGGTACAAAACAGCAACGAATTGCCAGAGTACAAAAAGCGGTCCACATTATGTTTAAAGGTTTTGTGTGGATGCTCAGTGCAACCGGTGTCATTAAAGTCAGTACCAAAACGCTCCCTAGCTTAAGCGAGGCAAAAGGAGTGATAGTGGTGGCTAACCACCCAACCTTAGTTGATGTGGTGGTGTTAATCAGTTTAATGCCCAATGCCGGTTGTATTGTTAAACAAGGATTATGGCGCAACCCCTTTATACGCGGTGTATTAGCATCAGCAGGTTATATTCCTAATCGTGGTGCAGACTTGTTACTAAAAGACTGTCAGCAAGTGTTAGCAACAGATACAAACTTAATTATTTTCCCAGAAGGCACTCGTACCCTTGTGGGAGCTAAAACAAATCCATTTGCACGTGGCGCTGCAAATATCGCATTACGTACACAAACTGATATCATGCCTGTCATACTTCGTATTGATGTGGCCGGACTGACAAAACAGCAACCTTGGTACGAACTACCAAGGCAAACAATCAATATGTCTGTAGAAATGGGCGCACCTTTTGAGTACCTAAGGTATGATGCTAGTCAAAACAATGAAGCTAAAATGGCCAGAGTTCTGACAAGAGAGTTACACCAGTATTACGCTGAGCAACTCACAGCATTACCGCCATTACGCAACATGAGCAAACATTAATTACACCAATCACAATTAGAATATTAATATGAATTTACACAACGAAATTAAGCAGCTCATTATTGACTGCCTCGACTTAGAAGATGTCAGTATCGACGATATTGAAACTGACGCACCACTATTTGGTGAAGGCTTAGGATTAGACTCAATCGATGCGCTTGAGCTAGGTTTAGCAATTAAAAAGCAATTCGATATCAAAATAGAAGCTAACTCTGAAGCAACTAAAGCACACTTTTACAGCGTAGCAAGCTTAGCTAGCTTTATTGAATCACAGCGTTCTTAGGAGTCATCATGGAAAATCGTGATCAAATCCTAGACATGTTGACGCAAATTTTAGTCGATGATTTTGAAATTGAAGCAGAAGATATCACCTTAGATGCTTCACTTTATGAAGCACTTGATTTAGACAGTATTGATGCTGTGGATTTAGTGATAAAGCTTCAACAAATGACCGGAAAAAAGATTCAACCAGAGCAATTTAAAACAGTGCGTACAGTTGAAGATGTCGTTAATGCGATTGAAGGTTTAATGAAAGATTAATGGTGCTAGTACTGCAAATTATCACCGCCATCGCACTTATTTGCTACCCGATAGCGGTGTATTTAGGTTTGCAGTTCTTACCACCAGGCACAATAGCATTACTACTTTGTGCTGTATTAATTGCGCGACTTGCGCTGAGTAAGCAACAACTTAAGTCTATGGCGCTGCCGCTACTGGTGGGCATTGGACTCACAGCGGCGAGCTTTATTGCTAAACGCAATGATTGGTTACTGTTCTACCCAGTGGTGATAAACCTCACCATGCTAGGGCTATTTAGTTACTCACTAAAACAAGGCCCAAGTATGATTGAACGTTTGGCCAGATTAAAAGAACCAGATTTACCTGATTCGGCCATTGGTTATTTAAATAATGTCACCCGTTTATGGTGTGGATTATTTATCATCAATGGCAGTTTCGCGCTCTACACTGCACAGTTTGCCTCGCTTGAATGGTGGACGCTTTATAATGGATTCATTGCCTATATCCTCATGGGTTTATTACTCGGTGGAGAATGGTTATATCGCAAATTTTGGTTGAAAAAACATGAATAACTTGCTGATAAACTGGCTACATAATGGCCCTAAAACGCAACAATTAATTAGTTTCAATCATCATGACATTGTGACGGGTTCACTGTTTACAGCCCATGTTGCCCATCTATTTGAACAACTTAATGCCAGCCCAATCAAACGTTGGTTACTCGCAGCTGAAACCAGTGATTTATTTGCTGCTGGCATGTGTGCAGCCTTGCTTGCAGGTAAGCAAGTGGTTTTGCCCGCTAATATCCAAGGTGGCACGCTAACTGAGCTAAACCATGCCTTTGATGGGGTAATTTCAGATCAGCCTCTTAGTGAAGTTAAGCAATTTATTTTGCTTAAAAAAGAGCTCGGCCTTGCCAATAAATCTTGGCCTGAAACCAGCCAAATTGGCGAGTTAGTTTTATTCACATCAGGGAGTAGCGGCGAACCTAAAGCCATTGCAAAGTCAATTGAACAACTGGATGCTGAAGTCAGCATTTTAGAACAAACCTTTGCATCTCGACTGCCACAGTGCAGCGTTATTTCTACCGTTTCACATCAACATATTTATGGTTTGTTATTCAAAATATTGTGGCCTTTAGCTGCAAGTCGTCCGTTTTTAAGTGATCTCGTTGAATACCCTGAAACCTTAAGTTACTACATCGCCTTAATGCCGAACTTATGCTTGATAAGTAGCCCTGCCCAATTATCACGCTTGCCAGAAGCTTTAGAGTTTGAACAACAACAGTTAGCACCAAGTCTGATTTTCAGTTCAGGTGGCCCTTTGTCATACGATGCCTCTCAGCACATTCATACCTGCTATGGTCAGTTCCCTATAGAGGTCTTTGGCAGCACAGAAACTGGCGGTATTGCCTATCGACGTCAAATGGAGCCAAACAGAACTTGGCTTCCTTTCAGCTGCGTTGAGATATGTGAGAATGATGAAGATGGCGCATTGATGCTCAAATCACCTTATTTACCTGCCAGTAATGGATGGATGAAGTGTGATGACAAGATTGAATTAGCTGAAGATGGCCGTTTTACCTTGTTACACCGACTCGACCGCATCGTAAAGGTGGAAGAAAAACGTTTATCTCTAGCGCAAATGGAAGGCTTGCTCTGCACTCATCCGTTTGTGAAAGAAGCTGCAGTGATTCAGCTAACCGAGCCAAGAATCATGCTAGGTGCGGCAATTTGCTTATCTGAAGAAGGATTAGAGCAGCTTGATGATGCCGGTAAATTAAGTGTCAATAATCACCTTAAAAAGCATCTATTAAGTCAGTTCGAACGAGTCACGTTACCACGCCGCTGGCGCTATCCTGATACATTACCGCTTAACGCACAGGGTAAGCGTGTACAAACCGATCTATTAGCAGTATTCAATGATGATTAAATCAGCGTTACCCCAAATATTAGCGCAACACAGCAATGAAGATGAGATCTGTTGGCGGATCTTTGTGTCTGCCGAGTTAGATTATTTTAAAGGCCACTTTGAAGAACAAGCCGTATTACCTGGCGTCACCCAACTTGATTGGGCAATTCAGCTTGGCTGCCAAGCATTTGGTTACGAGCCTACCGTTGCCACGCTAGAAGTGCTTAAGTTTCAACAATTAATGTTACCTGATACTGAAGTTGAGCTATTCATTAGCCACAATGCCGCCAAGTCAAAATTAACCTTTAGTTACCGTGATGGTGACAAACGGTATGCTTCAGGCCGCATCGCATTAGCTTTGGCCTCTGCAACATGCAATAGGGATGGCCAATCATGAAACTGGCTCTGATTATTCCCAATTATAATCATCAACAAGCCATTGCTGACACATTAATCGCTTTAGCACCTATAGGCTTACCTTGTTATTTAGTTAACGATGGTAGTAATGATGAAACGCGTTATTTATTGCAATCATTAGCAGATAAGTATGATTGGGTAACCTTACTAACGCATCCCTTTAATCGAGGTAAAGGCGCAGCAGTCACCACAGGTCTGCGGGCAGCTTATGCAGATGGCTATAGCCATGCTTTGCAAATTGATGCCGACGGTCAGCACTGTCTAGATGATATTCCAGCCATGATTGAAGCCGCATCAGAACAGCCTCTTGCGTTGATTTCAGGCAAACCCGAATATGATGAGTCAGTTCCTAAAGGGCGTTTATATGGCCGTTATATCACCCACTTTTGGGTGTGGGTTGAGACCCTAAGTTTTGATATTCAAGACTCAATGTGCGGTTTTAGGGTTTACCCTCTTGCTGCTACAGAGCAGTTATTTAAACAGCAAGCGCTAGGCGAGCGCATGGACTTTGATATTGAAATTATGGTCAAGCTGCACTGGCAAGGTGTACCAATCAAGCATATTTCTACCAAGGTGATTTACCCTGAAGATGGCATTAGTCACTTTCAAGGTATTAAAGATAATGTCCGCATTTCAGCAATGCATACCGGCTTATTTTTCGGGATGCTAAAACGTTTGCCGCAAATTCTGTCAAAAAAAAACGCTAATAAACACTGGTCAGCTATGGGTGAGCGTGGCAGTTATTGGGGCATTAAGCTCATTGCTGACAGCTATCGTTTAGGCGGTCATTGGCTTTGTAGAGCAATCATGTACCCTGTGATTTGCTACTTCTTCCTTACTGGCGTAACCGCAAGAAACGCCTCCATGGACTTTTTACGTCGAGTTAAGCGTAAACATCCGCAGCATGAACAATTATCTGATCCTGTTACATGGCGAGACAGCCTGAAGCACTTTTTTGCTTTTGGAAATGCGGCACTGGATAGAATCGATGCATGGTGCGATCGTATTAAACTGGCACAGGTAGACTTTCCTGACAGACACGTTTTAGCAGACCAAGTGGCATCTGGCCAAGGTGCAGTATTATTGGTGTCTCACTTAGGTAACCTTGAACTTTGCCGTGCGATCTCAATCCACCAGCAACAAGTCAAAGTCAATGTTATGGTGCTGACCAGTCATGCAGAAAACTTTAATAACGTGCTAAAACAATTAAACCCAAATAGTGGTTTAAATCTGATTCAAGTCAATGAATTGGGACCAAGCACGGCGATGCTATTACAAGACAAAATTGCCGCTGGAGAATTAGTCGTTATCGCAGCAGACCGCACCTCATCTGATACTGCAGGTCGCGTTTTTTATAACGACTTTATTGATCAACAAGCCGCATTCCCACAAGGCCCCTTTATTCTAGCAGGGCTACTTGATTGTCCGGTTTACACTATGTTTTGTTTACAAGAGCATGGTCGTTATCGTGTCCATGTCGAACACTTGTCAGACAGTTTAAAAGGGCCTCGTAAAGGACGAACAGAGCGATTAGCTGACGCGGCGACAGAATATAGCCGCCGACTTGAGCACTTTGCAACACAACAACCATTGCAATGGTTTAATTTTTACGATTTTTGGCGCCGTGATGAAGACTCCCAAAGAGATTCAGGCCCCACAGAAGTGACACCTTCGACTGAGCTGTCGTCGCCCTCACATTCAAGCAATCCCAATTTCAAGCAGGAACAGTAATACCATGAGCCAATCAACCACTTCTTCAGCTGCAACTTTGGCAACGGTCGCTTTCGGTCAGCAATCTATTAGCTTAGAGCAAGTTGTCAGTGTCGCAAAAGGCGCACCAGTAAAGCTAAATGATAGCCAGCAATACCAAGAGTACATTCAAAAAGGCGCACGCTTTATTGATAGTCTCTTACATGAAGAAGGTGTGGTTTACGGGGTAACAACCGGTTATGGCGACTCATGTACTGTGACAGTCGGATTAGATTTAGTCCACGAGCTACCGCTGCATTTATCACGTTTTCACGGCTGTGGTTTAGGAGATATATTCTCGCCAATGCAGTCGCGTGCCATTATGGCTTGTCGTCTCAATTCCTTGGCTGTTGGTAAATCAGGTGTCACTTACGAGTTATTACAGCGTATTGAGCTACTACTGAATTTAGACATTTGCCCAGTAATACCAGAAGAAGGATCGGTAGGTGCAAGTGGTGATTTAACCCCGTTATCTTATTTAGCAGCCGTTTTAGTCGGTGAGCGAGAAGTGACATATCAAGGTCAACGTCGCGCTACAAAAGACGTATACGCTGAGCTAAATATTGTGCCATTAACCCTTCGTCCAAAAGAAGGTTTAGCCTTAATGAATGGCACTGCGGTTATGACGGCTTTAGCTTGTTTAGCGTATGACCGAGCTCAGTACTTGGCACGATTATCAAGTCGTATCACTGCCATGGCATCATTAACGCTCAAAGGAAACTCGAACCACTTTGATGATATTTTATTTGACGCTAAGCCTCATCCAGGCCAAAACCAAATTGCCACCTGGATTCGTGAAGACTTAAATCACCATACCCATCCAAGAAACTCTGACAGACTGCAAGATCGCTACTCGATTCGCTGTGCTCCACATATTATTGGCGTACTACAAGATGCATTACCTTTTATGCGTCAGTTTATTGAAACTGAATTAAACAGTGCTAATGACAACCCGATTGTCGATGGTGAAGGAGAGCATATTCTTCACGGTGGTCATTTCTATGGTGGCCACATAGCCTTTGTCATGGATTCAATGAAAAATACTGTTGCTAATTTAGCTGATTTAATTGACCGTCAAATGGCCTTAGTCATGGATCCTAAATTCAACAATGGGTTACCTGCTAATTTATCTGCAGCAACTGGCGCACGACAATCCATTAACCATGGCTTTAAAGCAGTACAAATTGGCGTATCCGCTTGGACTGCAGAGGCACTTAAAAATACCATGCCAGCCAGTGTTTTTTCACGCTCAACTGAATGCCACAACCAAGACAAAGTCAGTATGGGCACCATTGCAGCTCGAGACTGTATGCGAGTATTACAGTTGACTGAACAAGTCGCAGCTGCTGCACTGCTCGCGATGACTCAAGGTATTCACCTGCGAATTGCTCAACAAGAGTTGGCAGAAGAATCATTAACCCCTTCTTTGGCGAAAACCGTTCAGCAAGTCAGTGCAGACTTTGAGTTATTAACCGAAGATCGCCCACTTGAAGCCGTTTTACGTCAAACTGTTAGCAAGATTCAGCTTGGTGAGTGGGAGGTCTGTTAACAATGAAAGCCATTTTTAGCACTGAATTAGAAATGATAGTGCCTTTTCATGATGTCGACTCTATGGGCATCACTTGGCATGGTAACTACTTACGCTATTTCGAGGTTGCCCGTTGTAAGTTACTTGACGAACTTGGCTATAACTATCGTCAAATGATGAATTCGGGCTATGCTTGGCCGATTGTTGATACCCAGCTTAAATATGTAAAAAGTAGCACCTTTGATCAAAAGCTCATTGTCCATGCCGCAATTGTTGAATGGGAAAATCGATTACGGATTAATTATCAAATTAAAGATGCTGACACCCAGCAACGCATCACCAAAGGCTATACCATTCAGGCTGCCGTTGAGATTAACACTGAAGAGTTGTGTTTCGTTACTCCAGATATCTTTCGCGCGAGAATCCTTCCATTACTGGATGAATCAAGCCTCACTGATGAGCTCATTCAAGAACGTGAGCGATTATCATCGCTAATATCATCGCTAAAGGTGAGTGCGTCATGAAGTCCCTAGGCGGTTGTTACTGTGTACTCGTATTTTTCCTGCTAGTAGGTCAAACTTACGCATATGGCAATGGCGCAGACAAGACGAATGGCTTTGAGCTTAAGCAAGCTCAAACAAGCGAGCAAAGTGTCGTCGACACCACACAGACAAGCCTACCCGCTAATACAGTCCCTAAAAAAATACAGCCAACAGCACTCAGCGCAGCGCAAGTTGTCACTCTCTTTAATACGACCGCCTCCAACGAGCAGTTAACCCATCTTGCGAGCCAACTACAACTCGGGACGCAAGCCAAGGGGCAGTTTCAACAAACTCGCCATTTAGCGGTGTTAAAACGTCCACTAAAAAGTGCTGGTCAGTTTATGTTTAGCCAAGATATTGGCTTACTATGGCAACAGCAAACCCCTTTTAAAAGCACCTTGTTATTGAAGCAAAATACCCTTTTTCAACAAGACAGCTTGGGCAATATTCAACAAACAACAGCAAACCAAACCAGTTCAGCCATGGCAGAGCAACTACCGCAATTAATGCAAGGTCTTCTCACTGGGGACGTTGATGCGTTAGCTAAAGATTTTCATCTATACATGGCCCCCAATATTGACCAATCCAACCCATATTGGCAACTGGGGTTAGTGGCCAAAGACCCGCTAATTGCTAAAGCCATCGGGGCTATGGTGCTCGAAGGACAGCAGCAAATACATCGCCTTACCATGCTGTCAGAAAAGCCAACAATCGCCGAAAAAGACCAATTGAGCGGAGATAAAACCGTTATCGAGTTTGCGCATGTCAGCCCAACCCTTAGCAAAATGGATTTACAACAATTTGACCTTAAACCCACATCATCCGTGACAGAGGGTCAATAATGTCACGCCTTGCCAGCTGGTTTAACTCACCGCAACACGCATTATCACGCTTTATCGTTTGGTGTTTACTCATCATCCTCGTCAGTGGATATGGGATAAATTTATGGCAAGCCGGTGCGACGATTCAAAGTAATATTTTGGCGATGCTGCCTAAAATATCAGAAGCGCCACTGACCCAAACCGCATTAAACCGTGTCGAAAAACGCTTAGCCGATCAAGTTTATATCGGCCTGATTGCCGATAACAACGCTGAAGCGGTTAATGCGGCAACCCTGCTGATTAACCAGCTAAAACAAGAGCCAAGCGTCTTTACTGATGTTCGTAGTGGCGACAGTCATACCATGCAAACCTTGAGCGAATACTATTTCTCAAAGCGGTTTATGTTACTGACAGAAAAACAACGATCGACGCTTGGCGTCACAGCACAAGGCTCCCCCTTATTAGCGTCGAGCACACCCAAGCCATTGCCCCCTCAATGGCAAGGATTGCTCAATGCCGCGCAGCAACAGCTATATAGCGGTTTTGGTTTTGCCAGTAGCGCATTGTTAACGCAAGACCCACTACTGCTTTTTCCTGATAATTTACTGGCACTTGCGCCAATCAACTCGCTTTCCACTGAACAAGGAATACTGCTTGGTTCTAGCCAATCTCAGCCCGTTGCTATTGTGATTGCCAAAGGAGTACAAAGCGCTTTTAGTCCTCAAGGGCAAGCAGAACAAAGCCGAGTGCTAACCGACAGCTTAGCTGAGATAAGTCATCAATATCCTCAGATAAACACGATCCAAGCTGGCACCTTATTTCATGCCCAAGCAGCAACTGAAACCGCCAAATTTGAGATTTCAACCATTGGCAGCATCTCCTTAATTGGCGTGATGCTGTTAGTATGGTTCGCTTTTAGAAGTGTTATGCCACTGTCACTAGCCGTTGTAACCCTTTCTAGCGGCTTTTTATTTGCCACAGTGGCCACACTCGCCCTATTTGGTGAAATGCACTTACTGACGCTGGTATTCGGTACTAGCTTAATTGGTGTGGCAATCGACTATAGCTTCCATTTTTACTGTGAAAAAATGGCGTTAAAAAACCAATCGGCCACTCAAATCATTCAACGAATATTGCCAGCATTAACACTGGCATTAGTGACCAGCAGCATCGCATTTATCGCGATTGGTTTAACCCCTTTTCCCGGCATGCAGCAAGTCGCAATCTTTTGCGCTGCAGGCCTGTTTGGTGCTTATTTAACCCTAGTGTTTGCCTATCCTTTATTAGCCAATCATCGCTTACCTAGCGCGACTAAGGCATTATCATGGGCAAGTCGTTACCTAAATTGGTTAAATGCAATCATCATCAGCCCCATTGATCGCAAGCTATCCAAAACAGCAATAGTGATGATGGTTGGCATACCTCTATTTATCGGCTTAGGTTTTACCCAACTCAGTAGCGATGATGATATTCGTCACTTACAGCAAAGCCCTGATCGCATTATCCAAGCCGAAAACCAGCTTAGGCAAATACTGAGTGGTGGCACTGACAATCAGTTTATTCTCGCCAGCGCTGATAGCGAACAAGGTTTATTATCTCAGCTTGAACAGACTCAATCACTATTATCCCAAGCAGTAGAGGCAAACGAGATACAAAGCTTTGTTAGCCTAAGCCCCTATTTACCTAGCAAGTTGCAACAGCAGCAAAACTATCAAGCATATCAGGCACTCTACCTGCAGCACTTAGATGACATTACTGCAGGCCTTGGAATCGATGAATCCATTAAACCAACGCTGCTCAAGCAGCTTGAGCAAGCAAGCAGCCAATTCATCGAACCAAACGCAGTGCTTAACATTGCAGGTGATGATTTAGCGGCATTATGGTTAGCACCATCAGAACACTCTCAAAGCCAGCAATATGGCAGTATTATCTTACTCGGCGGGATTAATGATTTAACAGCGTTAACACAACGAGTTAATGACAGCCAATTATCTATTACTGTAGTAGATAAAGTCGGTGAAATTTCTCAATTAATGAGCCAGTTTCGGCTCATTACATTGCAATTGTTAGCCCTAGTTTGCGCCATCGCTATTGTCATCTTTAGTGTAAGATTTGGTCTTAGATTGGCGGCAGCGATTGTGCTGGTTCCAGTCAGTTCCATTCTACTGACCTTAGCCAGTTTGGGTATTGTCGGTTCGCCATTAAGTTTGTTCCACGCGTTGGCATTAATTTTAGTGCTCGGTATTGGAATTGATTACAGTTTGTTTTTTGCTTCGGTAAAAACGGACAAAAAGACAGGGGCTAATGGAGTGATGATGGCAGTCTTTATGTCGGCTTGCTCAACATTACTCGCTTTTGGATTGTTAGCACTCAGTCAAACCAATGCGATACATTATTTTGGCTTAACATTGTTGTTTGGGATCGGGTTTACCTTTTTACTCGCACCACTTATCAGTTTCATAACAAGACCCTATTTTAGCTTTATAACAAGAGAAGTTACCCAATATGGAAAGTAACCCATTCGGCACTAGCATGGATGAAAACAGTGCAAACTTACCTCAACATCTGCACGTCGATGTAGTGATTATTGGCGCAGGCCCTTCCGGCGCAGTAGCGGCAAGCTTATTACACCAGCAAGGAAAACGCGTATTGGTTGTAGAAAAGCAGCACTTCCCTCGATTCTCTATTGGAGAAAGTTTATTGCCTTGCTGCATGCAATTTATTGAACAAGCCGGCATGTTGCCAGCGGTTGAAGCGGCGGGATTTCAATTTAAAAATGGCGCAGCATTTCGCCGAAATAATCAGTACACGACGTTTAATTTTACTGAAAAATTTACTCCCGGTCCTGGCACCACCTTTCAGGTACAACGAGGCCAGTTTGATAAGATATTGGCAGATACAGCGGTATCGCAAGGGGTAGAGATTCGCTATGGCCATAGTGTTAATGCTATCGACTTAGGCGAAAACCAACATGCCTCACCAGTGCTAACGGTGACCGATGAGCAAGCAAACAGTTATCAAATTACGGCACAATATGTACTTGATGCCAGCGGTTTTGGTCGAGTGCTTCCAAGGTTATTAGATCTTGAGCAAGCATCTAGCCTGCCTTCACGCAGTGCAATATTCACTCATATTGACGATAATATTACTGATGCAAATTTTGACAGAGAAAAAATTCTCATCAGCGTCCATCCGACACAAAAAGATATTTGGTATTGGCTTATTCCGTTCAGTAATGGCCGCTGCTCAATTGGGGTGGTCGCAGAGCCTCACTTAATTGAACATCACCAAGGTGATTTAGAGCAGCAATTATGGCAACTGATTAACGAAGAGCCTGGTTTAAAAGCGTTATTAAGCCATGCTAAGGTCGTGCAAGAATGTGCGACGTTAAAAGGTTATTCAGCCAATGTGTCAACGTTAGCCACGCCTCAATTTGCACTATTAGGTAATGCTGGTGAGTTTTTAGATCCAGTATTTTCATCCGGTGTCACCATTGCCATGCAGTCAGCACAAATGGCTGCAACGACATTAGTGAAGCAGCTCGATGGCGAACAAGTTGATTGGGAGCAAGATTATGCCAAGCCCTTAATGCTTGGCGTAAATACCTTTAGAACTTATGTTCAAGCTTGGTATGACGGACGCTTCCAAGATGTGATTTTTTACGACGATCCTAATCAAACCATTAAACAAATGATTTGTTCCATTCTCGCAGGCTACGCTTGGGATACGAACAACCCTTTTGTTAAAGATTCAGAGCGCCGACTCAATATGATTGTTGATTTGTGCCGTGAACAAACGATAGCGAGTTAATCATGCGTCAATTAATGCCAGCCATAGGAATACTACTCGTCATGTTAACCACAGGCTGTAGCCAACAGCTACAGCGACAAACTTGCGTAAAGCTGACGCCAGAAGTGAATTATTGCTTGGCACCTTTGTTACAAAGCAGCTCCAATAGCGAGCAAGTGTTAAGTCAGAAGATTAGCTTTACCCATGGTGAAAAGCATCACGAACTACTCACAGAACTTGCATTAGACGCCTCAGAAATGGCCTTAGTCGGCCTTGCTCCAATTGGACAGCCATTATTTACGGTCACCTATAACGGCGATGAAGTGTTAAGCCAACAGAACGTGTTAATGGGTGAAGATTTTAAAGCTGAGTATTTAATGGCAATTATGCAGCTGATATATTGGCCTCATGAGCAGATCAATGGCTATTTTAATCAAGGTGAAATGATTGACTTTGATTGCCAACAACCACGATGCAGTGCGTTAATGGTGAATGAAAAACACGCGATCACAATTGATTACTCCGATGTTAACCCTTGGAAATCCAATGTGAGCTTACATTTTCCAGCCGCGAATATCACCCTAGTGATTACGCCATTGCTATAATGCAAAAATGTTGAGCCAGCAAAGTGCTATCTGGCTTTCTAACATCACTGAATTTGAGATGAAACATTAACTATGAGCTGTGCCATAGCAATTACACAAATCGGGCTTTGTACGCCACTAGGCAATAGCAGTAAAGACGTGCTGCAAAACTTGCTATCAGCAAGCACTGACGCCATGGTGCTGCGTGATGACTTGCTGTTTAATGCAAGCACACGAGTCGGCGCAATTAATAATGCCAACCTTTTGGACATTCCTGCTGAATTGACGCAATTTGATTGTCGTAATAATCAATTGCTTTACACAGCCGCAGCCTCAATAACAGCCGATATCGAGCACGCTAAAAAGCAATACGGTGCTGATAGAGTGGCAGTGGTGCTAGGCACCAGCACATCAGGCATCTCTAAAGGCGAGGCAGCCCTTGCCTATCATCAACAACATGGTGAATTTCCACCTAGCTATCATTATGCCCAACAAGAGCTTGGCAGCGCGAGCGACTTTTTGCGTCAGCTATATCAATTAAGCGGCCCTTGTTACACAGTTTCTACGGCATGTTCATCGAGTGCCAAAGTATTCGCTAGTGCTAAGAGATTACTTTTAGCTGACTTATGTGACGTTGTGATTGTGGGCGGTGTGGATAGTTTATGTCAATTAACGTTAAACGGCTTCAATGCCTTAGAGTCAGTGTCTAAAGGCTTATGTAATCCCTTTAGCCAACACCGTGATGGAATTAATATAGGTGAAGGTGCCGCCTTATTTGTGCTGAAAAAAGCACAGGAGGATGCGCAGTCACGCTCGAAATCTCAGGTCTATTTAGCGGGCATTGGCGAGTCATCAGACGCCCACCATATTTCAGCGCCCCACCCTCAAGGCTTAGGTGCAATTAGCGCTATGCAGGCAGCACTTGCCGATGCCAGTATCACTTCTGCACAAATTTCTTACGTTAACTTGCATGGTACAGCAACACCTAAAAATGATGCGATGGAATCCTTAGCCATGCAGCAAGTTTTTAATTCAAGCAATAACAACGAAGCGGCAAGCATCCCTTTATGTAGCTCGACAAAACCCTTAGTTGGCCATTGTTTGGGCGCTGCTGGCGCCATTGAGGCGGCTTTTTGTTACTTATTGCTCAGTGACGCTAATCTGCAGCAACAATTACCGCCGCACGTATGGGATCAGCAACAAGACATGAATAACCCGATATTGCCATTCGTTACTCCAGGACAATCAGCCGAGCTCACATTCATCATGAGTAACTCGTTTGCCTTTGGCGGCAGTAATGCCAGTGTTATTTTTGCAAAATGCGGAGCATTAACATGACTGAGCAACAGACCAAGCAAATCGCTCCTGAAACATTGCTATCGCAAGATATATCAGCCTTTGTGCCTCATAAAGCACCGATGATATTAGTGACACGCATTATTAAACATCAACCTGATAGCCTCACCACTGAAGTTGAGATCACTGAGCAAAGCGCTTATTTCAGTCAACAATTGAATGGCGTCCCTAACTATGTTGGTATCGAATACATGGCGCAAAGTATTGCCGCATTAGCAGGCGTGGAAGCGCACCTTATTGAAGATAAAATTCGAGTCGGCTTTTTATTGGGCACCCGTAAACTGAGCATGATGCAGCCAACGTATCTGCTCAATAACACATATCAAGTTGATGTGACTCGCTTATATCAAGAAGCATCAGGACTTGCGGTGTTCGATTGTCAAATTACTCTTGATAGTGAAATGATTGCCTCAGCCAATGTTAATGTATTTCAGCCTCAAGATACCCAAGCTTATATCAATGAAACCTTATCAACTTAAGCTCGATATCAATGACGAGCGTACTATGAACACAACGATTAATGTAAACCTGCAGTCCCTACGGAGAAACAATGACAACAACAAATAGAGTCCTAGTGACAGGTTCAAGTCGTGGTATAGGTAAAGCCATCGCGCTCAAACTTGCAGCGCAAGGCTTTAATATTGCCATCCATTTTCACAGTAACACTGCAGCGGCGCAGCAAACTCAATCAGAAATCCAAGCCTTGGGTGTCGAAGCCAGTTTAATTCAATTTGATGTAGCAGACCGCCAGGCTGCGAAGCAGCAAATTGAAGCTGATATTGAACAACATGGCGCTTATTACGGCGTGATTTTAAATGCAGGTATCACCAAAGATACCGCTTTTCCGGCAATGACAGAAGATGAATGGGACAGTGTTATTCACACCAACCTGGATGGATTTTATAATGTCATTCAGCCAACCATCATGCCAATGATCCAAGCACGTAAAGGCGGTAGAATCATCACTATGGCATCAGTTTCTGGCATCGCTGGTAATCGAGGGCAAGTGAATTACAGCGCCTCAAAAGCTGGACTTATCGGAGCGACAAAAGCACTGTCTTTAGAGCTTGCCAAACGCAAAATTACAGTCAACTGTATCGCACCAGGGTTAATTGAAACCGACATGGTTAACGACTTCCCTAAGGACATGGTTAATCAAATCGTACCGATGCGCCGTATGGGTAAAGTGAATGAAATCGCCGGGCTCGCCAATTTCTTAATGTCTGAAGATGCAGCCTACATTACTCGCCAAGTGATTTCGGTCAATGGAGGCATGATATGAGCCATAGAGTTGTTATCACAGGTATTGGCGGTATTTCAGCATTGGGCCAAGACTGGTCAACTATCGCTAAACGGCTACAAGATAAATACAACTGTGTGGTCACGATGACTGAGTGGGATAAATACCCTAATCTCAATACTCGTCTTGCCGCGCCAATAACCGATTTCGAGCAACCCAAGCATTACTCTCGGAAAAAAACCCGTTCCATGGGACGTGTCTCAATCATGGCAACGCGTGCCAGTGAAATTGCATTAGAAGATGCAGGCTTACTCGACGATCCGGTTGTGTCATCAGGAGATATGGGCATCGCTTACGGCTCATCAACTGGCAGTACAGACCCCATTATTGGTTTTGGTGACATGCTGAAACATGGCGATATGTCCGGCATCAATGCCACTAGTTATATTCGTATGATGGCCCATACTACCGCTGTCAATGTCGGTGTATTTTTCGGTCTAAAAGGCCGAGTGCATACTACAAGCAGTGCTTGCACTTCAGGAAGCCAAGCTATTGGTTACGCCTATGAAGCCATTAAGTTTGGACAACAAAAACTGATGCTTGCAGGTGGCGGTGAAGAACTTTGCCCAACAGAAGCTGTGGTATTTGATACTTTATTTGCCACCAGCACGAAAAATGACTCACCAACAACGACACCAAGACCATTTGATCGTCAGCGTGACGGTTTAGTTATTGGAGAAGGCGCTTGCACCTTAGTGCTTGAGCAACTTGAACACGCTGAAGCCCGTGGCGCTAAAATTTACGCGGAGCTCGTTGGGTTTGGCACTAATTCAGACGGGTTGCATATCACTCAACCCAATGCAGAAACAATGGAAGTGGCGATTCGATTGGCTATAAAGGATGCTGCAATCGCACCTGAGCAAGTGGGTTATATCAATGCCCATGGCACAGCAACTGATCGAGGCGATATTGCAGAATCACAAGCAACTTACGCAGTATTTGGTTCACACACCCCTATATCATCATTGAAAAGCTATACAGGGCACACCTTAGGTGCATGCGGCGCACTTGAAGCTTGGGTCAGTATAGAAATGATGAATGCAAATTGGTTTGCACCCAGCTTAAACCTTGATGAAGTTGACCCTGAGTGTGCACCGTTAGATTACATTCAAGGCGAAATTCGCTCTATCAGCACTGACTATGTCATGAGCAATAACTTCGCCTTTGGCGGGATTAATACTTCGCTTATTTTTAAACGTTGGCAGGGATAAGACGCTTACCTAACGTACATGTAACTGTTGTAAACATTTTAGGTAGGACGTCGGCTTTACTCTTAACCATTTTGAGTAAAGCCATTTCTCACCCTTTATGACAGGCATTCCTTGATGTAACGATAACGGTAAAGGGCCATAACTATTGTCGGTATTATTAAACACAACCAACCGTTTTTGTTTTGATCGCACCGATTTCGATAACCTTGGAAAGTGCGTGTCTCCCCCTTGCTCAACATCATTAAGGTAAATTAAAACGGTTTTGAATCGTTGACCGCCATCTTTTAAAGCTTGTTCGCTGCCTTTATCGTTTGGGTGAAAAAAATCATAATGTGGCTTATATTCTTCCCCAACCTCATATTTAAGAACATTACTTAACTCACCGTTTTCGATAGGGATGTTGAAATAAGCAGCGATTTTCATCTCAATGTTAAGTAGCACCCAATCATTTGCAGTAGGCGCTAGTTGAGCCACAGAGCCCGTTCTAACATTACTCACAATATTTGAGCCACTCTCGCCATCAACAACCATAGAGCGCTTAAGCTCGCAAAGTGCGCAGTTTTTTAGCCACAAACACTCAAAGTCAGTTAAGAAATCATCAACATAAAATAAGTTAATCTCAGGCGCTACCGATTCATACGTTAACTTAGAAAGGTCAGCCCTACGGATATCATTAAAGTCTAATAACGCTTCTTCATTGTCAGAAATTAAACCAAGTGACTCAGTTAACTGATTCACCTCTGAAATATGACGATTCTTTGTTAAAACCTGACTAGCTTTAGCAACAAAGCCCTGTTGTAAATACAAATTGGCAGCAGCAATAATTGCCTCGGGATCGCCTTGTTTGAAAGCACTAAACAGATATGGTCGGAAGTCCACTCCCACCTCAGGGTGAAAATACAATATAAAAGCGGCTTTAAAATTAGCACCAGCAACCTTCCCTTTGCACAGTTCAAAAAGGTACTTTAAACCTATTTGTGGCGATTGCTGTAACAACAAGTCAGCCTTCATCAATAACGCTTCTTCGATAGCTAAATCAACCAAAGGTTGAAGCAACTCATCTGCCTTTGAAAAACGCTTATCTAGAATCAAAGCGTTTATCGTTTTTAATGCTTTTCTTGAATCTTCGCTTAAGGACATAGACTTCTTAATGATGTTAAACTGAACAATCAATACAGCTTAATGAAAAAACGATTAAGTACAACTTTGCAGACAAATAAAATTAGAAGCAATTACAATCTTACTAAGCTCACCATTAACTTCCAGTCATAAGGATATGTCATGAAACCAATGTGCTTATTGCCAATAGCCCTAATTGCCAGCTTCAGTTTACTCAGTCCAATCGCTCAGGCTGATACTTATACAAAGGAAGAATACCAACAGATATTTGCAGGTGATGATACCTATAAACAAGAGCAAGCCATTGAGTCTATTTTCTTCGTTGGTTTGAATGATCCCAGTACCTATCAATCGATTAAAACCAAGATAGATACCTTATTACCATTGGCCAAAGATAAGCATGTCATTGATAATATTGCCTGGTTAATAAAGGGGCTTGGCTATTCTGGCGATCCTCAATTTCGTGAATACCTAAACCAACTGGCACAAGGTGATGCTCATAAGAAAATCCGTAAATACGCCAAACGTGCACTAGATGACTTATCAAAATTCGAGCAGTGGAACCCGATTTTACAAGACAAAAGTCAATATAACCCCGAGCAATCACATCGAGCTAATGTCTATGCCGCAGCACTACGTAGTGACAACCTTGAGCTGATGAGAACGACGGCAAAACGTATAGCAAATGAGCGATTATTTGATAATTACATGCTGCAACAACTAGCTACACAACTTAGTCCTATGCGTTTAATCGACGACAATAAGCTAGCCATAGATACTTACGCTTGGATAACACGTGCACTAGCGACCTCAGGTAATGAAGACTTTAAAGCAGATGTGGAAGCCGTCGCACAAAATGCAAAACAGAAAAAACTACGCAAATACGCCACTAAATATTTAGCGAAGTTTTATTAAGCCCATTGATTAGTGATGCATGGGCGTTAATCCCTAAGCAATAAGCGGTAAGTCATAAACAATTTGTCATCAACATTAGTTATAGAGCATGACCACTTCATGCTCTTGTTATTAACAACCTTGATCTTTACAATGCATTAGAATAATCTTATTGAATAAAATCTAATGCAAATCAAAGTGAGGTTCTAATGGTCACAGCAAGCACAACTTCGATTTCGGTAAATACCAAGCTGACAGGGGCACAAGCCACTGCAATCTGTTGGGAGTTAATTAAGCATGGTGCAATGCTAATTGATGTACGAAACCCTGATGAATTTGCGAGTGGCCATTTACCACAAGCCATAAACGTGCCGTTAACTGAATTACCGGTTTGGCTTGATGCCCATCATGTAGAGCAGCAATTTGTCGTATATTGTGGCGCCGGGATAAGAGCGCAAAAGGGTTGCGATATATTCGAGTCTAAAGGGTTCAATTGTGCAGTAAATGGTGGAGCAATGAAGGACTTACTGTGCTGCGAATCTTTAAGTCAGTAATTTAGTGAAGGATACCCTCAGCTAGGCCTATACGACGTGGTTGTGTCCTTGAATAATACCTAACGATTATCTATAAATTAGTAACTAAAATATAAGCCACTAAACGTAGCGCAGAGCTTACCTGCGCAATGTAATTGCACCTCAAGCTTAACCTTCGCTTTTTTACCATTATTAATTGTTTCGAAGACACTCATATCGGGTAACCCCGTCTCAGAAGAAGCTGATTTATCAGTCAGTGATTCTGGCCAAATCACTGTCACTATTGGCGCTTCGGTTACAGGAGCCAAATATCGAATGTTTGCATCGGCTAAAACAATATTGCCTTCTACTCCAGCCAAGCGTTGTTGTAACCACAACATTCCCCACCCCGTTAGGGTCATTAAGGTATAAATACTGCCAGCAAACATAGTTTGATGAAGGTTGATATTGGGGGAAAGTGGCGCTGTAACAGTAAAGCATTGATTGTCAAAACTGAGCGGAGTAACTTGCATAAACTGACTCACAGGAATGGTTTGATACCACGTCTGCGTTAACTCATTAAGTAAAACCGCTATCCTGGATGAGTCAGTATTCATGATGCCTTTCCGTTATACCTGAAGGTTAAAGGTAACTGGACCATCATTGAGCAATTCAACTTTCATATCTGCACCAAACTCACCCGTTTGCGTCACCACGCCTTGCTCTTGGCAATAGGCAACAAAAGCTTCATACAACTCATTAGCTTGTTCAGGGGTTGCTGCAGAAGAAAAGCTAGGACGTAACCCGCGGCCAGTATCTGCTGCCAAGGTGAATTGAGACACGACTAACAGTTCTCCACCTACCTGTTGCAGGTTGAGGTTCATCTTGCCATTTTCATCACCAAAAACACGGTAAGCCATCACTTTTTTAGCCAACTTACGCATTTTTTCCAAGTCATCATCTTTTTCAACACCAAGCAGCACTAATAAACCTTTATTAATGCTACCTGTTACATGCTTATCATCATCACGATGAACGGTGACACTGGCATGTGCCACCCGTTGAATTAACCCAATCAAAGTTACTTCCTATTAATCGACCCGAGAGAGCCGATATTCTACAAGATTATGCGCCCGTGTCAGGCTTAATCACTGGAATAGGTTTGATCAAGTGCTCAGAACCTTTAGGTAAAGATTTACCCACTTGCTTTAAGCCTTCATCGGTCCACAACATAAAGCGACGTAATTCTTCAACTTGAATAGAATCAACAAATGTCGCAGCACCTTGAACCTGAATCACACCGCCATTTTCACGAACAACAAACTTTGCAAAATTAAGCTTTTGGTTTAATGAACCAATCAAAACCAACAGTTCTTTACTGCCATGTAATTGCGGGTGAACGGCAAATAAACGGTTCGTTAAAATGCGGTCTATCCCCTTTTCACTCATACTTGGTTGCAATACAAATTGATTATCGCCAAATTGCACAGCCACACTGGTAGGGCTGAGTTTAGTCGCTAAATAACTAGACTTAATCAATGCATTATAAAGCGCATCAGCAGCTTGTTGGTCCGTCATTCCTGTCATGTCAATGCTGGCAGGGGCAGCTGATACAACACTTTCTGAAGTGTTATTATCTGTTGTTGCACAAGCCGATAAACCTAATACACATGCCGCTAAAATCAATTTTTTCATTTGCTTTCCTTATAGAATACAGACTGCACTACTGCCATAGCAGTAGGCTTTCATAGTGACTTCTGCTATTGAATGACATTTATAATTACCCCAAATGGGAGCGAAAAAGTCAGGCCACTTGCCCATGATAATGACAGAAGCCCAACAAAATTACTTAATATTTTGCTGATATACGCTTTATTAGACTCTTAGCAATCACGTTTTATTAGATGCCTGAGTGTTAAAAGTAGACGCTGCTTGATTACTCTTTTCTTGCTCACTTGCAGCGATACCATTGCTGTCATCACTGGCTTGCACCTCACTATTTTCCGAAGTGCTGTCAGCCAACATGTCTCTTTGTAAATATTCTGGCATTGCAGCGGTAATTTCAGCGCCAAGTAACACGATCATCCAAGACACATAGACCCAAACGAATAAGATAGGAATCGTCGCCAGAGCCCCATAAATGGCCTCATAACTCGGAAATTGAGTCACATAAAACGCGAACCCTTTCTTACCTGCTTCAAACAGCATTGCCGCAACGATAGCCCCGAGTAGCGCATGTAAAAATCGAACTTTTCTATTAGGAACAACCATATATAAAAGTAAGATTGATGCTACAGAAAACAACATTGGTAAACGCTCAACCAGCCAAGTCATCAGCCCTGAAATTTCTGCCATTTCAAATACTTTAAGTGACACGACATATGAGGTTGCCACTAAACTTGCCCCAATTAACACTGGACCTAAGGTCAGTACCATCCAATACATCGAAAAAGACACCACATAAGAGCGGGTCTCTGTGGTACGCCAAATATTGTTTAATGCTTTATCAATGGCAGAAATCAACATCAACGCTACGACCACTAACGCAATGACACCGACAAACGTGCCTTTCGAAGCATTTTCAACAAATTCATTGATATAAATTTGTACTGTGTCACCCGCTGCAGGTAAAAAATTGTCATAAATAAAACTTTCAATCTTGCCGCGGATCCCCTGAAATACAGGAAAAGCAGACAGCATCGACATGGTCACAGCAACCATTGGAACTAACGACAATAAGGTGACATAAGTTAAATGACCTGCCTTAACGTTAATTTGATCTTCAACCACACGTCGCTTTACATGGACGATAAATTTCCAAATACTGAGATTAATATTTTTTAAATACGCTACATCTATCTTATTTGTCACAATTTTCTCTGATTATTTATTTTCAATTACCGAGTTAACTTCGTACAATGTTATAACACGATAGTTACACTCCAAGGGAGTTTTTTAATGTCTCAACAAGGTTCAGCTGGCAATGTCATCGCCGCTATTGCCAGTGTTTTCTTCCCAGGCTTAGGGCAACTCGTTCAAGGCCGTATCATTGCTGCAATTTTATTCTTCGTGATCACTGCAGTGTGTTATTTCTTCTGGGTACTTATTATTCCCGCCATTATTGGAGCGGTGTTTCATCTTTGGAGCATCATTGATGCTGCCATGTTTAAAGCAGATTAATTTAACGACAACATTTAAGAGAGCATAAGATGAAGAAATGGATATCACTTGCCTTCCTTAGCGCAAGCTTGTTACTAAGTGGCTGCCAAAGCGCCTATTACGGTGCAATGGAAAAAGTTGGCTATCACAAGCGTGACATCATGGTGGATCGCGTTCAAGAAGCAAAAGAGTCTCAAGAAGAAGCACAAGAACAATTCAGTTCAGCTCTCGAAGAGATGCAAGCACTACTCGCTTTCGATGGCGGCGATTTAGAAGACGCCTATAACAAAGCTAAAGATGAATATGAATCAGCTCAATCAGCAGCCGATGAAGTTGGTAGCCGCATTGATAAAGTTGAAGATGTGGCCGAAGCCTTATTCGAAGAGTGGGAAGCTGAAATTCAAGAAATCAGTAAAGCAAGCCTTCGTCGTAATAGCACTAATAAGTTAAACGAAACTGAGCGTTCGTATAATTCATTAGTCAAAGGCATGCGCCGTGCAGAAGCCAAAATGCCTCCGATTTTAACCGCGATGAAAGATAACATGCTGTACTTAAAGCATAACCTTAATGCCCAAGCCATTGGCGCAATTAAAGGCGAGTTTAATAGCTTACAGTCTGACATTTCTAGCTTGATTTCAGAAATGAATAAATCAATTGCTGAATCAAATAAGTTTATTGAGGCAATGGAAAAAGGCTAACTGCCACCATTGAACTCA
The DNA here is from genome assembly GCF_018100775.1 of Shewanella sp. MMG014. Lineage (NCBI taxonomy): Bacteria > Pseudomonadati > Pseudomonadota > Gammaproteobacteria > Alteromonadales > Shewanellaceae > Shewanella > Shewanella sp. MMG014. The sequence goes on from NZ_JAGJDZ010000005.1 coordinate 100,989, forward strand.
TGAAGCATAAAATGGCGCTTGAAGACCTCTACATTCGGCGCCATTTTTATTGAGCCTAGCCCGCCCTTTCGCCTAGTCCACAGTTATCGGGTAAGAAGATGTTAACTTAAACCGATTTGATTTATATTTCAGTTTGCCGCATTCAAGGTCGCTCTGTTAGTAGCAGTTTTTATATAAACGCACCATGTCTAAACGGTAATAAGCCTAAAATGGTAACAGGTATAAATGGCAACAGCATCGCAAGCTGCACCAATATGGAAGTCTACTCACTACATACATTTAACCCGTAACGTCTTATATTAATTGCTAACTTTTTAATGCTTACTTTTATTAGTTTACTATGGTGGATTCAATGAGCAGCCTAATGCATACCATGCGCTTTTTTATACTGCCGATTATTATCACTTTTCTATCATTAGGCTTATTAGAACACTTTCAAACTCATTGGATTGATTGGCAAGACACCCTACATTTTGCACCTTATTGGTTATTGGCTGCATCTTCATTAATTTGTTTGCAATTTAATCGTAGTCGACTGTTTTATATAGGTTTAATGTTACTCACTTTTTACGCATTGCAAAGTAACCGTCTGTTTTTATCGCCTGTCATTCATCAATTTTTACCGCTTTTTGGCACCTTGGTGATCACGCTATTTTGTTTTATTAAAGATCGCGGCGTCATCAGTGTGCACAGTTTTTATCGTATCGGTGGCATTGTTCTTTGTGGTTTAATCGCCTATTGCTGGGTGTATCTCACTGGCCAATACTCGGCAACGATTAGTCAATTTCAGCAAAGTATTGGGTTAACAATCGAGCAGTCCCCCTTGTATCTGCTCCCTATTTATCCACTGGCAATCATCTTACTGTGTAAGCTCAGTTGGAAAAGCAACTTAGCGCAAACCAGCCTTGGTATTTGTTTACTGCTATGGCTGGGCTACTTTTTGGTACCGACTAACCTGCCGTTATCTGTACTATTTAGCTGTATTGCGATTAGCTTTTTAATCACAGTCCTGTTCGACTCTTACTTTTTAGCTTATCGGGATGAACTCACGGGACTACCGTCACGTCGAGCCTTGTTTAATTTAAGCCTAGCTTTAGGCAGAAAGTACACGGTTGCTATGGTCGATATCGATCACTTCAAAAGCTTTAATGACACCTATGGGCACGATGTGGGTGATGATGTATTGAAATTAGTGGCAGTAAAATTATCCAAAGTCACTGGTGGCGGCAAAACCTTCCGTTATGGCGGCGAAGAGTTCACGATTGTATTTCCCCGTAAAGACATAGAACAAGTTTACTCTCATCTTGATGATGTGAGGCAAAGTATTGAAGATTATGACATTGTGCTGAGAGATGAAAATAGAAAGAACAGCTCAAAGAAACAGCGTAATAAAGCCCCTGTAAAAAAGAAAACCGTCAACGTTACCGTCTCTATTGGCTGTGCCGAACACAAACCTGAACACAGCTTTGAGCAAAGCATGAAACTGGCAGATAAAGCCCTGTATCGAGCTAAAGACAGAGGTCGTAACCAAGTCAGGTTTTAATACTCTGCACCAGTTTTATCGTCATCACCGCTTTTATTTATCACTGCTATTCATCACTGCGTAGCGATTAGCTTTATTGGTGTTTGTCACAAGATTAACATTCAAAAAAGGCCAAAGCGCAAAACGCTTCGGCCTTTTTATTACACAAGGTTCAGACAAAGGTGTTAACCAAGCTGACCTGCCACCATAAGCTCTCGGCTCTCAGGTATTTCATTGTACGACAATACATGTAAGCCTCTTGCAAATGCTAAAGCATAGCGGGCCAGTATCGGCCTAAGCTGTGGTGCAACCAACAGCAGTGGACTATGTCCTTGCTCTTTAGCGTCAGCTAAGATTTGCGGCATACCTTGTTGCAACTGAGCCAGTAACGTTGGATCAACAGGGAAGCTATCCAGCGCGACCTGACCTTGCTGCTGCGATTGGGTTAAGGCGTTCATTAAGGTTTGCTCAAGCTCTGGCGCTAATGTCAGTACACTCAATTTAGGCTCAGCGCCAGCAATACTATGCACTATGTTATTTCTTAAAGCACAACGCACATCTGCAGCTAACAGCACTGGATCTTTACTGTTTTCACTGCAATCAAGTAGTGTGGTTGCAATTGTGCGGATATCTTTTAATGACACCTGCTCTTTCAGTAATAACCGATACACTTTTAACTGCACAATTGGACTTAACGCACCGTTAAGCGCTTCCGCTAACTTGGGCGATTGCTTTGCCAAGCGATCGCTGAGTGCCAACACATCATCGTGTTGCAACATGTCAGGCAAATTTTCACGGATCAGCTTACTGACGTGTGTCGCTATCACAGTGGCATTGTCCACCACCGAATAACCTAAGTTTAATGCTCTCGCTTTAGCATCTTGGTCAATCCAAATCGCGTCCATGTTATAGGCAGGCTCTTTAGTAATGATTCCATCAATATCACCAAATACCGGCCCACTTTGAATCGCCATCAGTTTTTCAGCTTGCAACTCCGCTGTCGCTGTTGGGTTACCCATCATATTAATTTGATAAGCATTTGGCGCTAACGATAAGTTATCCCTCACCCGCACTTCTGCGAGTAAAAAGCCCGCTTGTTCAGACAAGGTGCGGCGGATCCCTGTTAGGCGTTTTTGTAACTCAGCGCCTTTAGTCCGCTCAACTAAATGCACTAGCTGATACCCCAAACGTACTTCAATCAAATCGGTATAAGGTAATGCATCCCAACTTGGTGGCGATGGTTCTGTAGTATTGCTTTCCAGTCGCTCTTCAAGCTTGGTTTCAACAACGGCGGGTTTATGCTGGCTTTGTTTCCAAGAAGCAAAAGCCAATAAAGCAGCGAAAGAAATAAATACCATGCCAGGCATACCTGGCACTAAACCTAAAATCAGCATTACCAATGCTGCTGTTGCTAAGGTTTTTGGGTTTGCAAGCAGTTGCTTTTGCAACTGCTCAGGCATTTCTTCAGCATCCGAAACACGGGTTACAATAATCGCCGCTGCGGTAGCTAATAGTAATGATGGGATTTGAGCAACAAGACCGTCACCAATGGTCAGTAAGGCAAACGTCTTAAATGCATCAGCTGCGCCCATACCATGCATAAACACACCAATGGCAATACCACCAATAATGTTAATCAGCAGGATCAAGATGCCAGCAATAGCGTCACCACGCACAAATTTAGATGCACCATCCATCGAACCATAGAAGTCTGCTTCTCGAGCAACTTCTTGACGTCGAACACGGGCTTGTTCTTGACTTAAAATCCCAGCATTTAAATCAGCATCAATTGCCATTTGCTTACCAGGCAACGCATCCAGAGTAAAACGTGCTGAAACCTCTGATATCCTTTCCCCACCTTTGGTAATCACCACAAAGTTGATAATCATCAGAATTAAGAAGATCACGGCGCCTACAACATAGTTGCCGCCAATCACCACTTCACCAAATGCTTGAATGACTTTACCTGCCGAGTCTCCACCATTGTGGCCTTCGATTAACACCACACGAGTTGAGGCAACGTTCAAAGTTAATCGCATTAAGGTGGCGAGTAGCAATATCGTCGGGAATACCGAAAACTCTAGAGGCCGACGTATGGATACACTGACTAGCAACACCATGACTGCAAGTACGATGTTAAACGTAAATAAAATATCCAACAGCCAAGGTGGCAATGGCAAGATGACCATCGCCAGAACGGCTAATAACATTATCGGAATACCGATGTAGCTTCGATTGCCAGTAAAGACTTGTGCAAACCAATTCATGGTTTAATGGTTCCTTTAATCATGTCGTAAATGGGGAGGAATATAAAAATGCGGCAATGGTTCAGGCTTCTCTTGGCTGCCTGTTCTTGCTGCTTTGATTTGCAACACGTAACTCAGCACATGCGCAATAGCGACAAACAATGCCGCTGGAATTTGTTGTTCAATCTTAGTGGAATAATAAATCGCACGAGCCAGTGCTGGGATTTCAATAATTTCAACCGCATTACGTTTTGCTACATCACGCATATAAAGCGCCAGTTCGTCCACTCCTTTAGCAATAACATAAGGCGCATCTGCTTTATCCGCGTCATAACGAAGTGCAACTGAATAATGAGTAGGGTTAACCAGTAATACATCGGCTTGTGGCACAGCAACATCAGCACGAGAGCGGCTAATTTTTTGCTGCATTTGGCGAATTTTAGCTTTAATTTCTGGCTTACCATCTTGCTGTTTATGCTCATCTTTCACTTCCTGATGAGACATTTTTAGCTCGTTATGATGATGCCAATACTGATATGGCACATCGATAAACGTGATAATCAGCAGACCGACGCCTAAATAAAACATCCCAGTTGATATCGTATCAATGCTGTATTTAACGGCTTCATCTACTGGCAGCTGACTACTTGCCATTATGCCTTGCAAGTTACTCTGTAAGAAATACAGCATGATGCTGACAAGCAAAGTGATTTTTAAGACCGATTTAACCAACTCCACCAATGATTTAATTGACACCATTCGCCCTAAGCCAGCAATGGGATCAATACGGCTATATTTGAAGAAGGCATTTTTAATACTAAATAGCGGCCCACCAGGTAATGCGCCAGCAATCATACCGATAGCGGCCACTAAGATAAATAACGGCCCAAGAAGATGTAGAATTCCGACAATCGCAGCCCCCATATGCATTTCTAGCATTTTGGGCTCATTTAACTGCTCTTTAGTGAGATTCATATTGAAGCGAGTAATTTCGGCCATTTCACTGCCTATCCACTCGGCGCTGCTCGTTAGCATGACAGCGCAACCAATGATCAGCGCTGATGCGGCTAAGTCTTTAGAGCGTGGAACTTGCCCTTGCTCGCGGGCTTTTTTGAGTTTTTGTGGTGTTGCCTGTTCAGTTTTACTTTGGCCGGTATCTTTATTGCTCATCACTAGCCCCCGATAAACTGATGCATGCTAGATAAGGCATCGAGGCAAATGTCACTATAGCGACTGGCAAGACCGCTAAACGAAAAGAATACGCACAGCAGCCCCATTAACATCGACATAGGAAAACCTAAGGCAAACACGTTTAATGAAGGCGCAGATTTACTCAACACACCAAAAGTTAAATTAACCATCAACATGGCGACAATTGCAGGTAAAGCCAGCATAAATGCGGCCGCAAATAACCAGCCGACTCGCTCAACCAGTCCCATTAAAGGCAACTCAAATATGCCCATGCCAATTGGCCACAAATAAAAGCTATCAACGATAACGCCAATAGCAACTAAGTGACCGTCTAACGCTAAAAATAATAACGTGCCATACAGTAAAAACCATTGACCAAGAATAGGATTAGAGTTGCCGTTAGCAGGGTCATTCATAATGGCCATTGCCAAGCCCATTTGCATTGACATCATCGCGCCCATCTTGGTCATTACACTGATCATGATCAGTAAAAATAATGCCAACATAAAGCCAACAAGCAATTGCTCAACGGCCAATAACGCAGCCCCTAGTGAGATAGCGTCAACGGCAGGCACTGGGGGTAAAATTGGCGCCACTAGAGCACTCAACAGCATGGCAAATAACAGTCGTATTTTTACCGGAATATAGTTACTGCTTAAAAAAGGCATCACAATAAATGCCCCCATAAACCGACAAAATGGCCACCAAAATGAGCCAATAAAAGCACTGATTTGTACCGATGTTAACGACAACATCAGTGGCTATCTACCCAGTCAAAATTCAGCGGTTCAGCCATGCTAAATGCGTTCATCTACTCGCCTAACCAATCACATGGGGAATACTGAAAAATAGCCGCTCAAACAAGTCACTGATTTTCATCAACAACCACTCACCTGCAAATAACACCATCAACAGCGTTAACACTAAGCGAGGTAAAAAGCTTAATGTTTGCTCATTCACTTGGGTCGCCGCTTGGAACACAGCGACAATCAGTCCCACAATCAAGCCTGGCACGACCAATACGCCCACCATCATCACCACTAAAAATATCGCTTCAGCAAAAAATGACGTTAGCTCGTTTACATCCATCTTATTGCTCCCGCAGGTGGCCGCTTCAGCTGTTCAATCATCTGATTTGTACTGGTCATTAAAATCCATGCTAGATGTATCATCGTCTACCCTAGCTAGCCAAAGCTGCCTGTTAACGTACCCACAGTCATTGCCCAACCATCCACTAACACGAACACCATGAGTTTAAATGGTAGAGATATAATCAATGGCGACAGCATCATCATCCCCATCGACATCAAGACGCTCGCAACCACTAAATCAATCACTAGAAAGGGAATATAAAGTAGGAAGCCAATTTGAAATGCTGTTTTCAGCTCGCTCAATACAAATGCAGGCATCAAAACAAAGAAGGGGATTTCGTCTGCGGTTAATGTCACTGGCTCATTAGCAATTTTTAGCATTTGCTCTAAATCTGTTTCACGAGTTTGCGCCAACATAAATTGTCGTAAAGGCACTTCTGCCCTCACAATCAATTCTGTTAATTCAATTTCACCCTTGTCATAGGGTAAAAATGCATCTTCATAAATCACATCACCAACGGGGCGCATAATAAAAATAGACATGACTAAAGCAATGCCAATTAACACTTTATTAGGTGGACTTTGTTGTAAGCCCAACGCCTGCCTCAAAATTGCTAACACAATGATAATTCGAGTAAAGCTTGTCATCATCATCAACATCGCAGGTAAAAAACTTAGCAAGGTCATCATGGCTAAGATTTCTAACTTGACGTTCACGGTTTGCGACTGGTCGCCGTCCGCTAAAGTGAATAAGGTTAATCCATCATTAGCATAAGCACTGGGTGCTAATAGGCATAACAGAAGCAGGATGACACGAACCATATTAGTCGTTTGCTCCAGTTAAGCTTATCGCTTCCACTTCAAGCAATCTCACACCATATCGGCCATTCACTTCAACCACTTCACCACGACCTAACAAAGCACCATTAACACGAATATCCAATGGTTCGCCTACCATGCGATCCAATGCAACAACGTCGCCTTCTCCCATTTGGGTTAGCTCACCTAAAGACATTTCTGTACTCGCTAATTCCAATGTCACTTGCACTGGTAACTGGTGAAAAAATGACATCTCTTTTAAGGTTTTAGCCTTTGGAGCAGGTTGTGGCTCTGCTAGGGTATCTTCTAATAACAGATCATCATCAAGTAAGAATTCATCATCTTGTAAAAGTATATTTTCAGGCATGGGTAGAGTCCTCTGGGTGAAACGCTTCCTGGGTAAGTTTGGCGACCATTTGTCCATCATCATTATGAACAGTGGCATAAAATAGGGGTCTGCGACCGATAGTCACAGGGCAGCGAGAATGCAAACTCATCGGTAAAATATCACCGACTTTCAAGCCTTCTAATGACGTCACAGGCATTAATTGATGACCAATTTCTAACGTGGCTTTTATCGGAATTTGTCTTAAACGCTGACTTAATTGGCTATTGAGGTTTTCAGCAGCTTGATATTCACTTGGCTGTTCAGCCATCAATCCCAAAGCAAATTCAGTCATGCATAACATCATTGGCGGGCCAACATGTTCTGCAGGAAAGCTCAGAGTCCAAGCAAGAGGCACCTCTAATGGCGTGGTATTCACCACCAATTCAAGATCTAAGCCGTCGTCATCGAGTTCAGTTATCGGTAAAACGTCCAACGCAGAGCGCAATAAACGCTTCACCAAACGAAACTCAGACAAACTAGGCGCCCGTAAAGGTGATTGTAACGGGCTAGAGAAACTACCATAATAACCGCTAGCTAACTGATCTAACGTACATTTATCAATTCGCCACCAAGCCAGCGGGGTTCGACGGTAACTCATTAAAAACCACGCGTGGTTTAAGTCAGGTGTTACTGTATTCAGATCGGTTGAAAGCGATACTTTTGACAATGCGTGATGACCTTGGCCAATAATCGGCCCTAATAAGTCATTTATATTGTCGAGCAGCGTTCTATGGCAACGCTCTAGCTGCAATACTAGTCGGCTGCGTGCAAGTTTCTCTTGAACTAACGCAACGGTTCTCACTTTTGGAAGCTGCTGCTTCTTAATCAAACTTGCTTTAGCTGTGGTTTTCATTTTAATTTAAAACTCACTTAACTATAAAATATCCATAAATTAATAACCGTAATAATATGTATCAAAATTATATTATCACCCACACGCAACTGAACTAAAAACGACCACCTTATTAATATACAAACAATTCAGGCGACATTTTTTTGGCAAACAAATATATTTTGACAACCAAATATAATAAATCAGCTAGTAGTACATATAACAACGACCACAGAAACAGATAATCAAAACAAATAACCAACAACACTTAAATAATAAATAAATTCCAAACATAAAAACAAAAAAATAAATATTATTACAAAGCGACTATAATCGTAAAAAACTTTAAATTTATTTTAAAATAACAAAAATTAATTTTTAAAATAAACAAAATCAGATACTTAAAAGCAAGATAACTGTGTCTAGTTTCTATATAACTTAGAGGAATCAGTATTTCGGCAAGATACTACATCATTTAAATAACGAAAGACAATGACATATATATGAACAAACAATAAAGCTTGCACTATTTAAAACTTTTTATAAAAATTCATTTTAATCATTTTTCTTTTAGTGTTTAATACTGCAAAACTTTATTACATTACAGACATAACAAATAAAAATAGGATGTTAGTAATTGAAAAAAATAATACTGATTACAATTATCGCATTTATTTTTCCGCTTAAATCGTATGCAGGAGTAATAGAGAATAAATATCAAACCAAGATGGAAAAATCTTCTTGGGAGTTCAGTGGAAATATATTTCACTGTGAAATAAGCCACCAAGTGGATGGGTTCGGAGACTTTATGCTCACCGCCACGCCTGGTGACGAGTTATTCATTAGTTTAACTGCTGACTGGCTGAGCCTGCGTGATCATGCAAGCGAAATAATAATTGAATCTTCTTCATGGCAGCAGCAGAACAACGCCCCTTTTGCACAATCAGAACTAAACTGGCAAGGTCATATCGCTAAAACGAGCCGAAACAGCGCAGCTTTTTTAGAGGCCTTAGAGCAAGGGCTGACGTGGCAAGTCAATATTGATCCAGGTAAAAATATCAAATATAAGGTGAATTCTTCACCCGTTTCTACTCGTGCCATCGTAAGAGAATTTAGATTATGTAAGCAAAACCTGCTGCCTAAGCCTTTTTCCTATGTACGCAGAGTGGATATGCAGTTTAATAGCAACTCGACACATCTATCTCCTGAGTACGAGCAGGATTTAATCGCAATTGCTCGCTATATTGCGGCTGATGACAATGTCACAGAAGTCCTTATCGATGGGCATGCTGACGCATCAGGAGATCACTTTGTGAACTTGCAATTAAGCAAGGAGCGCGCTTTTGAAGTTCAAGCAAGATTAATTGAGCTTGGCGTGCCCAATACAATGATTCAAGTGCGCCATCATGGCACAAGAAACCCCATTGCCAGTAATAATAGTGCCCAAGGACGTGAGCTGAACCGTCGCGTTATGGTGAGATTAGTTAAAACGAATAACCTTACCGCTCTCAAAACACAGAAGGCCAGTCGATGAGTCAGCAATACTCAATCCAGTTGGTCGATTGCCAACTGTGTGAAACCGCTGCCGCATTATTGCTAAGCAATGGCTTTCAGTTATGGAGCAATCAACAGCCATCGCCTTGGCTGAATCTGGTGAATTTATCAGATTGTGAACCTGAACAAGTAGCACAGCGTTTAGCCATGTACCCGAGTAAGAATCAGATTGCCTTACTTGATCCAGAACAAACCGAATTGGCTAGTATTGCAATGCAGTCAGGGGTGCAAGATTACCTGTTACAGCCGATTGATAATCAACAACTTATTGCACTGTTAACCCGTCTAAAAACTTTAGATAAAATTGATTCAGACATCGTTGCATCATCCGCTGTCAGTCGTCAATTATTGATGCTTGCTCAACGTGCAGCAGTCACCAATGCTACGGTATTATTGACTGGTGAAAGTGGTACAGGTAAAGAGCCATTAGCCCGTTATATTCATCGTCACTCCAATCGTTCACAAGCCCCTTTAATTTCGATCAACTGTGCGGCCATTCCTGAAAGTATTTTAGAGTCAATTCTATTTGGCCATGTCAAAGGCGCCTTTACTGGAGCTGTCAGCGATCAATCAGGTAAGTTTGAACAAGCCAATGGTGGCACTTTACTGTTAGATGAAATCGGCGAAATGCCGCTCGTCTTACAAGCTAAATTACTGCGAGTTTTACAAGAGCGCGAAGTTGAAAGAATTGGCAGCCATAAAGCGATACCACTCGATATTCGCGTGATTGCATCAACAAATAAAGACTTACGCAAAGCTGTTGAGAATGGTGAGTTTAGGCAAGATCTATTCTACCGATTAGATGTATTACCGCTAAAAATTACCCCACTAAGACAACGTCGTGAAGACATCATGCCTATTGCAGAGCACTTTTTAGACATGTACCACAACAATAACTCTGAACAAGTCTGTTACTTCAGTGATCAGGCCCGTAGTGTACTGCTCGGCCATGACTGGAGTGGCAATGTAAGAGAGCTTGAAAATACCATTCAGCGCGCATTAATCATGCGCCGTGGTCAAGCGATTCAGACCGCTGACTTAGGCATAGAAGCAGAACAAACTGCTCAGTTAGCGCCTCAACAAAGTGGCCTGAAAGACTCTAAACGACAAGCAGAGTTTCAATACATCATAGACACACTGAAACGCTTCAATGGTCAACGAAACCTCACCGCAGAATCTCTTGGCATGACAACACGTGCATTGCGTTACAAGCTTGCTCAAATGCGCGAACAAGGGATAGACATAGACCTTGCTCTTGGCAAAGTAGCGTAATTACCCTCTAGCAAATAGATAGGAAAACCAATGGCTAATGCAACCATGGTCAGTGCACCAATGACCAATGTTCAAACATTAATGGACCAAATGAATGTCCATTCAGAAATGGCCAAAGGCGCCATCAAAGTCGGTCCAAATCCGAGAGACTTTGGCACTCAACACCCTTCATTCACTGAATTGATGGAGCAAAAGGTTGCTGCAGTTAACACCGACCAAAACACCTCATCAGCACTTATGCGTGCTGTCGATAGTGGCGAAAGTGATGATTTAGTTGGTGCCATGGTGGCCTCACAAAAAGCCAGTTTGTCATTCGCCACTATGATTCAAATTCGAAACCGTTTGGTACAAGCGTTCGATGACGTAATGAAAATGCCGATTTAATCAATATTGATATAAATCAGCTCATTAACGATAAGTTTCAATAGCCTAAACCGCCTTAGTGCAAGGAAATTAGACACAATGCCTACAACTCTTACTCAAACTAGCCAACCCGTTACCGAGGTTGGAGAGAAAAAATCGCCTTTTGCGACGATAAAAGAGAAATGGACCAGTTTCAATCAAGGCGATAAACAAGTTGCCGTGCTTGCGGTTTTCGCCATCGTCGTGGCCTGCGTCATCGTGCTGATGTTATGGACCGCAAGCCAAGGCTACCGACCTTTATACGGCAGCCAGGAAAAAGTCGAAACGGCGCAAATTATTGAAGTTCTTGAAACTGAAGGAATAAGCTATCGTCTTGATACTAATTCTGGATTAGTTTTAGTGCCTGAAGACAGACTCGGCAAAGCGCGAATGATTTTGGCAGCCCGTGGTGTGAAAGCACAAATGCCAATGGGAATGGAGTCACTAGATAGTTCAGGCATTGGTACTAGCCAATTTATGGAGCAAGCTAAATATCGCTACAGTCTTGAAGGTGAACTCTCTCGTACCATTATGGCGCTACGTGCCGTTCGTACAGCCAGAGTGCATTTAGCGATTCCTAAAAAAACCCTATTTATTAGGCAGCAACCTGAATTACCTTCGGCATCGGTCATGCTTGATCTTTATGCAGGTAGCAACATTCAATCAGAACAGGTTGAATCAATTGTCAATCTGGTTGCAGGCAGTGTCACAGGAATGACTGCAGAGCAAGTACAAGTTGTCGACCAACAAGGTAATCACTTAAGCTCAGCGTTAACCCTCAATAATGACATTACCCAAGCACGAGACCGCCAGCTCAAGTACACCCACGAGCTAGAGCAAAGCCTCATCAATCGTGCTTCAAGTATGTTAATGCCAATCCTTGGGCAAGAAAATTTCCAAGTTCAGGTCGCTGCGCAAGTTAATTTTAATCAAGTCGAAGAAACGAATGAGTCACTCGACCCTCAATCTGTTATGCGCAACGAACAGCAAAGCTCAAATGAAGTCAATGGTGACTTGGCCATGGGAATACCCGGTGCGCTCAGTAACCAGCCTCCAGCTGCAGAAGGTGCTGAAACCAATCAACGCCGCAATGTCACTCAGCAAACTCAACGTAATTTTGATGTGGGACGTTCGGTTAAACATACCCGCTACCAACAAATGCAATTAGAGAACCTGTCAATTTCTGTGTTGTTAAATAATCAAGCTGCAGGCGAAAACGGTTGGACTGAAGCGCAACTTGAGTCAATGAGCAACATGGTACAAGACGCCATTGGTTTTACCGCTGCGCGTGGCGATCAATTTAGTATCAATAGTTTTGATTTTGCGCCAGTGAAAGTAGCTGAATTCCAGCCTATGCCATGGTGGCAAACAGAAGGTTACGAGTCATACCTGCGTTACTTTATTGGGTTACTACTCGGTATTGGACTGATTTTCTTTGTCTTACGTCCGTTAGTTCGCCACTTAACTAAAACCGTTGACTTAAGTGCGATGAAGGAAGTTGAAGAGCAGGATAATTATCAATATCAAGAGCCTAGCCCTGCGAAATTAGACAGTAGCAATAGTGATGCACAGTCTCTTGCAGATGAGCTAATGGGACTCGGTCAGCCTCAAGCTGATGATGACCTAATGAATATTGGACTACCAGAAACCAGTTCTCCGCTAAAAGTGAAAATGGAGCACCTCAGTGTTCTCGCTGAAAAAGAGCCCGCTCGTGTAGCAGAAGTCATTGCCCACTGGATCAGCGACAAAGATGCTAGACAACACTCATAGCGAGATAGGAAAAGACTAATGATGAATGAACTTGATATTAACTTAGATAATCTCGACCAAGCTGCCATGATCCTATTGAGCATGGGCGAGAAAGGCGCAGCGCAAGTGATGGCTCATTTAGACCGTAATGATGTGCAGCATTTGAGCCATAAAATGGCTCGCCTATCGAGCATTACTCAAAATGAAGCCGACTTTGTCATAGGACGCTTTTTTAAGCGCTACCAAGAGCAATCAGGTATTGCCCGCGCCTCACGCTCATACCTGCAAAAAACCCTCGATTTAGCCCTAGGGGATCGTGTAGCAAAAAGCTTGATAGACAACATCTATGGTGACGAAATCAAAACCTTGGTTAAACGTCTTGAGTGGGTCGACCCTAAGTTACTTGCCCGTGAAATCACCAATGAACATAGCCAACTTCAAGCGGTACTTTTAGGTTTATTGCCACCTGAAAGTGCAGCCCAAGTATTATCTGGTTTACCAGAAGCAGGCCAAGACGAATTACTGGTTCGTATCGCTCAATTAGGAGAGCTTGAGCGCGGTGTCGTTGAAGAACTGCGCCACCTCGTAGAACGATGCATGCTCATCGCAATGGAAAAGAGTCATACTCAAGTATCTGGTATTCGCCAAGTTGCCGACATTCTCAATCGCTTTGAAGGTAACCGAGAGCAATTGATGGAGATGATTAAGCTCCACGATAAAAAACTGGCGGGTGAAGTGGCAGACAACATGTTCGACTTTATTATTTTAGGTCGTCAAAAAGCGGAAACCTTGCAAGAAATCATGGCGCTTGTGCCTGCCGATACGTTAGCGCTAGCGCTTAAAGGTATTGAATCAGACCTTAAGAAAACCTTACTGCAAGCGTTACCAAAGCGTATGTCTTCAGCGATAGAAACCCAAATTGAAGCCATAGGCACAGTACCATTGAGTCAAGCCACAGCAGCCCGCAAAGACATTATGGAACTGGCTAAGCAAATGATGGACGAAGGCCAAATCGAATTACAGCTGTTTGAAGAACAGGTTGTTGAGTAATGAGCCCATTTTTGACTGATCAAAAGAGTAAAGCCATGAACAAGTCACCGCATTCTGACAGACGCTTTCGCCTCAGCGGCGAGCGTGTACGCCGTCACCAATTTAGCCCATTACATGCAGACGAGCTTGCCCAAAACCATGAAGAGCCATCATGGCAAGATTACCAACAAGCTTTTGATAAAGGTTATGATGAAGGCGTCGTAAAAGGTCATGAAGCTGGCTTAGTTTCAGGCCACAAAGAAGGCCAACAATCTGGCTATGCAGCAGGATTTAATCAAGGACGAATTGAAGGGCAATTAAAGGGTAAAGAAGCGATTGATGAGCAACTTAATAACTTAATTACGCCATTGTCAGCAATGAAATCTTTGCTCGAAGAGGGTCATACTCAGCAGGTGATGCAACAACAGGAGCTGATTTTAGATTTGGTTCGTCGAGTATCAATTCAAGTTATCCGATGTGAACTGACCTTACAGCCTCAACAAATTCTTGCCTTAGTTGAAGAAACACTAGCCGCGATTCCTGATGCTCCCACTGACGTGAAAATTCATCTTGAGCCATCAGCTGTCACGCAATTAAAAGACATCGCAGCTGATAAAGTGCAAGACTGGACTTTAGTCCCTGACAACACTATCAGTGCGGGCGGTTGTCGTATTGTGGGCGATAAATCCGATGCCGATGCCTCAATGGAAACCCGTCTCAATGCCTGTTTAGATCAAGTAGAGAATCACTTAAAGCGCACAGATATCGAGCAACAACTGTCATCAGATACAAGTGTCAATCAGGCAACAACAGATACTACAGACGAAACTCGAGGCGCCAGTGAGCACTAGTTCGGCTCAAACAAGCGCCGAGATCATTGACTGGCCGTCTGTGCCAGTGGCACAAGTGTATGGCAAGCTCACTCGAGTCAATGGCTTACTGCTTGAGGCTGTCGGCTGCCAACTAGGTACAGGCGATCGCTGTCATATTGAGTGTCGCAATGGTGGAGTCGTCGAAGCTGAGGTTGTCGGGTTTTACAAAGACACCGTCTGTTTAATGCCAATTGAACACACCACAGGACTGATGCCTGGCGCAAGAGTAATCCCTATCGCAGAGCGCTGCCAAATACCTGTTGGTAAAGGCTTACTTGGCCGTGTACTTAATGGCTTAGGTAAGCCACTTGATGACCTTGGCCCTCTTAGCCAGATACAAACCATTCCTATGGTGCAAATGAGCACGAACCCGCTACAGCGTAAGCCAATTACCGAACCTTTAGATGTCGGGATCCGAGCTATCAATGCTTTATTGCCCGTAGGCCGTGGTCAACGCTTAGGGTTATTTGCTGGCTCTGGTGTCGGTAAAAGTGTGCTGTTAGGCATGATGACCCGCTTTACTGAGGCTGACATTGTCATCGTTGGGCTAATTGGTGAACGTGGCCGTGAAGTGCGTGAATTTATCGAGCAATCATTGGGCGAAGAAGGCCGACAACGTTCAGTTGTCATCGCCGCTCCAGCAGATACTACCCCATTGATGCGTATGCGTGCCATGCGACTGTGCCATCACATTGCTTGCGCTTACCGAGATCAAGGAAAGCGAGTTCTGCTATTAGTTGACTCTTTAACCCGCTATGCACAAGCGCAGCGAGAAATTGCCTTAAGCTTAGGTGAACCACCTGCAACCAAAGGTTATCCGCCATCAGCGTTTGCCCAGCTTCCTAGCTTGGTCGAAATGGCAGGAAACGGCCAACACCCTACAGGCACCTTAACTGCATTTTATACCGTATTAACGGAAGGTGATGATCAACAAGATCCTATTGCCGATGCAGCTCGAGCCATCCTTGATGGCCACATAGTGCTAGATAGAAAACTGGCTGAACAAGGCCATTACCCTGCCATTGATATTGGCGCTTCGGTAAGCCGACTTGCAGCTCAAGTTGCCAGCGCTGACAGCTTGTCTCACGGACAAGTTTTTAGGCATTTAAATAGTAAATATCAGCAGGTGAAAGAATTATTGCCTTTAGGTGGTTATCAGCCAGGGCAAGATAAAGAGCTGGATATTGCAGTACAAGCGTACCCACAAATGGCCGCTTTTTTACAGCAAGCGACCCATAGTCAAGCAGACCATCAACATAGCATCAGCCAATTACAGCAGTTAGTTGAAGGTCTGGGTTACCAAGCACCTCCTTCGACTGAATAAGGCAGATGCAGCAGTACGTCATCAACCAAAGCGCATTGTAGAGAACGTAAAATGAAACAGCTTTTACAGTTATGCCAACAAGAAGAAAAGAAACTGCATCAGCTCAGCCAGCAAAAGAATGCCAGCCAACAGCGTTTGCTTGAAATCGCCCAGCAGCAGCAACAACTATCAAGCATGGTCAGCCAATATCACGCTTACCCAAAACAATGCGCCAACCCGCTATTAATGCAAAATAGCGTACAAATGATTAACGCAATTCAGCCCCTACAAAAGAAGCTCACACGTCAAAAAATATTATTAGAACAAGAACATCAAAGAGTGGATAAAATCTGGCGTAGCCAGTTAGGGCGCCAACAAGGCATTAATTGGTTCTATCAAGATCGTCTCAAACAACGACAAGCTCATATTAATAAACAAGAACAAAAACAAATGGATGATTTGGCCTGTCGGTATCAGCTTAAGTAAACATACTTAAATGATGTTTTTTATTGCCAAACTTCGTTTAGGTTTCCCCTCCCCCTTACTTTATTAGTGCACAGAGGTTAATTTGAAAATAAATAAGAGTGTCATTTTGGGCAACCTTCATAAATGGTCGGCAATCACCTGCATAGGAACAACTTTGTTATATCTTTTCCTTGTGATGAACTTAACTTACGTTGGAGTAAAGGTAACGTACTACTCAATCCCCATTATAGTGATGAGCTTTGCGCTAGCTTACTTATCAAGAAAGCACAGAACTTATTTTAGAAGCAAAAATTGCTAACTTTCAAGGTGAAAGATTCTTTGTATTTCCAAACTTCGTTTGGATTAGATCAAAGCCCTGGTGCTTCGCCCACACCCAATTCTAACATTCGTGATTTCTCCCATATTTCCAAACTCCGTTTGGATTAACGTCGTGGCGCTTCGCCCACACCCGACCAAAAGGGTATCAACAGCAATACCCTCTTGGAACACCCCGCTGCCCCTACGAAATTTTCTGAGAAGCGAAAGATTTCAATGGGGATTTTCATATCGTTTAACTTTATCTGTAGCCTGCTTCGGTAAGCTGTGAAAATCACTAACGCTTACGATGGGGCGTCCCTTCCCCTCGAAAGCTAGCCAGACATCCATGTCTGGACTCACGCTATTTTCTTACTTACCTCAATTCAAATGGAACATTCAAAGGAGGTCAAAAAGCATCTTTTATGCAAACTGAATTAATTAAGTTAAAACTAGCAATATCTTTAAAGCTCAATATTATTTCGCTTTTAGAGGGCTTAGCATTGATATTAACTAAGATAGAAAAAGAATCTAACCCATTGAAATTTAATTATGAGCTATTTGAGCTATATGTATGTTGGCTTAAAATCGTCCGAGATAAGCAGTTACTAATTAGATCTAACCGGAAACTGCTTGCCCAAGGAGTATTTAGCGCTGCTTTCAGCAACTTTATATCTGGATTATAGCCGAAAGTTTACCTAGCATACCCATAGTCGTTTTGACTTTCTGGTTGCTTGTTCAATAACGAGTTAATCACTTCTTGTTGGCTGACCAACAACTTGCCATTTTCTTCGTTAAACTGTTGGCTTTCTTTTACTAAATCAACCAAGTTGCGCCACAATATCAGTACTTGTTTTTGGCTGGCTTGAGGCAGTCTGGCGATGAGATCTTCCATGCCTTTACTGTTGCCAGTAAAACCTAAAGCAACTAAGGTTCTTGAACGGTTTTTAGCGCGCTCCATTAGCTTTTCACATAATTGTGTTTGCGCTTCATTATGCAACGCTAAACCAGCATTATCACGGCGTTTCATTAATTCACGTTGGCGGATTAATAAGCCATGAAGCTGTTTGTAGCCATCAATATCCACTCTTATTCCACGCAATAACCCTTGCACTTGCTCCCGCTTAGATACTGGTGCAGCCGAACCTTGATGTGATTGTTCCACTTGATTACCCATGATTTTGCTTCATCGCCTCTGCTATTTTTTTCACATCTAAACTGAATGTGCCGTTTTGCAATGCTTGACGTAATTCAGCCACTTTTGCGGCGTCAAAGTCGTCCATATCGGCTAGGTTAGGCTGGTTTTTTTCAATCAGTTTCCAATCATCACTCACGGTACTTTGCACAGGCATTTTCCGTGTTTTAAGCTCGGCAACTTCATGCTGTTGCGAGGTATTGGATTTGCTTTTCGTTGTGCCCATGTCAGCGGTGACTGCGCTAGAAATTTTGTTGATATCCATAATGGTTCACCATATATGTCGTCGATATCTATTAAAGGCGGCTAATAAACAAGAAAACTAAAATGTCATCATCATAAAATCAGCCTGATAACTTAAGCGGAATGATGCACAATTTAGCCTATGGACGTTGACAAGCTTTGAGCTGTAATACTGAACTTGAAATTTGATAGCTTAGACTGAAAAGTTCGCCGGTCAGTGAGTCTATTTGACCTGCTTAAAATAAGGTCTTCACTCTGCCTTTCGCAGTGGGGTAAACATGAATAATTTTACCAGAACTTAAATTGCGGACTCGAATAGTCGCTCCTTCTCCGCCAGACTCTAATGCTTCTCCTGGCATATTGGCATAAAAGCCATTCATTTTAGCTTCTATAATCACCCGGTCACCAATATTAATCCATTGAGGATTAGTCACTTGGCTGGTTTTTATCGCTCTGAACCGACGCAGTTTGTGGCTGACTTGATGACCGATTAATTGCGATTTTTGAGTAATAAGATCTCGGTCTGCTGGAGTCAATTTAAGCCATTGCAGCTCAATATCACTGGCAGAAATATGCTCGCCTCTTGCCAACGGTCTATTTGCCACAGGGACATTGGCAGTGACATCAACACGAGCACGAATAAATAAACTCCACCCTAATGATTCACATGTCACTCGACGTTGAACATTGCCAAAAGGCAATCTAGCACCGCTGCTAATCACCAGCGCGTTTGGGCATTGCTGCAAGTTAGCGGCCCCTGAAGGTAAATGCACATCAATCGTGTGTTTGATGGCATCAAGCCCTGCTTGTCGCTGCCAGTTGGCTAGTTCCTTTTCTACCATTTGCGTAAAAGACTGCTTTAGTTGCCCTGTGGCATTGCTGTGATCTTGCGCATGTATTGTCAGCGGAAGCAAACAGGATGCCGCCAGTGCCACACAGGAAACAAGCGTTCCGATCTTATCTTTAAAATAGTCACAAACCATTGATAAAACTCGCTTTAAACTTTTGGCACACTAATTGGATAGACAAGGCAAATATTGAAATCGTCCATACCATACTAGGAGTTTTAATGGCTATCAACCTCGACACCGCCTTAGGCATTCACGCACAAACATTAGATTTTCGAGTCGAGCGAAGCAAGATGTTGGCGGGTAACTTAGCCAATGCTGAAACTCCTGGTTATAAAGCGAAGGATTTAGATTTCAAAGCTGTCATGACGCAAATCAATGCGGGAATGGATGTCGGTCGAGACTACCAAACAGCCTACCGTGTGCCTTACCAAAGCTCTGCGGATCACAATACCGTTGAGCTGGGTAAAGAACAGGCGAGGTATTCGCAAAATGCCATGGATTATCAAACGAGTCTCACCTTCTTGAACATGAAAATTTCCGGCTTACGCTCGGCTATCGAAGGACAATAGGAACTGATATGTCATTTGGAGAAATATACCAAATTGCGGGTGCAGGTATGCACGCACAAACCATTCGTTTAAACACCGTGGCCAGTAACTTGGCTAATTCAGGTGCTGCGGCAGAAAATCCTGATGATGCATATCGTGCATTGAAGCCGGTTTTCTCAACGATCTACAACCAAACCCAAGAAGGCAAAGCCGCTGGTGCACAAGTTGAAATCGCCGCCATTGTCGAAACCGATGCTCCGTTAGATATGCGATACGAGCCTGATCATCCCTTTGCTGACGAACTCGGTTATGTCGCCTATTCAAACGTCAACACAGTTGAAGAAATGGCTGACATGATGGCAGCAAGTCGTTCATTTGAAACCAATGTGGAAGTGATGAACCGTGCTCGTTCTATGCAACAAGGGCTATTGCAGCTAGGAAACAAATAATGAATGTTACCCCAAGTACAACCAGTAATGACCCTGCTGCAACTGCCACAGAAGTTATGAATTCACCAGGCAATGATGCTTCATCTATCCGCAATGAATTTCTAACCCTGATGATTGCGCAAATTCAAAATCAAGATCCTACCAACCCTATTGATGGCACTGAGTACGTCACTCAACTGGCACAGTTCTCACAAGTAGAAAGTCTTGAGCACATGCGCGCAAATCAAGCCACCAGCATGGTGATGATGGAAAATTTAGCCATTGTGCAATCAGCGCAACTTGTGGGCAAAACGGCCATGGTGCCTGCATCAGAGCTTGAAATAGACGGCTTACCTGTTGATGGCAAAGTCTATCTAGGTAATGCGGTTGAAGAACTCAGTATCGATATCATCGACGAAAATGGTGATGTGGTACATACCTTAGAGTTAGGTTCTCAAGAGCCTGGTGATGTGGCCTTTACCATTGATCCAGAAGCCCTAGATTTGCCTGCTGGCGAATACAGTATCGAAGCCAATATCACTGCTGATGATGTGACAGAAACCGCAGATACCTTCATCGCTGCAACCATTGAAAAAGTGCACTTTGTCAGTGCCTCCGGCGTCATGATGGCCGAATTAGGTAACGGGCTTGGCACCGTTTCTGTTCTCGAAATCTCTGAAGTCTCATAACAAAAATTAATAGGATTACACCATGTCGTTCAATATCGCATTAAGTGGTTTACAAGCAACAACACAAGACTTAAACACCATCAGTAACAACATTGCTAACGGTTCTACTGTTGGTTTCCGTAGTGGCCGTAGCGAATTTGCAGCCGTTTACAATGGTGGCCAACCTGGCGGTGTAAATACCATGTCGACTAGCCAAAACTTCTCGATGGCAGGCAGCCTTGCTTACACAGGTCGTCAACTTGATATGGGAATTCAAGGTGATGGATTCTTTGTTCTTAGCGGTCAAGATGGCAGCACCATGTACTCACGTGCAGGTATGTTCAATCAAGATGCCAATGGCTATGTAACCGATCCAGCGGGTAACCGTTTACAAGGTTACAGTGTCGGGCCTGGCGGGCAATTACAAAACGGTAATGTGACTGACTTACAAATACAAGCTGGCTCGCTTCCCGCGTCTGCAACTGACACCATTAACCTAGTGTCAAACCTTGATTCTCGCGTTGACGCTATCGACCAAACTGACACACCGTTTGATAAAGATGATGCATCGACGTATCACTCTTCAAGTACTGTGACGACCTATGACTCACAAGGTAATGAGCACGCACTGACGCAATATTTTGTAAAAACAGCTGACAATGAATGGTCGGTACATTATGTGATGGGCGATGAAGATATTACGCCAGCTGCGGGTCATCAACTGTCATTTGATGAAAACGGTTTGCTGACTGCTGGCGCTGATTTTGAATTAGACATCCCACGAGATATTACTGGCGGTGCAGCCGCAATGGTATTAGCACTCAGCTTTGATAAAAGCACCCAATACGCTTCTGACTATAACAACTCAAGCCTAAGCCAAAACGGTTACACATCAGGTGAGCTTAACGGTATTCGCCTTGACGATGGCGGTAACTTGTACGGCACTTACACCAATGGTGAAGAGCAACTTCAAGGGCAAGTGGTGTTAGCCGATTTCAACAACCCAAATGGTTTAAGCCCTGTAGGTCAAAATGCGTGGATTGCCACTAACTCAGCGGGTCAACCAATGATTGGCACGCCAACAACTGGCACCTTAGGGTCAATTAATGCAGGTTACCTAGAAAGCTCAAATGTCGATAACACCGCTGAAATGGTTAACTTAATGACAGCCCAGCGAAACTACCAGTCAAATGCCAAAGTGTTAGATGCCAACTCGACTATGCAGCAAGCATTACTAAACGTTATTTAAGGCTGAACCATGGATAAGATGCTGTATACCGCTGCAACAGGCGCGACCAGAGTCATGGAAGCCCAAGCTATCAGAGCCAACAACCTAGCAAATGCTGATACCACTGGCTTTAAGGCAGATCTTGAGCGTGTGAATGCCAAAGTGGTCACCCCCACAGGTAATAGCTTACACACTCGAGTCTTAGCGCAAACTGAAAGTAGCGGCTTTAGCCAACAGGCAGGTGTGCTCAACCCAACAGGCAGAACATTGGATTTAGCCATCAATGATGGCGGTCTATTTAGCGTGATGACACCTGATGGAGAAGCTTATACCCGCTCTGGTGTCGTCGTGCCTGATGCTGCGGGGCAATTAACCATAGATGGTCGCCCTGTCGCAGGCCTTGATGGTCCAATCGTGCTACCCGAATACCGAGAGCTATTCATTGGTGATGATGGTCGCATCAGTATCGTTGCCGACACAGGCAACATTACCGAAGAAGTCGGTCAGCTCAAACTGGTTAACCCAGACTTACAGCAAATTCAAAAAGGCCAAGATGGACTGTTTTACAGTAACGATGGAATGCCATTAGCCGCAGACGATGAAGTGCTAGTGCGTAGCGGCTTTCTTGAGGCCAGTAATGTTAAAGCGGTAAGCGAACTCATCGCATCAATGGACTTAAGCCGCCAATTTGAAGTGCAAGTGAAACTGATGCAAAGCGCCGAGAAACTGGCTGAATCAGGCAATCGTTTAATGCGTGATGCATAACAAAACACGCACGACAGAATAAAATAAAAGGAATCACATCATGCAATCTGCATTATGGGTAAGTAAAACGGGCCTTAGTGCTCAAGACACTAAAATGACCACCATTGCCAACAACTTGGCTAACGTTAACACCACAGGTTTTAAGCGTGACCGTGTGGCATTTAACGATTTGTTTTATCAAGTACAACGCCAGCCTGGCGGCCAAGTTGATGAGCAAAATGAATTACCTTCTGGATTACAGCTAGGTACAGGTACCCGTGTCGCTGGTACCCAAAAAGTATTTACCACAGGCGATATTCTCACTACAGGCCAGCAGCTAGACATGGCGATTCAAGGCCAAGGTTTCTTCCAAATTGAAGAAGCCAATGGTGACTTAGGTTATACCCGTGATGGCCAGTTTTTCCGTAGTAGCGACGGCTTAATGGTGACATCACAAGGCCTACCATTAGTACCCAATATCGAAATTCCGGAAGATGCGTTAACCGTAACGATTGCATCAGACGGCCAAGTGTCTGCACAAATGGCGGGCCAAGCCGAAGCACAAGAATTAGGCCAAATCACCTTAGTTAACTTCACCAACCCTGCTGGTTTAGAGGCGCGCGGAGACAACTTATACCGTGAAACAGGCGCATCAGGTGCTGCGATTGAAGGGGTTGCAGGCGATCAAGCTATTGGCCAAATTCGCCAAGGTTCTCTTGAAGGTGCCAACGTTAATGTTGTTGAAGAGATGGTTGAAATGATCTCGACTCAACGTGCTTATGAAATGAATGCCAAAGTCGTGTCCTCATCAGATGACATGCTTAAATTCTTAAACCAAGCACTGTAAACACTCACGACAGGTATTGAGCAAAGCATAACCTTGCTCAATACCCGTGTAATACTTTGACTCATGGTCAGGTTAACTTCGTCTCGACAAGGAATATTATGCGACATAGCTGGATTGCGATAGTACTACTGCTATCGGGTTGTGCATCTCACCTTCCTGAGCCAGAAACGGCACCGGGTAAGCCAGAGTGGGCTCCCCCAGAAATTGATTACAGCTTGCCAGAAGCCAGTAATGGTAGTGTTTATCGACAAGGTTATATGTTGACACTTTTTAAAGATAAACGGGCATTTCGTGAAGGCGATATCCTCACTGTGTCACTGGATGAAAAAACTTATTCGAGCAAAAAAGCTGATACCAAAACCAATAAAGAAAGCTCGATGTCTATTGGCGCACAAGGCTCGTCAGGCAACAGCAGTTTTGCTGGCAGCGGTGGCGCAGATACGGGGCGTTCATTTAACGGCACAGGTTCAAGCACTCAACAAAACCAATTAACCGGTTCCATTACTGTCACGGTCGCCAAAGTGTTACCTAACGGCGCCTTGCTCATTCGAGGCGAGAAATGGCTCAGGCTGAACCAAGGTGATGAGTACCTTAGATTACTCGGACTGATCCGCACCGATGACATAGGCAACGACAATACTATTTCATCTCAACGTATTGCTGATGCCAGAATTATCTATGGCGGTCAGGGTGCAATTTCAGACAGTAACCAAATGGGTTGGGCGTCTCGATACTTTAATAGCCCTTGGTTTCCGCTGTAATGACACGACTTGCACAGCGTCATCTCATCCCGTTTACTTTTGTTAGTGCCTGCCAATTCGTGCAGGCATGGAGCGTTAAATGAAACAAGCTATCGCATTTTTTGCGAGCGTGTTAATGACTATTTTGTCATTTCAAACCACTGCTGCACCGCAAACAGAACAAGCCATTCAAAATCGTTATTTGATGGATATTGTTGATGTGCAAGGTATCCGTGATAATCAACTCGTAGGATACGGTTTAGTTGTGGGGCTCGATGGCACCGGTGACCGTAACCAAGTGCGCTTTACCAGCCAATCTATCGTTAATATGCTCAAGCAGTTTGGCGTGCAAATTGATGATAGAACCGACCCTAAATTGAAAAATGTCGCAGCAGTCGCTGTACATGCCACTATTCCACCACTGGCAAGTGCGGGCCAAACCATTGATGTGACCGTATCATCTTTGGGTGATGCAAAAAGTTTACGTGGCGGCAGCTTACTGATGACCCCGCTACGTGCTGTCGATGGCGAAGTCTATGCCGTGGCACAAGGTAACTTGGTCGTTGGCGGCATTTCAGCTCAAGGTCGTAACGGTACGTCTTTGACGATTAATACTCCGACCGTAGGGGCAATTCCTAACGGTGCGCTGCTAGAGGCAGAGATCCACAGTAACTTTAACGAAAGCGAGCACATTGTCCTTAACTTGCGCGATCCCAGTTTTAAAACTGCCCGCAATATTGAGCGAGCTGTGAATGAGTTATTTGGCCCTGATGTCGCAGAAGCCGATAGCAGCGCTAAGGTTTTAGTTCGTGCGCCTGAATCAAATCGTGAGCGTGTGACCTTTATGTCTATCCTTGAAGAGCTGCAAATTGAACAAGGGCGAAAATCCCCCCGCGTAGTGTTTAACAGCCGTACAGGCACAGTAGTGATGGGTGGCAATGTCGTTGTTAGAAAAGCAGCAGTCAGCCACGGTAACTTAGTCGTCTCCATCGTTGAACAAGAATTTGTCAGCCAGCCCAATGCGCCGTTTATAGGCCAAGGGCAAGGACAAACTGTGGTTGGTAGTGACAGTGAAATCGATATTGATACGGGCGATGGGCATATGTTTGTGTGGCCAGAAGGCATTGCACTCAATGATGTTGTAAGAGCAGTCAATAGCTTAGGCGCCTCACCAATGGACTTAATGGCAATCCTGCAAGCGCTTAATGAAGCTGGCGCATTAGAAGCTGAATTAGTGGTGATTTAATGAAATTAGATAATAACCACGGTTATCTGAATAACCTCAATGCAAAAGACTTAATCGAAGCTAATGGTGAGCATGGTGCTTTAGAGCTGGTGAGCCAGCAATTTGAAGCCCAATTTTTACAGACAGTGCTCAAACAAATGCGCTCAGCATCGGATGTCATGGCCGATAAAGACAGTCCATTATCATCTCAAAACGATGGCATGTACCGAGACTGGCACGATGCAGAACTTGCAGGCAGATTAAGTCAGCTACAAAGCACTGGCCTTGCTAGCGTAATGACAAAACAATTGTCCGCTGGGCTTAAGTCGGCTCCTGATAGTGTCGCTTCTAATAACCATACTGAACACGTCACTCAAGTTGAGAATACCAGCGCGCAAATACCTGCAAAAACTGAACAAAGTTCAGTGATGACTGTGAACACAACAGCGATGCAGCCAGCGTTAAATATTCCACTAATGGCCAAACCGAACAAATAACAGCGGCGAACAATTCGCAATACCGACTGGATTCGACGCTGTGACATGAGGATTAGATATGAGCATGCTCAATATTGGGATGTCAGGCATTAATGCCAGTATGGCAGCACTCAATGCCACATCAAATAACATTGCCAATGCAATGGTACCAGGCTATTCACGCCAATCTGTATTGATGAGTTCTGTAGGCAGCAGTGCTTACGGTAGCGGTATGGGGGTCATGGTTGACGGTGTTCGTCGTATTTCAGATCAGTATGAAGTGGCGCAACTGTGGAAAACCACCAGTGATGTCGGCTTTACCAGTGTTCAAGCCAGTTATTACACTCAAGCCGAGCAAATATTTGGTTCTGAGGGCAATAACATTTCCGCGGGTTTAGATTTATTGTTCGCTTCGCTCAACTCAGCGATGGAGCAACCCAATGAAATTGCCCATCGTCAGAGTGTATTAAATGAATCTCGTGCCTTGACCCAAAGATTCAATTCTATCAGTGACGGTATCGACTCACAGCTTAAGCAGGTCGAAGGACAAATTAACGCCTCAACTAAAGAAATCAATGCTTTGCTTGAGACAATTGCCAGCTTTAATGCAGAAATCCAATCATCAGGAAGTAATCCACCGCTGTCGTTACTTGATGCGCGCGATGCTGCGATTGATGACTTAGCCGTGATTGTTGATATCCGCGTCGTTGAAGATTCTCAAGGGATGAAGAACATCTCATTGGCTCAAGGACAGCCGTTGGTTTCTGGCACCCAGTCTTCAACGCTATCAACTCAGCCAGATCCTGATAACCCACAATTATCTAAGGTCAGTATCCAGTTTGGTAACTCCAGCTTTCCGATTGATGAAACCGCCGGAGGTAGCTTTGGAGCATTACTCGATTACCGTGATACCAGCTTAGCTGAGTCAATGGCGTTTATTAACGAGCTAGCACAAACCGTCGCTGACGAGTTTAATGCAGTATTGCGCGAAGGTACGGACCTTAACGGCGAAAAGCCGACCCTGGATTTATTCACTTACGACCCGAGTAACCCTGCGGGCACCATCAAAATCAGTGACGGCTTTACCGCTGAAATGCTGGCATTTGGTAAGGATGGTACACCCGGTGATAACGACAACTTAAAAGACATATTAGAACTCGCCAATACCGAGTTTACGTTCGAGTCTATGGGTGTCACGACCACTATGGGTGATGTTTATGCCAGTAAAGTCGGTCAACTCGGCTCAGCCTCTCGCCAAGCACAAATGGCCCAGGACACGGCATTAAAACTGCAAATGGAAGCGCAATCACAATGGGCGAGTACCAGTGGCGTCAGCATGGATGAAGAAGGGGTGAATCTGATTATTTATCAACAATCTTATCAAGCCAATGCCAAGGTCATCTCTACCGCTGATCAATTGTTCCAAACGCTTTTAATGTCTATCTAACTGAAGGAATTCTGTAATGCGCGTTAGCATGATGAATATGTACAGCCAAAACCTACAAAGCATGCAAAACCTCACCAGTGATGTGGCTAGAGTGAATCAGCAAATGGCCACAGGTAAGTCCATTTTGCGTCCTTCAGATGATCCTATTGGCATGGCTAAGGTCATCACAACACAGCGAGATTTAGCTTCTACATCGCAATACTTACAAAACACTGAATCACTTAGTACCAGTTTAGATCGCTCTGAAACCTACCTTTCAAGCATGACTAACCTGCAAATGCGGATGCGCGAAATCACCATCGGTGCCAATAACGGTGCACTCTCACCAGAAGATAGAGCAGCGTATGCGGCGGAGTTAAGTGAGTTACTCGAGTCATTTGTGGATGTGGTTAATGCAAAAGATGACGGCGGAAACTACCTGTTTTCAGGTAACGAGACAGGGACAGCTCCTATCGGTATTGATGCTGATGGTAACTACTTTTATCAGGGCGATGATGGCCACCGAGAAGTACAGATATCCGGCTCAGCTTGGATGACGGGTAACGTGACTGCTCAAGAGTTTTTATTCTCATCAGGCGGCACAGATATCCTGAATCAAACCAAGCAATTCATCGACGTACTGAATGACCCAGATTTAAGTCCTGGCGATGATATTTTTACCCAAGCAGCTGAAGATATGTTAGCGACATTAGATGATTCTTTAGCAAGCATTAGCGGCGCTATTACTGATATTGGTGGTAAACAAAATGCCCTTAGTTTGATGCAAACAACTCATACAGAGCGCATTTTATTCAGCGAAGAAGTCATCGGTGAAACCGAAGGCTTAGATTATGCTCAAGCCACAGCTGAGTTTAATTTGAAGTTGACCACATTACAGGTGACGCAACAGTCTTTTGTGCAGGTAAGTCAGTTATCATTGTTCAACCACATGTAAGTTAGTTAACTAAATCCATGCTTAAAGGTATTTCCGAGAGTCTCAATGTATTGCAGCGCAACCAAACGGTTGCGCCCGCACCTACCGCAGTGCCAAGCTCACAGCCAGCGACAGCCAAACCAGCGCCTTCGATTCCAACCCACAGATTAGCAAGCTACCAAAAGTGGGCGAAAGTCACTCAAGGCCAGCATGCTATTTCAGCTAATCAAGTGGCTGAACAAGGCTTACTAAAGGTGTCGCAATTACTCAAAAAACTGCAAGTTCCTCTCAGTAATGCCTCTTTGCAGCATGGCCTGTCAGAACAACAATCTGATACCGCAAAGCAACTCCAACAACAACTAGCAGCGCTCGATATCAGTTATCAACAGCAACCGTTAGTTGATCACCAACTGAACTTAATCAATAGCCAACGCCCAGCAGCTAAGCATTTCTTTCAACTCAAGTCGGTTGATTTAATTGGGGTAAAAACCCGTGATGAACGCATTACTGTGCAATATGGGAATCAAGCTGCAAGTGCGTTATTACCCGCGCATCAAAATAGCCAGTACTTAGCCAAGCAACTGACTCATGCTTTAAAAGACATTGGGATAACGGTACAAGCACCTGCACGAGATTCAGCTATGCTCAGCAGTGAACATAGTGAATGGCAACAGATACAAGCGGGTTTACTGATGTCAGGCCAAGGACAACGCCTGCCAGCTGGCGAAGCTCGCACAGTAAAAGTGGTAGAGATATTATCGTGGCAAGATCCAAAAGAGTGGCGTTTCGATAAGCCCGAAGACATTAAACAAACACAGGCTAAAATTGCTAAAACTCAGCAAAAAGTGAATCAACAGTTGATGGAGTTACGCAGCAGCAAACAAAAAGTGCAGCAGCAATTAAAGCGAACTAACTACCAAGAACAACTTCATGGCAACCTTGATAACAACATGGCTAAACTCAAAGAACTGATGCAGCCTACACCTTTTTCTGCCCAGGTGACGTCCTTAATGGCGCAAGCTAATGTCAGCCGTGACCATGTGTCATCGCTATTAAAAAGTAAGCCATAAATATATTGTTTCTCACGATAATGAGGTTTTATTCGTGAAAAGTCCCTTGTTGTAATTCATTTCGCCCCTCACCACACATCCCTCATGCCCTATATTTGATGGGCTTTGGGGTTTATACCAAGCTACAAGATTCTGTTTTACTCCCTCATTTGAACAAAATTTTAGTATTTTTTTTATCACTCCGATTCAGTTTCGTTTTCCTGTGTCGTTTTAATTAATTGTGAGACCAAAACTTTAAACTATAGGAAAACATTATGTTATCTGTTCATACTAATACTGCTTCGAACATTGCTCAAAACTCAGTGACTAAAAGTAACGATCTAATGACCAACGCTATGGAGCGTTTATCAACAGGTCTTCGTATCAACAGCTCTGCTGATGATGCTGCTGGTCTACAAATTGCGACTCGCTTAAATGCAAACGTAACAGGCATGGAGCAAGCTAGCCGTAACGTGAATGATGCGACATCTATGCTACAAACTGCTGATGGTGCACTTGAAGAGCTAACAACTATCGCAATGCGTCAAAAAGAGCTTGCTACACAAGCAGCTAACGGCGTGAACTCAGCTGAAGACTTAACTGCTCTAAACGACGAATTTGCTGAATTAAGTGCTGAAGTTGACCGTATTATCGGTGACACTGAATACTCAGGTAACAACCTATTCACTGCTTTAGACGATATTGATTTCCAAATCGGTGCTGGTTCAAACGAAGTATTAAACGTAACTTTAGGTGCATCTGCATTAGCTGGTCTAACTGATGATCTAGAAACTGCAGCTAACGCAGCAATCGATAACGTTGATGACTTCATCGATGCTATTGGTGTTGAGCGTTCAACACTTGGTGCTAACATCAACCGTTTAGGCCACACAGCGTCTAACCTAACTAACGTTACTGAAAACACTAAAGCTGCAGCTGGCCGCATCATGGATGCAGATTTCGCCGTTGAATCAGCTAACATGACTAAAAACCAGTTATTAGTTCAAGCAGGTACTACTGTACTTTCTAACGCTAACCAAAACACTGGCTTAGTTATGGGTCTATTACGCTAATATCGCGTTAATAACCTTGATAAAAAGGGCCGCTTGGCCCTTTTTCTGTTTTTATTCAGTACGTCTTTCATTGTTATCAACTCAAGCCTGAATAGTCACTGCAAGCATCTAATTTTATTGATAATAAATGTTTATTGCACTTCAGCCACTCATTATCCCTGTCGCCTTTAATCACTGTTACAAACCCTTTTTCGACACTCGGTAGATCAAACGGAAGCTCAGCTTCCATTGTGCTGCACAAAACGGAAGTTGCTTAACCGACAAAAAAATCGAAAAACCAATAAATAACTATTAAACAATAACTTAACCATTGGCATAAAGATTGCCATTCAAGTCAGTTAGCCAATAGGAGTTGCCATGATTTCAGGTATGAGTGCCGCCTCATTTGCCGAGCAATTAGTTGCTGCAGAACGAATGAGTAAAGATGCTTTATTTAAAAACAACTTAGATAACAGCAAAGCACAAATTGATGCTTATAAAATTTTAGAACGCACCTTAAACAAGATGACCAGTAATCTGGACAACTTAAACGGTGATGCCTTCGAAGGTAAAACGTCTGAAATTAGCGATGACAGTGCCACCATCACAGTAGACAGTGATGCACCTGCTGGCGTTTACGATTTATATGTTAAGCAGCTGGCTCAAGCGCATCAAATCACTAAATCCTTCACAAGTGAAGATGAAATTCTACCAACCACTGGTGTGGTCAGCATCGATGTCGGTGGCAATAGCATCGACATTGATATGGCTGAGCTTAACGCTTCAGGTAACGCAACGGTAAGTGACTTACGTGATGCAATCAACAAGCATCCTGACAACCCTGGTGTCACAGCTTCTTTAGTCAGAACAGGTGGTCAAGTTGAATTGATGCTGACATCTGATGAGACCGGAAAAGACAGCACAGTCACCATGGAGATGAATGGCACAGACTGGGGCACTCAAGAAAGAATTAAAGCCCAAGATGCCGAGTTTACCCTTAATGGCATTGATATCACCAGTAGCAGCAATTACCTCGATAACGTCATTGATGGCGTCAATATCGAGCTGAAAAAAGCCCATAACGTCGGTGAAAGCGCCACGATTACCATTGGTAACGATACCGAAGGCACCGAAAAAGCCGTTAATGATTTTGTTGATTCTTTCAATGAATTAATGACGCAACTAAACCAACTCACCCGCTCAATGGGGAGCTCGGTTTTAGATGATATTAATGGCGACAAAGACAAAGATGATGACGATGAAGACGATGATGATGATGAAAACTCATCAGTCGGCGAAGATCAGATTGGTATTTTAAAAGGCGATTCAAGCCTGCGTATGCTGCAAAACAGTGTTCGTAATGCCATTTTCGATGAAGCCCCCAATGGCATGCGCCTCTCTGATATCGGCATTGAAATGGGTCGTGATGGCAAGCTGTCTGTCGACGATGAAAAGCTCTCTCAAGCCATTAGCAGTGACTCAGAGGCGATCAAGGAAATGTTTACCGCTGACGGTGGTTACATTGATCGTATCGATTCAATCATCGACCCATTCACTAAAAACAATGGCTACATCGATTTAAAGCAGAAAAACCTTGATTCTCAAGTGGAACAAATCGAAGACAACATGTCTCGTCATGACAACCACATGAGTCAACGCTACCAAATTTTACTCACTCAGTTTACTGCAATGGAAAACACCATTAACAAGTTAAATACGGCTAGTGGCCTATTTTAATTAGGAAAAATGAACAATGTTGAACGAATACGATCCTTTTAATGCTTACAAGCAAACCACACTAGACGCCAGAGTCGCCTCAGCTAATCCCCATGAAATGGTGCGTATGTTGTTGGACGGTTTACTGGAAGAAATTGAGCGTACCAGTGGATACATGGAGCGACAAAGCTATGAAGATAAAGGGAAAAGTGTCAACAAGTGTCTCAATATTGTTCATGGTTTGGATTCGATGTTGGATTTAGAAAATGGTGGTGAAGTCGCCATCACACTAAACCGCCTCTACGACTACTGCAGTCGTCAATTAGTGACCGCGAGTGTTGAAAACAGCGTCACTGAGCTTACCCCCGTCATTAAGGTAATTACAGATGTCAGAGCCGGCTGGGCCAACCTCAACTAATCAGTGGCAGCAATTTGAAGCTGCACTGATTAAATATGCCAAAGCAAAAGACTGGAAGAAGGTAGAAAAAGTTAATGAGCTAATGATGATGGCGCTTACCGTTCAGGGTAAGCCCAAAACTCAGCAGCAATTATTGGCTCGCCAATCCCTTTCGAAAACCCATCAATTGGTGATTGCTCAGGCTACAGCAGAAAAAGACTTGCTGAATAAAGAGATGAAGCAGTTCCAAGCAACAAAAGACGGTATCTCAGCTTATAAGCTAACCAGTCTTTGCGGTGAAATTTATGATAACTAATGTGTCCAATTTATCTGCGATGGCGAGTCATTCATCATCGCAACCTTTTAGCATTGCAAGTGAGACACAATCAGATTTTGAGCATGAATCTCAAGGCGATATGGGATTTATTATGCCCTTGCCATCATCCCTTGTCTCACCAGATAAAAACGTCGTCACATTGCCTCAAGAAAATGTGACTGTACAAAATAGTGCGATAAGCCACATCCCTGCCCACCTTATCAGTGAGATAAAGCAAAACCCCTATCTTGCAGGGGCGTTATCGGCATTAACAAATGAGTTTGATAGTAAAAATCCAGCGGCATTATCTCTGGCTTCAGAGCAAGTTAAGTCAGTTTTAAGCGAACTTTCGTTAATGCAAAATAGCGCGAATTCTCCATCATCAATTAGCCCTGAATTACGTGACTTTTTAGCTTTACTAAACCAGCAAGTTAGCCAGTCGTCAGCGCCATCACAAGCCCAGGTTAATCAATTTACCTCTGGTTTGCCCAATGGTCAGCAGCCGACATCGGTAACAACCTCCTTGGCACCACAAAGCATGCAGCCTGCGATGGAAATGCACCTCAATATGGCTCCAGCAGCGGCAATAACGCCGCCAACGACTGATGGGGTAAGCACAGAGTTAGATAATATTAACCAAGTCATTAACCAACTCAGTCAAACCGCAGCTAAAACGCAAGCAACGAGCCAGTGGGGCCCTGTTTCAGTGTCTCAATCTGCGCCCATGTTACAGCAGTCAAACGAGCTGCTTTCTCCGCTTCGAGATCAGCTCAGGTTTCAAATTGATCAGCAAATTAAATCTGCTGAATTACGTTTAGACCCACCAGAACTTGGCAAAGTAGAGCTCAATATTCGCCTTGATGGTGATCGCCTACATATTCAAATGCACGCAGCCAACAATAGCGTACGTGATGCCCTACAAATGGGGTTAGAGAGACTGCGTCATGATTTAGAAATGGAACATGGTGGTCAAATTGATTTTGAAATGTCGGACACCTCATCAGAGCAGCAACACACATCGCGTGACGCAATAGCGCAGCAATTCATTTCAGAAGAAGCGAATCAACAACATGAGCAACAAGACATTAGCTCACTCACTCAATCAGACTCATTAAAGCCTGAACAAGTTGATTTACTCGCTTAACAAAGGAAAAACACAATGGCTATAGGTAGCAAAAAAATCGGGAAATTAAGCGGATTAACTATGGTATTTCTTGCCTGGTCTGCAGGGATATTCTGGGTAGGTTGGAAGTCACCAGAGTTGTTCGGCGAGCCTTTCACCGCCTTTGAACCCGCGCCTAAGGTGGCGCAATTTTACCCGCTCGAAAAATTCATATTCTCGGTGCCGGGTAAAGACACCTCGCACTATTTGTTATTAGAGATGGCATTAAAAAGCCGATCTGATGATGCTGCCAACATCATTCGAGATGCTGATCCACTGATCAAAAATGCATTGATGAAAATGTTTTCCCAAAAAGAATATGAAGAACTTCATGCCAGCCACCAACTGGAATTACTGCAAACCGAAGCGCAAGTGTTATTGGCAACGGTGTTAAATGAAAACAATTTTTCCATTGAATTAGACGACGTTTTATTTACCAGAATGGTTATTCAATAAAAGGGGCTGTCATATGCAATCCGGTCAACTCGCTTATCAAGAAGCTTTTGAAGAGAAGCATGTCCACCGCTTATCTGAAGCGCAGGTTATGCAGCAATACTTGCCGTTAGTTAAGAAGTCAGTGTCTCACCTTAGAACCCATTGCGGTGCAGCTTTGGCCATAGAGGACATGGAACAAATAGGCATGATGGCTTTACTTGAGTCAGCAAGACGTTATCCGGGCGAATATGACAATGGGTTTATTTCTTTTGCTGGGCAACGGATCCGCGGCGCTATTTTAGATGAATTGCGCCGCCAAGACTGGCGCCCTCGTCCAGTAAGACAACAAGCACATGAACTCAATGACACGGTCAGAAAGCTCATCAGAGAACTTGGCCGTGAACCAACTGATGTCGAAGTGGCTAAGTCCTTAGGGCTCAATAAAGAACAGTACCGTGATCGCTTATTTGCGACTCAATCAGAGTCAATGAAGAGTCTTGATGAGTTATTAACCGAAGGGGTTAACTTTAAGGATAAGAGTTGCTTTATTGAGCAAATAACCAATAAAGACACATTATTTAAAGCAATTTCGAAATTAAACAAAAGAGAGCAAGTAATCCTGTCGCTTTACTATCAACATGAACTTAATTTAAAAGAAATCGCTGCGACTCTTGGTTTAACTGAAACACGAATATGCCAACTACATAAACAGGCTATTGTGAATCTTCAGCAAATATATCAACAGTGGGAGCGATAATACCAGGCAGGAAATATGAGCAAGTTAATTGGGATATCGATCATTATTTTTTCAGTATTTGGTGGATATGTATGGGCAGGGGGCAGCCTAACCTCATTATGGCAACCTGCTGAAATCCTGATTATCTTTGGCGCTGGTTTAGGCGCATTAGTTATCGCCTCTCCCCGCGCCGTTCTCGATGAAATGGTTGAGCAAGTCAAATCTGTTTTCTCAACCGAAAAAGAAGATCCAGAGCTATACCCGCAGTTGTTTGGTTTAATGGGTATGCTAATGAGCCAAATCCAATCTCAAGGGCTAAAAGTTCTTGATGAACATATCGATAAGCCCAACGAAAGTTCCCTTTTCTTAATGTACCCAGCAGTGCTAGAACACCCTCAAGTACTGCAATTCCTCATCGACAACTTGCGCTTACAGTCGATTGGTAAGCTGTCACCTCACGATCTAGAACATATGCTAGCTGAAGAGATTGAACGGATTGAAGACGACAGTCTTAGGCCTTCTCATGCTTTAGCCAAAATAGCTGAAGCCATGCCAGGGTTTGGTATCTTAGCCGCGGTAATGGGCATTATCATTACCATGTCTAATATTGACGGTCCAATTACCATGATTGGCGTCAAAGTCGCTGCCGCGCTAGTCGGTACCTTTATTGGTATTTTCGCCTGTTATTGCTTTTTTGACCCATTATCGAAATCTCTTGAACATTTAGTCGATCGTAAAAGTGCACAACTGCGTTGTGTTGCGGCGGCGCTCACCGCCTTTGCTAAAGGCAAACCTCCGATGCTCGCACTTGATGCCGGTCGCAAACAGATTCAATCAGAAAACCGTCCTTCATTTATTGAGCTTGAACGCTGGATTGAGGAGCAACGTGGCTAATGGCAATTCAACCCGAACCGGTGATCATTAGCCGGAAAAAGCGTAAGAAAAAACATGCCGCTCATGGCGGCGCTTGGAAGGTGGCCTTTGCCGACTTTACCTTGGCCATGATGGCATTGTTTATGGTGTTGTGGATCATGCAAGTGGCCGATCAACGAGAACGCACCTTAATCGTGCAATACCTCAAAGGCGACATGTTCTCATCGGGCCCAATAAACCCGTTTGATTTAAGCAACTCATCGTCCATTATCGATTTAGAAGGCGGCATGAGTATCGAAACCTCTATCGTGCCGTCAGCAGGACAAGGTAAGAATGATATCGCTATCGATAAGCGTCACGCTCTAGGTGAACAAAGCTCTCCGTCAGGCAAAGGTAATGAGTTGAACTCAATCTTACCTGGTGAGTTTGAAACCCAAGCACAATTAGAGTTGTTGGCGCGCGAAATAGACAAGATTATTGCCAATGTCGATATGAGCGCCAATGTGAACTTACAAATAGTGCCTCAAGGGATTCGAATTCTTGTTCATGACAATGTTGAGCAATTCATGTTTACCCGTGGTAGTGCCACTATCCAACCTTACTTTGAAGATTTACTACTGGCTTTGGGTGAACTGCTAGGGCAAATCAATAACGGTTTGAGTATTTCTGGCCATACCGACTCATTGCCATTTGCCGGTAGTACATTCACCAATTGGGAACTGTCGAGCCAACGTGCATTACTTGCTAGACGCATTCTTGAGGCCGGTGGTGTTGACTATAAGCAAGTCGTACAAGTTACAGGTATGGCAGATCAGTCGCCTTATGTTCCAGACGAGCCTGCAGCGGCGGCAAACAGGCGGATTGAGCTACTGGTATTAACCCAAGAGGCCGAAGACAGCCTGAGGATGATGACTGGGCTACAAAGCCGCCACAGTAAAGATAATCAAGATATTAATCTTAAAGTTGATTCAGCAATCAAAGCTGCCGAACAAAACATGCCAAGAACACGGTATCCAAACTAATGAATACAGATCAAGAGCAGGTGACGGAATTTATTGAGCGAGAGCAACGCGATGAGACCACAGCACCTGTTGTCACAGATAACCGAGATCATATTAGACACAGTCTAAGAGAGTCCAATGAAGAGCTCGCACAAGCTTGCGATGGGATCAGCGTAAAGTTACATCAAAAAATCTGGTTTATCACTCAAGAGTTAGGGATTGCCAATATCAAGGATATTAGCTTAGGCGGAATAGGATTAATCACTCCTCTTCAGCTTGAGCTAAATCAATCGATTTGGCTCGAAGTGGAGCAATCCTTATTTGAATTTACCATTATGCGACAGTATCCAATTAACCAAAGATTAAACTTTATTGGCGGCAAGTGGAAATCAAAGCCAGACGACATCAACAAACTCTTGGTGTATATCAATAACGCCAAAGCGTAACGACCGTAAACCACTGAATCATTTATGTTTCTGTCGTAAACGATAGGGAGAGAATTATGCGCGCCAGAGATAGAAGAAAAGGACCTGATGGCTTACAAAAGCTCTTTCTTTATCTAATATTGTTGGAATGGTTTTTACTGATTTATACGACCTCAACAATCAGTAAAATGACTTTTCGCCAAGGGCTGTTAACCTTAGCATTGCTTTTGGGTTTTAATTTAATTCTCGGTAAGCTTTGTACCAAAAGAGCTAAACGCACCACGGACGGTTATATTATTTATCCGGTGATTTGTGGCGGCTTACTGTCATTTTTATTGTTGTTATTCTTTATTTTTTAAATCGTTCGTTATTGATTACAAGGTCGAGAGTCTGCTTTACAGGCTGATAAATTAACCTTAATACCTGTGGCAGTATCTTGCTGTAAAACCTGTAAACTCAATTGCGCTGCTTTTTGTTTCATCGCAATAAAGTCTGCATCATCGACAGAGCGAAAGGACCACAAGTCACCATCATCTAATGGCTCAGCCTGCGTGGCATCTAGGTGGTTAGCATGCCTATCATTTAAATAGGTAAACTCAACATTAAGTATATTATCAACACCTAAGCGGGTAACCTCAGCAGCGGTAATTGCAGCTTCATCACCCCCTGTCGCATTTATCGCCTGTGTATCAATAATCGCATCAAACCGAGATTGATCAGCAAAATGAAACACCAAATTGGGTGACAGATGCTTAAAGGTAAACCCCATTTGATTCGTCATGAATTTACCGGCCTGCCAGCGCTGATAAAGTGACGTAAATGAGGCATCTTGCTGCCACATTTTAACGACCTGTGCTTGGTTTTTATCTTGTAACAAGGTCCAAGCTGAAGCGACTAAGTTTGGATCAACCTGAATATTAAACGGGCTAAAGAAATCGTGTTGTAGTAGATATTCCGTCAATACAATGTATTGCTCACGCACAATGTGTGGCAATGTCAGGCGCTTTATCGTGGAGTAATCGGAGAGCTCACAATACCCCTTTGTTGCCGAGCGGCGGTAATCACTACATACTTCCACTTCAAGCTTTTTGACATCAAAACGTCGCACCTCAAAGTGACTAAAGTTGACAACATCAATCTGTTTTTGCTCTCTATCTTGTAAAGCATTAAGCGCCGCATGATGAAAATCGGCATCTGTACCACAATGATTACATTGGATACTAATTTGAGAATTAAATACATTAGCCTGAATAGATCCACTCATAAGCAATAATGCGATTAAAATAAGCCAAGCAAAGTTAACGCTTTTCATTCAAAGTCCATTTCCAACAACGTCTATCATTTGCAACCACCTAGTAAATGATATTGAGTGTTCACTAAAAAACCAGAGGCAATATTGCACCTAGCCTATCGTATAAACTAACAGTATTACATCAACTTAAGACTGCAATCTCTTAATTTCACCCTATGTTTTACAGCCTTTTCAAAAGTTAGATGGGTAACACAGTACGACTGAAGTTTTGTTTAAGCACCACAGTCGATTCAATCCCAGCAACACAATCAATGCTCCCTAAAGCTGACTTCACAAATTGCTCATAACTCAATAAATCGGCTGCCACAATTTTTAATAGGTAATCATGTGCTCCTGTCACCACAGAACACGCCATAACTTGTGGCAATTGAGCAACAGTAGACTCAAACAAGCGCGCCGAATTATCAGAATTTTCTTTTAATCGAATAAAAGCGTATACCACGACATTTAAATCCAACTTTTTAGGTTCTAAGTGGGCACCATACCCAATAATGACGCCCTGCTGTTCGAGTTTTTTCACTCGCCGTAAACAGGGAGTGTCTGACATATTTAGTTGGTTAGCTAACTCAGATATCGCAATACGACCTTGATGCTGTAGCACATTGAGTAATTGTCGATCCTTTTTGTCCATCGTGAGTAACCCAGCTTAAAAATGAGTGAATTTCACTCAAATTATCACATTTTTGAGTTAATTCCTGCGCAAAGATGAATTTTTAGCCACTAAATTTGGTGAATTTCCCCCACGGCATAATGCTAGCCTAGATCCCATTGCATTAAACCTATACCAGCATAAGAGTGTCATCGATGAAAACACCGACCCGCCATACCCAAGCTTTTGATGAATGGATCCGTCATCGATTTGTGGCGTTAAATGATCAGCTTGAGCAGGCCTATTTTGAGCAAGCTGATAAAAACAATGTCGAAGGTATTGGCGATGACATAAAACAAGTGTTACTCACTCAAGGTAATGACTTAATCAGTCATTTATTGGAGGAAGGCAATACCGATCAAGGATTTGACAGTGCCTTCGATTTGCTCGGTAATGTGGGATTATTTATGGCAGCGTGTCGTCGCCATGAAATTACAGAGCCTGCCAGAGAAACCCACTCGCCTCTGAAACAAGCATCGGCATTAGCGATGCATATTGGCGCCTCTATTGGTGTCACGCCCAGATTCGCAACCGCACATTTAACCACCCACAACCGCGCACTTAATGGCACATATAAACGCTTTACCAGCCTCGAAGACGAGCAGATATTTGTCGACTACAACACCAAAGGGATTTTGGCATATAAACGGGCAGCTGATGCCCTACTAAAAATCCAACCTTTAGGTATTTCCCACCCGATTTGCTTCGACCTATTAACCGTCGCAGAACAGGCATTATCTGAAGTTATAGATTCAAATAGCCGCTTATTCAATAAATTAGATGCAGACCGATTTTTCTATTGTGTTAGACCTTATTACAAACCCTATCGAGTAGGTTCACAGGTTTATCGTGGCGCCAATGCGGGTGACTTTGCGGGTATCAATGTGATTGATTTACAGCTAGGGCTATGTGCTGCCAACGACCAATCTTACTCTCAACTTTTAGTCGATAAATTTTTATACATGATGCCTGAGGATCAGCGGATTTTACGTGACTGTATGCGCCGTCAAAGCATCATGGATGACTTTTTACTTCAACGTTCAGCAAGTCAACAAGCTTGGTATCAAAAAAATCTGCAACAATTTCTTGTGGTGTGCCAACGCCATGGTCAAGGCGCCATTCAGCATCACGACCAACTTGTAAATAAGTATATTAGCCAGCCATCTACCGACATGGCACAACAACATATGGCAAAAGTCACCGCCAGTGGTCCGCCATTGCCAGTATTGATTGCAGCGCTAGAGAAGCTTCGAGACCGCCGTGCAGCAAACAAACGTGATGATATTCACACTCGTTTTGACGATATAAAAACATTACAGGCCAGCTTAAAATGAATCAATCACAAAGCATGAGCGACACGTTGAAACAGGACTTTTGTTTAGCCGATGGCACATATTTGCTCAGCCATTCAGTGGGCAGGCCGCTTATTAGTGCCCAACAAGCCTTCGGGGAAGCGTTCTGGGTGCCGTGGCAACAAAGCAATATTGAGCCTTGGCAGCAATGGCTTGCAATAATAACCGATTTTCAACACGCCCTAGCTAGACTATTTCATCACCAAGCCGATGCGTTTTGCCCCCAGGTAAACTTGTCAAGTGGACTCACTAAGTTAGTGATGTCCATTCCTCGATTGCAACGTCGTAATAGCGTCATTTTAATGAGTGAAATTGACTTTCCGAGTATGGGATTTGCAATAAAAAAAGCATTACCAGACTGTGAAATTCGTTTTATTCCTAAACAGCTAGATATCACCAATGAAGCCGTGTGGCAGTCGCATATCAACGAGGATGTAGACTTAGTTTTTATTAGCCATGTTTATTCCAATACCGGTCAACAGGCACCAATTCGCCATATAATTAACCACGCAAAGCTGCAAGGTTGCCTGAGTTTAATTGACGTCGCTCAGTCAGCTGGGATTATTCCCATTAACCTAAGCGAACTGAACCCAGATTTTATGATTGGCTCTAGTGTTAAGTGGTTATGCTCAGGCCCGGGCGCTGCTTACTTATGGATTAACCCGTGGCAATTAGAAAATTGTCGCCCGCAAGATGTCGGCTGGTTTTCCCATGAAAACCCTTTCGAGTTTGATATCCATCACTTTAGCTATCACCCGAGTGCACTGAGGTTTTGGGGAGGAACGCCTTCGATTGCGCCATACGCTATTGCGACAAATAGTCTGCAATATTTCCACCGTATCGGCATTGAGCATTTGCGCCAGCACAATCAACAAATGATCCAAAAACTCACTAAGGCCCTTGCTGACTTTACGGTATCGCCGCGAGATGCTTCACGCCAAAGCGCAACAGTCATTTTAGATTTTGGAGCGCGACAACAACATATTATGACAATGCTTAAAAACCATAATATCAGTGTTGATGCACGTAATATGGGAATACGAGTGTCACCACATATTTATACTGATGCTGATGACATCCACACTTTTATTGATCGAATCCAAGCAGAGTACTAAACAAAACCAGCAAACTAACAGCCAGCAAGATCCCTCTCAATTAGTGGGGTTTCGATGGCAGTTTGAGGCTCTGAGTAACGAATTTCACAGTCATTCACAGAGTAATCTGCAGCAGGCCTGATACGTAAGCCACTTCGGCCACCAATATTGTAACGGGTCAGTTCAAAGTCATCTCCATCAACAATATTTATTGCTCGCGCTATACCCGCTTCAGTATTTCTTGGATAACCATAAGCTAAACTTATTCGTTCACCTTCAACAACAATAGTATTGCTTCCGCTTGCTGGCGCAGTTGAGTCACAATCTCGACTGATAACACACGCTGAGTGAACGAGCTCTTTAGCACTACCAATGGCACCTGACACGCCTTGCATTTGACCTGCGTAAGCATCTTGTTTTAAGTCAATGAATTTCGGCGCTGCAATGACAGATAAAATGCCCAAAACAATAATCACGACGACAAGCTCAATTAAACTAAACCCTTGCTCACGTTTAGAAAAACAAGCCATCTGCTGAGGCTTATAAGGTATATAGAGACTACGCATATCCCCTCCAAAAATAACAACAAAGCATCATCAACTTGCCACCACAACTTGGTTTTTACCTTGATGTTTTGCACGATACATTGCGGTATCTGCACGATGAATTAAGCTATCCGTGTCTTTATCTTTCCCTATTGATAGCGCAAGCCCAATACAGGCGCTAATTGCTATCACTTTATCCTCAATAATCAATGGTTCACTGAATAATTGTAGTAGTTTTTCAGCGGCACATTCAGCTGCCACGATAGAATCCATATTTGGCATCAGTACAATAAACTCATCGCCACCGTATCGAGCTAATACATCATCAATGAACAAATGTTTATTGACCTTGTCAGCCAAGGTTTTCAATAAGATGTCACCGACTTTGTGGCCGTATTGATCATTGACGGCTTTGAAACCGTCGAGATCTATAAACAATAAAGAAAAGTGTTTACTCTCGTGCAATAACGACGCTATTTGCTCCCTGATTGCCACACGGTTGGCAAGCCCAGTCACTGTGTCATGGTTAGCTAAATGAAGCGCTTTAGCCTGCGCTTGAGCCAAATCAGCGGTTCTGCGTGCGACTCTAATTTCTAGCTCTTCTCGACCATTACGAATTTCTAATGACATTTGTCTAAAACTATCGAATAACTTGGCAAATTCAGCAGT
This sequence comes from Shewanella sp. MMG014, assembly GCF_018100775.1. Lineage (NCBI taxonomy): Bacteria > Pseudomonadati > Pseudomonadota > Gammaproteobacteria > Alteromonadales > Shewanellaceae > Shewanella > Shewanella sp. MMG014. Next base: position 144,375 of record NZ_JAGJDZ010000005.1, read on the forward strand.
ATGAAAACCACGATAACGTCGAGAAACAGTATCGTTAGCCTCTTCAGTAATAAGGCGTGTTTTAGCCGTTAAAATATCAATTGGGCGAGTGATTAAACCAACAATCCACCAGCTAATAGCACAGCACACCAGTAACGAAACAAACGCAATCAATAAGGTCACTTTAATCACATCAAATGCACGTTGATCTAACTCAGTCAATGGCTGCGGTATCATCACGCCCCAACCTGTTGCTGGCACAACATCAAATCCCGCGATCATATCTGCTTTCACTGCAGGAGAATAAAACTGGCTTACGCCAGACTCTCCCGCCATCATTTGCTGAACGATACTGATCTTGCTGATGTTTTTAGCTTCAGACTGCCATTGCTTATTCGGGTGCGCCAATACATTTCCTAACTGATCGACAATAGCAGCATGCCCTTTCTCACCAAAAATGACCGCATTTTGCACTTGTTCAATATAAGTCGCTTTTAAGGTAGCTAACCAAATATTCCCATCAGCGGTTTGACGGATCATGTACAAAGTGGGCACATCGACACCTTGTTTATGTACAGGAGTAAATCGTGCTTGCGCTAGCCCTGTTAATTCAAAAGGATTGAGCTCGCTGGTTAAGTCTTCAGGTTGAGCTTGCTCTGAGCCCAAAAGCACCCTTTTACGCTGACCATTTGGCTGATACATGGCAATAGATGCGACATCAATAGAGTTCAATAGCAGCTGCATATCATTGTCTAATTCAGCTTTGTTGGCGCTGGTATTGGTCACCGCAGTAAATATGGCTAAGGCATCCACAGCATATCGATTTAATGCCGTGGTGATGTTATTGGCAAGCAATAAGTGCTTGTCATAGACCATCTTATATTCGTTTTCGAGGGCAGAATTTGCAGACCAAAATGAAATTGCTGTAATGGGGATTATTGACATAAAAGTCATCACCAGAAACAGTAAATGACGAAAAGGTAATTTCATTGAGATTCCATGCTCAGGTTACTTCGCTAATTTACAATAATAAAACCGTGTATAGAAACGCGGCTCAGTCATATCATCACTCATTAGCATCTGTTATACGCCTTAAAATGACGTTTATTTTTCTCATACTTAGTCAATTAATCTACATAATGTTGCATGAGCTAAGTGTAAAATAATGTTACAAAATTTGATGCGCATTGTTACATATGCTCAAAGACTGTTCAACCATTAGCGTCGAAAACTGAATAGTTACTCTAGTTGCAATGAATGGCCTATAGCAATAAGCAGTAAAAGCCATTCTCACAATCATCAAACCTCGTTATTTAGATAATAAAACACGCTGATTGATAAACGATTTAACCGACTGATTCGGCCTGATATTGTTTACCATTAATTCGCTCAATAATCTGCGTTGCGGTTAAATCATGCACTACGTTAATCACGGTTGATGCCGCATCTGTAATTGCTCCCAGAATCACCAAGATAGGGATCACCTCAAGGGGCAGTCCCAAGGTGGTGACAATAAAGATTTCTCCAAGAAAAGCGCCTCCCGGCACTCCACCTATCACAAACGCAGACAATACCGAAATTAAAATGGTGAGCATGAATACCTCAGAGGTAAACTCCATCCCCAGTAACGAGTATATAAACACAATTTTAAGGGCCGTGATCATTGCTGCACCGCCTTTATTTAAGTTCACCAATAACGGCAAACTTATCTCAGCAATCTGCTCATTCAAGCCCATTTTGCTGGCACTGCGAATATTGACCGGTAAGGTCGCAAGTGATGAACTGGTGCCCAATGCTGTTACTGCTGGTGCCAGCATATGTTGCCAAAAGCGCTTTACGCCCTGAATACCGCCACCAAGCCATGCGTATACTGTTGACCCTAAGGTGAGGTAGACCAGAGTCGCCACCAAGAATAATCCCACGGCACGGGCAAAGGTGCCCATTAACTCTGCATCTTGGCTGGCCATAGTGGCAGCAAAATAGGCGCCCAAGCCAATGGGCGCAAGATACATTAATATGGCAATGATTTTCATGATGACAGTATTTAAGCTATCCAGTAACGCAGAAACTTTACGCCCATCTTCGCCTGATTGACCAATGGCAATGCCACTAATCACTGACATAATAATTAATGCCAAAATATTCGATTTAGACAATAACCCCACAAAATCATTCGCTGTCAATAAACTTACAAAATCCATACTCCCTGCGGTTTCCACAGTCTCTTTTAGCTCAAGCGTCACCCCTTGAGCAGGATCATATGCCAGTGCTAACAACACAATGCCCATTGCGGGGATCATAGCCATCATCACCGATACCGCCATGATCGAGGCGAGAATCGCTCCTAATGCTTTTAAGTCAGTCATTTTGGCAATCGATGACATAACGCTAACTGCAACTAATGGCACGATAATCATGAACAATAAATTTAGAAAAATTTGCCCGATAGGTTTAAGTTTTATTGCCATTTCTGGCAGTAAAAAACCAAATATCCCACCCAGCATTAACGCCACAAGTAGAATTATCGATGAGCGATAAGCTTTAAGTGTGTTCCACATAAATCCATTCCATTATTAACATCTGATTTCAATCTTTATTTCAATGATGCAGAAGTGAATAAAGCCTGTAAAAACAGGCTTTATTCATCTGAACTAGCGACGTCCCCTAGCATGACCTTCTCTTGCCATACCGGATTGACGAGCTTGTCGTGAACGATTCAAACTTTGATGATCAAAGCCGCCAGTAGGACGGCTACGGTTAATTGAATTATTCATATTTGAAGGCCGTGTTGTCGGCCTACTTGACGGCATAGTAGAAGGCCTAGACGTGGGCTGAGTCGATGGACGACTAGACGGCAAAGTTGAAGGCTTGCTTACACTGCTAGGTTTACTCAAATCACGAGTAGACGGAGCAGTATTCCATTTACCATCACTGCGATTTTCCCACTTACCTTGATTATCACGAGCCACGTTGCCGTGCTTATCGGCAAACACATCATTTGTACGATTCTTGTTGTGCGTCGCTTTTTTAAGGTTTTGATTAGCAATTGCAGGGCTGGCTAACCGATCTCGGGTCGCAGGGCGTTGATATAAGTTATCTCGACCGACTCGATTACCATTAATATTAGCTTTATTCATTCTATTGGAAATTTTAGTACGATTACCGACATTGATACTGTTCCCAATGTTGATGTCACCAGTATTGATCACTACAGGACGGCGATACCCGCCACCATAGTAACCACCACAACAACGATAAGGTCGATGATAACCATAACCTCCGCCCCACACGACGCCTGCACGGAAAAAACCATTACTCCATGTCACACCCACATTCCAGCCTGTCCAAGGGTTATAGCCAACATGCAAGCCCCAGGTGGGTGGACGAGGATAATAATAGCGGCCCCAATAAGGTGGGTAATACCAGCCCGTACCGTAAATTGGTACGCCATAGTATGGATACGACCACATATAACCTGGGGTATATCCAACATACACCACCTCTGGGGTTGAATCATAAACTTGCACATAGGTCGTGTTATAAACAGGTGAGCTAGCCGGTATTTGCGCGATTTCTTCATTCGGGATCTCATCAGCAACAATCCACGGACCTTTAGCCGTTTTTGATGTAAACCACACACCATTATCAACGGCGTAATACACCTTATTAATCAACAAGACTTGGGTAGAGGTATTCACAGCATAAGAAACGGCTGTGCCAGTTACAGCTTCAAACTTAGGTTCGCCGTCATATTCGACTTCTAGCTTGGCTTCATCACGTTTAATGGCTGCAGTTTGTGGAATTTGCGCATCGAGCATCGCTTGATTAGCTTCATCAGTGCCAGCAACTGATACTCTCAAGCCACCAATATCAGACTCAGGTGGAATATCATTAAAGCTTTCAGGTAACTTATCACCTCTCACAAAGGCCCAAGGACCAGCTTGTTTTTTCGACTTAAACCAGCGTCCAGAAAGCAAAACATACATGTCGCCTGAACTGGTTTCTCTAATCCACGGTGTTTCGGTATTACTAACGTACAATAACTTACCATCAATCAGACTCAGCCATTTAGGGGCACCATCTGTCGAAACTAACTCAGTTGGTTCATCAGAAGTAATAATGTGCGGCGCATTAGCCGTACTTTTAGCTGGCTCGTCATCTTCGGTATTAACCATACTGACCAAGTCTTCAGGTGGATAAAGAGTGACTTGCCAAGGCCCCATTAGATCGTCCGCAACGTACCAATAAGTCCCACTGCTCAAGTACAGTTTTTTAGACTTTTTATCTCTAGCCACTGCGAATGGCGTATTCAGTATTCGCTCGTAATCACTATTGTCGATATCACGGAATTGAGGTTCGCCATCATAAGACAGCAACACACTCAGCCTTGAGCTGAAAATAATTTCTGGCGCGTCATTTTTAATATTATCTAAACTGCGTTTAACTTGGTCTGCAGTTTCTAAACTGGCAGAAAGGCGTGCCATTGAGATTTCAAAGCTGGTGCTCGCTAATGCTTCAGATACCGTATCGGTAAAGGTTTGCTGATCTTCTTCAGTTGATGACGGCCAGCGGACTTCAGTCACCTGAATATTACGCACAGTGGTGACATCGTCATTAGTATCGATTCTGGCACTAAACCAAAAAGCGCCAAATACTGGGTCTGCTTGATCTTTCACTTCAAACGACATAGCAGCACGACTTTGCAATACATTGCCATTAAGAGACTCTGGTTGTGGCTGATATACCACTAACGTACCTAGCTTAGTTTCGACTTCTTGAGGCCATTCGAGAGCCATTGCAGAAAAGGATGAAAGACAACACACTAAAATACACATTAATTTGATAAACACTCTTGGTAGTTTTTCTTTCATAACAATTCCTTGGCGATGCTTCTATACCTTTAACGCTAGCATAATTGAAGAAATTTTAAACAATCTTTATCTTTTTTTTACGTTAGAGATTGAAATAATAAAGCTGTAACAAAAAAGCCCTTGATGATTATCATCAAGGGCTTCGAATTTAGCCGATGGCCAATTTACATGAGCGTTAAGCTAAGGCTTATAAGCTGTAGTAAAGTTGGAATTCCATTGGGTGAGTAGTACGAGATACTTGCTCACATTCTTCAGACTTAAGTGCAATGTAAGACTCGATAAAGTCTTTACTGAATACATCACCTTTAGTTAAGAATTCGTGGTCAGCTGCTAAGTTTTCAAGAGCATTCTCTAGAGACGTTGCAACTTGTGGGATCTCAGCCGCTTCTTCAGCAGGTAGGTCATATAGATCTTTATCCATTGCTTCACCTGGGTGAATCTTGTTTTGGATACCGTCAAGACCAGCCATTAGCAATGCAGAGAATGCTAAGTATGGGTTAGCGGTTGGATCTGGGAAACGTGTTTCAATACGACGAGCTTTCGGGCTTGGTACCACTGGGATACGGATTGAAGCACTACGGTTACGAGCAGAATATGCAAGCATTACAGGCGCTTCGAAATGTGGAACAAGACGCTTGTATGAGTTAGTACTTGGGTTAGTGAATGCATTCAATGCACGAGCGTGCTTGATGATACCACCAATGTAGTAAAGTGCAGTTTCACTTAAACCTGCATATTTATCGCCAGAGAATAAGTTAACGCCATCTTTAGCTAAAGATTGGTGAACGTGCATACCACTACCGTTATCACCAACAATTGGCTTAGGCATGAATGTCGCAGTTTTACCGTATGCATGAGCAGTGTTATGAACAACATACTTCATAATTTGGATTTCATCAGCTTTGTTTGAAAGCGTGTTGAAACGTGTCGCAATTTCGTTTTGACCCGCTGTAGCAACTTCGTGGTGATGCGCTTCAACTACTTGACCTAATTCTTCAAGAATTAGACACATTGCACTACGAATGTCTTGTGATGAATCAACTGGTGCAACTGGGAAGTAACCACCTTTAACGAATGGACGGTGACCCGTGTTACCATCTTCGTAGCTAGTACCTGAGTTCCATGCCGCTTCTTTCGCGTCAACTTTTACGAAAGTACCTGACATGTCAGTACCAAACTTAACGTCGTCAAATAAGAAGAACTCTGGCTCTGGACCAATTAAAACTGTGTCAGCAATACCGGTAGATTTTAAGTACTCTTCTGCTTTCTTAGCGATTGAACGTGGGTCACGCTCATAACCTGTCATAGTAGAAGGTTCTAAAATGTCACAACGAATAAGACCAGTCACTTCTTCAGTAAACGGATCAAGTAAGAAAGAAGAAGGATCTGGCATCAATACCATGTCAGATTCGTTAATACCTTTCCAACCGTTGATAGATGAACCATCGAACATTTTGCCATCTTCAAAGAAATCTTCGTTTACTTGATGAGAAGGAATAGAGACGTGCTGCTCTTTACCTTTAGTGTCTGTAAAACGTAAATCTACGAACTTAACTTCTAGTTCTTCAATTTGTTTTAATATTGATTCAACTGACATTCTTAAGCCTCCGGTAGGGTAAAGGGTTGTCCCTTAATATAATCTTGTTATTCGTCAGACAAACTATCTGCTTTGCGAATTTGTTCAATTAAAAGCTATTTCCATGCCAGAAAGGTAAGTGATTGATTTAAAGCTTAATAAAAAAATCACTAACCATAGAAAAAGCCATATTGCACAAATACGGTGCACCACTATGATCACAATTGGTGCAAAAGTCCATTTCGGTGCAGGGTTTTTAGCGCATGAATTGATCTAGTTCATTAAAGCGTCATTTTATTGCGGCAGTATGATCCTTTTTCGTTTTTATCTTCTATCTTTAGTGTTTAATTTTTTATTAAAAACGACCTGTTCAAAAATAATCCTATCTACTCGGCGCTCGGTGGAGTAGAATGGCACGCTTTTTTATAGTGGCTATACTTATCAGCCCTATAAACTCCTATTTTTTATTTGATGGTATAGAGGTTTTATCCGTGTTAGAGAATTTACGTAACATCGCCATTATTGCTCACGTTGACCATGGCAAAACGACCTTGGTAGACAAGCTATTGGCTCAGTCAGGCACCCTTGAAAGTCGAGGCGAAGCCGCAGAACGTGTAATGGATTCTAACGATCTTGAAAAAGAACGTGGTATCACCATTCTGGCAAAAAACACTGCCATCAAATGGAACGACTACCGTATTAACATCGTAGACACTCCTGGTCACGCCGATTTCGGTGGTGAAGTAGAACGTGTTCTATCTATGGTAGATTCAGTTTTATTATTAGTAGACGCAGTTGACGGCCCAATGCCTCAAACTCGCTTTGTTACTAAAAAGGCATTCGCACAAGGCCTTAAGCCAATCGTTGTTATCAACAAGATTGACCGCCCAGGTGCACGTCCTGATTGGGTTATCGACCAAGTATTCGACTTATTCGACAACTTAGGTGCAACTGACGAACAGTTAGATTTCCCTATCGTTTATGCTTCTGCATTAAACGGTTTCGCGACGCTTGATCCTGAAGAAACAAGCGAAGACATGACACCGCTTTTCCAAGCGATTGTTGAGAAGGTTTCTTCTCCTGATGCGGATGCTGAAGGTGAGTTCCAAATGCAAATCTCTCAACTTGATTACAACTCATACGTAGGTGTTATCGGTGTTGGTCGTATTAAGCGTGGTAGTGTTAAAACTAACCAGCAAGTCACAATCGTTGATGCTGAAGGTAAAACTCGTAACGGTAAAATGGGCCAAGTATTAGGTTACATGGGTCTAGACCGTCACGAAGTTGCTGAAGCCAACGCCGGCGATATCGTTGCGATTACCGGTTTAGGTAACTTACAGATTTCTGACACTGTTTGTGGTGTTAACCAAGTTGAAGCATTACCTGCATTATCAGTTGATGAGCCAACGTTAACAATGACTTTCCAAGTGAACACTTCTCCGTTCGCAGGTAAAGAAGGTAAGTACGTTACTTCACGTAATATCCTTGAGCGTCTAGAACAAGAACTCGTCCACAACGTTGCACTACGTGTTGAAGAAACTGATTCTCCAGATCGTTTCCGTGTTTCTGGTCGTGGTGAGCTTCACCTTTCGATCTTAATTGAAAACATGCGTCGTGAAGGTTACGAATTAGCAGTATCTCGTCCAGAAGTTATCACCAAAGAAATCGACGGTGAGATGTGCGAGCCATTCGAAACATTAACTGTTGACGTTGAAGAAGAGCACCAAGGCACCGTAATTGAAAAATTAGGTATGCGTAAAGGTGACATGAAAGATCTACAACTAGATGGTAAAGGTCGTGTACGTATCGACTTCATCATTCCTAGCCGTGGCTTAATCGGTTTCCAAACTGAGTTCATGACTGCAACTTCTGGTACAGGTCTTATCTACCATTCATTCGACCATTACGGTCCAGTGAAAGGCGGTGATATCGGTCAACGTGCTAACGGTGTATTGATTTCTAATGCAACAGGTAAAGCCCTAACATTCGCATTATTCGGTTTACAAGACCGTGGTCGTCTATTAATCGGTCACGCTGCAGAAGTTTACGAAGGTCAAGTAATTGGTATTCATTCACGTTCTAACGACTTAACTGTTAACTGTCTGAAAGGTAAGCAGCTAACCAACATGCGTGCATCAGGTACAGATGAAGCACAAGTGTTAACTCCGCACATCCAAATGACACTTGAGCAAGCACTTGAGTTCATCGATGATGATGAGTTAGTTGAAGTAACACCAGAAAATATTCGTGTTCGTAAGCGTCATTTAACAGAAAATGACCGTAAGCGTGCTAGCCGCTCTGGTAGCTAAATTTAGCTAACGTAATTTGAATATGAAAACCCGCTCAGGCGGGTTTTTTATTGCCTGTTATTCTAATAAGTACCAGTACAGCAAATAAAAAACTGATTTCATCTAACCTATAACCTAACAGTCTTTATATTCACTTTAAACGAATATATATTCACCTCTACTTATTATCTCTTAGGTTGGAATATCGCAAAATGTCTGTGATTCAGAATGTTAACGTGGCTAATCAAGCCAATATTTACTTTGATGGTAAAGTCATCAGCCGCACAATTCATTTTACTGATGGTAGTCATCAAACCCTTGGGGTTGTGCTACCTGGTGAATATAACTTTGATACCAGCCAAGCTGAAATCATGAACATCACTTCTGGTAAATTTGAGGTGTTATTACCTCATGCCACAGATTGGACAACCGTCAAAGCAGGCGAATTATTTGAATTAGATGCCAATGTTAACTTTAAAATTCGCACTAACGAAATCAGTGAATATCGCTGCCAGTACAAGTAATTAGCGTCAGCAGTTCATCAGTAATTGCTGATTTTATGTTAAAAAGAAGCTAGTATTAATGTGTTGAACGCCAAAGGTGAAGGAATCCCACATGCGCTTAGTCTTAATCATTAGTCTCATTTTAACCAGTATTGTCCTCTCAAGCAGCCATGCAACGGTTTATCGCTGGGTAGATGAGAATGGTAAAGTCCACTACAGCGACGAGCCAAGGGAAAATGCCGAAACAGTAGAGCTCAATCAAAATACGCAAAATAGCATTTCTGTTCGTGTTCCTGCCGAAGTGGATTCCAATACAAAACCAGCTGAAGCGGTTACCTACAGGGTGAGAATCGTTAATCCCACTCAAGAAGAAACCATCAGAAGTAACCAAGGAAACTTCACTGTTGTCGCCAGTGCGGCGCCAGAACTACCCAATGGTTATTTACTTGCACTGTATATTGACGACATTCTTTATGGTCAGCCTCAATCCAGTGCAATCTTCAATGTCACTGAAGTAAATCGCGGTGAACATAATCTTGTCGTTAAGATTTTGACCCAAAACGGCAAAGTCCTTGCATCAAGTTCTGCTAGAAAGATATTTCTACATCAGGCTTCCATTCTTAATAAACCTAGACCAACACCTAGGACTGAATAAAAATATTGTTTTTCATATAGATAGAGAAACAATATTAAAAGATTATTAAATTGATTGTCGATGTAGAATAAGTTGCTTAGTGCACCATACTGGTGCAACATGGTGGTGCAACTTCAATATGCAGGACAATTGATGGATACAAATAATCTGCTGAATCATTTAGTTACCGCTGTTCTTGTTATCGATAGCAAGCTGATGCCTCATTATGCCAATGCGGCAGCTGAGCAGCTGTTAGGGATCAGTGTAAATAAATTGCGAGAACAGCGTTTGCCTGAACTCTATCAGTTTATGGGAGTAGAGTCTGAACTCTTAATTGATTCGGTAAAAGCCAGCCAAGGGATTACAGTTAATACTGCTGCGTTAATAACCCTTGACGGTGTGCACCACATTATTGATATCACCTTGATCCCCATGGAGCATGAAGATGATTTAAGTCTGCTCGAGCTAAGACAAGTCGATCAGCAACATCGCATCCACCAGCAACTGAACTTAGATGCCCAACAACAAGCTGCGCAATTCTTAGTGCGCAACCTTGCCCATGAAATTAAAAACCCATTAGGCGGCCTCAGAGGTGCAGCCCAGTTACTCTCACGTGAGTTAGCTGAGCCGCAATTAAAAGAGTTCACCGATCTAATTATTGAGCAAGCCGATAGGCTAAGAAACTTGGTTGATAAGTTATTAGGACCACAACGTCCTACCCAGCATACCGAACACAATATCCACCAAGTAGTGCAAAAAGTCTTAAAACTGATTGAGTTAACCCTACCGGATAATGTCACGTTAGCGCGAGATTACGATCCATCCATTCCCGATATGAATATGGATCCTGATCAACTGCAACAAGCCGTGCTTAACATAGTACAAAATGCCACTCAGGCGCTTGAGAAAACCGGTGGCGAAATACTCATTAGAAGCAGAACCCAGCACCAAGTCACTATTGGCACTCAAAGGTTCAAATTAGTATTGGCGCTATCGATTATTGATAACGGACCAGGGATCCCGGCAGAACTACTGGATACATTGTTTTATCCAATGGTAACAGGCAGAGAGGACGGCTCAGGTTTAGGCTTATCGATTGCGCATAATATTGCACGATTACATGGAGGTCGCATTGATTGCGTATCGGCACCAGGGCACACAGAATTCACCATTATCCTGCCATTACAATAACATGCCATTGATGGCTATTGAGGAAGTAACATGAGTATAAGCGAACAAGTTTGGATCCTCGACGATGATAGTTCTATTCGCTGGGTATTAGAAAGAGCCCTACTGGGTGCCAAGATTTCTACTGCCAGCTTCGCTGCGGCCGAATCATTATGGCAAGCATTAGAAATCTCACAGCCTATTGTGATTGTGTCAGATATCCGCATGCCTGGAACTGATGGCTTAACCTTGCTTGATCGCTTACAAATGCACTACCCGCATATTCCAGTCATTATCATGACGGCGCACTCTGATTTAGACAGTGCCGTCAGCGCTTACCAAGCGGGTGCCTTTGAGTATTTACCAAAGCCATTTGATATTGATGAAGCCATTGCGTTAGTGGAACGCGCACTGACCCATGCAACAGAACAAGTCCCTCCGCCAGCTGAAGAACCCGAAGTGGTGAAAACCCCTGAGATTATTGGTGAAGCACCTTCAATGCAGGAGGTATTCCGTGCGATTGGTCGCCTATCTCGTTCATCCATTAGTGTATTAATTAATGGTCAATCTGGTACTGGTAAAGAACTGGTTGCTGGCGCACTGCATAAACACAGCCCTCGTAAAGATAGCCCTTTTATCGCATTGAACATGGCTGCTATTCCAAAAGACCTAATAGAGTCTGAACTATTTGGTCATGAAAAAGGCGCCTTTACTGGTGCAGCCAATGTCCGCCAAGGTCGCTTTGAACAAGCCAATGGCGGAACTCTGTTTTTAGATGAAATTGGCGACATGCCACTTGATGTGCAAACCCGCCTTTTACGTGTTCTTGCCGATGGGCAGTTCTATCGCGTCGGCGGCCATGTGGCAGTACAAGTCGATGTGCGGATTATTGCCGCAACACACCAAGACTTAGAATTATTGGTGCAAAAAGGCGATTTTCGTGAAGATTTATTTCACCGCTTAAACGTGATTCGAGTTCACCTACCACCACTGTCGCAGCGTCGTGAAGATATTGCTCAATTGGCCACCCATTTTTTGATTTCTGCAGCAAAAGAAATCGGTGTAGAGCCAAAAGTACTGACAAAAGAAACAGCAACCAAATTAGAGCAATTACCTTGGCCCGGTAATGTTAGACAACTTGAAAATACTTGTCGCTGGTTAACGGTGATGGCCTCAGGCCAAGAGATTTTGCCTCAGGATTTACCCGCTGAGTTACTTAAAGACCCAGTCGCTTCAGGTGAAAGAACTGACGGCGTTTCAGATTGGCAAGTGGCATTAACCCAATGGATTGATGAAAAGCTAACAGCGGGTGAAAGTGATTTGCTCACAGAAGTGCAACCAGCCTTTGAGCGGATATTATTAAAAACAGCGCTCAAGCATACTCAAGGTCATAAGCAAGAAGCGGCAAAACGTTTAGGCTGGGGGCGAAACACCCTCACGCGTAAACTCAAAGAATTAGAAATGGATTAATTTACGACAAGAGTTAAAACAAAAAGGATAGCGAAAGCTATCCTTCTTTATTTACACTCGCTTTATCTTTTTATACTAAAGACCACTCAGTTTAAAACTGGTAATGCAGCCCTAATGCTAACTGCGAAGTATCTGCATCAATATCTAGCATTTCAGAACGATCGGCATCTAAGTCACCGGTGGCATACTCATAACTTAAACGTAAGCGCAGTGATTCGGAAACAGCAGCTGTTATGCCAACACCGTAAAGCACATTAACACCACTCCAATCGGCAGTATCAAAGCCTTCGTCATAATCGTAATCTGGGTCAACTTCGAGTGCACGAATCGCTAAGCCCACTTTACCAAAAACAGAAAAGGTATCATTGATAGCCCAAGTAAATTTCGGCGCAGCCGAAAAAACAGCTAAACCAAGATCAACACGACCATCTTGAAGATCATTGGTCAGCATCCATTTTCCTTCAATGCCAAACCAATGATTGAAGTTATAACCACCATAAGCACCGAAACCTGCACCAGAATCGTCAAAACTGCCGACTTCCAGTTGTACATTACTCAGTTCACCACCCACATACCAACCCGTATCGCGGGCTTTATGTTCTTCGGCTGTGACATTAAAAGATAAACCGACCATTAATATTGCACTTGCTACTACAGATAAGCGTTTCATTATCATTCCTTAATAATTCTATCAGCGCAGGCAGCATAGCAGAAAGCACTCACTCATCAATCATTTCAAATGTAGGTATTTGTTCGAAAATGTGTCAATAACGATAAGCTAATAAAAAGGAGCATTGCTGCTCCTTCTTATCATTAACTAATAGGTTAATACTGGCTTAACTTATTAAAAACCTGAATTCAGGCTAAATAATCATGCTCAATACGCCCACAATAATAAAGGCGATAGTTCCGAGTAATGTTTCCATCACAGTCCAGGTCTTTAAAGTGGTTTTCTCATCCATTTCCATTAAACGACCCACAAGCCAGAAACCTGAATCGTTAAAGTGAGACAAGACGGTCGAACCACCTGCAATGGCAATGACAATAAAGCAAAGATCAAACTGTGTCAGACCCGAAGTCACAGCGACCATAGGGGCTATTAACGCTGCAGTTGTGGTTAATGCAACCGTTGCAGAGCCTTGAGCAACCCGTAAACAAGTTGCGATAACAAAAGCAGCCACAATGATTGGCATACCAGTATCGTTCAATACACCTGCTAAGGCCTCCCCGATACCACTGGCACGTAATACACCACCAAACATACCACCAGCACCTGTCACTAAAATTGCACCACAAATGGGGGCGAGAGAATCACCACACAATTTCTCAAGCTGCTTCATACCGTAATCTTTAGCAAACACAGCAAGACAAACGAGTAAGGTTATTAATAATGCAATAGGAGTTTTACCTAGCATTCGCAGGCTCTCAACCCAAGTGGCACTGCCATCTATCACACCTGCTACACTCAAGGTGTTCAAGCCTGTATCTAGAAAAATTAGCAATACTGGTAGCAGTAAGATCATTAATACAGTAATGAATCTAGGCTGTTTAGCAGGGTCAATCACGGTCTCAGAACTTAAGAAAACCTTAGATAAAGGAATATCAAACTTCTTGCCTGCATATAAGCCAAACAAATAAGCCCCTATATACCAAGTTGGGATCGCCACTAAAATACCAATCATTAGTAGCATACCTATGTTTGCCCCAAGTAAATCAGCTGCGGCAACCGGGCCTGGGTGCGGTGGCACAAAAGCATGCATTACCGCAAAGGCACCCGCAGATGGCAGTGCGTATTTTAATGGTGAGCCGCCAAAGCGTTTAGCCACACTGAATATAATCGGCATCATCACGATTAAGCCCGCATCAAAGAAGATAGGGAAACCAAACAAGAGTGAGGCAACACCTAATGCAAAAGGCGCTTTATCTGCGCCAAAGCGGCCAATAAGGCTGTCGGCTAATACCTGCGCCCCACCAGTGACTTCTAAGATTTTGCCAATCATGGCACCTAAACCCACTAAAAGCGCAACCGCAGCTAGCGTTCCGCCAAAGCCTGACATCATTGTTGGAACAACTTGTTCAGTAGAGATCCCTGTCGCAAGGGCTGTCGATAAACTCACTAATGTTAACGCCACAAAGGCGTGCATTTTGAGTTTTATGATCAATAAGAGTAAAGCAGTAATAGCCGCTGCAGCGACCATTAGTAGGTAGGTAGGATCAGCAGATTGAGCTAAAGTGTCCATGGTATGTTCCATCGTTCTTTTAGGTATTCTTTATCAAGTTGATTAAATCTAATCTAGTCAAAAAAAATCAACTCAACGCGGTACTATCACTCAGCTTCGAGATATACTTTCGAAACGGCTAAAGTATATAGATCAACCCTGATTTGAGGTACGTAAATGACCGGTAAAACCATTATTGTGATGGGTGTGTGTGCTTGTGGTAAAAGCACCGTTGGCGAAAAGTTAGCAAATAGCTTGAATGCGAAATTTATTGATGGTGACGACCTACACCCACGAGCTAATATTCAAAAAATGGCCCGTGGCGAGCCATTAAACGATGATGATCGCGCACCGTGGTTAGAGCGCGTTCGTGATGCCGCATACAGTATCGAATCAAAAAATGAAACCGCCATCATTGTTTGCTCTGCACTAAAACAACAATACCGAGACACCATACGAGAAGGTAACCAACAAGTCGCTTTTCTATATCTACAAGGCAGTTACGATCTTATCTTGGCAAGAATGCAGGCTCGAAGTGGCCACTTTATGAAACAAAACATGGTCGACAGCCAGTTTGCTACCCTTGAAGATCCTAGCCAAGAAAATTTAGTCGTCACTGTTAATGTCGATAACAGTATCGACAATATTGTTTCACTCGCTGTTAAGCAATTTAAACAGCTAGGTTATTAGCCTATCTTGCTCAAACAGACATAAAAAAGCCGCTAACAATTAAACTTGTTGGCGGCTTTTAGTCTTTATATGAATCTAGTAGCAATCTAAATAACCTGAACTCGAAATAAGAGTTCAATAAGTTATGTTTAAATAGCCATATTCACTCATTTAAAATAAATCAGTTAAATTCAAACTTGAGCTTTGCGCTGATAATAAGGCGAATTTACGCGTCAATAGCGGGTCTATTGCAAGTAAATTCAACACAGTTAGCGGTGCAAAGAGCTGTTTGAAATGCATTTAATCTATGGGGTCTTGGTGAATTATCACTTCCGCACTATCAAACGCTTCACATAAACGTTTCTCAGTGTTGTCGGTTATTTCATGGGCTTCACGTAATAGTAATGAGCCTTTTAACTCGATATGAAACTGGATAAACGTGGTCTTACCCGCTTGTCGAGTACGTAAGTCATGTAAGCCATTCACTCTAGGGTCTTGCTTAACAATTGCGATGATGTCTTCACGGGTTGCTTCATCTAGCTCACGATCAAGCAAGGACTGAATAGAGCGATAACCTAAATCTATTGCTTGATGACCTATGTATAAAGCAATTAATACCGCAAATAAACCATCAGCCCACCACCAGCCATATTGTGCCAGTACTAAAGCTAATAACACGGCGCCGTTTAAGAACAAGTCAGACTTATAATGCAGTGAGTCAGCTTCAACCACAGTGCTGTTGGTTTTAGCTAAGGCCTTCTTTTGAAGAAGTACTAACGCAAAGGTCATGATAAGGGCAATTATCGAAACGACTACGCCTAAACCAGCATGAGTAACTTCAACAGGGTTAAAGAGTCGCTCACCGCCATAAAACATCAGCAAGAAAGCAGAACCAAGAATAAAGGCAGATTGAGCAAGCGAGGCTAATGGTTCAGCTTTTCCATGACCATAACGATGATCACTGTCAGCAGGCAAAATAGCATAACGGATGGCAATAAAATTAACGATTGAGGCAAGTGCATCGGCAAACGAATCGGTTAACGATGCAAGCATGCTCGCAGACCCAGAATAGAGCCATGCGAGCAATTTGATCACAATAAGGATTAACGCTGTGGCTACAGCTGCGCGACTAGCTAACTTAACCCAAAAATCGTAGTCTGAATCTGTTGTCATAATAGAGGTCATCACGCCTAAATAAATGCAGTGGTAACCTCCAGTATAACGGAGTCAGTTAACAATTAACCACGACCTTTACCTTTGGTTTTGGTAAAACGTGAGTCAAACTTCGCTTTTTGCTCTTCAGTCAGTAGTTGGTAGATTTCATTTTGCATTTTCATGAAGTTTTTCATGCCTTCTTTTTGCTTCAACTGTTTCGCTTCAATGATTGAATCAGCCTTGGCATCGTCAAAGTTTGCATTACTGATAAGCGCTAGCATTTCAGTTTTATGTGCCGCACGTTCTTCTGCTGATGGACGCTCGCCTTTCTCTTCTTTGTACTTCTCAATAATCGCTTTTACATCTGTGCGTTGAGTGTCAGTTAAATCAAGTGAACGTAGCATTTTACGCATACTTTTATGCATGCTCTTGCCATGGTGCTTACCACCATGTGCTCGCTCACCCTTTTCTTGAGTCTGTTCAGTTTGAGTATTGGTGTCTGTGCTTGTTGCGTACACTTGACCAGCTAATAATGCTGAAGTAGCAACAAAGGCTAATAAACTATTTTTTACTGTTAAACGTGATTTCATAATGTCACCTATCTATGTGCTTTACTCAATTAAAACAATGGGCTAACAGCGCTTAATCCCTTTTTTAAGTAACACTGCTAACAGAATGTCGTCTTCAATATCCCAAAACGAATTTATGTGTATTTAATGCGTTTTTGATATGAAGCTAGTTTAGCAATTGCAATGTCAGTAAGGGTTTAGCCTCGGTAAAGCTATGTAAAGATCTCATTTCTGGAACAAAAATAATCTCATACACCATAATGGGAGCCAGTTCACGTATATAAAAAGGGATCATTTTCATACTGAACCTACATAGGACATATGTATCTGAGATAACACTAATTGAACGTTTTAATAAGGTGTATAAGTTGAGGTTATGGATGAGTAAGATTTTCAGCCGATTAATTTTGTTATGTGGTTTATTGCTCTCTTTTGCCAGTATGGCGCAGGCAAACGATGATGCTTTATGGATAGATAATAGCGCCGCTGAACCCTCGGTAAATTTACATTTTTTCTGGTCAGAAACCTGTCCACACTGCCGTAAAGCACACCCATTCATTGATGCACTTGCTGAGCGATATAGCTGGATAAATCAACATGATTACCTTATATCAGAACCAGGCAATGTTGATAAACTGATGGCCATAGGCGAGAAAACCGGCGTCGAGCCTAAATCTGTGCCTTACTTTGCCGTCTGTGGCGAAGCCATTACAGGCTATAATAGCCATGATGTGACAGGTCGCTATATTCTAGAACGCCTAGAAGCATGTTATCAGCGAAACGGCGGCACCATGCCAGCTGAAGATTTAATGGGTGATTTTTATGAAGATAAAACCACCGCTGATGCACCGTTATTTGAAACTTGCTCGGATAATTCAGATCCAAACAACCCTAGTACCTGTGATATGGATTTTGGTTCAAATGCAGCAAGCCAAGCTAAGCTAGATGATACCCCTCACGTACAGCCTGTTGATATTCCACTGATCGGTGCTGTTCAGCCTGAAAAAATGTCGCTACCTGTATTGACCTTAGTGCTAGCTGGCGTCGATGCCTTTAACCCTTGCGCCTTCTTCGTATTGCTCTTTTTATTAAGCATCATGGTGAATGCGGGCAGTCGTGGACGCATGCTATTAGTGGGCGGAATTTTCGTTTTCTTCTCTGGCTTTATTTACTTCATCTTCATGAGCGCATGGCTCAACCTGTTCCAATTACTAGGTGGTGGAGACGGAGGCTGGATTATCACAGGTGCGGGATTAATTGCACTGGTGGCCGCCTTGGTCAACATAAAGGACTTCTTCTTTGGTAAGGGCGATGTCAGCTTATCTATGTCGGTTGAAAACCGTGGCAGCTTAATAAAGCGGATGGGGAAATTGTCTAAAACCAGCTCTTTACCAACCTTAATATTCGGTTCTGCGTTATTGGCGATTATGGCCAACGCTTATGAGTTGCTTTGTACTGCTGGTTTCCCGATGATTTACACGTCTGTGTTATCAATTTCGGGGTTAGATACCATTGAGCGCTATATGTATCTCATCGCTTATAACGTCATTTACGTTATTCCATTAGCAACCATTGTGATTGTATTCGCAGCCACTCTTGGCAAGCGTAAGCTAACGGAAAAAGAAGGCGAAGTACTTAAACTGATGTCAGGTATTATGATGTTAGGTTTAGGCAGCATGCTTGTTATCGACCCGATGGCGCTGCAAAACGTGGTGTTCTCTGTAGGCTTGATTGTAGGTTCTATCTTGCTGACTTATGTCATCGTTAAGATTAAACGCTTGAAGCAAAAGTCTTAATCTCGCTATAAAAGCTCAGCAACCAGTAAAGCGAGTCTTATACCTAAGACTCGCTTTTGTTATTTAGTTTTCCAATAAACTTTATTGGTAAGCTCCAGCCGAGTAAGTTAACTCATAGCTATGGCTATAGATTTCTAAAATATTGCCGAAAGGGTCTTCCATGTAAATCATCCGATATGGCTTCTCACCAGGATAATAGTAACGAGGCGCTTTCATGCGTTTTTTACCCCCAGCGGCAACAATTTTTTCAGCCAAACCTTCAACATCAGGATCTTGAACACAGAAATGGAAGATACCTGTTTTCCAATATTCAAAATTATCGTCAGGGTTTTGCTGGTTTTTAAATTCAAACAACTCCACTCCAACTCGGTCGCCAGTAGATAAATGGGCTATCTTAAATCGCTCCCACCCTGGACCAAAAACGTCGGTACACATCTCACCAATGGCTGAATCATCTTCAACAATTTCTGTCGGCTCCATGATTAAGTACCAACCTAAGACTTCAGTGTAAAACTTAACTGCAGCCTCTAAATCTGGCACCGAGATACCGATATGAGAAAAGGTTCTAGGGTACGGTGTAAGTGAATCTGGCATTGCTGCGGCCTCAGCAGTAGCCTCTTGTTGCGAGGTGGCAGACGCACAACCCGTTAATGCCATAGGCAAAGCGGCGGCCCCTAAACTGACACCCAGTAACTTCATGAATTCTCTTCGACTGGGATGATTGATAAACATAGTGTGTTCCTATAACGGCGATACAATAGAGGATGTCTAACAGATTGAAAACGGGGATGACGAAAAACCTAATAGCCTCCATAACCCCTGTGAATGTTATTTATATGCACCACTGGCATAATGTAATTCATAGCTGTGGCTGTAGATTTCTAGGATATTTCCAAATGGATCTTCCATGTAAATCATGCGGTACGGTTTTTCACCTGGGTAATAATAACGCGGTGCTTTCATTCGTTTTTTGCCACCTGCAGCAACAATTTTCTCTGCTAGTCCTTCAACATCAGGGTCTTGAACACAAAAGTGGAACACGCCAGTTTTCCAATATTCAAAGTTATCTTCTGGATTCTTTTGATTCTTGAATTGAAACAGTTCGACGCCGATACGGTCACCGGTAGAGAGGTGGGCAATGTTAAAACGCTCCCAACCTGCACCAAATACATCCGTACACATTTCGCCAATGGCAGAATCATCTTCAGTAATTTCTGTTGGTTCCATAATTAAGTACCAACCTAGTACTTCGGTGTAGAACTTCACTGCCGCTTCTAAATCAGGTACTGAAATACCAATATGAGAAAACGTTCTTGGGTAAGGCATAGGTGCAGACATATTTATCTCTCCAGTTGTTGTTCATAAAGTCGGGCTAATTTCGATGAGAAAAGTATAGGAGAACTACAACCAAAAAGTTAAATTATCAATATTTATGTTTTTAATAATATTTTGTAATAATTGAAATTATGAAGTGCTGGATTATGCCGATTTGTTTGATACTGTTTCTCACCAAGTGGCCTTTTTGTATTTCCTTCAGTAACTATAATTAACTGATACTTTGAGATTAATTTTAAAAATCTTATTTTAATCACGATATTCAGCACCGACAGAGATCGCAAACATGAATCTATTACACACAGTATTACCGGCTATTTTACTCAGCACTTTACCTGCCACCGCTGTCTTTGCAGAAACCTCCCCTCAGTCAGAAGTCATCACGACAGCTGATATTGACTGGGGATATTTAAACCCACTTCGTGGCGATAAAAGCCCTGGGGCGGCCAACCTTTGGGGCGATCGCACCCAAAATGTGCCAACGGGTATGTTAGTGAAATTCAATAAAGGGTTTTCCTCACCTCCCCACATTCATAACATTACTTATCGTGGTGTGGTTATTGAGGGGAAAATGCATAATGACGATCCCGATGCTGCAACCATGTGGATGCCAACAGGTTCTTTTTGGACACAACCTGCTGGCGAGAACCACATCACTGCAGCCAATGGAGAAGACAACCTCATCTTCCTTGAAATTGATAGTGGCCCTTATTTGGTTAAACCATCTAATGAGCAATTTGACAATGGCGAACGACCAATAAATCTTCATCAATCAAATCTTGTTTGGCTAGACCAAACCGACATGAAGTCTATCAATGGAAATAATGCTGAAATAACCGCATTATGGGGCAGTAACAAAGTCGGGGAACTCGGCGGTGCAATGATAAAATTGCCAGCCAACTTTAGTGGAACACTGACAAGCGATGCTGAAGAGTTTAGAGCCATTGTTATCAAAGGTAGCCTTAGCTATCAATCTGTTGAAACACCAAACAGTAAAGGATTAACCGCGGGCAGTTATTTTGGCTCTAACGGTAAATTCAGCCATAACGTGACAACGTCAGCGCAAGGGGCAATGGTATATATTCGCACTGATGGAAAATATCACGTCGCAGAAAAATAGTGCGGCTAGGTGGTAACGCGTAGCAAAATTTATGTCGCACTTACTCATCTTTATGTAAAAGAGTGCAATGTTGCTAAACTTGGATCCTCATTCGTTATATAGTGCAATTAATAAAAGAGTGAGGATCGCAATGAGTCGTATTTTATTAGTTGATGATGACGCAGGTTTATCAGAATTATTAGCCCAGCTTTTGGTACTTGAAGGGTTTGAATTGACCCAAGCATTTGACGGCCAACAAGGCCTTGATTATGCACAGAACCAAGATTTTGATTTAATTTTACTTGATGTAATGCTGCCAAAACTTAATGGCTTTGAAGTCTTACGTGCCCTCAGAACTCAAAAGCAAACGCCAGTACTCATGTTAACTGCTCGTGGTGATGAAATTGACCGCGTGGTTGGCCTTGAAATTGGCGCTGATGACTACCTACCAAAACCGTTTAACGACCGTGAGTTAATTGCACGTATGCGCGCGATTTTACGCCGCTCGGTATTAACTCAAGCTGACAAAAATGAGCAAGTTAGATTAGATTTTGGTGACCTCAGTTTAGACCAAGCAAGACAAGAGCTTTATTGTAACGAACAACTTATTATCTTAACGGGTACTGAGTTTTCCTTACTGCATAGCTTGATCACCCAAGCGGGCGATTTGGTCACAAAAGAACAACTTAGCGAAACCGTACTCAGTAAAAAATTAATGCCATTTGATCGCAGCTTAGACATGCATTTATCTAACTTGCGCAAAAAATTACCTGAACGCAGCGATGGCCGACCAAGAGTAAAAACCATCCGTGGTAAAGGCTATATTTGGATCCCGTAATGACTTTCCTCTCTTCTATAAATCGCTTATTTGTTAAGTTATTACTGGGTTTTTGGTTATGCAGCTCGCTCATCATCGCCTTTGTGGCGATTTTGCCTTTTTTACAACAAAGCCATGATCAACTCCCTTTGTCGGACAAACAAACACAACTGCTCAAACGTGCGGCAAAGCACTTTATAGAAGAGCCGTCGCTACTTGAAGATGAACAAGCGTTAAGACGTTTAAATCGTCACCGAAATCGTGATGGAAAAAGCTTTAAGTTTTATATTCTTGACGAGCAAAGCAGGGTGTTAAATACGAACAAAGTACCACGTACTTTTCGTGAGTTTTTACTTATCAGCGAAGACAATGGTGCCCCTATTAGTCACCAATTCCGCACTGAGTTAATTTTCGGTCCTTACGAATTTATAGCAGGTGAGAAGCCTTACCGCGTCTATGCACGTATTTCAGATAATCACCCACGCCCTTGGTTTTTCTTTTTCAGTGATAACAAGCTGCTGACAGCCATTATCGCCATGTTAATGTCTGGTCTACTGTGCGGCCTTTTAGCTTGGAACTTAGGTAAGCCATTACGTTCACTCAAGCAAAGCTCTAATGCGCTAGCGCGAGGAGACTTATCAAGTCGAGTCGAAACCAGCGTGGTAAAACGTGGGGATGAAATTGGCGAGCTGGCCCAAGCATTTAATACCATGGCAGAGTCCATCGAAACCATGATGAATAATCAACAACGCTTAATGGGTGATATCTCTCATGAACTACGTACGCCGTTAACCCGACTGCAATTGTCATTGGCATTAGCCCGTAAGAAAGATCAAAGTAGCCCTGATATAGAACGTATTGGCTATGAAGCTGAGCAGTTAGAAGCCCTCATATCTGAGCTATTAACCCTATCTCGTGTCACCATCAGCAACACTGAAAATAAAGTCCATCTTGAACTGGCTGAATCGCTTAGCCATATTCTTGATGATGCAGAGTTTGAAGCCGAGCAGCAGCAAAAACGCTTAGATATTGAGATCCCTGAAACAATCAGTCTCGACCATTACCCAAAATCCTTATCTCGCGCGATAGAAAACGTGCTGAGAAATGCGATTCGCTATGCCGAATCTGTGATTTCTATTACGGCAGAACAGGTACAAGATCGAGTGGTGATCAGCATTGATGATGATGGACAAGGGATTGATGAAGCCGACTTAGAAGAAATCTTTAAGCCGTTTTACCGACCTGATGATGCTCGCGATCGTGAGTCAGGTGGCTGGGGATTAGGTCTGGCCATTACCCAAGCAGCCATTAAGCTCAACCAAGGTAACATTGAGGCAAAAAATATCTCTCCCCATGGCCTAAGTGTTGTCATTAGCCTGCCTAAAACCATGCAGTAACCTAAGGCTACCTTTCTAACTCTCAGATAAGCGTTAGCAGGAGCCATATGCAGAATGTCAGGCAAAACATCATCATCTTGATGATTTCTTTCCCTGGCTATGATGTTTTGAGTATAATTCTCGATTCATTCAATCAAGGTATTTAACATGTTCCATATTGCGCTTTATGAACCAGAAATTGCTCCAAACACGGGTAATATAATTCGTCTGTGTGCCAACAATGGGGCAAAACTTCACTTGATTGAGCCATTAGGCTTTGATTTAGAAGAGAAAAAGCTTCGTAGAGCTGGCTTAGATTATGCTGATTTAACCAATATCACTCGCCACAAGAATTTTGAAGCCTTCCTTGAGGCAATGCAAGGCAAGCGCATCATGGCGTGCACGACTAAAGGCAGCCGCCCACATAGTGAGCTTGAATTTGCCGCTGATGACGTATTGTTATTTGGTCCTGAGACCCGTGGATTACCGATGGATATCATTGAATCTATTCCCACCAGCCAACGCTTACGCATTCCGATGGCTGCGAGTAATCGCAGTTTAAATCTATCCAACTCTGTGGCGATTATTAGTTATGAAGCTTGGCGTCAGCTTGATTACGCTGGAGCCGAATAGCTAATTTAACTTGTAGCGCTGGCTAATTGGGCTGAACAGCTGTCAGCTCAATCGCGCGGATCAATTGATATTGCTGGCTATCATCATCAAGATAATGCGCACTTTGACGCCACAACCAACTGTCATTTTCCATTGCGCTTTGGGCATTATCAATTGGAGCGCTAGTCGTCGATGATAAGGGCTCAAAGCTTAAACGAATCAATGCAGGCCGCTGATTAAGTTGCCCTTTTCCTAAAAAAGTAAAACTATCCCCACGCTGATATAAACTAAAAACTTGCTCTCTATCTGCACCAACACCGTCAGTGTATGTCAGGAGTACATCACCACTATGTGCACGAAACCACCAAACTTCACTATTGGGGTTACTGTCGCCACGGCTCACCGTCAGCATTAGATTCCGTTTATCAGATGAGCAAATTGCAGCAGTTGTCACTTGTTTTGGTCTGGAGCCCGACTTAGCCGCCGAGCCAACCCAGTCACCATCAAGTCGTGGACAAAACTGGCTCAAATCCACTTTCGCCGCGCTCACGCTGGCAGCCGGCAGCATCCCTATAAATCCTAACAAGAGGGCTAAGCTACAGCTTATTTTTGAGATTCCAATATTATAAGACATGGACAAAAAGGCCTTGAAGTAAGCTTAATCAGTGATTAGCTAGCACATTATTTTATTCCATCACGATTTTCAAATAACTAAACTATTTTTGCAAATAACGTCAGTTATTGAACCGACAAATTTGACCTATAAAAAATGCCTTTCTCAAATAAGAAAGGCATTTACAATCAAAAGTAGACAAGATGATTGTTATTGACCGAAGCCCACGTCCGTCATATTAATCTGCGTGACTTCACCATATTCTTTAGCAATATCAGCAACCTTAGCAGCATTACCAATCAACACAAACTGCAAATTGTCTTGAGGGAAATAGGTGCTTATTAAACGCTGAGTATCTTCAAGGGTTAAGCCGTCGACTTTGGCTTGAAACTCATTGATGAAAGAATCATCAAATTTATAGATATACATATCTGCCATTAGCTCAGCTAGCTGACCACCTGTTTCAAATTTAGGCGGGTATTGGCCTTTTACGTAGGCTTTAGCTGAATCTAAGGTTTGCTGATCTATCCCTTGTTCCCATAAACGCGCATAGGTTTTTAACGCTAAGTCCATGGCCTCTTTAGTCGTACTGGTTTTGGTAAAGGTGCTGACTTGGAAAACCCCAGAATCAGAAAAAGGATTAAAGCCAGAACGAGCGCCATAAGTTAATCCAGCGTTGACCCTTAACTCATCGTTTAACCATGAAGTAAAACGGCCACCTAAAATGGTGTTGACTACCGTTAGCCCTACATAATCAGGGTTATCACGGCGAATACCTAAACCACCAAAAACAAATGTTGTTTCAATCGCATCAGGTTTATCAACTAACAATACTCGGCTAGCATTAAGTGACGGTAATCCCTGTGATAAATCAGGTTGGACGGCTTTTTCAGTTCCCTGCCAGCGACCAAAAGCTTGAGTTAGCTTTGCCTTCATTTGGGCTGGGTCAAAGTCACCGACAACATTAATGGCCATGTTACTTGGCTGATAATAGCTTTTATGGAAAGCACGTAATTGTGCAATATTAATCTCAGCTAACGAAACGCTGTTACCCGTTGTTGGGTTAGCATAAGGGTGCAGTCCAAATACCATTTTAGTGTAGTAACGACCAATAACCGCGCGGGGGCTTTCTTTTGCTTGCGATAATCCCACTATTTCACGCTGTCTTAATTTTTCAAATTCAGCGCTATCAAAGTCTGGTGATATCAACACATCTTGCATTATCGCAAGTACGGTATCGAGATCCTTACTCATAAAGTCAGCATCAATTTGCGAGCTTTCACGCCCTGAAGCTGTCTTTAAACTTGCACCAAGAAAATCAATGGTTTGCTCAATTTCCGCCTTCGATTTGCCACCAGCACCTAATAATAAACTCTTAGCAGTCATATACGACACGCCCGAGGTAGTGTCATTAACAGCACCAGCTCTGACAACCGCATTGATGTTAATAATCGGCACTTCAGACTGCACCATAAAGTTCACTTTTAGGCCATTATCTAAGGTCATTGATTCGTATTGCGGCATGCTAAAGCTGCCAGTATCAACCGTTTTACTGGTGCCTGTAGTACTTGCACACCCTGTTAAGGCTAATGAGCATGCCAGCGCCATGGCTGTAAGCGTACGTTTTGAGGTAAATCCTGCTAATGACATCATAGGTCAGCTCCTTCTGTTGCAGCTAACACGCCCACGGTGCGATTGGCCTTACGTAAATAGGTTTGCGCCACACGTTGAATGTCTTCTATTGTGACTTTGTTATATGCCTCTGGGGCACTGAATAGTTTGTCATAACTGCCAAAATACAGCTCGTAACGGCCTAAGGTATTGGCACGACCATTAATGGTTTGCATCGTACGATAGAAATTCATCAGTTTGATATTTTTAACTTTTTCAAGCTCTTGTTGAGTCACCCCTTCAGTGCTAATACGGTTAATTTCCGCAATCATGTTGGCTTCAAGTTGCTCCGCATCGACTCCCGCATTTGCCACACCAAGAAAATAAAACAGGTTAGGATCAAATGATAATGGCAGATAAGACACCACGTTTGATGCAACTTGCTTGTCAACTAGCCCTTGATATAAACGAGAGCTATTACCTTCACTAAAAATGGTATTTAGCAAATCAAGTGCATAATAATCTTCATGTTTTGTTGAGGGTACATGATACGCCAACATCACGTTTGGCGTACTCACTGACGCTTTTTCCACAAACACGCGACGCTCGCCTTTTTGAAGTGGCTCTACAGTGCGCACAGCTTGAGGTGGCGTTTGCGCAGGAATGACGCCAAAGTATTGTTTGGCCAGCTTTTTGACTTCAGCAACATTCACATCCCCAGCAATCACCACGACGGCATTATTGGGTGCATAATAAGTTTTATGGTATTGCTGTAAATCTTCTAAACTCCAAGCTGCGATATCTGACTCATGACCAATCACTGACCAGCTATAAGGATGCGCTCTAAATGCCACACCTTTAACTTCCTCTTGAATGGTGCGCCAGTTAGAGTTCTCTAGGCCAGTGGTTCGCTCAGATTGCACTACGCCACGTTCACTTTCGACCATTTCAGGGTCTATATCTAAGTTGGCGATACGATCGGCTTCTAAGTCGAAAATGGTCTCTAATGCATTGGCAGGAAACCAATCGGTATACACGGTTATGTCTTCAGTGGTGTAGGCATTGTTAGCACCACCAGCAGCTTCCATCGTTCGGTCAAACATTTTCGGACCATACTTTTTTGAACCGTTAAACATCATGTGCTCAAAGAAGTGTGAAATACCGGTAATCCCTGGCACTTCATTACGTGAACCGACTTTCCAAAATAGATACATATTGGCATTGGGTATGCTGCTGTCTTCTAGCACCATAATTTTCATGCCATTATCTAACGTAAAAGTATTTACATCTTCTTGAGTGGTAGCTTGCGCTACGCTAACCCAAGCGCTGAGTAATACCAATAACGCGGTCATTCTGCGTTTCATGTTGGTTTCCTTTTAATCATCCGTCACAGCGACGATATCTTTCATGGTCTTGTTAACTGACACAAGATTGTTACTTGTCAGGTAATTCGTTTTTTACTTAGCGCTTAAGGCCGTTAACGCCAATTGTGTCATGGTTTGCACACCAACTTTTAATGCAGACTCATCCACATAAAACGCCGGTGAATGGTTGCTGGCCACTGTTGCAAGATCTTTGCCTGCTGGGGTGACCCCCAGAAAATAAAACAAACCTGGGGTTTCTAATGCGTAATAAGAAAAGTCTTCAGCGCCAGTAATCAGCCCTGGCTCAATTAAGTTATCCTCGCCTACAACACTGCGAATGACAGGGCGCATTTTAGCGACTAATTCAGGATTGTTTACTGTCACAGGATAACCTGCATCAATTTCTGTTGTGGCAGTTGCCCCAAGGGTTTTAGCTGATAATTCTGCAATTTCGGCAAGCTTAACTTTAATATCTGCTCGCATATCTTGATCGAACGTACGTATCGTGCCGATAAGCTCTACCTCATCAGGAATAATGTTTGAACGAATACCGCCATTAATGGCGCCAAAACTCACCACAGCAGGTGCTTTAGTCACATCGACTTGGCGGCTAATTATGGTCTGTACGCTGTTAATAATTTGCGCCGATGCCACAATAGGATCCACTCCGCCCCAAGGACGAGAACCGTGAGTTTGACGGCCTTTAACGGTAATAGTGAATGAATCTTCTGATGCCATCGCAGGGCCTGAACGAAGGCCAATAACCCCCGTAGGTAAACTTGAAGTCACATGCATGCCAAACACTTGCTCAGGTTTACGCTTGGCAAATAAGCCTTCTTTAAGCATTAACTCTGCACCACCTTCTTCACCTGCTGGTGCGCCCTCTTCTGCCGGTTGAAAGATAAACATCACGTCACCAGCAAGGCTATCTTTAGCATTAACAAGGTTTTCGGCCACGCCCATTAACATCGCCACATGGGTATCATGACCACATGCATGCATCACGCCTACAGTTTGACCGCGATAAGTATCAGTGGCTTTTGAGGCAAAAGGTAAGTCCACCACTTCAGTGACAGGCAATGCGTCCATATCAGCACGAATACCAATTAATGGCCCAGGTTTTGCCCCTTTTAAAATCGCTACAACGCCTGTGTGAGCCACACCAGTTTGTACTTCTAAACCTAATGATTCTAGGTGCTGAGCAATCACTTTACTGGTTCTAAATTCTCGATTAGATAGCTCAGGATGCTGATGTAAATCCCGGCGCCACTCAATGACTTTTTGTTCAACATTCGCAGTCAATTTAGCTGCATCAGGGCTATTGGCAAAAACGGCAGGAGCAAACGTGCCTGACAGTGTCGCAACACATAAGGCTAAAGTAGAGAGGCGCATATTATCATCCATGGTTATTATCATTTTTTGTAGCATTCCAATCTACAAGGTCTGACTCGAGTTGTTAAATATTTTGTTAAAGGAGGACCTAAGAAATTGTTTCGATTTGTTTACTTAGTGAACTTCTGTACGATTGACCTGTGCGAATCGTTACCCTTTCGCCAGTGGTTGCAACACAAGGACATTAGCTAATGGATATCAAATTTAATCAATTCACTGCATTGAGTCACTCTCTGACACTGGATATTGCCGATTGGCATATTCACAACCAGTCGTGGGGAGTGTTTAGTGCTCATGGTGATATTGGATCCATACTAGGCGATCTGCTTTGCCAGCAATCCGCTGCATTATTTGATAACAAACTGACTAACCAACCCAAAGATATTGAGGTGTTGTCAGGTGACATGATTATATCGGCGCATCGCATTGCCCAAGTTTCATTAACCGAGCAGCAAAGGTTATTAGCCTTAGAGCTTGAAAGTGACGACACAGATTTTCATGATATTGTCGATACAGGCACTAAAGTCATCGAACTGATAAAACAAGCACTGCCCGCAGCGGGTAGCAGACAAACCAATAACCCCGAGCCAATTGATGCACTACTGACAAAGCTAGATCTACACTCACTACAAGAGCAAGGGTTTCGAGAATTATCGACAGGGGAAACACGACGAGTCATGCTGGCAATTGCCATCGCCAGTCAGCCAGACTTTTTAGTGCTTGATAATCCATTTTCAGGGTTAGATATTCAGCATCGAGATGCATTATCTGACTATTTAAGCCAATTACCAATCCCGATGTTACTGGTGTTTTCAAGAGAAGAAGATCAACCCAAGTGGATAGATAACATTGCTATTTTCAGCCACGGAAAGTTAGACAGAAAGATGAACAAGCACGATTGGGAGCAGCACCCTGTCATCGCCCAAATAACCTCACAAACTCAGGTACAAAGCGAATTAATGTTGGCGACAATGCAACGACATCGCCACCTGAGTCATTTTAACAATCCGGTTTTTGAACTTAAAAATGGCAAAGTTGCCTATAGCGAAAAAACGATTTTTACCGATGTGAATTGGCGAATTGATAACGGCCAACACTGGCAAATTAAAGGCCCAAATGGTTGCGGTAAGAGCACCTTGTTAGGGTTAATATTTGGCGACCACCCTCAATGCTATAGCAATGATATTCATATTTTTGGCAAAAAAAGAGGCACCGGTGAAACCATATGGGAAATTAAACAGCATATTGGCATGGTATCTTCAGCACTCCACTTACAATATCGGGTAAATTGCAGTGCGACAGATGTGATTTTATCAGGTTTTTATGACTCGATAGGCTTATATCAGCAAGCCAGTGCTGACCAGAAAGCTGTCGCAAAAGATTGGCTCATCATGCTGCACATGGTTGAGTACGCCAATACACCGATAAAGCAATTAGACTATAGCCAACAACGATTATTACTGATTGCTCGAGCACTCGTTAAACAGCCTACGCTACTGATTTTAGATGAGCCTTATCAAGGCTTAGATTACTTGGGAATACGTTTAGTTAAAAAGACCCTTGAGTTGATCGCCAAAGAGAACCTGAGCCAGTTATTGTTTGTATCCCATTATCATGAAGACAGTATCGATAGTATTGACCACTACTTAACATTTGTGGCCAAAGAAAATGGTGAAGGTTACCGAGCAGTGATTAGTGAGTAATACACTGCTAACAGCGTTAACTGCTGGAAGCTATTTCTCTTCAATTTTTCGCTCTTTCGCGGCAGCTTCTTTTGCTTCACGCAGATATTTGTCGGCACGAGATTCACGCTCATTAAATTGTGCTTGAGACTTTTTTATCTGCTCTTTTTCCCACTCACCAGACTCTTGACGGGCTAAGACTTCTTGCTCACGATTTTGGGTATCACTTGCTGCTTTACGAGCTTTTTCTAACTGTTCTTGCTCAGTCTTTTTGGAATCAATTCGCCCTTGATCCGCTTTTTGAGATAATGTCAGCCTAGGCTTTTCACTTGCGCTCACGTGCCATGAACTGATCGCACTCAAGATTGCCATTACCGTGACAGCAATGAAATATGTGTTACCCAATCGCGTTTGATTCAACATGCGGTATATCTTCCTTGTTATTGTTATTGTTCTTGATCATAACGAGCACGCACAGCTGGCGGCATGGCATCTAGCTTATGTTGCACCATCGCATCAAAGGCTGCAAACATTGGCGCTATATCCAATGTCGGATTAATGGCTTGCAGCATATATGCTGTCGCTTCAAGCGTCGACAAGCTATCACTTCGTTTCGCTTTACGAATGCGATACTGTGACACGCCTTCAAACTCAATATGCAATGCCGGCAAATCAAGTAACCAAGGATTAAGCTGCAGCATTTTGAAGGCTTTTCGCCAAGTGCCATCAATCAATAAAATAATACAATCTTCAGGTGAATTTGACTCTGAAGCACGTTGGCTTGTTTCGCTTGGATAGACTAAAAATACAGGCTTGCTGGCTTGTTGCAGATACACTTGCAGCTCAGCAAAGTCTTCTGCTGTTTCCCCTACCACAACTTGGGTCTCTGGTAAGGTTAAACACAATAACTTAACCGTATTTTTAGCATGCTCAACCTCTGAAGGGTGCTGCAGCACAATCACTTCGGTTTTGACCTTCACCGTTTTCACGCTGCTACACACGCACGCCGACTTTGGATAAGCACATTTTTGGCAAAAAGCTCTGCTCATTAAAATTATAGCCTGTTGTAATAAAAGAAATTATATGTAATGTTACTTAAATAACATTTGCTAATTAAGCCTATGTTTAGGATATATTTTAACTCAGGGAAGAATTATGACTATCAATAAAATATCACTTTCGGTGATACTTTACCTTGCAAGCTGTGCCTCTTTTGCAGCAGATACCTCTCCATCAAGTTCAGAAAGTCGCTTTCATCACCAAGCCGAAATTGGGTTTCTTGACACCAGTGAAAGCTCAGACGGTTTAGCTAGCGCTTCATATAGTTATTTTTTTCAAGGCGTAGACCAAACCGATGTCCCTCTTGAACTTGCACCGTATTTAAGCCAATCATCTGTTGTTTCAGCTCGTTACGCTACAACAGATCACCAAGACCTTTATGCACTTAGTGGTGAATATATTTTCGATTCTCGCTTTTTTATTGGCGGTGCTTACTCCCTAGTAACACAAGAGCGTGAATGGTTTGATTCTAGTGATGAAGATACCTATGAAATCAATGCTGGTTACTATTTCAATCCATACGCTAAAATTACGTTGTCATACTTAACTTCTTCAAACTCCAATCATGATTCGTATGATTCATACAATTCTCACCGTTCAGAAGATTACGATGCCATAGCAGCCAAATACGAGCATTACTTACCTTTTGAAAAAACGTCTGGTTTAATGCTAACTGCAGGAGTGACCTATGCCGAAATGAAGTCGGAGTATCACAGTGCATACACTACGTATATTCCAAACGGAACTAATGATTTTATTCCACAAATGGTTGAGTCAAGTCACAAAGGGAAAGATGAGGAGACGACGTTAATTATCGATGCAGACTGGTACATTACAAATGCTTGGTCTGTTGGTGCTGGCTATAAATATCTAAACTTTGATGGTAAAAGCACTTACTCATACTCAAGCCAAAGCCCTGAAGGTTCAATAAACGACACAGGTAACTACATTAGTGATGATAGCTTTAATGTTTATACAGTGAATACCAGCTATTTCTGGAAGTTCTCTAAATACATTTCCGCTAGAGCTTCAATAGAGCAGCTTTTTATTGATAGCGATTCAGATACCAGTTTCGGTATCGCGATTAACGCTCGTTTCTAGAACCAAAACAACAATGCCGCTAATAATTCATCAGCGGCATTGAGCAACATCTATAAAATAACGAAAAAATTTAATGCTCTGGCTGTTCTTGCTCCATATGCAAATGGCTTAAACTTTTTATCGACATGATTAATAGCAATACTAACGATAAACCACCCATTAAGAAGGCTACGGCATAAGGAGCGCTGATGTCAGTCATCTGAATTAAGCCTGCTAACACAGATGCCCCACTCATTTGAATACAGCCTAACATGGCTGCTGCTGTACCCGCTCTTTCACCGAAAGCAGATAAAGCCATTGACGTTGCAGGGCCAAGTAATACTGCAAAACCAATGCATAACAACATCATTGGCAACATGAAGGCAAACCCTGCTGCAAGGCCGGTTTCAGGTCCAGCTAACTGCATGACGACTTCAATAACAGCAGCTAACAACATCATTGCCAGTGCAGCAATGACTGCTGGGCGATTGCCAATATGCTTAACCAACACTGGCGCTGCAAAACACGCAGCAATATTTACCGCAGCATTTAAGCCAAATAAGCCACTAAACTCAAGTTCACTTACCCCTAACTCGCCAATCAGCCACATAGGTGAATACGATACGTACGTAACAATAGAAGCCATAGCCACCATACAAGTACTCGCATAAAACATAAAATGCGGATCGCTTAGCACAGGCTTATAACGTGTCCAACGATATAAAGGGCCACTGGTATCGGTGTTTTCTGGACGAGTTTCTGGGAATTTAATGAGGACAATAGCGAGCACGATAATGGCGTAAAGTGCCATAAAAATAAATGTAGATCGCCAACCAAATTGCAGCGCGAGTAAGCCACCTAGTGTTGGTGCCAAAGCAGGAATAACACAAATAGCGCCATTCAAATAACTGTACATTTTGACGCTTTCTTTGCTGCTATAGCAATCACGCACCGCACTGAATACTACAATTGAGGTTGAACAAGCGGCTAACCCTTGTAAAACTCGAGCTAATTGTAGCACTTCAAACTCTTGTGCCATTGCGCCAATAAGACTGCTAACGCCATAAAGGACGATACCAAATAATGCGATAGGACGGCGCCCAAAACGATCTGCTAAAGGACCTATCAGAATTTGACCTAAGCCCATCGCAAACAAAAACAGCACTAATGTCGACTGAACTTGGCTACCACTCACACCATACTCTATCGCCATCGTTGGCATAGAAGGCAAGTAGATATCGATGGCCAATGGGCTTAATAGCACCATAAACATCAAGGTGGGTAGCAGGTTACGTCTCATTTGTTCTAGTCTCTTTCTTAATTTCGGGTATTGATTTAGGCGCGCATTTTAGACTACTCATGGTATGAATAGAAATGGTATGATTTCCTAAGTAAATTTCCCTAGAGGAATATCAGCCAAGGAATATCACATGAATATTGATAATCTTGCCAAGATTGACTTAAATCTACTGGTCATCTTGCAAGTCCTGCTCGAAGAACAAAGCGTCACGCGCGCCGCCAGCCGCTTGCACTTAAGCCAGTCAGCATTGAGTAAAAGTCTCAATCGCTTACGTTCAACCTTAGATGATCCATTATTTCAGCGAACCGCACACGGACTTAAACCTACCGCGCATGCCATTCAGTTAGGCGAGCAATTGCCACAAATATTACAGACATTGCATCAGCTCACCCAACCACCAACTTTTGAGCCTGCAAGCAGTAATCAACATTTTTCATTTTCCATGGTCGAAAGTGCTTACGAAACTTTGCTACCGTATTTTATCGGCACATTGTTACATGATGCCCCTAACGTCAAACTCGACTCGTATGTTTGGACCGAAAAGTCGATGCAAGATTTACAGTTAGGACAAATTGATTTTGGTATTGCAGGTCGTGACACTCACCCTCAAGCCGATTTAAAAATTGAGCAACTACCAGACGGTATCGAGCATCAAACCCTATTTAAAGATAAGCAAGTATGCTTGGTTCGCCAAGATCACCCCATGCTAGCAATAATACAAAGCCCGCAATGGAATTTGGCAAGCTACCTCACAATGTCACATGTGCAAGTGCGCTGCGAAGGCAATGATTGGTGGGCGCTAGATTATCACCTAGCAGAACAAAACTTACATCGTCGTATCAGCACCACAGTGCCCGATTTTTATGGCGCTGCCAGTATTTGCGCGTACAGCGATTTAATCTTTACCTTACCATCGAGCTTTGCCCGCCACGCGGTTAAACTTTACCCTTTAGTACAAGTCCCCTTGCCATTTGAATTTATGCCAATGGCTTATGTGTTGTTATGGCATGAACGTAACAGTCAAGCACCTGGACATTTATGGCTACGGAATATTATTTGTGAAAGTGTGGCGAAAGCCGTGAATCAAAGCGATGTTTAATTTTCCTAGATTCAAATAAACGATACTGATTAAAACCAATGACTTAATGCTTGCAGCCCCAAACCCGTAACCTTAGCTAACAAACATTAACCAGGTTTAACGTGACGTTAATAGCTGTTCCATTGCATTATTAATATACAAATTCTACGGCTTCGAATTTAACCAGCCATTCTAGAGACGTTTCCATCGCCTTTTGATTCGTGTCTAGCCAGTAAATTGAGGAATATTAATGAATTTTAACCAGTTTATAAATCAAGCCCAACTGAAACAAAAAGTTGGCACCATGAATCCTATTTTTGCACTATTATCGATTATCGCTATCGGCTTGATGTCGATTGTTTTATTGCCATTTTTAATTGTGTTTGCCGTTGTTAGCTTTATCGGGTTAAACCTACTTGGGCGCAAGTACCTAGCCCCAAAGATGCAGCCAATTTTCGGTCAACAAGCACCAGATGAGGTTTATCGAGGCGATCCGAACATCCAACGTGAACGCTCGGTTTACCAATCAGATATGTTTAAGCAAACAGGCAATCACAGGCAACGCAGCGGTCGCACCTTCGACCATCAACCTGATTAATACGTTTGTTAGCTTGTCACACATGAGTCATGACTCAACCAAAAACACCGCCATTTGGCGGTGTTTTTGTTTCTTCATTCAAGAAGTTGATAGTTGCGTGTAAAAAATCTCAGATTTTGAAAATTCACTTTACCTGATGACAAATAGAATATGGCTAATAAAACATAATTAAGCCAAGATCCCTTGTGCATGAATCAAAGATTTAAGCTCTTCATCACTAGGTTTAAGCGCAATGACATTATCAATTTGAATTTGAAGCGATTGCCAAATCGGTTCGATAATCTCAGCTTGTTCATCATTAGCATATTGTTTGGCTAGTTTAAGCAATGACGCCGATTCAACCACATCAATGCGTTTAAATACACCATCAGCAAGCGCGACACTTAGCTCTATCATTGCAGGAACACTGCGGCCGTAGTTAATCACATCTCGCAAATAGCGCTCTGCTAAACACACACCTGCGCCTAAACCTGAATCATCATTAAGCATATGCTGGGCTCGGGTAAACATGGCGTCTAATTGACCTTGCTCGGCCGCCTCTGCCAGCCAATGTTCACTGGCATTTGGATTTGCTTCACAGCCTTCACCATTAAATAACATCAAGGCAAGATGATATTGAGCATGAGGATAACCCGCTTGAGCCGCTTTATTAATCCATTCAAAAGCCTTATCAAGCTGTTGTTGCTGATAATACAAAACGCCTAGGTTTGACATTGCTTCAGTGTTTTCAGCTAATGCAGCTTGCTCTAACCAATTCGCCGCTACCGCTAAATCCACTGCAAAGTTTTCACTACCAACCAAGAAAAAGAAGCCTAATAGAGCTTTCGCTTCTATGACGCCAGCCCCTGCAGCACGTTCAATTGCTATCTCGCCAGCTAAGGCATTTTTTTCACCACTGTAGCCATGCAGTAAAGCAACGCCATGCTCAAATAAGGCTTGTTGATGCTTGTCTGAAGCCAGCTCAAACCAATTAGCCGCTTGCTTAAATGTGCCAGCTGACTCAACTTGATTTTCGGCATCTTGCTCAAGTGATTGCTCTTGCTCT
The DNA here is from genome assembly GCF_018100775.1 of Shewanella sp. MMG014. Lineage (NCBI taxonomy): Bacteria > Pseudomonadati > Pseudomonadota > Gammaproteobacteria > Alteromonadales > Shewanellaceae > Shewanella > Shewanella sp. MMG014. Next base: position 181,332 of record NZ_JAGJDZ010000005.1, read on the forward strand.
TGTTGCATTAACGCTTTTGATTTAAGCGACATACCCACCAGGTACTGAGCCTGCGGATCGTTGTGCATCACAGCTTGATAGCACAGCTCACGCCCCACATATGAATCAAAGGCTTCAAACTGATACTCAGGCGCTTTTTTTCGGTGTACTTTTGGATACAGCAAGGTAATTAACGACAAGATATTCTTGATGGTTTTCTCAGCCAGTGAGACAAGCTGCTCTTGCGTTAAATGATATTTTTCTGGATGAGCACCACGGTTACCGTCGCTGCGTAATCGGTGCAGTGCACGTGTGGTTGGTACATCAATAAAACGCATTCGATTCAATTGCTCGATGCGGTCATATAAGTTCGGGCTATTAAATTTAACGGAATGTTTATCGGCTAATAGCGAGGTGACTTGGTGGGTAAAACTACGAACGAACACCAAAGCCTGTGTTGGAATATCTCTAACGTAGCTTTTGGCTTTGGTGTAATCGTCTACGATGTCAGCTGAGAAGCCGCCAATAAATTCAATATCATTTAACACTGGCGTGGCTCCTTAGCATGATTACTCGCATTTAGATTTCTGTGGTATCTGATTCACTATCATCTGTCGTACGGTTAACCATATACAATCTAAATAAGGCAACGTTAACGAAAAGTCCTAAAAATGCGAACAAGGTATCAATAATAATGCGTAGTGGGAAACCACCGAATTCTGTTAACTGCAACACGATACCGCCTACCATAGAAAGTGGCAGATATAACATTAAAATAAGCATAGTTTTCAATACGATTGGTGATGAAAACTTAAAGCTACTTTTAATGGCTTCAAGTGGTGATACACGTTCTACGATAACCATAAAGTTGACGTATGCAAGGCGAGCAAACAAGTAAAAACTAATACTTAATCCAATAATCCAAAATGGCCCAAACACGGCAAATAACATAACAGGTGCCAAAATAGCTAAACCAGAGAATACCCCTGCGAGCAGTAATGGTGGCACAAAGGTAAAGCTGTTTTTAAGCACTAAACCAGGGGTCACATCATGACCTCGCGAACGAACCTCTAAATACAAGGTTAGCGCGGCAATCAATAATGAAAAAATTAATAGTAACGCCATCATGGCTGCACCATGAATAGCACCAAACTGTGGGATTTCTACTTCAGCTTGCGCTGCGAGTTCTGTTCCTAACCACACTTGGATCATTACTTGAATTAACAGTAGTGGCACAGTAAGCGAAGCAAGCTGTGCAATATGGTTACGAAAGAAATTATATGCTTCAGTCAAAATTGCAGACAATGACATGGGATTTCCAATAATCTAAATAAGACAAATATGCTGCTAAGGATACCGAAAAAACAGTGTTTTTGCACAATTGATATTGAAGCTTAATAGAAGTTAATCAAATCAATTGTCACATTTTTGTGAATAACGTTAAAATGGTGACACAATATCGATACCTCACCTTTAATCATTCAACAAAACCACAGGATGGCCATGATGAAATTAAGCCCTGCAGTAAGTCTTCTAATAGCGATGTTTGCCCTAACTTCACCAGCACAGGCAAGTTGGTTAGACAGTGTATTTGGAAGCGATGAAAAGAAAGTAGAACAAGTAGACACTGCGGCTACTCAATCTACTGACTTAGTTGGTAATGTCATGTCACAACTCGGGTTAAGCCAAGAACAAGCTGAGGGCGGGTTAGGCACGCTTTTAAGCCTAGCGCAATCAAACCTAGGCGGTTCTGATTTCAGCCAGCTATCAAACAGTATTCCTGGAGCCGATGCATTACTCGCAGCAGTACCTGAGCTATCTTCAGATTCTGGTATGTCAGGGTTATTATCCCAGGCGGGTGACTTAGGTCAGTCATTTGAAGGCGCAGCTATGGTTTATGATGCATTTGAACAACTTGGTATCAAAAAAGAATACGTAGCGCCTATGGTCGATATCGCTAAATCATATTTAGAGACTAACGGCAGCGAAGGTACAGTCGATTTGCTGATGAAAGGTGTTAATTCATTGCTATAAGCCAAACAGCATTTAGGATTAACATAATTTAATGCCGAGCAATTCGCTCGGCATTATTGTCTCTGTTAAGCTTAATCAATATAGATTTCCCATTAAATGCGCTCATTAGCTGGCGTGTAGGAGGCAAAATGATCGCGAAACTGAAACAGTTTTTACAATCCCATGCTCAAGCTGTGACCCCTGAGGAGCAAGCGCAACAGCTAAAATTAGCCGCAGTGAGTTTACTGCTTGAAGTCATGTATGCAGATGAGACGCTCGATGAGCAAGAAGTCGCCATGCTCCCAAGCATGATTAGTCACAGCTTAAATATCAGTTCAGCTGAAGCAAATGCATTAATTGACGAGGCCAAATTAGTTCAAGGTAACGCAACGTCGTTATTTGAGTTCACCGCCGAAATTAATGCTCAATGCTCAATTGAACAAAAGCAAAAGCTGCTACTGTGTATGTGGAAACTGGCATACTCTGATGGCAAATTGTGCCGAAACGAAGATCAAATCATTCGCCGAACTGCAGATTTGCTGTATTTAAAGCATAGTGAAGTCATTCAAATGCGTAATATTGCCATGGAACAACGCTAACTCGGTTTTTGCATAATTTAGTCATAGAAAAACAGCGCATTAAGCGCTGTTTTTTTGTTTTGGCTTTTGTTTAAGTTATCTAGGAAATACTACACCAACTGTTTGCGAGCTTGATGCTGTTTCTGCCAATACATAAACGGAGCTATCACCACCAGTAGAATAAATGAATACAGCATATTTTCAGCTAAGGCGATGCCCACGCCAATACAAAATACACTACCACCAATAATCAATGGCAAATAACGTTTGCTGAGTAATTTTACTGCCGATAGCATGGTCAGCAGATAAATAATCACAAACACACCATTACTCCATGCAATAAGATCTTCAAGCTTTTGCTCTGTCACAAAGGTTAAGGTGATGACCAATGCCATGATGGTCAAAATAGTGTTCAACGCACGTAATGGCACGCCATAGCCATTAAGCTGGCTAAAATAACTTGGCAGCACCCCTTCTTTACTAAAACTCCACAATAATCTCGCTGCACTTGCACAATACACATTGACCGTCGCCAAACCACTGGCAATACCTAATACCCCAATCACTTGTGCACCCATGCCTTGCCAAGTGATATCACCTAATAACACATTGAATGCATGGATCATGGCTAAGCCTTCTTTATCACTTGGCACCATCAACAGCAATAAAGTACAGATAAGGTAAATCACGCCAACGAGGACAGTGCCTATCATCATAGCCGGTAACATATCCTTTTTAGGATCGTTAAAATCATTGGCTAAATGTGTCATGGCTTCGATGCCCAAAAAGCTCCAAAAACCGATCCCCATAGCTAACATCACTGTAGAAGCTTCTGGTGAAGCCATACTTGCAAAAGATTCCACTTGGCCGACATTGGTGCCACTCGCACCAAATAGCACTGCCACAACAGCGACAATGGCTAGCGTTAACGCAAATTGCAACTTGGCAGAAACTTGAATCCCGCGATAATTAAGCAGTAACAATACCGCCACAATGATGAGTTCGGCCGCTAATTGCCCCCAGCCAGTAATAGACACAAGTGCATCCATAAATTGGAAGGTCATTAAAATCGCTGCTGGCGCTCCAATGGGTATCACAAACAAGAAAATTAATCCTATTGTGCGCCCTGCTGTGGTGCCATAAGCTTTCTCAATAAAATAGGCAGGCCCTGCGGCATGTGGGAAGCGACTAGCCAATAACCCAAACACCACCGCAACAGGCAAAATGGCGATGGTTAATATAGCCCACGCCAATAATGCACCACTATTTGCCACCGCAATGGTCATTTGCGGCAAAATAAATACCCCTGTACCTAGCAAAGTGGTGGCCATCAACCCGGCACCTTGCCAGCGCCCTATCGTTCCTGTAATTTGATTCATTGGCTTATTCTATGGTGAAGTTTGAAAGAATTATAAAATTAAAATGATAAACAAACTGCCGTAAATACCCCACAAGATAATGGATTAAACCACCATATTGACGGAATTAATGCAAAAAACCGACATTATGGCGGCCCACTTATAACGGTTCAGCCTTTTAAAGCGAGTAATACTTCACATGGACAAATTCGACCAACTCATCATTAATACACTACGTGCCAATGCCCGCCAAAGTATTTCTCATATCGCTGAGACAGTCAGCTTATCACGTAGTGCTGTAACCGAGCGGATTAAAAAGCTCGAGCAATCAGGGATCATTCGTGGCTATCAAGTGTTATTAAGCGAGTCACAAAAAGAAGGCGTTTCCGCTTATTTTGAAATTCAGCATGAACGGGCTAATTGCGCCGATGTTGTCCATGTCTTCCACGCCATTCCAGAGGTAATCACATGCCAAGGAATCACCGGAGAAATGGATTTATTGGTGTATGTCAATGCGGCATCCATGAAGCGATTACATGAAATCCGAGAGTATATTGATGCGCAAGCCGATATTGTCAAAATTAAAACTCATGTAGTAATGAGCGAATGGATTAACAATCAAGCGTAACGCACATTTTATAATTAATTTATTGGTTATACTGATGAAAATAGCCAACATTTATTAAGCCAGTGACCCACATTCTGTAAGGTTTGTGGTTAACACTTAGCGTAAACAACCATGTTGAAACCTTAGGTTTCAGGCACTTTTAATTGGGTATTTATTACTATGCAAACACAACCTACGTCTGACATTAACTTACTATGGGGTGCGTTAATCCTAGAAGAGCTAGCTCGGCTTGGCGTAAAACACGTTTGCATGGCTCCAGGCTCACGCTCAACGCCTTTAACCCTAGCTGCGGCGGCGCAACATAAACTTGAGCGCCACATGCATTTTGATGAGCGAGGACTTGGTTTTATGGCGCTAGGCCTTGCCAAATCCAGCAATAGTCCAGTTGCAATAGTGACAACATCAGGCACAGCTGTTGCTAATTTATACCCTGCCATCGTTGAAGCATGGTTAACTCAAGTTCCATTAATTGTATTAAGTGGAGACAGGCCACCTGAGCTTATTGGCTGCGGTGCCAATCAAGCCATTATCCAACCTGCTATTTTTGCTGATTATGCCAAGCAAGTGAATTTGCCAACGCCAGATCTCGCTATCAGTCCAAACACACTCTTAACAACAATTGACGAAGCCGTGGCTAACCTTCAACAACCTGTGCATTTTAATTGCATGTATCGTGAGCCACTTTACCCAAGCGAGTTGGAGAGTTTACCAGCACTGATAGCATCATCAGCATCTTATACTCAACCGATCTCAGAATGGGCAAATCACAGCCACCCTTATACCGACTATGGCCAGGTTTCCTGTAATAACCTGCCCTCAGAAGACACCATGATGCGTTTTGTCCATGGTAAAGGCATCATTGTAGTAGGTACGCTTTCGCCTCATGACAATCCATCACTCATCATTGAATTATCACAAAAGTTAGGCTGGCCAGTCGTCACAGATGCTCAGTCACAATTACGACAACACCCAAGTGTTATCGGCCATATTGATCAATTGATGCTACACCCCAAAGCAACCAAATTTGTAGAGCAAGCAGATAGATTATTGGTATTTGGCGGCCGATTTATCTCAAAAAGGCTTATTAGCTTTATTGCACAACATCAATGGCACAGTTATTGGCAAGTACTTCCCAATCAGCAACGACTCGATCCTAACCACCAATCTAAACGTATTTGGCAAGCCAGTGTTTCAGCCATATGTAACGCGCCTTGGCCCCGTTCATCTTCAGCCAATTGGGCTTTACCTTTAATTGAAATGAACCAGCAACTAGAGGCGCTGTTCACACAGCACATAGATCAAAGTCGTTTTGGTGAGCCGCAAGTTGTACGTCAACTTGCTAAAGCGCAGACCTCAAACCACCAGTGGTTTATTGGAAATAGTTTACCGGTGCGCTTATACGACATGTTTTCTCCTATAACCTGTGAAACACCGCATATTTATACCAATCGTGGTGCATCTGGTATTGATGGATTAATTGCAACATCCTGCGGTATGGCCCTTGCCACGCAACAACCCAGTACTTTGTTAATTGGTGATATATCCAGTTTACATGACCTTAATTCGCTGGCTATCTGCAAACAAATCACAACCCCTTTTGTGATCGTGGTGCTCAACAATGATGGCGGCAATATTTTTAATTTATTACCTGTGCCAAATGAAGCGGTCAGAGATGAATTCTACCGTTTAAGTCACGGGCTGGAGTTTGGTTATGCCGCTGCCATGTTTGGCTTGCCTTATAACCAAGTAGATTGTTTATCTAGCTTTAATGAGGCTTATACTGATGCAATGGCTTATGCAGGGACTTCTGTAATTGAAGTCAATGTTGCCCCCAATCAGGCAAGCGATCAAATAAAGCTCATTGCACAATGGGTGAAACAACGCTAATGCCAACCATTAAACGTTACGGTGACACAGCATTACCTGCACTGGTTTTATTACATGGTTTTTTAGGTTCAAAAGAAGATTGGCAAGCCAGCTTGCCCATTTTAAGCCAGTACTTTCATTGTATCTGTATCGATTTACCAGGCCATGGTGAAAACGATCAAATATTACCTTCTCCTGGTTTTGAAGTATTAGCTCAAACCATTGTCGATAAAGTGATCAAGCTAGGTTACCCGCAGTTTCATTTACTGGGTTACTCTCTTGGTGGGCGCGTTGCTTTGCACATTGCGAAGTTCCACCCACAAGCATTGTTAAGTTTAATGCTAGAATCCGCCCATTTAGGCTTATGTTCCACTCGAGATAAACAAGCTCGTTTGAAACATGACCAAAAGTGGGCAGATAAACTCGATAATATGCCGATAACTGACTTTTTAGCCCAATGGTATCAGCAGCCTGTATTTGCAGATCTACAAAACAGCGCGCGTGAGCAACTGATTAGTATACGCAGTAAAAATGATCCGCAAGCGCTACTTCATTGCTTTAGAAGCACTTCATTGGGTTTACAAGATAATGGCCAAAAAGTGTTGAAACAATTACACTGCCCAAGATACATGTTGGTGGGTGAGCAAGACAGCAAGTTTTCTAAGCTGGCGCTTAAGTGGCAAGAAAAAATCGATATGTCGGTGATCAGTATTCCGAATTCTGGCCACAATACCCATAAAGCCCAACCACAGATGTTTGCCGCAAGGATAGTACAACTTTTATATCCTTAGCTAACCTTTAACGGTAAATGAAATTTAGCCACCTTAACCGAGGTGGCCATCGCTTTATAGGATATTTGCTTTATGCACTTTGATGCCCCACAACCTTTAAGCCATTCATGCTCTACTCAAATTGGCGAAACGACTGACAATGTGGCGCAAGCAAGCATCCGAGAACTGAGCATACATCAATATAAAATTGACCTTGAACCAGCTCTGCCCGTCGCCAGTCAGCGAATTAATCAACGTTTAGGGCTAATCATCAGTGCCACATTTGATAACTGCGCCCCAGAGTTTGTTGAAATAGCCCCTTTGTCAGGTGTTGATATTCAAGGAGAACTGCTAACTGGGTTTAGTCCTGAATCATTATCACAGGTCATTGAATACCTTGAACAACAATTACCTTCTCTGATAGGGCAACCTATCAAGGCACTGAATGAACTTGCCAATCAAGCGCCCTTTGCATCTATAGGTTTAGGGTTAAGTTTGCTCGGGTTTAAATCGTCATCACAATTTCAATATGCCCATGTTGATGAACGTAAAGTTGGCCTATTTTATTATAAAGACGACACCAGTATTGAGACCTTAACGCAGCAAGTTAATGCGTTACCCATAGGGACTTATGCCATTAAAGTTAAAGTCGCTCAGGCAAGTATCGAGCAAGAAATTACATTTATTCATCAAATTTTAGCTATTAATCCAAAACTGAAATTACGCCTTGATGCCAATCAAGGTTTTAGCGTTGAACAAGCTATTGAGTTCTTAGCTTGCCTACCAAAACAAGCTATAGAGTACATCGAAGAGCCTTGTAAAACGCCCGAGCAAAGCCAACTTGTATACCAAAGCCTACATATCCCCTTTGCACTTGATGAAACCTTAAATGATGGTCATTACCAGTTTGACATGCTTGAAGGACTCGCAGCCTTGATAATCAAACCTATGGTACTCGGTAATATTGATAAATTAGTTCAGCTGATTAACCTTGCTACTAGCCATGGCGTGCGGTGTATTTTAAGTTCAAGTTTAGAGGCCAATCTTGGGATTGGGGATCTTGCGAAACTTGCTGCAGTGTTAACTCCAGACGAAATTCCTGGGCTTGACACACTTGCCAGTTTTACTCAGCCATTAATGAACTCAGACAATCAACTTAACCTTGAGGTATGTCAACTGCTTCAACACTACCAAGGTTAATTCTGGTCGCTATTGAGCAAAAGTAGGCAGCATAAAATAGGTATGAAGATGATTTCTCCATTGCATCAAACAGCCCTTAATCAACCTAATGCTATCGCCATCAAGCAAGCATCAAGTTCAGTGGGTTCGTTAACCTATCAGCAACTCAGTGCCATGGTTTGCCACCTAGTTAATACGTTGCAAACACAGGGTATTAAACAACATAGCCGACTCGCTTGTGTCAGCAAAAATAATCTCGAAATGGTTTGCTTATATTGGGCTTGTGTTGACTTGGGTGCCGTGTTGTTACCCATTTCCCCACGCTTTCCTGCACAGCAAATTAACCAATTATGTCAACGCTTTAACATTGATGCGATATGGCTTGAACCTTCATTTATGGATGACTCAAGCATTAAGCACAATAACAAAACGGACAATAATCGCGTCGTAAACAAGCTACAACTTACCATCTCGCTATCTAACACAGCTTTAGCTGGCGCGATACCTAAAATAAATCCCCAGCAACCGTTAAATATCATTTTGACCTCAGGCTCTAGCGGTGCACCAAAAGCCGTTGTACATTGCTTAGAAAACCACATTGCTAGTGCAGTAGGTTCTGCTAACAACATCGCGTTGGCACAGGGTGATAGCTGGTTATTATCCTTGCCGTTATTTCATATTGGTGGCTTAGCCATCATTAATCGATGCGCTCTTGCTGGTGCAGCAGTGGTGTTAAATGATAGCCAAGCTTTGTGGCAACAGATCATTGCAAGCAAGGTGACTCATGTTTCGCTGGTTGCGGCGCAATTAAGTAAGCTACTTGCACAACATCCCCACGCATTAGATAGTGTCAACGCCTTATTATTAGGTGGTGGTGCTATAGAACCTCATTTAGTCTCAGCGCTTGCTGACAAACAAGTTAATGCTTATTGCAGTTACGGTATGTCTGAGATGAGTTCGCAAATCACCACGGCAGCTATCAATCCACAGGGGCATCTCGGCCAAGTATTATTACATCGCCAACTTAATATCGTCGATAACACCATTTGGGTTAAAGGCGACTGCCTATTCTTGGGTTATTTGGCTGACTCAGATAAAAATGAGTCATCACACGCAGCAATCACCCAAGCATCACTAACATTGCCACTGGATTCACAAGGTTGGTTCAATACTCAAGACCGAGCAATGCAGGACGAAAAAGGCAATTTATACTTGCTTGGACGCACTGATAATATGTTTATCTGTGGCGGCGAAAATATTCACCCAGAGGAGATTGAAGCTGCGCTAAAGTCGCACCCTCTAGTTAATGATGCAGTGGTATTTGCTCAAGCTGACCCGCAGTTTAGCTTATTACCCGCTGCCATTATCCAGTTAACAGATAAACACTCGCCCCTTACAGCAAAGATAATCGAATCGTTACAACAACATGTCCTGGCGAAAGTGGCACGCTTTAAACGTCCTCGCCAGTATTATTCATGGCCTGAAAATGTCATCACTACGAGCCTTAAAGTTCCTCGAAAAGCGATCGTTGCTGCGGTTAAAGCCAACTTGAATGAAGTAAACAACTAAAGACATACTCAGTCTTTTCAAGGCATAAAAAAACCTGCCGGAGCAGGTTTTAATCATCTTGGCAGCATCACTAATTAACTTAGATTTCCATACAAGATTTCAATTTGTTCATTGCATTCTTTTCAAGCTGTCTGATACGTTCAGCCGATACTTGATAAGTGGCTGCAAGTTCTTGCAATGTGGTTTTATCGTCATCTAACCAGCGAGAACGAAGAATATGCTGGCTTCGCTCATCAAGGGTTTTAATCGCTGAGAATAAACGAGCTTGTGAATCCGATTCCCAGTTTTCATTTTCAACTTCTAATGCCACATCAGAAGAGTGATCTTCTAGGTAATGAACAGGAGCAAAATCAGCGCTGCTGTCATCGTCATTGTCGTTGGTTAAGTCAAATGCAGGATCTTGCGCCGCCATTCGCGACTCCATTTCGGTAACGTCTTTTTTAGACACACCAAGATTCTCTGCTACCATGCCAACTTCTTCATCACTAAACCAGCCTAAACGCTTTTTAGTTTTACGAATATTGAAGAACAATTTACGTTGCGCTTTAGTGGTTGCAACTTTCACGATACGCCAGTTTTTAAGCACGTACTCATGAATTTCCGCTTTAATCCAATGCACAGCAAAAGACACCAAACGCACACCAACATCAGGATCAAAGCGTTTTACTGCTTTCATCAAACCAATGTTGCCTTCTTGGATAAGGTCCGCTTGTGGCAAACCATATCCAGAATAACCTTTCGCCACATGCACAACAAAGCGCAAGTGAGACATAATTAATTTCTTCGCAGCTTGTAGATCGCCAGTTTCTTGCAAACGTTTAGCTAACTCATGCTCTTCCTCTGCCCCAAGCATCTCAATGCCTGTGACTGATTGCATGTATGCTTCTAAGCTGCTACTTCCTCTAGGGACAGTGAGTGACATAGATTGCGATTGAAAGGCCATTAAAGCTCCTACTAGTTACTGCGTTTTTAACACTTTTTTACTTAAAAGATTTTAAGTAAGTGGTGAACTATCTATTATAAGACAAGATATGTCAACAGTGGTTCAACACCGAAATGCACATAAAATATGCGCTAAATGATAGTCGTCTGAAACATAAGAAAATGCAAGTGAACAAATGTTCATTTTTTCGATAGTCTTAATCTAGCATGCCTATACGACAGAATTATTAAGACGGTTCAATTGCACGAAGATGTTGCCTAACAGACAAATATGAACCCAACCACCCCAAGAACGAAGCTAGCAGTACTAGCTTAACTAACTCAGCCACACTCAAAGATTGGATCTGCAACTGACTACCATACAAACCCAATAGCTCAGCAAGTGCAGAATCGAGGTACCAAACCAGTAAATTGATAATAATCCACGCCAAAACGCCACCGATTACACCATACCAAATACCTGTATAAAGGAAGGGACGCTGGATAAACGCTTCTGTCGCACCGACAAGTTTCATCACTTCAATTTCAGTGCGGCGATTCATAATAGCCAGGCGAATCGTATTACCAATAACCAATACCACAGCCAAAACCAATAAGGCCGCTATGGCTAAAACAGTACGCTCTATTAATCTAACCATGGCTTGCAAACGCTCTAGCCATTCAATATCTAAGCGGCCAAAGCTCACTTCAGGCTCTTGCTCAAGCTTAGCCAGCAACTGCCTTGCCCCTTCAGGGCTAGAATGGCGCGCTAAAGGTGTGACCACCACCACGGCAGGTAACGGGTTTGAATCTAAATAAGATAATGCTTCGCCAAAACCAGATAAACGTTGAAACTCTTCTAGTGCTTGGTCTCGGTTAATATAATCAACCACATCCACTTCGGCATACACTTTTATACGGGAAATTAGGCTTTGAATGGACTGCTCACTTCGGCCTTCATTAATAAATAATGAAATTTCTGCAGCGTTATTCCACGACTGGGTAATATTCTCTGCATTTTTTACTAAGACTTGCAGCGCCGCAGGTAAGCTTAAACTGACCCCTAATACTGCCATGGTCATCACTGACGAAATAGGGTTTCGCCACAACTCACCAATACTCGCCATCGCTTGTTGAATATGACGAACGAAAAACATCACTAATCGACCAGTAAACGGTAGTTTGCTTGCGGTAATGCTCACCTTATTTGTCATTACGCCTGTCCCTGAGTATCTGTCGTGTAAATCTCATCACCACCTAGCATCTTGCCTTGGCGTAGGGTTAAGGTGCGATATTTCATCCGAGCAATTAAGCCCAAGTCATGGGTTGCGATAAGCACACTTGTTCCCGCATCATGAAAGGTCTCAAATAACCGCAAAATATCCATCGATAACTTAGGATCTAAGTTACCCGTTGGTTCATCGGCAAGTAATAAAGGCGGTTTATTAACAATCGCCCGGGCAATGCCGACACGTTGTTGCTCACCGCCTGATAACATGACCGGTAGATGGCGCTCTTTACCGTATAAACCAACCATATCTAAAGCACCAGCAACTCGCTTACGAATTTCACCATGGGAAAAGCCTTCAATAACAAGAGGCAAAGCCACGTTATCAAATACGCTTTTATCCATTAATAGGTGATGGTTTTGAAATATCATACCGATATTACGGCGAAGATATGGCACATGTTTTTTGCCTAACTTAGCAATATCATGGCCATTAATTGAGACTTTACCTGCACTAGCACGTTCAATCACAGTGATCAATTTGAGCAAGGTACTTTTACCAGCGCCAGAATGTCCGGTTAAAAACGCCATTTCACCTTGATGCAGGCGAAAATTGACTTCTGACAAGGCTTTTTGGCCACCTGGATAAATTTTACTGACTTGCTCAAAATGGATCATATATGACTATTCTGCCTTGTCTTGACTAAATAATGCTTCGATAAAATCGTTTGAATTAAAGGTACGTAAATCATCAATTTGCTCACCCACACCGATATGACGGATTGGGATAGTAAACTTATCAGCAATGGCAAAAATAACCCCGCCTTTTGCTGTACCGTCTAACTTACTGATGGTAATACCTGTTACACCAACCGCTTCTTGGAATAATTGCGCTTGGCTAATGGCATTTTGTCCTGTACTTGCATCTAGGGTTAACATCACTTCATGCGGTGCATTAGGGTCTAATTTTTTCATGACACGAACAACTTTTTTCAGTTCTTCCATCAAGTGACCTTTGTTTTGTAAACGTCCAGCGGTATCTGCAATTAATACATCAACGTTTCGTGCTTTAGCCGCTTGCAATGCATCGAATAACACGGATGCGCTGTCTGCACCAGTATGTTGCGCAACAACCGGAATATCATTACGCTGCCCCCATACTTGTAATTGCTCAACAGCTGCTGCACGGAAAGTATCGCCCGCAGCTAACATGACAGATTTGCCTTGTTTTTGATACTGTTTTGCCAATTTACCTATGGTGGTTGTCTTACCAACACCATTCACACCAACCATTAAAATAACATAAGGGCCGTCACTGTTTTCAGGTACAAGAGGGATAGCAACAGGATCGAGAATTTTTTGCATTTCATCACGCATCAGCTCATATAAAGCTTCAGCATCTTTTAACTGTTTACGTGATGCACTCTCTGTCAAACTATCGATTAGGCGAGTTGTGGTTTCAACGCCCACATCTGCAATCAGTAGTTGCTCTTCGAGTTCTTCAAATAACTCGTCATCAATTTTTTTCCCGCGGAAAATACCCATAAATCCGCTACCAATGTTTTCACTGGTGCGTAATAGGCCACGCTTTAGTCGTGCAAATAAGCCTTCTTTAGCAGGTTTTGCTTGCGGCTCATCAATGAGTTCAGCATCAGTTTGCTGCGCTTCTTCGGCTAAACGTTCTTCTTCAGCAATACGTGCCGCCTCTTGTTCGGCTGCTTCTTGCTCTGCTGCAAGTTGCTCCTCAGCTAAACGTTCTTGTTCAAGACGTTCTTGCTCAAGGCGTTCGGCTTCTAGACGTGCTTGTTCCTGCTTGGCCTGCTCACGTTCTTGTTGCTGACGCTGTTCTTCAGCAATACGAGCAGCCTCTTGTTCTGCTGCAAGTTGTTCCGCAGCTAAACGTGCTTGTTCAAGACGTTCTTGCTCAAGACGTTCTTGCTCAAGGCGTTCGGCTTCTAGACGCGCTTGTTCCTGCTTGGCTTGCTCATGTTCTTGTTGCAGACGCTGTTCTTCAGCAAGGCGTGCTGCTTCCTGTTCTTGCGCTTGCTGATCAGCATGACTGGTATCAATTTGCTCTTGTGCGCTCTCGGTTGTTACTTTCTCTTGTTCTTTGGTTTTGTCTTTACGAAACCACGAAAAAAAACCTTTCTTTGCCATGTCTACTACCAGTGCTTATTGAGCTAAAAAAATTCGGAAAAATAGTCTCGATAGCCCATTCATCATAATGTACAAAGGATTGCTCACCCTTACACTTCAGTTTGGTATAAAATATCGAGTATTCTAATTGGTTGCATAGTCTACCACTTTCTTTGTTCAGGCAAAATCACGAGGGCAAAATGTCCAAAAATAACTCGGCAAGCGGCCAAGTCAGAATCATTTCAGGGCAATGGCGTTCACGTAAGCTCCCTATTCATAACCTTGAAGGTTTACGTCCAACCACAGACAGAGTACGAGAAACCCTGTTTAACTGGCTTTCAAGTGATGTTCGTGGTGCACGAGTATTAGATTGCTTTGCAGGCAGCGGAGCATTAAGTCTTGAATCGCTTTCTCGTTACGCCAGTTATGCACGCATTTTTGAATTACAAACCAGCGCAGCCAAACAGCTAACTCAAAATTTGCAAACCTTACAGTGCGACAATGCAGACGTCATTAATGGCGACAGCTTGGCTATACTTGAAAAAGGCCCAATGGATAAACAAGGCTTTGATATCGTGTTTGTCGACCCACCGTTTCGAAAAAACTTAGCGAACAAGACCATTGCTTTACTTGATGAAAAGCAATGGCTCAACGAGAATGCGCAGATTTATGTCGAGACGGAATCTGAACTTGATGTCCTTGAGCTACCCAATACTTGGGTGGAGCTAAAACAGAAAAAGGCAGGTCAAGTGATCTACCGTTTATTCCAATATCAAATCGATTAAAGGTCAATAATGAAGTTTTTTATTACTGCAGGTAAAAGCTTTACCCTACTCACTTGGTTAGTGATGTTTTATAACCTGTTTATTCCTTTTGAAGGGCAAGTCAGTATTATTTTAAATATCTTGTTGCTGATTACAGTGATGATGCATTTCTTCCAGCTACTGATATTTCATACGATGTTTAGCAGCTTACTTAAACTTAAACTCATTGATTATATTAAGGTATATTTTTTCGGTGTCTTTGGGTTATTAGTCTACCGCCAAAAGGTGTTAGACCTACCACCAGCAGAAAAATAATCATATTTCTGCTTTGACATAAGCCTCACAAATGTGGGGCTTTTTTAATTGCCTACCTTGTCATTACCTACCATGTCATTAACTACAGTATCGCTCGCAATAAACTCTGCTACCCAGCTCCTTTAATATGAGGGTACAAACTTTGAGTGTCGGCGATATGGTAATTGGTATCGTTTTTTAACTGGTCATATTGTTAAATTCGTAATAACGGCCGGCCTTTTGATTTCCTTTTCTGTTTATTCGTTTCTTCTATTCTTAAGAGGTGATTCCAAATTTAAGCCATAAAAAAACCTCGCTATTGCGAGGTTTTTCTAATCGGTAGTCTCTCAGGTCATCACTCCCAATGAACTACCCTTGTATAGGTCTACTTACTTTTTAGGGTAAGGGTGAGCAACACCTTTATGACAATCTACACAAGTCTTTCTCTTATCGCCTTCTTGCTTGGCGTTGCGTTCATGCATTCTTTTAGCCATTTTCTTCATTGTTTCAGGCTGGTCTTCGTAGATGCGAGTATGACAATGTTGACAGTTAGCTGAGTCCGTTGCGCGGAAGTACTCAAGTGCTAAGTCAGCTTGTTCTTTACGGTTTTCATCTAACCAAGCTTGCGTGTTGAAGTCTTTGATAGTCACAAAACCATATAGATCTTTCGATACAATGATTTTCTTGATCAAGTAATCAACTGGACCGTGTGGAAGGTGACAATCTTGACACTGAACTGTCACACCAGCACTACCGCCGCCGTGAGCTGAAGCAAGGACTTCATCTTTCAGTGAATGGTTACTATGACAAGTCATACAGAATTCATCTGTACTGGTTGCATGTAAAGTTTGTTGAGTAGCGAAGTAGCCCACTACACCCATAACCACACCGACAATAATCAGTGCAATAATTGAATATTTTGCGCTAGGTTTAAAAAGTGCACGCCAGTTCATCACTCATCTCCAATATAGAATATTTAATTTATAATTTTTGAACTCTAAAATATAATTTTTAAATTCTAAAAATAATAATTATATTCTAGGTTGTTTTAACCTTAAAAAAATGATTTAAGGACATGTTTTAATTAATAAGTTGCCAAATTATGCTCAAAATGAGAGCCAGATCTAAATAACCACATAAATAGTGACTCAATACAACTTACTTAAACCTAATACAAGCTGAGCATATTCGCAAAGATTCTTTAACTTGATACAATACTCCTCATATCAAGCATGCCATATTAACGCATTGAACTATCTTGGTTTTAATGGGTCTAGATGAAAAGTTAGGCTTTTTATGACACTTTGATTGCTGGCAAGTTGTTAACAAGCTATATTTGGCACTTGTATCATTGCTTGCCTCAAATGTTCATCACTTATTTGTTTGTTGGCACCGATTGGAGAACCATGAAGCTTTCATTATCGCATCACATCATGACTTTCCTCGCTTTGTTCGCTTTACTCGGACAAGGTTTGGTGACTAATGGCTATGCGATGGTTATGCCGAGCATGACACATGACGCTTACGAACTCGCCTCTGCTACAAATGTTAAGCACCACATGGGCAGTGCAATGGCATCTTCAGCAGATGAAGAAGATCATTCATGTTGCGACACCATGCCTGAAATGGTGCAAATGGCATCAAGTGCCTGTTGTGATTCAGTGTCTGGATGCAGCATCGACTGTGGACATTGCTTAACAATCTCAATGACCGGTCACTTGCAAAGCCTGGATATCACCTTAGCGACACCCATTAATATCAAAGCTGAAGCCACAGCTCTGCCGCATTTCTTTTTCCATCAAACTTTACCCGCATTCAAACCTCCCATCGTATAACAACCTTTGCTATATCAGCCGCTTTACTTGTGCCAAAGCATAGGTACAGAAGGCATGAGCACAACGGTAGGTATACACTGAGATACATCACAGAGTAATACCGCTTGTTCATACTGAAAGTCAGCTGTTATAGCCACAGCCAATTTCAATGCTTTACTGACAAGATATTTAGGCGAATTTGTGCGTCACAGCGACGCATATAAGCGCCATTTGAGGTTTTTATGAAACACATAAACTGTATATTGATTGCGATTTCTGTTGGGTTCTCGCTTGTTTCGATGCCATCTCAGGCACAACAGCATAGTCAAATACATCAAGCGACTGAGCAGAGTTATGTTTGCCCAATGCACCCAGAAGAAACCAGCCATGAAAAAGGCCGTTGCCCTCAGTGCAACATGTTTTTAGTTCACCAGTCGACAGAACAAGTATCCAGCTCCCATGCTGCCAAAGACATAGCTCAAGAAGAGACTAAAAATACCTCCACTTATGTTTGCCCAATGCATCCAGAAGAAACCAGCCACGAAAAAGGCCGTTGCCCTCAGTGCAATATGTTTTTAGTGAAAGAAGAAGAGGAGGAATTTTCCGCAGATGAACATGCCGGACATGCCCATGCAATGGCGTCCACTGTCGTCGATACTTCTACCCAAACGAAAGCAGACAATATCCTAAGCCAGCCTAAACCCACGCTAACACCTGCTAACAAGCAAGCACAGACGAGTCATATTAAATACGTTTGCCCTATGCACCCTCACGTGGTTTCAGATGAACCTGGCAGCTGTCCTATTTGTGGTATGGATTTAGAAAAAGTCACCATGGGCGATGCAAGTTCTAGTGAGATACTTGTCGGCGTATCAGGCGGTATGCAACAAGCTTTAGGTATGCGCAGTGAACAAGTTACAAGCGGAACCTTATGGAAATTAGTACGTACAATCGGAACCGTTGAATACAATGAAAACCGAATTGGTCACGCCCATACTCGTGTTGATGGCTGGCTGGAAACGTTAATGGTGCACAATGTCGGCCAGAAAGTGAAAAAAGGTCAACTGCTTTATGAACTCTATTCGCCAGAGTTGATCACAGCACAAGATGATTATATGCAAGCCATTGATTACCTTAAACAAGATAAAGCACGCGGCGCAAGCTTGCTGCGCAAAGCACGTATGCGTCTAGAGCTATTAGGAGTGAGTGATAGCACCATCAAACAACTTGAACGCACAGGTGAAACCATTTACCGCGTACCTTACTACGCTGACCAAGATGGGTTTGTCAGCAAACTGTCGGTAAGGCACGGCATGTTTGTTGAACCTGGCACAACATTATTTGAAATCGTTGATTTAAAAAGTGTTTGGGTGATTGCTGATGTATTTGAAAACGAGCAAAGCTGGCTTGAGATTGGACGCCCCGTTGAAGTGTCTTCTGCGGCTCAAGGGATTTTCGATTTAGAATCGACCATTGACTACATATACCCAGAGCTCGATCCCGTCTCAAAAGCAATGCGTGTGCGCATCAAGCTGGATAACCCAGGTAAGCAATTAAAACCCGGCACTCTGGTCGATGTAAAATTGTTTGGTGGGCCAAAACGTAATGTGCTTTCCATTCCAACTGAAGCGCTCATTCTTACTGGACGAGAAAATCGCGTTGTTGTGCAGCGTGACAATAACAGCTTTGCCTCAGTTCCCGTAAAAGTTGGCATGATTGCTCAAGGTAAAGCCGAGATTATTGATGGGTTAAATGAAGGTGAAAAAGTCATTGTTTCTGGTCAATTCTTGTTAGATTCCGAAGCCAGCATTCAAGGCAGTTTACAACGTCTAAGTGGCAGTAATGCAGACAACACCACTGACACATCAGATGCGCATGCGCATCATTAATCGGAGACTGTCATGTTAGCAAAAATTATCAGTACTTCGATTAGGCAGCGAGCAATGGTGTTACTACTGACCCTTGTTGTTGCATTAGTTGGCTATCAAGCGATGCGAACAACACCGCTGGATGCTTTGCCTGACTTGTCTGACGTACAAGTGATTGTTAAAACATCGTATCCTGGGCAAGCACCACAGCTTGTGGAAGATCAAATTACCTATCCATTATCAACAGCCATGCTTGCTGTACCTGGCGCAAAAACGGTGCGTGGTTTTTCCATGTTTGGCGACTCGTATGTCTACATCATCTTCGAAGATGGCACCGATATTTATTGGGCTCGTTCAAGGGTATTGGAATACCTTTCGCAAACCCAAACCCAGCTACCTGATAATGTCACCCCAACATTAGGGCCTGATGCCTCTGGGGTTGGTTGGGTATTTCAGTACGCGTTAGTTGACCGCAAAGGCCAGCATGATTTAGCCCAACTTCGTTCACTGCAGGACTGGTTTTTAAAGCTTGAATTACAAAGTGTGGCTGGCGTTTCAGAAGTCGCAACGATTGGCGGTATGGAGCAGTCTTATCAAATCATTGTCGATCCGCATAAGCTGGCCTTATATCAAATTGATTTGATGACGGTTAAAAATGCGCTCGATAACTCCAACAGTTCTACCGGCGGGTCAGTCATCGAAATGGCTGAAGCCGAATACATGATTACCTCAACCGGTTATCGCCAAACCTTGGCTGATTTTAACGAAATTCCATTAGGCATTGTTTCTGATTCAGGAATTCCTGTATTGATGAAAGATGTCGCCCAACTGCGCACAGGCCCAAGCGCAAGACGCGGTATCGCAGAATTAGACGGTGAAGGTGAAGTGGTCGGTGGCATTGTTGTCATGCGCTACGGCGAAAACGCTTTATCCACTATCAACAATGTTAAGCAAAAGCTGACAGAAATCGAAAACGGCTTACCCGATGGGGTGGAGTTAGTCATCACTTATGACCGTTCACAGCTCATCCTTAATTCAGTGGATAACCTTAAAAACAAAGTCTTAGAAGAAATGTTGGTTGTTGGCGTCATTTGTCTGATTTTCTTACTTCATGCCCGCTCAACATTGGTAGCGATTATTTCACTGCCTATCTCAATTTTAATCAGCTTTATTGCGATGAACTTGATTGGCGTTAATGCCAATATCATGAGTTTAGGCGGCATTGCCATTGCCATTGGAGCGGTAGTTGATGCAGCCATTGTCATGGTGGAAAATACCCACAAACATCTTGAACATTACCGACAGCAACATCAAGGCCAAGCGCCCACAGGAGAAGCCCATTGGGAGCTGGTACGCAAAGCCTCTATTGAAGTCGGTCCGGCGCTTTTCTTTAGTCTGTTGATTATCACCTTAAGCTTTATTCCAGTGTTTGCTCTTGAAGCTCAAGAAGGACGTTTATTTCATCCGTTAGCATTCACTAAAACATTTGCGATGGCAGCCAGTGCTTTGCTGGCTATCACCCTTATCCCTGTATTGATGGGATATTTTGTTCGAGGCAAGATCCCTGACGAGAAAAAGAACCCACTCAGCCGCTTGCTCATTGCGATGTATGAGCCCTTACTCAGATTGGTATTACGCTTTCCCAAGTTCACCATTTTATTAGCGATAATCGCCCTAGGTAGTGCGGTTTATCCTATGACGAAAATGGGCAGTGAGTTCATGCCTGAACTCGAAGAAGGCGACTTGCTTTATATGCCAACAACCTTACCTGGCGTTAGCGCTGGTAAAGCCGCTGAAATTTTGCAGCAAACAGACCGATTAATTAAGACTGTACCTGAAGTTAAGCGGGTGTTTGGTAAAGTCGGACGCGCCATGACAGCAACAGATCCCGCACCGTTAACCATGCTAGAAACCACAATCATGTTAGCGCCTCGTGATACATGGCGTGAAGGTATGACACTTGAAGGGATCATTGCAGAGTTACAGCAAACGGTCAGAATCCCCGGTATGACCAACGCATGGGTGCAACCCATTAAAACCCGTATTGATATGCTCTCCACGGGGGTGCGTACCCCCGTTGGTATCAAGATTTCAGGCGCCAATATTGATGAGTTACAACGTATTGGTACTGAGATTGAAGCTGTCGTCAGTTCTCTACCTGGCACTAAGTCAGCTTTTGCCCAACGAACCAGCGGCGGACGTTATATTGATATTGAGCCAAATCTTAAAAACGCTGCTCGATATGGTATGACATTGAAAGACATACAAGATGTAGTACAAATGGCCATTGGCGGTATGCAAGTCGGGCAATCGATTCAAGGGCAAGAGCGTTATCCCATTAATATTCGATACCCAAGAGAGTTGCGTGACAGCATAGAAAAACTTACTGCATTGCCTGTCCTGACAAAAACAGGGAAATATTTGCCATTAGGCAATTTAGCCAGCATTACGATTAGCGATGGGGCTCCCATGTTGGCCAGCGAAAACGGCAGGTTAATCAGTTGGGTATTTGTCGATTTAGACAATATATCTATCGGTGAGTATATCGAGACAGCTCGAGCAACATTAGATGAGCAGATCCAATTACCAGCACGGTATAGCTATACCTTCGCTGGGCAATATGAGTATATGCAGCGAGTCGAAGCCAAAATGGAGTTAGTCATTCCTTTAATGATTGCGGTGATATTTATGCTGCTAATGATGACGTTTGGTTCATTCACTCAAGCTTCAGTGATTATGCTGAGTTTGCCATTTTCATTAGTAGGAAGTGCTTGGCTATTGTATTTACTGGACTTCAATTTCTCGGTTGCCGTCTCTGTCGGCATGATTGCGCTGGCTGGCGTGGCTGCTGAATTTGGGGTCGTCATGCAAGTTTATTTAAATAACAGTATTAAAGATAGAAAAAGCCAAGGCCAATACCAACAACGCAGCGACTTAACCGAAGCATTAATTCATGGAGCGGTGATGCGAATTCGTCCGAAAGCGATGACGGTTGCGACCATTTTCTTCGGCTTACTACCAATCATGTGGGGCAGTGGTACAGGTAATGAGGTGATGCAAAAAATTGCCGCCCCTATGGTCGGTGGCATGGTCACTGCGCCGTTATTATCCTTGTTTGTTATACCTGCTATTTACTTGTTGATTTACGGAAGAAAGCTTCCAAAAACAATCAACTAAACTTAGTTAACACCTAGTAATAACACATTAAAAAAGGCGCAAATAGCGCCTTTTTTGTAAAAATAATCACATTATTTAAGAATCATCGTGTTCTATTTGCTGTTTGATACGAGCAAGCCGAAACATACTGACTAATCCCCATAACATGATACTCGCACCGACGGCCATCATAACGTAAAGCACATTGGGGTTATCTAACATTGGCAAAGCCTCAAGCCTGTAGCCAACAACTATCCCATATAGACCTATCGCTAATAGCAATGTCCCAGGTAAATCAATTATTGCCACCAGCATCATTTTCTTTTGAATTTCAGCGAGTTTGTGTTCTTTCGTTTGCTGCATGCTGCTTCCTTGAGCTCTGTTGATTTCCGTGAAGGCTTTGCTAAAGCATCAGCAAAGCATCATTAAGCTATCAAACCAAAAGCCTAAGTTAAAGCAGATTATCCATTAGCAACAGGTAAGCTTAATTTGATAATAGAAAACGTCCCACCTTGAGGGTCATCTATCACTGCAAAGCGGCCAACATCTGGAATATCAGTAGGAGGGACGCAAACTTTACCGCCCAATTCTTCTGCCTTTTGCGCCATCATGTCGCAATCATCGACACTAAAATACAACATCCAATGCGATGGCATATCACCAAACTCTTCGGTCATCTCCATCATGCCGCCAACAGCTTGCTTAGCAACAAGCCACTGCACATATTCAGCAACACCCACTTCTGACATATCCACGGACTCAGTATCAAAACCCAAAACCTGACAATAAAAGTTCTTCGATACGCCAACATTGCGGCACATGTACTCGACCCAACATAAGGTGTTTGGCTCAAAAGTGCGCTTGATACCTATATGTTCTATCGCCTGCCAAATTGAAAAACGAGCCCCTTCAGGATCACGACAGACGGCCATTTTTCCAGAGTCCCCCACAGCATGTGGCCCTGCGATAATTTCTCCACCAGCATGCTGAATAGCTTTAACGGTTTCAGCGACATCATCAACCGCAAAGTACAACTCCCAATGCGTGGGAAGGCTGGCCATTTCTTTGGGCATTTGATACATAGCGGCAATATCATCTCCGTCTATTTGTAGCATAGTGTAATGCCCTTCAGGCATAGGCATATCATCAGGATGCCATTGAAATAACGCTTGATAAAATCCTTTTGCGGAATACCAATCATGAGTGGCCAGTTCCACCCAGCAAGGCTGACCTTGCATGTAATGAGTCACATTCATAAACCTATCCTTGAAATGTATATTTGCTCAGTGCGATTAACGGCAAAGTTATCTGATATTCACTATCAAGACTAAAACTGACACTGCAAATATTTTGGAAATCATGTCTATAGTTAAGACCGTTTTAGTTAGCCTGTCGAGGGAATAATCTGTTTAATTTGCACCATAAAAAAACGCCCTCTTGCGAGAGCGTTTTTAACGCGATATACCATTCAAACTTTGGCTGTATAAGCCGAGGTTATATTGACCAGATGTAGTATATTTGCGACTTCATTCTGATAATAATTCCACGTATCACATCCAAGAAAGCAAGGAACTCAATTGGTTTAGCTGCCGACACCCATGCCAGCCCTACCGAGCCGACTGGAATATCGAAGCCCTCAGCTTCATGTAATTTCAAGCGCACGAAATGGTGCTTGTTATTAATGTTCTGCCCAGTTGTTTGTCTAACATTGTCATCTCGAGCAAGCAAACTACCTTGGGCTTCGCCTGTGGCTTCAATTATCCCTTCAACTTCTGCATTGAAAATTTTGCTAGGATATACTGCTGAAGCAAACTCTGCCATTTGGCCAACTTTCACATTACGAATCGCTTGATGATTCACCCGCATAAGCACGTACTTTTCATCAGTATACATTTGGATACGAGGTGCAACCCCCACATACTGTCCTTCACGCATGATGAAGTTCGTTAAATAACCATCTGCAGGTGCAAAAACCTTAGTATTGTCCAAGTTCCATTGCGCCTGAGCCACATTTTCAAGTTCACTGTCTAAATCAGACTGACGGCTTTCTACTGTTAAGTGTGCTTTTTGAATATCTAACTTTGCTTTTTGTACTTGGGTATTCGATTTGGCAATTTGTGTCACATACGAATCCACTTTCGCTTGCGCTAAATCGACAGCCGTTTGTTGCTCATCTAGCTGACTTTCAGTAATGGTGTCAGCCACTTTACTGTTTTGTTCAACATAACGATTCATGGTGGTTTGCTTCCACACCAAGTCTTTTTTACTCGCATGCAGTTGGTTTTGATTAATCGCAACATCAGACTGCGCAGCGTGTAAAACTTTTTCAGCGATACCTATATCTTCTTTAGCAAGTGACAATGCAACCTTAGCTGTTTGTTGCTGCACTTTAGCCTTATTCAGCGCTATTTGATAAGGCTCATCATCTATCTCGTAGATTAATTGCCCTGCTGTTACTCTCTGATTAGGTTCGACATAGATACCTTTTACATTACCTTTAATTTGTGTCGAAGCTGGACGCAATTGAATATGCGGAGATTGCACAACAGAGCCACCTGTAATATCCATAGGCGCATAGTTTAATAGTCCTACCCATACAAACAGTAACCAGCCAGCACCGCCTAAGTATGAAAAAGCTTTTGTGCCTTTATTCCAAGGCATACCTATCAAGCGTAGAATATAAATAAACAACGCCCAAACTGCTAATCCTTCAATCATGAGTTAATCTCCTCTTTTGCTGGAGTGGCGGTAACAGGCTGTTCCCGTTCATTCTCTCGCCAAATATCTCTGATCCTTCTTAATGCTTTACCACTATCAATAAACGCCACCATGACTGCTAACACCCAAACCCAATGCCAGATAAATCCAATCCATGTGAGCGCAGTAATCAGTCCTATTTGTTGATGTTTTTCTTTGTGAGCTTTATGAATCGGCAACTCGTGAACTTTCCAAAAACCGAATCCTGCGGCAGCGACAGCCCCGACCAATACAACTAAAGCCACACCATGAAGTGCAACATCAACTCCAGAATCGACGAATGGCATACTGAATAAACTCATAGTGATTGCACCTCTTGTTAACTTAGATGCTGCGTAGTGTGCACCCAAACGACAAAACCACAACACAAAGTAACCATACGTATCAATTATCAATGTTTTTTGATATATATAGTTACTTAAATATCATCTACCGATCCCAAGCACTTAACGAGAAATTGACATGGCATTTGAAGTTTCATTTATTCGAGTTTGCTGCATTTTACCCGTGCTAAAAGGGGTTGAAGCCCACTATGGCATCACAGCAAAGGATCTATCGATCCCTCAAAGCTTGTTGAATGAGCCCATGACATTAATCCCTTACTCGGAAGTATCAATGTGGCTGAGTAAGATTGAGCAATTATCGAATGTTCAAGATTATATGTTGACGCTCCAACACTACTTAACCGTCAACCAATTTAATATGCCTAACAACTGGTTCTTGGCGACTCCAGACTTGGCAATTACCTTTCGGCGCATTAACTATGCCATGGCTTGTTTTCATTCAGGTGCAAGTTACTACGGTGCTCAGTCGAATAAGATTATTAAATGGTGCTATCGCAATAACTATGTCAGCGGCAAAGCCAAATCCCATGACTCGCTCCGCATAGCCTTAACACTGCTAAATACCTGCAAGCACTTTTTAGGCAAAGACTTCACCCCGATTAAAGTGATGCTCAGCGGCCCCGCCATTAACCAACAGGAGAGCGAAGCGATATTTGGAGCCAAAGTGACCTGGAATGCGCCGCAAACCGAGATATGGCTTGATGTCGACTCCTTGATTAGCTCTGAACAACACTTTTTGGCTTCGCTATCCACCTCCCAACATATTCAGCGCAATAACAAAAGTAGTATTAGCCTCAATCAACTCGACTCATATTTAAATATGCCTCAACCCCATGACACGCCTAAAGTGCTTTATGAGCTGGTGAATTACATACGTTTTTATGGTTTACCCACATTAGATTCCCTTTCGGAATTATGTGGTTTTTCGAAACAACAATTACAGCGACGATTGCAGCGTAATGGCTTTAGTTTTACAGAGTTAATGCGCTATATCTTAGGAAATTTAGCAGTGAAATATATGCTTGAAGGCAAAGAGGTTAAAGAGATTTCGCAGCTACTTGGCTATGCCAGTGTACGCAGCTTCAGTAAAAGTTTTAGGCGATTACATCATCAATCACCGACTCAGTACGTTGAAAAATTGCATCAAAAAAGCCCTCAATAGAGGGCTTTTTTAGATTATCAATATTGCGTATAGCTTATCGATAAACAGGCAATAAATCAGCCATTGCCAATAAGTGACAAGCTGCTGTTAGCACACCAAAAAGAATCACTACAACCACTAGCGGCGTACCACCAGGAACTCTAAAGCTATTCTCATCAGGGAACATTTTACGTGACTTATACGCCATCATCGCTGGCACAATAGCAGCCCAAATTGTCGCGGCAAGAGCGGCAAAACCAATCGCGATTAAAAAACCATCTGGGAATAATAAGCCTAAGATGGTTGGCGGTATAAAGGTCACTGCAGCGGTCTTGATTCGGCCATTAGCCGATTCATCAAAATCAAATAAGTCTGCTAAATAATCAAACAAGCCTAAGGTCACCCCTAAGAAAGATGACGCAACGGCCAAATTAGCAAACAGAGTTAACATGGTATTTAGCCAAGCACTGGACATCACATCTGACAATGCCGCAACCAATACGCCCATATTCCCACCTTGAGCGATAATATCGCTAAAATGACTACGAGGAATATTGCCCATGGTGGCAATTAACCAGCACGTGTAAATCACTAACGCGATAAAGGTACCGATACAAATCGCCTTGATAATCACATTAGGCTGCTTGCCATAATACTTAACTAAGCTTGGCACATTGCCGTGATAACCAAAGCTTGTCAGACCAAAAGGAATGGCAGCTAAAATATATGGAGCAAAACTCGCCTGTCCGTCAGGGACTAACAAGTTCACGGTTTCCACATCAATCAGCAAATTACCGACGGCTAAAAAGAAAGTAATGATCATCCCGCCAAGCATTACTGTCGTAATACGGTCGACCACTTTAGTGCTAATCATCACAATCGCAGCAAGCACAAGGGCAAAAACTAAGCCTGCAATACTTTGTGGTAAATGAATGCCCATACCTGACAAGGTGTGGTTCACAATAGAGCCACCACCACTGATATAAGCGTAAGTCAGAATATATAATACGAAGGTAATGGAAAGCCCATTAACTATCCGCCAGAATTGGCCTAATGTCACTTTGGTTAACGTGTCGAAACTGTCGCCAGGTTTAAAATGTAAGTTGGTTTCAAGTAGCATTAAGCCTGACACCAACATACAAAACCAAATACCGATTAGCATGGCAATGGAATAGCCAAACCACATACCAGCACTGACAACAGGAAGGGAAAACATACCGGCACCGACTGTGGTACCGGCAATAATCATAGCACCGCCTAATAATGATTTATTGTGCGGTTGTGATTGTGTTGAACTCATAAAGTTAGTGGTTACCCATGTTCCATAGTGACGCTATCTACTATGGTTTTACGAACAGATAAACGCAACATACCATTGGCATGGTCGCGAATTCGGATGACAGCAAACTGATTGTCATTACCCGACAAGTGCCCTAATTCTTTTAATTTTACACTCAAATTATTGTAGAGTTTTTTATCATAAAACTCTGGCGCAGTTATTCCGTGTAAAGCACCTAAACGCTGAGCTAATAAGTGGCTCGCGCTTTCTAGATCTGAACGTTCAATATCCGGTTTATAAGCCAATAAATTAAAGATAATCGCGTAACGTTGTAATGTCTCACTGACAGTTTCAGACAATAACATTAACTGGGTAATATTACTTTGATTGAGTTCAAACTCGTCTGTACCCGAAATAAGCTGTTGCTCAACAAATAAGTTTAATACGCTATCAATGTAAGCGGGTAAGTCTTCAATCCCCATAAACAACTCAGCCTTGAGTAGCGGGTAGAAGTCATTAACGATTTCATGAATTTTTTGACGATTAAACTCTTCGTATTGCACCAAGCAACTCGCAATTAACGAAGGAACTGCCATTAAATGGATGATGTTATTACGGTAGTAGCTCATCGCAATTGCTGAAGACTCTTCAATCGCAATAATTTCACCAATTTGATCAGTGTGCGAAGTAAACTTTTTCAGTGATAGACATTGATCAACTAATTCACTAGCACTGCCTTGAGCTACTGAGGTGTAATCAGTGTAAGGCACTTCTTTCATCAATTTAAGATATAAATCTAGCTGACGTTCCAGCTCTGTGCGCTCTAATGCATTTTGTTCAGCGGCTAATAACACCATACTGGTTAACGTAACAGAGCTCGCAGCTGCTGCACTGTTAATGTTTGTCATCACTTTATTGGCTAATTGATTAACCGCAGGCGTTAACCATGTTGGTTTTTGCTCGGGATCTTTAGCCACTTCTTCACGCCAATCAGGCGACTGCTGATTTAAGAACTGCTGTACGTTAATTGGCTCACCAAAGTTAACGTAACCTTGTCCAAAGTTACCCAACTTACGCAATGCACCAAACACTTGCCATACAGATTCTTTTTGCTTTTTCTTACCACTTAATTCTTTATGATAAGTCGACACTTCCATGACATGATCGTAGCCAAGATACACTGGCACTAAGGTCACAGGACGCTCGATACCCCGCAATACGCTGTTTACCGTCATCGCTAGCATGCCTGTTTTAGGAGCAAGTAGACGGCCAGTACGTGAACGACCACCCTCAGTGAAATACTCAACTGAATAGCCTTTAGCAAATAGTTGATCTAAATACTCTCTGAATACTGCGGTATAAAGCTTATTACCGTTAAAACTACGACGGATAAAGAAGGCACCACCACGGCGGAACATTGGACCTGCCGGCCAAAAGTTAAGATTAATCCCTGCCGCAATATGCGGTGGAACCATGCCTTGATAATAAAGAATATATGACAGTAACAAGTAATCCATATGGCTTCGATGACACGGCACATAAACGATTTCATGACCATCATGATGCAGTTTACGAACTTGCTCCGCACTCTTGATGCTAATACCACTGTATAACTTGTTCCAAAGCCAAGTTAAGAAACGCTCAGCAATACGAATCAAGTTATCCGAATAGTCTGCCGCGATTTCATCAAGGTACTCAATGGCTTTTTCACGTGCCTTTTCTTCGGGAATTTTTTTGTTAACGGCTTCTTCTTGAATGGCACGCTTGATGGATTCTGACTTTAACAGTGAATTGAACATCGCTTGACGATTAGGAAGCTGAGGCCCCGTCATCACCTTACGTTGTCGGCGAAAATGCACACGAGCCACACGGATAAGCTTATGCGCAATACTGACATCTGTGCCGTGTTCATCAGCCATATAACGCAGCGACATGGCATTAGAAAATTGAATGAAGTTATGGCGACCTAAAAATAGAATCATTAACCATTTACGTAACCATGTTGGGTTTTCACGCTCAAAAACCGCAGCGGTCATGGTGTCATCTTCTTTACCTGGGATACGCCCCCAATATAGGCTTACAGGCACAAGCTGGATGTCGAGTTCTTTGTTCTTTTGGTGTAATTCGAGCAACTTAGTAAAGTTTGCTACAAATTTATCGCTACTATGGCGCTTACCAAACAAGGGTTTACGCCCTTCCACACACACAATTCTAGGGGTATTGAAACCATCAACATCTAACCGTTCATACGGACTTGGCAAGTTATATTTAGCTGTCATTTCATGTAAGGCAGCAATATCACTCAGCGACTCCGTTTTCATCACATAGACCACTGGCTTGTCAGGATCTAAGTTAAGGTCAGCGAACGGATCTTCAGGCACAACAACACTGTGTACCATTAATTTCTGAATCCAACGTAATGATTTAGCAATGATAGAATCTGGTTTTAGCATGGGTCTTCGCATTATCAACAACGATTTATTGCGCATAGGATACCAGAATATCATTCAGTTACACTAACCTCGGTAAATCTAGTTAACATTTAAGTAGCAAGTTTTGTTGGTTCTAACATCAAGTATCAATCACTTAGTAAGTAGCAAAACATTTAGGTACAGTACTGTATAAATAGACGGTATCCAGTACTTTTTGGCTTATTCACTTGAGTCATCAATAATAAAACACACTAATTTACCAGCCCCTATAAAAACAATAAACTACTGATTTAATGAACTTTAAATAACTAGAAACTTCGATAAAAATTCATATCTATTGCTTTATCAGCAAAAAATGTTGGTTAATACTTGCGCGACCAAAGATACTGTATATAATGACAGTCACTGTATAAAAAAACAGGAATCAACATGAGACCTTTAACGCCACGACAAGCTGAAATTCTAGAATTAATTAAATGCAATATTGCCGAGACAGGTATGCCACCAACTCGTGCAGAAATTGCCACTAGATTAGGCTTTAAAAGTGCTAATGCTGCAGAAGAACATTTAAAAGCACTCGCTAAAAAAGGTTGCATTGAAATTATTCCAGGTACCTCTCGCGGTATCCGTATGGTCCAAGAAGAAGAGGAAGTTGAAGAAGGCTTACCACTGATTGGTCAGGTTGCGGCTGGTGAACCAATTTTGGCGCTAGAACATGTTGAACAATACTTTCAAGTTGATCCTGAAATGTTTAAACCCAATGCTAATTTCTTACTACGTGTTCGTGGCGACAGTATGAAGGATATTGGCATTATTGAAGGCGACTTATTAGCGGTTCACAAAATGCAGCAAGCTAAAAATGGTCAAGTCGTTGTTGCCCGTGTTGATGATGATGTCACCGTGAAGCGTTTTGAAAAGAAAGGCAACGTTGTTTATCTGCATGCAGAAAACGAGCAGTACTCGCCGATAAAAGTCGATTTAACATGCCAAAGCCTTACGATTGAAGGGCTCGCTGTTGGCGTTATCCGTAATGGAGGTTGGTTATGAACACATTAATAGGTAATGCACCACGTCACCCAGGTTTATGGATGGACATGGCATCAGCAGCTGCGCCAGTAAAGCAAGGTATCGAAACCAAACAAACAGCTAACCAAGGGTTAACTGAATTAACTCAGCTATGCGGCCAGTTAGCCGTATTAAGTCAACAAGGGCGATGGATTGTACTGATTAACCCGCCTCACATTGGTTACAAACAAATTCTAGCGAACGCCAATGTCAGAATGGACCGTGTATTACTGGTTCACA
This sequence comes from Shewanella sp. MMG014, assembly GCF_018100775.1. Taxonomy (NCBI): domain Bacteria; kingdom Pseudomonadati; phylum Pseudomonadota; class Gammaproteobacteria; order Alteromonadales; family Shewanellaceae; genus Shewanella; species Shewanella sp. MMG014. The sequence continues at coordinate 212,711 of NZ_JAGJDZ010000005.1, forward strand.
CTAAAGATGAAGTCGAAACACTGTGGGCAATGGAAAAAGCACTCACAAGTGGTACATCCAGCGCAGTGATTACATGGACAACCCCATTAGATGCTCGTGATAATCGCCGCATTCAATTAGTCGCTAAAAGCGCCTTAGCACAAGGTGTCATTATCGAAGATGTAAATACTCACTTACGTGATGACCAATTAAACGCCAGTAATCCTGTGACTGCAACCCAATTGAATTTATCTGCATTTCACTAAAGTCTATTTGCTAAAAAAGCCCTTCATTTCGGTGACGGGCTTTTTTTTGCGCCTTTTTTCAGCAAATTAGATGATAAAGTGATCTTGATCAATATTTAATCTCCAAGTAATGTAGTTAACAAGGGAGTAACATTTATTGACCTCTCTTAGTGGTAAAAATGAACATAAGTGATAAAACGCTGTAAAGATTGTGCTGGTACCATGCGGTATAGAAAGCCTTGAATAAAAAGCGTCAATTTAAGAATTGAAAAGTTCAGTATTAGGTACAAGTGTGGCCACCAAAACCCAATAGAATAATCGAGTATTAATACTCACTGCCACCGTGTACTTTGAAGTGATCAAACTTTTTCGGGAATAGAAAAGTTTGCATAGAGCAGAGTATTACTGTGTGACTTTTCCTTGTTGTTATTGCAAATCGCAATTGGCAGAGGAGTAGTCTTGTGAAGCGATTGTTGTATGGATTAATGGTGCTGTTTTTTGCAGTGCCGCTTGCAGCGGCTGATATGCCGCTTAACATGACCCAAGGGGTAACAGAGATCAGTGGTAAGGTTTACGACCTCCATATGATCATTCTTTATATCTGTTGTGCTATTGGTGTTGTGGTATTTGGAATCATGATTTACTCCATGATTTATCATAGAAAATCAAAGGGTGCAGTACCTGCTGATTTCCATGATAGTACCAAAGTGGAAATAGCATGGACTGTCGTGCCGTTTCTTATCCTCATTGGTATGGCAATTCCTGCCACAAAAACCCTCATTGCTATGGAAGACCCAAGTGATGCGGAGTTAACTATTAAAGTAACCGGCTCTCAATGGAAATGGCATTACAGCTATTTTAATGAAGACGTCGAGTTTTACAGTTTACTTTCCACCCCTGCCGATCAAATTACTGGGACAGAAACGAAAACTGAAACTTACCTACTTGAAGTCGATAAGCCCCTCGTTCTGCCAATCAATCGTAAAGTACGCTTTTTAATGACTTCAGATGATGTGATTCACTCTTGGTGGGTTCCTGCATTTGCGGTGAAAAAAGATGCTAACCCAGGTTTTATTAATGAAGCTTGGACCAAGATTGATAAGGTTGGTACCTACCGAGGCCAATGTGCTGAGTTGTGTGGTAAAGACCACGGATTCATGCCGGTGGTAGTTGAAGCCGTTTCTGAAGCAGACTTTGAGCAATGGCTAAAAGATCAAAAACAACTCACTGCTGATGCAAAAGCCGCGGCTGAAGCGTCACTGTCGCAAACCCTGACCTTTGATGAGTTGATGGCTCAAGGTGAACAAGTTTACATGGGCCGATGTGCCGCTTGTCACCAACCAAATGGTGCAGGACTACCTGGTGTATTCCCGTCTCTTATCGGCAGCCCAATCATTAAAGGGTCAGTTGCTGGCCACATTGATATTGTCGTCAACGGCCAGCCTGGTACTGCCATGCAAGCCTTCGCGAAACAGCTTACTGCAACAGAAATTGCAGCTGTTGTGACCTACGAGCGAAACGCTTGGGGTAATGATTCTGGTGATGTGGTTCAAGCTGCAGATGTGAACTCTGGTGGGGCACCTAGCGATGCAAGTTCAGCAAGTGATAAGCCAACGCCTGTCACTTTGCCTGCTGAATTACCAGCGACACAACCTGAGGTAGAACAAGTGGTTGCTGACGTCGTTGAAGAAGCAACACCTGACGTTGTTATGGATGACTTATCTATGGATGAACTGATGGCAATGGGTGAGCAAGTTTATCTCAGCAGCTGTGCTGCATGTCACCAAGCCGCTGGTACAGGTTTACCTGGCGCATTCCCTGCGTTAGTAGGCAGTCCGTTAGTCATGGGCCCTGTTGAAGGACACCTTGAAGTGGTTATCAATGGCCAACCTGGTACAGCAATGCAAGGATTTAGCTCCATACTCTCACCTCAGCAACTCGCAGCTGTTGTGACGTATGAGCGAAATGCTTGGGGAAATAATACTGGTGATGCTGTTCAAGCCACCGATGTTGTTGGTCATGGAAAGTAAGGGATACAGATGAGCACAATTACACAAGATACTACCCCAGCTCATGATGAACATTCTCATGACGGCCATGATGATCACCATCATGGCGCGCCAAAAGGCATCATGCGCTGGATATTAACCACTAACCATAAAGACATTGGTTCTATGTATTTATGGTTCAGTTTTATTATGTTCCTCACTGGTGGTGCGATGGCAATGGTCATTCGCGCAGAGCTATTTCAGCCAGGCTTACAGTTAGTTGACCCTAACTTCTTTAACCAAATGACCACAGTACACGGTCTTATTATGGTATTTGGTGCCGTCATGCCCGCCTTCACAGGGTTAGCCAACTGGCTGATCCCAATGATGATTGGAGCACCTGATATGGCACTGCCTCGAATGAATAACTGGAGCTTTTGGATCTTACCATTTGCCTTCGCGATTCTGTTGAGTTCGCTGTTTATGGAAGGCGGCGGCCCTAACTTTGGCTGGACTTTCTATGCACCGCTATCAACAACCTATAGCCCTGATAGCACTGCACTATTTGTTTTCTCGGTGCATATCATGGGGATCAGTTCGATTATGGGCGCAATTAACGTGGTCGTGACCATTGTTAATATGCGTGCACCAGGCATGACTTGGATGAAGTTGCCATTATTTGTATGGACATGGCTCATTACTGCATTCTTGCTGATTGCAGTGATGCCCGTACTTGCAGGTGCGGTTACCATGGTATTAACCGATAAATACTTTGGTACCAGTTTCTTTGATGCCGCAGGTGGCGGTGATCCTGTCATGTTCCAGCATATTTTCTGGTTCTTCGGTCACCCTGAAGTCTACATCATGATTTTGCCATCGTTCGGGATTATCTCGGCCATTATTCCCACCTTTAGTCGTAAAAAATTGTTTGGCTACGCTTCGATGGTTTACGCCACGTCCAGTATTGCGATTTTATCCTTCTTGGTTTGGGCGCATCACATGTTTACCACAGGGATGCCAGTATTTGCTGAACTGTTTTTCATGTACTGCACCATGTTAATTGCGGTGCCGACAGGGGTTAAAGTATTTAATTGGGTAGCAACGATGTGGCGTGGTTCAATCACGTTCGAAACCCCTATGTTATTTGCGATTGCCTTTATTATTCTCTTTACCATTGGTGGTTTTTCAGGATTGATGCTGGCGATAACACCTGCTGATTTCCAATACCATGATACTTACTTCGTGGTGGCGCATTTCCACTATGTACTGGTGACTGGAGCGGTGTTCTCTATTATGGCTGCTGCCTATTATTGGTTACCAAAATGGACTGGCCATATGTATAGCGAAACCCTAGGGCGCTGGCATTTCTGGTGTAGCGTGATTTCAGTCAATGTGCTGTTTTTCCCGATGCACTTTTTAGGATTAGCAGGCATGCCTCGCCGAATTCCAGATTACGCCATTCAATTTGCTGATATTAATCAAATTGTCTCAATCGGCGGATTCGCATTTGGCTTATCACAGCTAATTTTCTTAGCCGTAGTGATTAAATGTGTCAAAGGTGGCGAGAAAGCGGCTGATAAACCTTGGGAAGGCGCTGAAGGACTGGAGTGGACCATTGCCAGCCCAGCACCTTACCATTCATTCACCACACCACCAGAGGTGAAGTGATATGAGCCAGCCAACAAAATCAAACCGTAACTTACTTATAGGTCTGGTATTAGGATCAATAGGTATGTTCGGCTTTGGTTTTGCGCTGGTACCGCTTTATGACGTGCTTTGCGAGACCTTAGGCATTAACGGAAAGCCTCAAGGTACAGCAAGTCGTTATGAAGCGGTGGTCGTTGATAAAGAACGCACCATTACTATTGAATTTATCGCCCAAGTGCAAGGCAGTATGCCATGGGAGTTTGGCCCCAAAGTGAACCGAATACAGGTTCATCCAGGTGAGCTAACTCGCACTGCATTTTTAGCAAAAAACCTTTCTGCTAAACCTCTTGTAGGCCAAGCGATACCCTCGGTATCGCCTGGCCAAGGCGCTGCATATTTCAATAAAACGGAATGCTTCTGTTTTAATCAACAGCCCCTAGCTGCAAAGGCTGATGCTGAACTGCCATTAATCTTTTATGTGGATCCTGACTTACCCGATTCCATTAAAACTTTGACTCTCTCTTATACCCTCTATGACATCACAGACAAACAAACTGCGGCCATAGAGCAAGGAGCAGCAAGATGACAACAAAACATGAAACTTATTACGTGCCAGCGCAAAGTGCCTGGCCCATCATTGGCGCTATTGGGTTATTCCTGATTGCTTTTGGCGCAGGTTCGTACGTACAACAACTCGCCACCGAAGAAACATCGGGCGGCTATATTCTCGTGGCTGGTATCGCAGTCATCATTTTTATGCTGTTTGGTTGGTTTAAAAACGTCATTGATGAATCAATGTCTGGCTTATATTCAGCGCAAATGGATCGTTCTTTTAGACAAGGAATGAGCTGGTTTATTTTCTCTGAAATTATGTTCTTCGGCGCCTTCTTTGGCGCACTTTTTTACGCACGAATGGTCGCTATTCCGTGGTTAGGTGGTGCTTCAAACAATGCCATGACCCATGAAGTGCTTTGGCCGACTTTTGAAGCCATGTGGCCACTCACTAAAACACCTGATGGCACCACGACTGAAGCGATGCCTTGGACAGGGTTACCCCTATACAACACCCTGATATTACTCGCATCGTCAGTCACTTTACACTTTGCCCATGTGTCTCTTGAAAAGTCTAAGCGTGGGGCATTAAAAGTCTGGTTAGGACTAACCATCTTATTGGGTATTGGCTTCTTATTTTTACAAGTTGAAGAATATATTCATGCCTATCAAGAAATGGGACTGACACTATCATCAGGGATCTACGGCAACACTTTCTTCTTACTGACGGGTTTTCACGGTATGCACGTCACATTGGGGACTGTGTTCTTGATTATTCTGTTCTTTAGGGTGCTCAAAGGCCACTTTACCCCTGAAAGTCATTTTGCCTTCCAGTCTGGTAGTTGGTACTGGCATTTTGTCGACGTAGTCTGGTTATGCTTATTTATTTTTGTCTACGTCATTTAAGAGTATGGCTCACCTCTACAGAGGCGAGCTAATACGGCCTAGGGTTAGGTGTTACCCAGCCTAATCCTAGGGCCAACAACAATAACAACATCACCACAGCTGAAAAGATAACGCGTCGCCCCAAATATTGACTCATTGGCTGTTTGTTTTCAGCTTTAACCATAATAAACAAGGCTCTAGCTAAATTAAATAATATGAATACAAGCAGTAGTACTAATACAAGCTTGAAAATAACTAAGGTATCTAACGCTGCCATGGGCTCTCCTTTGCGAGTCTGGCGACTATCTACTGGGTTATTGCTGCTTGTTACTGTGAGTGTGTTTTCTATTTTGGTCAAGTTAGGTTTATGGCAACTCGATAGAGCCCAGTACAAACAAGCATGGCAAACCACGCTAGCTGAACGACAAGCCGCCAGCGCATTGGATTACCAAAGTTTACTTAATTTAGCTAACAATGACCCTGTGACAGGTTACCGATTAACTGTCGATACCATCGCAGTCAGCGAACAAATTTTATTACTTGATAATCAAGTTCATAACGGTCAAGTGGGTTATCTCGCATATCAATTGGTCAAGGTGTCTGAGTCACAACCTTGGTTAATGGTTGAACTAGGGTTTGTTGGCGCCAATAAAGACAGACGTATTCTGCCAGCACTGACTCCCATGCCTAATCAGCCATATGAGTTAACAGGGCGGGTCTATCAAAAACAAACAAACCCATTAAGCGAAGCGCTATATGCCGAAACATTTTCAATGAATAACCATGAAGTGATTCGGTTTCAAAATTTAAACCTTGTGGCCTTAGCAGAGAAAGTAGGCCACGAACTGGCACCGGCAGTATTGCAGCCAGATGTGACTCCAACAATGACATTAGCAAAACCTTGGACACCCATTCCCTTATCAGCACAGAAACACCAAGGGTATGCATTGCAATGGTTCACCATGGCAGCGGTTTTTTTAGGGCTCATGCTATGGATTGGTTTTAAAACGTTGAAGAAATCAACACACCCTATAACAAAATAAGTCGTAACAAGAGGAGCAAGTATGAACTCCCCAGCAAAACCAAAGAGCAACAAGACGCTTTATATACTGCTGTTGGTATTTATTCTACCCGTAGCTATGGCCAAACTCGTGCTCAGTATGGATCTTTATAATGGTGCAGCGACCAATAAAGGCCAACTGATTTCACCTTCAATAAGCTATCAGAGCTTATCAATGGACAACCCTCAGCCTCAGTCGTGGCAGTTACTTTATCTACTGCCAAAACAATGTCTTGAGCAATGCCAACAACGTTTATACGTTTTACATCAAAGTCATGTGGCATTGGGTAAACATCAAGATCGTGTCAGCCCTATTGTTTTGTTACAAGACGGCAGTGACACCCAAATTTTAGCCAGTTTAAATGTGCCTTTTGCAACCGCTCAAGCCAGCCCACAGCTAACTTCAATGATGGAAAAGCAACAGCTTATTATTGTTGATCCCCTCGGTAGCTTAGTCATGCAATATCCAGGTATTGCTGGTGAAGAAGAGAATATTGCGCAAGGTAAATCCATGATCAGCGACTTGCGCAAAATGCTCAAATTGTCGAGGGTCGGTTAATGAACATCAAAACCTTACTCAAATTCACTTTGGTGTTTACCTTTGCCGTGATCTTAATGGGCGCTTATACCCGTTTATCTGATGCCGGCTTAGGTTGCCCTGACTGGCCCGGCTGTTATGGCCATATTGGCGTACCAAGTGACTCCGCCGCATTAGCCAAAGTCGAAGAAAATTTCCCTAACCAAACTGTCGAGCCTAAAAAAGCATGGCTCGAAATGATCCACCGCTATATTGCAGGAGCCCTAGGGCTTTTAGTATTAACCATTTTAATTGTATGCTTGAAGCGTGCAGATGCACCTAAAAAACTGCCAATATTTATTTCAGCCTTAATACTATTTCAAGCCGCACTCGGGATGTGGACTGTTACCATGAAGCTAATGCCCATTATCGTAATGGGTCATTTAATTGGTGGATTCAGTTTATTTTCGTTACTGCTATTACTCTACCTTAGAACCAAACCTTTGCGGATCCCAGGTGGTGATGCCTACGCCAGAAAGCTTGCACCGCTTGCTATGGTCAGCATGCTAGTACTGATATTACAAATCATACTAGGTGGCTGGACCTCATCAAACTACGCCGCATTAGCCTGCACAACCTTACCGATATGTGAAGGCAATTGGATGGATAACTTAGCGTTTGCCAAAGCATTTTCGCCATTTCAAGGCGATCACCCTAGCTTTGAATTTGGCGTATTAGAATACCCAGCCCGCATGACTATTCATGTAACCCATCGAATTTGGGGCATTATCACTGCCGCTTGTTTATGTTGGCTGGCCTTTAAATTACTAAAAGCACAGTCATCAGTGATGCGTAAAAGTGCTTGGTTGTTGTTCGCACTCGTCGTAATCCAAGTGGGATTAGGCATTAGCAATATTGTTATGCACCTGCCGCTTGGTATTGCGGTTTCACATAATGGCGGCGCAGCATTATTACTGCTAACCGTTATTTTCATTAACTATGCGCTGTGGCGTAAAGCTTAAGCAAGGATTCTATTATGGCTAAATCACTTTCACTGTCCGCAAGCGCAACGAAAACCAACACTAGCTCTAGCCCACTACAGTGGCGTGCTTATTTTGAAATGACCAAACCCAAGGTGGTCGCACTGATGCTGCTAACAGTGCTGGTCGGTATGTGTCTTGCGCTCCCCGGCGCTGTTCCACTTCAACCGCTTATTTTTGGCATGATTGGCATCGCCATGATGGCAGGTGCTGCAGCGGCCTATAACCATCTTATCGATCGCCGTATTGATGGCTTAATGGCGCGTACCTACAACCGCCCTTTACCTAAAGGCAAAGTATCAGCAATCAAAGCCATGACCTTCGCCACTTCAATCGGCTTAGGTGGGTTCATTATTCTGTATGCGTTGGTTAACCCGCTAACCGCATGGCTAACGTTCGCCAGTTTAATCGGTTACGCAGTGGTCTACACCGCATATTTAAAGCGTGCCACACCGCAAAATATCGTCATTGGCGGATTAGCTGGCGCCATGCCACCATTACTAGGCTGGACAGCGGTCACCAACGAGTTACATGGTAATGCCCTGCTTTTAGTGATCATCATCTTCACTTGGACACCACCACACTTCTGGGCGTTAGCGATTCACCGTAAAAAAGAATACGCCAAAGTCGACGTGCCGATGTTGCCCGTCACCCATGGTGTAGAGTTCACTAAAACTTGCATATTGCTCTACACCTTATTACTGGCCATCGCTTGTTTATTACCTGTGTTAGTGGGCATGTGTGGACCTGTTTATTTAGTCGGTTCAACTTTATTAAGTTGTGGGTTTATCTATAAAGCTTGGCAATTAAAGTTCCATGACAAACCTGGTCTGGCAATGGATGTATTCAAGTTCTCTATTTACCACTTAATGATTTTATTCTTAGTGTTATTAGTTGATCACTACTTGTGGGTCTAAGCTATGGGTCTAAGCTATGGGCTTAAGTTATGCACATAGCAATAACCAATGCTGCAATGAATAAACGGGGAGTGACCGATTGAAAAAAATCCTTTTATTAGCCGTCATCATGTTGGGCTTAGGCGTTGCGGTTGCAGCGCTATTCCCTCGCCAATCAGCAAATACGGCCTTGATGGCTCAGGTGCCAGACTTAGCCCTTCAAAGTAGTTATCTTTTTGATAACCCAAGACCACTGGCCCCCTTTACCCTGCATGATCAATTGGGCAATGAGTTTGGCAATCAACAACTACTCGGTAAGTGGAGTTTACTGTTTGTCGGTTTTACCTCGTGCCCTGATGTGTGCCCGACAACGTTAAATAAGCTCAATGCTGCTTATGCTGAACTGCAATCAGTATCAGAAGATATTCAGGTGGTGTTTGTATCTGTTGATCCAGACAGAGACACGCAAACAAAGCGCTTAGATTACATCAATTTTTTTAATCGAGACTTTAAAGCTGTCACAGCTGACCACACTCAACTGTTCCCGTTCACCCGTGATTTAGGTTTCGCCTATGCCATGGTGGGTGACGGCGCTGATTATCAGGTAGACCACAGTACCAGCTATGTTTTAGTGTCGCCTAAAGGGGAAAAGTTTGCGGTATTTAAACCCAAACAACAACCAGGGAAAATTCCACAGATTTTGAATAAAGAACTGGTTGCTGATTTGAAATTGATTATTGAAAGTGCATAGTGTTTTTTGATTAGAAATTGAATTATGACAAAGCCTCAATATGAAAATATTGAGGCTTTTTTGGGTTCATATATGAGATAGCAATTAAAGGTTTAATCCTTTGATTGTCGTTTGTCGCAATCCACAGCTAAATAAATTCTATTAAGCCATTAGGATAATAAGCTAAAGTTGTACCCTACTTTTACGCCACATTTTGTCGAAAACAATCATGCAGATGAGAGATAAAATTAAAAATACCCCCATTTGCTCAGAAAAAGGTACAAATCTTGGCGAACTATTCATAGCGGTATGAAGCAAAACCACCATCAATAGGTTTCCCCCTGTACGGTTATATAACCATGTAAAAACAATACCCAACATTATACAAGCGCCTGCTTTAGCAAAAACCATTTCAGGCGGATCACTATATTGCCCGATAACGAATAATGGGAAATGCCATAAACCCCAAGCAATACCGATAAATACCGAGCTGAGAAGTGGACTAAATCGTTGCTGTAAACGCGGTAAAATCCACGCTCGCCAACCTGCCTCTTCGCCAATAGCGACCACCAAAAATGTGAGCAAAATTGAACGTGCGGTGTATAACCCCCAAGTCTGCAACTCTAAATTATGCTCGACTGCCTCTACCTGTATCTTTTCTCCAGTCATGCTAGCCATTAACACACCTAACATCATCCATACAGAAGGGAGCAACAAAGCGATTAACCACCACTTAATCGATACACGCCACTTGCCCACTGAACTTAATGCTTTTGAACGACTAACAGCCAAAGAGGCGATTACAAAGCTCCCAATTACTGCAGACACTATTACACCTAGGATTCCTGTAACAGAAATTCCAGCTGGTCTAGCCTGAGAAAATTTTTCAGCTGTAATGCCATCACCAGTTAGCAGTATTGAAAAATACAATCCAAACAACAATGCGAAAAAAGTACTAAAGCATAACCACCACTTTTTATTTCCAATGTCAGCTCCATGGCCACATAGCTGGTTCATAAAAATGGCTGCTAATGCAGGCCCGAAACCTGCACCAACATATATTCGCCCTAACGACCAATCAGAACCTGCAAAGAAAGGAACGGTAAACCAAATTGACCAGGTAAATCCAAAACAAAGAATCAGAAAAGCACTAACAGGATACCTTTTTCCAAACGTCTTCAATATTTTCATTGTTAAATACTCATATTTAAGAGCTAGAATTTAACTTTTCTCGTTAAATTGTCACCAGCATGGACTTAGCAAATCTTGCATGCAGTTTTCCGATAGTTTTTGCTGCATGTAACGACAGCATTAAACCGATAAGACTAAGAGGGGCGGAAATAGGGAGCCAGTACCAATTAATATCAATACTCAAAGAAGGGTTTATCGTATTGAGTAATGGGTCAATAACTGGCGATAAGAATAACAAAATTGAAAATACTGCTGGTAAAACGAAAATAGTGAAATACAGTAAAGATAATGGTAACTGAAGCAATAGGTACAATATCGATGTCCAATTCTCGCGATTTTTAATTAAAGCTATAACTCCTTTTAGAGACCTGAACTGAGATAGGTTATGCAGAATTTTAGGCCTATGTGGCATGCGCTCACCTAATAACGGCTCAATTAATCGCCCTTCAAATAATGAGAAATATCGCATTGAGTTGATGAAAAAAATAAATAACGGTATGCCAATCAATACAAGGGATGCAACGGCGCTACTTAGCCCAACCAATAACACCCAAGCTATATAGACCATAGATAATGGGAAGCTAATAAAATAGTAAATAAGCGCTTTAAAGGCCGCAGTATCTTTTAATATCGAGAAAATTGAATCGGATTGAACCTTTGATCGATACTCTTTCCTACCATGAAATGCTAAATCAACAGTTAACTCCATGTCACAGTAATGCTGAGCAATAACTTGCGGAGTACCATAATCTTGGATGATATCCGGCATAGGATTGGCTTTATTACTTGTTTCTAATAGTGCTGCACGAAAGTGACTTTCCGCGTCAAATTTAGCATCTTGTACTAATGATAAATCTTGATTGTGTAATGCGGCACTTAACTCACGTAAATAATGTTGAATATCCTTTTCGATAGCTTTATTTGACTTCATCGTTTCCATTTGATTTGCCTGTAATTATTTGATTTACAAAAAGCTGAGTGCGTTGCCAAATCTGCAACCACTCTTCTAATACTTTTTTGCCCAATATTGAGATAGTGAAGTACTTCCTAGGAGGTCCGCTTTCAGAAGGGAGTACCTGACTTTCCAATAAGCCTTTAGCCTCCATATTCCGCAGCACAGGATAGATCACTCCTTGCTTGTCTGTATTAGAGTGACCTAAAAGTTTGGAAATCTGATATCCATAAAGTGGTTTATCTGAGTTGTTCAATATACTCAGCAGCACAAGTGCAGAAGTGCCTGAGTTGAGTTCTTTACTAAACTTTTTAATCAACAGATCAACGGCTTCTTCATGCTCTTTGATATCTTTTTTGTCAATTCCATTCACGTAACAACCACTAGTGTTTAGTTAATACTAGTGGCACGATATCACTAGTGTTAACTAAATACTAGTGATATCTTTTAAGCTTAAGAATTTGGAACTTACCTATACTTAATGAAACCCTAATACCACTTATTCAACTTTGATTTCCAAACTTCATTTGAATTAGGTTCAAGGTCGTGGCGCTTCGCCCACACCAGACGAAAGGGAAACAACAGCATTTCCCTTTTCGCTGATTTTCATAAGAGCCTTGCCGCCTCTACGAAATTGCTCTTAAAAGCGAGCAAGCCTCATGCTTATTCAAAAATAGCTAACGCATTTCAGAAGTTTCAATGGGGAACTGTTGTATCCGCAGATTCGCTTGCCCTAGTTAAGCACGAATAAAAGTCTTAAAAGGCTTGAATGCTTCAATTGAATTGAGGCAAGCAAGAAAATCACGTGAGTCCAGACATGGATGTCTGGCTAGCTTTCGAGGGGAAGGGACGCCCCACCGGAAGCGTTAGTGATTTTCACAGCTTGCCGAAGCAGGCTACAAACGAAGTCAAAAGCTATGGAAACCTCCGTTGGAAGTTTTCGCTTTTTAAAACTTCGCCGGAGCGGGTGGGTGTTCCAAGAGGGAGTTGCCGTTCACTCCCTTTTGGTCGGGTGTGGGTGGACAACCCACGACCTTGTTCTATTCCAAACGAAGTTTGGAAATCAACAAAACATCAAACCAAAAGACTATTCTTTTGGCCAGCTTCCATCATTATTCGGTCTCACCCACGCTTGTGAAAACCAATAGTAGCCATTTTGGGTTTTACTCGGCGCTGTGCAGTTATAGCGGCTGCGCCCTGCTGGTAAGTTAGCTGGCGCTTGAATACTAAATTCCGTCTCAGAAATCCACGTTGGCTTTTTAGCCCCTTGCCCTTGAACAAAGCACATGACTTGATGTGGGTAAATATCGCTTGTATCCAGCTCAACAGTCAGCTCTGGACGCCAATTACCAGCAGTTAATAAAGGGTCATTGATATTTTGTTTGAGAACGGGCATGTTCAAACTGGTAAATTTAACTTTCAAACTATCCAAGTCTGCATAGGGGCCTGCCACAGGAAAACGAGGTAATGCGGTTAATGCAGAGTATTTACCTGCGGCACCAGATTGCTGGCCTAATCCTATAAAATCATGCTGCTTGAGGATGTTTTCAACATCAGCATTATATTCACCATATGGATAAGCCAGCATTCTCACACTTTGGCCTGTGTGCTTTTTAATTTCAGCTTCGGTGTCTAATAAATTTTTCTCAATACGAGTTAACCACTGCTGCTTAGTTTCGCCTTCAAGCTTACGATTCAAATGCTCATGCGCCCAACTGTGATTGGCAATCGTCGCACCATCTTTAGCAAGTTGATTAATGTCATCCCAGCTCATCATCCCTGCATACCCTTTTTCAATCGGTTCAACCGACACAAACAAAGTGTAAGAAAAGTGATGCTTTTTCAGCACAGGCGCAGCCGCTTTTGCAATGCTGTCATAGCCATCGTCAAAAGTAATGACAATGCTTTTATCCGCGATTGGCTTGTTTTGTTTTATGGCATCAACCGCTTCTTGTAAGCTAATGATGGTAAACTCGTTATCAGCAAGATACTGCATCTGCTCTTCAAATTGAGCAGGCGTCACACTGGTAATTGCTGGCGTTGTTTCTGATACGTGGTGGTATTGCAAAATGACCACGGCATGCGCATTAACAGAAAAAAGCCAAATTAATCCCAACAGACTTTGTTTTAACATAAGATTCCTATGTCCTTAAAAGTATTACTATTTAACAGCCAAAAAAACCGTCAGCTATTTGCATTAGCTTTGCCGATGATTTTATCCAATATCACTATCCCACTATTAGGTTTAGTCGATACCGCTGTTATTGGTCATTTAAGTGAAGCCTATTACTTAGGCGGTGTGGCACTAGGCAGTACAATAATTACCTTAATTGTCTGGCTGTTGGGCTTTTTACGTATGTCGACCACTGGTCTGGTTGCCCAAGCTTATGGTGCTAATGATAACGTAACTCAGCAAAAATTGCTGGTTCAAGGTTGCAGCCTGGCATTGATGTTTGGTTTTACGGCGATTTTATTACAGCAATCGATAATCGATTTTGCGCTGACATTAAGTCAAGCCAGTGAACAGGTGCAACACTTTTGTCGCGAGTACGTTAACATCCGTATTTGGTCGATTCCCTTTGCATTAGTAAATTTAGTGTTATTGGGCTGGTTACTTGGCAGGCAAGCACCCAAAGCGGCAATGTGGCAGTTAATCATTGCCAACATAGTGAATATTATCCTTGATGTATTGTTCGTCATTGGTTTTGAATGGAACGTCAAAGGGGCGGCTCTTGCTTCTGTAATTGCCGATATTTGTGCGTTTTTAGTTGCAGCGACTATCGTCAAACGAGCGCTATACCAACAACACGATTTTCACTTCCGTCAGCTTTTAGTTCATTTAAGCTTAAAAGGTTATTCACGCTTATTAAAACTCAACCGTGATATTTTTATTCGCAGCCTATGCTTACAAGCCAGTTTTACCTTTATGACATTTTATGGTGCTGGGTTAGGTGATGACATCATAGCTGCGAATGCGGTTTTACTTAACTTGTTGATGCTTATCTCTTACGCTTTGGATGGTATTGCTTATTATGCCGAAGCTGAAGTGGGACGCGCGATTGGCCAAAAAGATTTAGCGCTATTGCATGACTCAGTGACATTAGCAGGCTATTGGTCGCTACTATTCTCGCTGGGCTTTTGCTTTTTATTTTTTATAGGCGGGGATGCCATTATCAATATGCTCACCAGCATTGAGGTCGTACAGCAGCAAGCTAACATTTATTTAATTTGGCTGGTGTTTATGCCGCTTTTGGCATTTGGCTCTTACCTGTTTGATGGCGTTTATATTGGCGCAGCTCAAGGCAAAGTTATGCGTAATAGTATGATGATTGCCACCTTTGGCGTGTTTTTCCCTTGCTGGTATGTACTGCAAAACTTTGGCAATCACGGTTTATGGGCAGCAATGAGTGCATTTATGCTGTGTCGAAGCCTATCTTTAGCGATACATTACCGTTTTAGTAAAACTTTTAGACAAATATATGGTTTTCAGTAGTTTAAAGAACCATAGTCTATCAATCTCTAACCCGTTGCTGATAACATTAAGTTAACAAAAGAGCCAATACGGATAGTGTAAATGAAACGGATTTTAATCTTGCTTTCAGCATCAGTGATGCTGTTGGCTAATTCAGTTGTTGCTAAAAATCAACAGCTGCCCCTAGAAGCTTTTGCCAGCATTCCTGATGTTAGCCATGTGACCATGTCACCCAATGGTAAATACATTGCTTCATTAGTGAGGCTTAATACCGACGAGCAACAAGGCACCATAGTTAATATCTTGGATATTGATACCCGTGAGTCACTTCTCCCTATCCAAACAGATAATGAAAAATTTGTCATATTGTCGATGAGTTGGGCAAGTGATGACCTGTTACTTGTTAAAGCAAAATTTCCTGCTGTTCGTTATGGTACTCCCACCACAGAAACACGGATTATTAAGTATTCTCTGAGCAAGAAAAAAACCTCGAACTTACTCAGCCGTTTGGGTCTTAAAAAGTTTAAGTGGATGCCGCAAATTCAATCCAACATTATTGATTATCTGCCTAATGATGAAAAACATATATTGCTTGGTAGCAATGGTTTAGGCAACAAACCTCAATATGAATCCGTCATTCAGGTGAATTTAAATAATGGCAACGTTCGCTTCAAACAACCTGCTGAAAGTAATATTACCGATTGGGTAACAGACCGACAAAATAGAATTCGAATTGGTATTTATCGTAAAGACACCCAGTATCGAATTTATGAGCAAGCTGATGCCCATAAAGACCGCAGGCTCCTTTGGGAGTTCGAAGCATTTGAAGAAGACCAAGTATGGCCAATGGGCTTTGCAGAAGATAAAGACACACTTTATGTACAAGCCTACCATGAAGGCTATGAGGCTATTTTTAAAGTTAACTTACAAGATCCTAAGCTCACTAAAGAATTAGTTTTCAGCAAAGAGTTTAGTGACGTCAATGGTTCGCTAATTTATTCAAAATTAAAAAAGAAAGTGATCGGCATTGATGATGGCGATGAGTCTGAATACACGTTTTGGGATAAAGAATACATTGGCCTTGCCAACGGATTGAACAAAGCTCTGCCAGATTACCGCAACTATATCACTCAATTTAGTGAAAATGAGCGCCGTTATATCGTTTATTCAACCAACGCGAAAGAGGCAGGGATCTACTTTTTTGGCGACCGAGATGCTGGCCAACTCTTACCTATTGCTTATCGCTACAAACAATTGTCACCTGATGTGTTAGCCGATACCGAAACTCTGACGTATCAAGCCCGTGATGGTTTAGACATCCAAGCGTTTCTAACCACCCCCAAAGGCCAAGAAGCTAAAAACTTACCGACCATTATTTTCCCCCATGGTGGCCCAATTAGTTATGACTCAAACAGTTTTGATTATTGGACCCAGTTCTTCGCCAACCGAGGTTATGCGGTGTTAAGAATGAATTTCAGGGGCTCTGCGGGTTATGGTTATGACTTCATGAAAGCGGGCCTTAAAAACTGGGGGCTCGATATGCAAAATGATGTTGAAGATGGCACGCGATGGTTAATTGAACGTGGCACTGCAGACCCCAATAAAATCTGCATTGTGGGCGCAAGTTATGGTGGTTATGCCGCACTAATGGGCGTTGCTACCACTCAAGATCTTTATCAATGTGCTGTCAGTGTTGCCGGTGTCACTGACATCGAATATTTAGTGAAGTCGTCAAGACGTTACACCAACTTTGAAATCGTCAAAAAACAAATCGGCGATGATTATGATGCCCTATATGAGCGCTCCCCTCTGAGTAAAGCCAAAGATATTAATGTGCCAGTGTTACTTATCCATGGCGATAAAGATCGGGTGGTACGGGTACAACACAGTGAAGATATGTTTGATGAACTCGAAGACCTTAACAAGCCAGTTGAATATATCGAACTTGAAAATGGCGATCATTATTTAAGTAATAACAAGCACCGCATTAACACCTTTATGGCAATCGAAGCCTTCCTACAAAAAAACTTACTTTAACCAACTTAACCCCACCCTCACATTGAGGGTGGGCAATACCAAAGAGAGCTTTAAATGAAACGGATTTTTATGTTGATACTGTTGTTATGTATCACCAATACGCCTTTTTCAGCCCCTGCGCAAACATCAAAAGTCACCCAATTACCTGTTGAGGCTTTTGCCAGTATTCCTGATGTAAGTCATGTACGACTGTCCCCCAACGGTAAGCATATTGCTTCACTTCTTTTAGACGATACTGCAGAAGTACCACATAAAATTGTGGCCTTATTTAATACTGAAACAGGTCAATTTCATATCCCAATGAAAAACGATCACGAAAAGTTCATGATCACTAATCTAACTTGGGCGAGTGATGAAATACTGCTGATAACCGCACTCATGCCATCTAAGCGTTTTGGTAAAAATGCCAATGAGAGCCTACTCATTAAATACAATTTGAGCACGGGTGAAGCTGGCAGTGTGTTAACTAAAAAAGCGTTAAAACGATTCGACTCTATCCCACAATATCAAGGCGACGTTATTGATTTATTGCCTAAAGATCCTGAACATATTCTTTTATCTGTATCGGGTTTCAGTAAACGAGTCAGCGAACCAACAGTCATCAAAGTCAATTTATATAACGGCAGCTTTACCACTGAACAATATTATCGAGAACACGTTATTGATTGGATGACGGATCAACAGCATCGGGTACGCATTGCCACTTATCAAGATCGGGATACCACCGAGTACCGAATTTATGAGCAAAGCGAAGCCAATGGCGACTTACGACTGTTGTGGAAAAGTGAAGCTTATTCTGAAGAAACCGTTATTCCACTGGGGTTTGATGTCAACCCCAACACGCTTTATGTAAAAGCTTACCATGAAGACTTTTATGCCGTTTTCAAAGTGGATTTAACTGACCCTAAATTAACGAAAAAATTAGTGTATAAACAAGATAATGCTGATGTGAATGCCAGACTTATCCATTCGAAAATAACTCGTCAAGCCATTGGCATTGCGACCGGCACTGACAATGAATATCATTTTTGGGATAAAAACTATCAAAAGCTGAACAAGCGCTTAAAAGCGGCGTTACCCGATACCCAAAACTACCTGACTCAATTCAGTAAAAATGAACGCCGCTATATGGTGTTCGCCACCAGCCCCACTCAACCCGGATTGTTTTTGTATGGCGATCGTGATGCCAACCGACTGGAAGTGATTGCAGCTAAATATTCTCAATTAACACCCGCGCTATTAGTTGAGCCACAACAAATCAGCTATGAATCGAAAGATGGTTTAGAAATTCCAGCTTATCTCACCCTGCCGAAGGGCATTGAAGCCAAAAAACTGCCTACGATCATATTTCCACATGGTGGTCCTCATAGTTATGTCTCTGACAGTTTTGATTATTGGACTCAGTTTTTTGCCAACCGAGGCTACGCGGTATTGCAAATGAACTTCAGGGGGTCTACAGGCTTGGGCTATGAATTCAAGAAGGCGGGTATGCAAGGTTGGGGTAAGGCCATGCAGGGCGATGTTGATCAAGGCACACGCTATTTAATCAACCAAGGTATCGCAGACCCTGACAAAATTTGTATTGTTGGTGGCAGTTACGGCGGTTATGCAGCCATGATGGGCGCAGCCATGAACCCAGGGCTTTATCAGTGTGTCATCAGTTTTGCTGGTGTCGCTGATGTAGAGAATTTAGTAAAACTATCGCGTTTTTATACGACCCATGAATTAACTAAGAAAACCCTTGGTGATGATTATGATGAACTTTATGAATACTCACCTATTCGCCATGCTGACAAAATTAATGTGCCTATTTTATTGATCCACGGCGACAACGATAAAGTGGTTCAAGTCAGTCAAAGCCGAGATATGTATCGCAAGTTAGACGCATTAGATAAACCAGTTGAATATGTTGAAATTGAAAATGGCAATCACTACCTAAGCAATAATCAACATCGTTTAATGACTTTCAAAGCGATTGAGAAATTCCTTGCTACCAACCTATAAAGTGAGCTTAGCCCTCATTCTTGCTTTGCAGTATTTATCTAAATAAAAAAAGCCCTAACATCATCGCTGACGTTAGGGCTTTTCACTAAAACACGGTTTACCTGAAAGGCTGTTTTACACTTATCTTAGAACTTTGCTTCAAACGCTAAGCTAAAGTTTCTACCTTCACCCACAGTGACATCAGTGTTAGTACCACCACCTAAGTAGTCAGTATCAAATAGGTTTTTAACGTTAAAACGAACACTCATATCAGTGTTTTGCACGGCAAATGTATATGCTGCACCAAAATCAAAACGAACATAGTCATCTTTAACAATGGTGTTTTGTGTATTAGCAAAACGCTCACCCACATAAATTGCACCAATGTTAAACGCTAAATCTTCAGTGACTTCGTAACGTGTCCAAATATTAGCTGACCACTCAGGTGCATCAACAGGTGTTTTACCATCAAGCTGTGCAGTATCTTCTGCGCTAGTAATGTATTGCGCATCTAAGTACATCATTGAGCTCGTTATGAACACATTGTCGCTAACTTGACCTTGTGCACCCATTTCGAAACCACGGTGTTGCTGCTTACCACTTTGAGTTGTGATGTATTCTTTATCGCCAATTGGTTGTTCAAGTTGCTCTTGCACAGTCACGTTTGTCACAGTGGTATCGAACACCGCACCCGTTAACAATAAGCCACCATCAAACAGTTCCCACTTAGTACCGATTTCATATTGCTCACCGTACTCAGGCTCTAAGTTCATGCCTTCATTGACATCGTTATCACTACTCACGATTGATTGAGGGTTGAAGCTCTTTGAGTAGTTAACATAAATACTGCCATTCTCAGATGGTGAGTAAATCACACCAAACTTAGGTGATACGGCATAACTGTTCTCACCTTCACCATCTTTCTTTTGTTCATCATAACGAACGCCAGCAAGCACTTGCCACTCATCGTTGATGGTCATTAAATCTTGAACATAGAAACCATAATGCTTGTAGCTAGATTCTGACTTGGTCGGGTCATTGTTGTAATCAAGATCAGGTCTTGGAACATCTTGACCAGGCACGACAATTTGCGCATCGCCACTGTCTCTTAGCTGACCGTAGTAATAATCAAGAATGTTAGCACCGACTAATAATTGGTGCTCCATACCAAAGGCATTCACGATACCCGTGAAATCCATATAAGCTGTTTTGTGTTGCCAATCATCGTAACGGTCAAAGGCTTTAATTTGGTAACCTTCGGTCACAGGATCCATACCCGACACCATAGAAGGAGACGAATCTAAACGTTGGCGAGTAAAGGTTTGGTGGTTATAACCTGTGGTCATTTTCCAATCGTCAGAAATATACCAAGTTAAGTCAGCACCTAAGTTTTCTACGTTGTTGTCAGTGAATGCCCAAGACATATCCCAGATATCTTCACGGTCGCCAACTAAGTCACCGTTATCGTCTAACCAACCACCTCTATCGATACCTGTTTTGTCATCGGTGTAGTCATATTTAACCGACAGCATCACGTCATCGTGTAAGTCAAATTCAAGGTTGATGTAACCTAAAAAGCGGTCACGTTCTTGTTCTTGCTCACCGTTACCGTCTTGGTATTCACGCCAGTATTTCGTATCTTGCTTCACTAACACAGTGCGGTAGCGAATAGATTCTGCATCGTTTAACGCGCCGCCTGCATCTAACTGAAAACGAGTAGAACCGTGAGCATCGGTATCAAATGCGACATCAAATAGCGTGTCATAAGTTGGCTTTTTAGTGACCATGTTAATCAAGCCACCAGGACCTGACTGACCGTATAACATACTTGATGGACCTTTCAACACTTCAACTTGTTGTAGCGTTTCAATTGGCTGTACGTAGTGAGACCATTGTTGCTGACCATTAATTAAAAAGCCGCTACCTGAATCTAATTCAAAACCACGAATATTGAATACTTGGCGGTTCCACTTTTCACTACCACCGGTCACACTTGAATCGTTAACAAGTACTTCTGATAAGTTTCTTGCTAACTGCTCGTCGGTAACAAAATCAGGGATCACATTCACAGACTGCGGCGTGTCCATTAAGTCGATATCGCCACGCATTGCGCCAGAAGAAGAACCCACTTTGTAGTTGTTGAAGTTCATCCCAGTGACTTGAATGCGCTCAATTTCAGCGGTAAACCCCTGACTTGACTCAGTGTTATTCGCAGCTTCTTCTGCTGCAACTGATGCTGACGCTAAGCTTGCTAGAACAGCGAACGCAATTGGTGAAATTCTCATACAAAATAGCCCTTAATTTGGCAGTTATCGTTAATGAGATGGATTATCATTTGCGTTCTTTGTTTTGTGAAGTTTTATTTATGAATGGTGTTAAGAACTGTGAACAACCGCACTAATGAGAACAAATCCCATTACGGTTGTTGAATAAATATTGCGTATTAACTGTTTTTAATGTTAACAGAATAAAAAATTTTACTTTTCATCACAAAACCACCGAAACCCAAAACAAACCCAACAATCGATTAAAATCAACAATTAACAAAATCATAACAAAGCATGTAGGCTCGTATCTCTTATACAAAAAGGCTTTAATTGAAATAAGCGTCTTTTACCCACGTGAATAAATAGAGAATAGTTATGCACTTGTTAAAATACCCAATATTTAACATTCATTAAAAACTGTGACCTGTTTGGCAATCTTTCTGATTAAGTTGCGTCTTTACATTTCTTTAATTGTGTAAAGAAATGAGATTAATTATCATTCCCAAAATTTTTTGCTTTGACGGTCATTTATTGGCAGTGAAGCAGGCTTATCAATCTTTGACTGGCCATTAATAACGTACTTTGAGAACTTCACTATGAATGTAGTCCCTGCTTTAAAATGGTTTCATAACTGGGTTGGTTTCGTTATCAGTGTTTCTATGCTGATTGTGTTAACGACAGGTGTTTATCTTGGCGGCATGGATATGCTTAAAAGAATGGACGACAAAGGGCAGCAATATGTGCCGTTAACGTCTGAGCAAAAAGCGCACGTTACCGAAACACTTTTTGAACGTTACCCTGAAATGAGCACGGTTCGCTTTCCAACTGAATACTCTCCGTATGTCGAAATCGCTGCAAGAGGCCACTCCATTGCTTTTGATAACGATTTAAATGAACTATCAACCTATAAAATGAGAGATATTCCACTCTATAGCACCATGTTCTGGCTACACCGCAACTTCTTATTAGGTGATTTTGGTAAATACCTTAATGCATGGGCATCGATGATCGGTGGTGTTATTACCTTAGTGGGTATTTATCTTTGGTTGCGTGTTCGCAAAACATTCAGGTTAAAGCATTCAATCCCAAGCAATACTAAGTCAAGCAGCTTAGTAAAAAGCCACATTCAACTAGGACTTTTCATCTCAGTTCCTTTATTTTTACTGTGTATTACTGGCTTTTTAATTACTTACAAAGGGTTGTGGACAGGCGCACTTAAAACAACGCCAGATAGCAGTATTCAATACCCAATCAGCCAAGCAAAAGATTGGCAAAGCCAAATTCAAACGGCACAAAGTGTATGGCCAGATTCTGAGTTAGTATCAATCAGCAAGCCACGTCAGCCTAGACCGGATCCAAAAGCGAAGGCAGAGGCACCTAAAAAGCCTGTTGACGCAATTTATAGCTATCGATTTAATACCCATAATGACGTTTGGTTACGTCAAGCTGATAGTATCAACATGAACTATGATAAAGGCACAATTACGTCGGCACTGCTTCACAGCGATAGACCACTTTCAGGCCAAATCGCTACGTTTGTTAGACCTTTGCATGACGCAATGAATATGCCGTTTAAGTATGTGGCATTTATCACTGTCATCGCATTGATTGGCACAGTAATCTTAATATTCAGCGCGGTGACTTTTTACCGCCGAATCTTTAAAAAGAAACGCTAGTTACCGCTAAAATGACAACAAAAAAACGGCTTACTGGGAACAGTAAGCCGTTTTGTTTTATTAAACGTTGAAATGACACCTAACTCTCCCTGTGGAGTACGGGTTAATCTTCAATGAAAGGAGTGACAGTCCCTGCTACCGAATCATAAACAATCTTGATTTCTGCGCGATTTCGTCCTCTGGTATCTCCCAGTGTTCTTAATACATAAGTACATTGCGTCGCACCAGTACCGCCATCTGCACTGTGGCGATAGGATTCAAAATCAACTTCATCAGATGTATTTCTAATGGCAACGCTAGGTGGGTCTTCTATCAATGCATTCCACAAATCCACACACCCAGCCTGGCCTTGGCCAATATTAACTGGGTTCCCCATTGGATTACCTTTGCCTGTGCCTAATGGATAGCCAAAGGCATTCATATCTAAATCGTTATCAGCAAAATCAGGCAAATCATTCATTGGTTCACTTCCACCAATAATTTGCCAGCGAGTATGCGCAAAGGTAACTGACTGCTCAAACGAAGCCGCCACTGCTTTTACGCGGCTGATTTCAGCATCACGTTTCACATCAATGAACTGACTCGCTGCGATAACAGCTAAAATGGCCAACACAATAATCGCAATAACCAGTTCGATTATGGTGAAGCCTTTAGCAGAAGAAACATTACGAGTGTTTACAAAAAACGCCATTTGTTTCTCCTTAATAATACTTTCAGGTATAGCGCAAGTTTAATACTCATCAGCCATTACATCAAACAAAAGCATTACAAGTGTAACAAGGTAAAGAATAAGGAAGGGTAAATAACTGGCTATATTCAATGGCATTCAGCTTGAAAAAGCCATAAAAAAACGCGACATATATTGCCGCGTTTTTAGTATCAATATTGCGTTAACGCTTATTGATAAGAGTGAGCACCATGTTGGTGATCAGTCACGTCTTTAACGCCTGTTAGTTCACCTGGGAACATGTCTAATAGCTGCTTTTCAATACCATCTTTTAAGGTGATATCGACTTGAGAACAACCATTACAGCCACCACCAAATTGAAGAACAGCGGTTCCTTCTTCAGTGATTTCAACTAGCATGATGTTACCACCATGGCTGGCTAACTGTGGATTGATTTCTGATTGAATCACATACTCAATACGCTCTTTTAGCGGTGCATCTGCAGCCACTTTACGCATTTTAGCGTTAGGGGCTTTTAGCGTGAGTTGCGAGCCCAGCTGATCGGTCACGAAATCAATGCTAGCTTCTTCTAAAAATGGTGCACTCTTTTCATCAACCATGGCACTGAATCCATTAAAAGGAAGCTCAGTATCATCTGCTTCTACAGCATCTGGCGGACAATAAGATACACCGCACTCAGCTTGAGCGGTGCCTGGACTGATGACAAACACACGGATATGAGTGCCTTCAGGTTGATCGGCCAGTAATTTTACAAAATGCGCCTGAGCCGTATCAGTAATGTTGATCATATAACTGCTCCGTTGAAAAACTTAAAAAAATGCTACTTAGCTCAATCAGTACCCGTACAACATGGTGCACCATCTAAATAGTACTTGAGTGATTTACTAAGATTTAGCGCTATGATACTCCTACTTGCTCCTGCTTTATAGCCCTCATCTCGCAAGTGTGACAAAAAATATCCTATTTAAGCGGGTTTTTAATGGAGATTTAAGCTTAATCACTTTATGGTAATTGCATTGTTTTATTTTATGATGTTGTTTCTCCTATGATTAGTTTACCAAGCCACCTTGTTCGTCTACTCATTACTGTGATGGCAAGCTTGCCACTTTTTGTTTCTTTAAGCGCATCTTCACAGACGAGCGCGGCAGACACACGAATTAATCAACGATTACTCAGCGAAGACATCAACGCTGATATTACCTTACCAGCTGAATACTTAGGTTATCCGCTGGGTGAATGGCATTTAAGACACGATCAAATTAATCAGTACTTGCAGATTCTGGCCACTGAGAGCGAGCGTGTGTCGTTGGACTCAGCAGGTTATAGCCAAGAAAGACGTCATCAGCTCACTGCGGTAATTACCTCTGAAACCAACCAAAAAAATCTTTCTGATATTTTAGCTTATCGCAGTAATGTCAAATTCGGCACCATGCAAAATAGCCGCAGTAACACTCAACCTCTCGTCGTTTGGCTTGCCTACTCAATTCATGGCGACGAAGCCAGTGGTGCCCATGCGGCAATAGCATTAAGCCATTACCTTGCTTCTGCCAATGCGCCTTGGGTTAAAGACTTGCTTGAAGATACCGTGATTCTAATTACCCCAACACAAAATCCTGATGGCTTTGATCGCTTTTCAAACTGGGCCAATAATAACAAGGGCCAAGTGGTCGTCACCGATAACAATCATCGAGAACATAATCAAGATTGGCCTGGTGGCCGCTTTAACCATTACTTAGCGGATTTAAACCGTGATTGGTTATTTCTACGTCATCCAGCGTCTCAAGGCCGAGTTGCCTTCTTTCACAAGTGGCAACCGCATTATGTCGGTGACTTCCACGAAATGTGGCATCAACAGTCTTACTTTTTTCAGCCCGGAGTGCCTGATAGGGTTAACCCGCTTACCAGTAAAGCCAACCAGCAATTATCAAATGAACTGGCAGCATTTCATCGCCAAGCATTAGATCAGGTGAAGCAGGTGTATTTTAGTGAACAAATGTTTGATGATTTTTTCTATGGCAAAGGCTCAACCTATCCTGATATTAATGGCGCTGTAGGCATTTTATTTGAACAAGCCAGCTCTCGTGGACAAGCCCAAGCATCGCCAAATGGTGTAGTGACGCTAGCAAATAGCATTGATAACCAGTTCGCTACTTCAATTTCGAGCTTGCAAGGCGCGCATAACTTGCGCGAGAAACTGATGAAGTATCAAACAGACTTTTTCTCAAGCAATGCTAAGCGCACACGAGATGGCAAGCAAACGGGGAGATTGATTAAAGCTCATGGCGGTGCAGCTCATATATCACAACTAACAGATATCCTAAATCAGCATAAAATCAGCTTTAAATACCTTGCTAAACCAATAGAAGATGACGACATTATCTTCTCGGAGCAAGACAGTATCTTTATTCCCAAAAGTCAGCCACAGCACGACTTAGTTGAAGCCTTATTTGATAAGCGAACCGAGTTTAAGGATGAAACCTTTTACGATATTTCCACATGGAACTTTGAGTCGGCACTGGGGTTAACATTGATTGAAGGTGCTAAGCCGAGTATTAAATTCCTTGCAGATAAACCGGTAGCGAAAGCACTAACACTAAGTGCTAACACCACAAAAACCGTGTTCCCTGATGAGGCGGTTGCTCTTATTATAGATTGGCAACAAGCAGCTGCAGCCCCTTTTTTACAGCAATTATTGCATCAAGGAGTATTAGTAAAATATGCCCTCAAGCCATTTAGTCTCAGTGCAGCTAACAGTAAAAACTTGCCCGTTGAATTTGTCGCGGGAAGCTTACAAATTCCATTAAAGCAACCTGTATCAGAAGAGCAAGTCCGACAAATTGTCAGTGAGCTTGCCGCTCAATATCAAGTCAATATTGTGGCTGCCAGTTCATCGCATACTGCTGCAGGTATGGATTTAGGTAGCGATGACTTTATTAAAGTTCAGCCCGTCACACCATTATTGGTCACCGGCTCCGATACCAATGCTTCAGAAACAGGCCAGCTTTGGTACTACCTTGATAAGACCTTAGGCATCCCTGTCACTATGGTGAACAGTGAACGACTGACTTCAATCGATTTGTCCGCTTATAGCCATATATTTATGGCTGATGGACCTTATCATGTCATTAGTGATGCAACATCGAGACAGCTAGGAAAATACGTTTCGGATGGGGGGACTATTGTGGCGCAAAAACGTGCCTTAGTTTGGCTTAAAAAGCGCAATATTTTAAAGTCAGAGCCTAAATCTAAGCGTGAGCTCAATAATCTATTTAGTACTTCAGGACTTAAGTTTGGCGACAAGTCAAAGTTAGATGCTCGTCAGTCAATTGGTGGCGCTATTGTGTCGTTAACGTTAGACCAAACTCACCCCATCACCTTTGGCTTACCAAACCCATTACATGTGATGAAAAATCGCGAAATCAGCTTTGGCCCAACGTCCACACCATTTATTGTGGCGGCAGAATACGATAATGAACTACTGGTCAGTGGCTTTCTAGCAAAAGAATATCAACGCTCTTTTGCCAACACGCCGGCTATGATTGTCGAAAAGAAAGGTAAAGGTGAAGTGGTTGCCTTAACGGATAATTTATTGTTCAGAAACATCTGGCTAGGCACAGAGAAAGTGTATGCCAATGCCCTGTATTTTGTGCCATCAGCGATGTAATTTTATCTGAGCCTTCAGGGCATAATCTACAAATAAAAAAGAGCGCAAGTCGCTCTTTTTTAATATCAAAATATAAGCTAATTCAGTTTATGCTGTAAGTCAGGATCTTTATGTGCAAACTCAACTTGGGCTATTTTTTCTTCTGCTTGCTCTTTGGTGATCACATTTTGCTCTGCTAACCATCTAAATTTGTTTATCTCGCTTTCAGGGTCATTATCAGCATTAATATCACCATACCACTGCAGGAGTTGTGCTTTTTTCCGTTTTGAAATTTCGTCAATGATGTGATCATGCTGCGCATTTTGAATCACAAATATATTGCTGGTTTCAGTTTTAAATACCGAATACCTGACCTTAGTCACTGCAAACCAAATTAAGCAAATAATGCCTAGAAAAAGCCATAAACCAGTACCGGTAAGAGGATTATCACTGAATACCGCACGGCCAATATTCAATGCTCCCAATAAAAACCAAAGAATACCTACATTTCTTAGCCAATCATTTTGCTCAATGAGTAAAGATGATTTATCAGGAAAAGTCCCATATTCGACATCCACATCTTCTGCGCCCGATTTATTTTTAAAAGCAAAATTTAGGCTATGTTCATTGAATGTAAATGTGTGCTGATTTGATAATTTTTTCTGTTTAATTTCCATTTTTATCAGTAACTTCCATGTTTAGACGATATGTTTCGTATAAAAGGCTTATAGTGAATAAGGCTGTAAGATACTTTTATTATCAGTATTTAACAACTCCGCCATTGAAGCGACATACATTTATAATGCTCAATTTAAATCAGTGACTTACCTATCTACATTACAGCAGGCCTGGCGCTTCAGCTCGTGCTAAACACCAAGCTTGAACATGTACATAATCTGCCGCAAATAGCTTTCCAATTTCATTGACTGTCGTCCCTGTCGTTACCACATCATCAATTAATGCCACCCGCTGATAAGGTATGGCTTTTGTTGTATTAAAAGCATCGGCGCAATTGCGTCGCCTAGCTTGCCCATCTAGCCCTGCCTGAGCTTGGGTATCGATGCTTCGCACTAACAAACTGTCGTCCATAGGGATCCCCAATTGACGGCTTAATTCATCTGCAATTAGCCACGCCTGATTGAAGCCACGTTGCTGTAAACGGTTCTTATGTAATGGCACAGGCACGATCACTTGGGGCAATGTAATCACTCCTCTGGCAACCAGATCCATAACCCGAACCGCCAGCACATTCACTAACGCAGTAAGAGGCGCACATTGCTGTTGGTATTTTATTCCTGAAACTAACTCACCAAGACTTTGATGATAACTACAAGGTGCGATGACCATCATAGGTTTGTGTCGCAAACAGTGACCACAATAGGCTTGAAGTTGCTCCATACGCTTACCACAACCTAAACACACTTCGTGCTGATATAGCCCAGCAACTAAACAGTGGTGACAAATGCCCGTTTGAGGTTTCCCAGAATCAAACTGACGTATGTCTTGGCGGCATAATAGACATCGATTTGGTAAATGACGTCGAAGCCAATGGGCAAACGACGTTAAACGATGACTATAGGCTTGTGGGAGTTGCCAATCCATATAATATCCTTATCCTGTATGGCACTTACTTGTCTGTATCGTGATGATTTGAGGTAACCTTTGCAGCCCACTTTTTCTAAGCTACACGTTCACACTGTTGGTGAAGGCCAAGATCTAATACTGCTTCATGGCTGGGGAGTTAACTCAGCCGTATTTCATCCTTTAGCAACGGCTTTGGAACAGTATAGAGTGCATTTTGTCGACCTGCCGGGCTTTGGCGATAGTGAAGCCAACGAAGGCGATATCAACGCATGGGCTGAACAACTTGCTCACCAATTACCGCAGCAGGCAATTTGGTTAGGTTGGTCACTGGGTGGGCTGGTAGCCACTCAGGTTGCAATTAATCACCCTCACTCAGTTAAAGCCTTAATCACGGTTGCGTCATCACCTTGCTTTATGGCGCAGCAACTAAATAACGATGAGCAAAGCTGGCCAGGTATTGCCCCTAAGGTGTTGGCACAATTTTCGGAGCAACTCAGCATAAACTTAGCGAAAACCGTGGAGCGCTTTTTAGCGATTCAAGCAATGGGAAGTGATTCAGCCAAAGATGATATTGGGATGATAAAGAAACTGGTATTAGCAAAACCCTTACCCAGTCAGCCAGTGCTTGATCAAGGTTTAGGGATGCTTCGTACCGTAGATTTGCGTTCGCAGTTACATCATATTCAGCAGCCATGGTTACGAATTTGGGGCAAATGTGACAGTTTAGTTCCAAAAAAGATCATCTCTATTTTGCCGCAAGCAACAAGTATAAAAGACGTTATTCACAATAAAGCATCCCATGCGCCGTTCATTTCACATACAGATGATTTTTTGAACGAATTATGTACTTGGATCAATAAATATACAGACTAGCGCTATAAAACCACTTTAATATTGACTATAATTTGTACGTTATTATTCAATATCTAAGTGAGTTTTATGCTGGTTGTCACTAATTATCCCCAAGTACCGATAGCAACAAGTAATGTTGCGACGGATCTTGCGCGCGCGGATAATCAGCAAGCCAAGCCTATTCTGCCACCACAAGAGTTGTCTAAAGCCTTCCAAGAGCGGGCTTATAATCAGCAAAATGAACGGTTAACTCGCCACGAATTACTCGATCAAAAACAGCAGCAAAAACAATCTGCCGAGCAACAGCAAACGCAGCAACAAACCTTGGGACCTAAAGGTATTTTTCCACAACTATTACGAGTGGCAGCCAATAGTAACCCAACGATTCAACGTCGTGATATTCAGCAAAAAAGCCCAAATAACCCGAATGTTGAAACAGATAAAATCAGCGACAAGAATAATAGCCGAGCGATTCAAAGCTTGTTGCTTCATGATGCTAGCCAAGAACAAGAGCAAGCATTTTATGAGCAACTAGGTGAACGAGTCGGTCAGTTTTATCAGCAGCAAACAACGCCTGCTGAGCAAAGCCAACTATTCGCGTTAGTCTAAATCCTGCTTTACCTACCTTAGCTTAAACGCAACAACATGACCTGGTAGCGCCATGAAATATTGATCGTTATCAAGCAAATTTTGCTTTTGTATCTTGTAAATATTGAGTATTGGTAACTATTTAATTATATTGAATAAGCTAATATTCTGAAGGACTCAGTTAAGGCACTCTTTTGTCATTATTTAAGTACATACTCGTCATTGTTGTTACTTACCTATTTAGCTATTTCACAATAGCTCCCTTTGCTGTTGCCAAAGATATTATCATTCTCAATCAGCCAGCCTCTGCCAATGATATGCGTTACCATTACAGCTATGAGTTAATGCAGCTGATACTTGAAAACACCGAAGATGATTTTGGCGAATGGGAAATCACCCACTCTCCAATCTTTATGACCCGTGATCGGATTTTGACAGAAATGGTCGATGGCGAGCTCATTAACGTCATTGCAGAAGCCATAAAACCCGCTTGGAATGAAAAGCTGATTCCGATAAGAGTGCCTATTCGTAAAGGTATCCAGGGTTTTAGAGTTTTCATTATCAAAAAACAAACTCAAGCCCAATTTTCCAAGATCAAAACCATTGAACAACTCAAACAAATCCCAACAGGCAGCGGCATACATTGGTCAACAAGACTGGCATTTGAAAAGGCTGGGTTTGACGTGGTTGTCGGTTCAAGTTACGACGGTTTATTTCATATGCTAGACAAAGGCCGCTTTGAAAGTTTTGGCCGTGGAGTTAATGAAGCGCCAGCCGAGTTAAGTTCATTTAAAGTTAAATTTGCAGATTTAGTGCTAGATGAAAATGTGCTGCTACATATTCCGTTAGCGACCTTCTTTTATGTTTCACCCGATGAACCACAACTGGCTAAGCGAATCGAGGTCGGCATTAAACGTATTATGGCAAACGGCCAATTCGATAACACATTTTACCGCCAGTACTGCCAAGAGTTGATCTCATCAAAGCTCAGTGAACGACGCATATTCAGTATCGAAAACCCGTTAATGGATCCCAAGCTTCTAGCTGAAATGCAACAAGCTAACTACTTGTTATCGCCATACACTCATTTTGATGAAGCCTGCTCAGGTTACCTTCCATAAAAAAAGCCCTTAACCTAAAGCTAAGGGCTTAATCATTGATTTTAAATCGTTAATACATCAGCTAATTTACTTTTTTAGCTTAGCAAAGGCATCAGCAAATGCATTACCCATTGCCGCATTGGCAGGCGCTTTATTTTGTTTACGCTGACCGCCATTATGCTTGTTTGCAGCATGTTTAGCGCCACTTGGCTTATGACCTGAACCCGTCTTAGCGTTAGACTGAGGTTTAGATTTATTCGCTGCTTGTAATGGCTCGTCTAATCGCATACTTAACGCAATACGGCGACGTTCAACATCCACTTCCATGACCTTAACTTTAACCACATCACCCGCTTTCACAATCGTGTGTGGATCGCTGACAAACTTGTCTGTCAATGAAGAGATATGCACTAAACCATCTTGATGAACCCCAACATCCACGAAAGCACCGAAGTTGGTCACATTGGTCACAACCCCTTCGAGGATCATTTCGAGTTTAAGATCTTTTAGCTCTTCAACCCCTTCTTTAAAGCTCGCTGTCTTGAACTCACCACGAGGGTCCCGTCCAGGTTTATCAAGCTCAGCTAAAATGTCGGTAATGGTCGGTAAACCAAATTCCTCAGTGACAAATTCAGCGGCATTAAGCTGCGCTAATAATTCACTGTTACCCATTAGCTGTTCAACCGTCTGCTGTTTAGCTTTAGCAATGGTTTCCACTAACTTATAGGCTTCAGGGTGAACTGCTGAGCCATCTAATGGATTTTTTGCATGACGAATGCGTAAGAAACCGGCTGCTTGTTCATAAGCTTTAGGGCCTAAACGAGCCACTTTTAGCAACTGTTTACGCGACTCAAACTGACCGTTCTCATCGCGGTAACTGACCACATTTTTAGCCAAGGTTTTATTCAAACCTGCCACTTGAGTCAGTAATGGCGCAGACGCCATGTTCAAGTCGACACCAACACCATTTACACAGTCTTCTACGACGGCCTCAAGTGAACTTGATAGCTGGCTTTGGCTCACATCGTGCTGATATTGACCTACACCAATAGATTTAGGCTCAATCTTAACTAACTCAGCTAGCGGATCTTGCAAACGACGAGCAATTGAAACTGCGCCACGAATCGAGACATCAAGATTAGGAAACTCTTCCGATGCTAATTCAGAAGCAGAATAGACTGAAGCGCCCGCTTCGCTAACCATCACTTTGGTTAAACTCGGGTGTGTTTCTTTCATAAAGCTAATCACTTCAGCAGCAAGTTTATCGGTCTCACGTGACGCTGTACCATTACCAATAGCAATGATGTCCACTTTATGCATTTTTATTAAGTTAGCCAGCGTACGGATAGACTTATCCCAGACATTTTGTGGAGCATGAGGGAATATCGTCGTGTGTGCGACAAATTTACCAGTGTTATCAACAATCGCTACTTTAACACCAGTACGAAGTCCAGGGTCGAGACCCATTGTGGCTTTGGCTCCAGCAGGTGCAGCCATCAATAAATCACCCAAGTTACGAGCAAATACATTAATCGCTTCCGCTTCAGCACGTTCACGCATTTGGCTAATGAACTCGGTTTCCATTTGCAAAGCAATTTTAATTCGCCAAGTGGCTGTCACCACTGTTTTAAGCCATTGATCGACACTCGAATCAGATAACTTCAAATTGAAATGATCAGCAATGATAACCACGCAATAACTGCTTTGTGCCACTTCTGCTTTAGGGTCTGCATTCATCGACAGACTCAGCACGCCCTCATTGCGCCCTCTCAGCATCGCTAATGCGCGATGTGATGGCACCTTAGTTATGGCTTCAGTATGCTCAAAATAGTCACGGAATTTGGCACCTTCTTTTTCTTTACCTTTAACCATGCGACTTTCAAGCACGGCTTGTTGACTAAGGTGTTTACGAATTTTTTGCAGTAAGTCTGCATCTTCAGCAAAGCGCTCCATTAATATAAATCGAGCACCATCTAATACGGCTTTGGTATCCCCAAAGCCAGCCTCTGCATTCACAAACTCAGCGGCTTTGCTTTCTAAATCCGCTTGGCGATTCGTCAATAAAAAATCAGCTAGCGGTAGCAAACCTGCTTCGATAGCAATCTGGCCTTTAGTGCGTCGCTTAGGTTTGTAAGGTAGGTAGAGATCTTCAAGACGCGTTTTACTGTCAGCAGTATTGATCGCTTGTTGCAAAGCAGGCGTAAGCTTACCTTGGGTTTCAATGCTAGAAAGAATCACTTGCCTTCTTTCTGCCAGTTCACGTAAGTAGCCTAAACGACTATCGAGTGTTCTTAACTGAGCATCATCTAATCCCCCTGTCGCTTCTTTACGGTATCGAGCAACAAACGGGACGGTGGAGCCATCATCAAGTAACGCAATGGTATCTGAAACTTGTTGCTCACGGACATTCAATTCCTGAGCGATAATCTGAGCAATACTTAGCATAAAAGGTCTTATTCGGCGTTGAATAACAAATATCGCCCAAAGATAGCATAACCTGCTTAAAACGTTTATTGAGAAAGTGAATTTTTACAGGGTATTTTCAACCTAAATAGGATGACAGCTCAGTTTAACGGTAACTTAGCTCGGTTTTTTAGGCATTAGCAAAGCGACACAATGGACTAAATTCTTAAAACAGAACAATCACAATACAGGTTCGTATCAAATTTTAATTTAACACTAGTAGACTTACTTTTAGCAGGGTTATAAAAAACAATGAGTTATTATAGTTAATGAAAATTTAAAACGAGGAAGTTAATAAATAAAAATTAATTTATACCCATAAAGAGGTGTCCCGATTATCTTTATTTATTTGGTATTTTTTAAAATAAAAAATATACTAACAAAGGGCCGTAAATGATAACCATTATCAAATGTAACATTTGATACATTTATTTATTTACAAAAAATAAACTTATTTATCGTTAATTCGACTGACATATTCAGAAGGGCAACATCCGACATTATTAGAAAAGTGACGACTAAATATTGCCAAGCTTTTAAAACCACACTCATATGCAGTAACTTTTATATTATCTTGGTTCTTCTTTAATACTAATTTTAATCTATTTGCTTTCACTTCTTTAATGATATCTTTAACACAAAGACCCATAGATTTCACTTCTCGCTGCAAACTTCGTGTCGACATTCCTAACGCAATAGCTAATGTATCAACAGATAACTCAGCTGGAATCATACTCTTAGCAGCCGCATGAATCCTGTCCAAGCTAGTAATCGTTTCAATGCATAATGGCCTAATATCATACTGCTTACCTGGCGTTTTTTTGGCAAAAATTGACAGGTTCTGACAGTTGAATTTAACATTTTCTAAAATGGCAACATTGTAACCGTAAAAACCACACTCAAACGGTAACTCAATGATTATATTACTATTTACCTCTTTGTAAAAATTCAATATTTGCATCACTGAGAGATAAACAAATAGGTCATCATACTTAGAAGCACGTTCAATAGGATTACGCTTAGCCACTAGGCCAATGTAATCCCCCGCATCAATAGTAACCCAATTTAGATCAGATACCTGGCTATAAAACATTGTGAAATCAATCAATTTCTGAGCGATATCGACATCATCAGATAAGTCTATTTTAGTAAACTCAGTTACCCTTTTAACAAAATACTTCGCTAAATTCAGAAAGAAATAAGGGTCTTCAATATTATTCTCAATATAATTTAATAATTTGGTTATTATATTTATGCCAACCCATTCTGTGTCATTAAAATATTTAAAATGGGCAAATTCCACCGGCAAAAGAAAATCAATACTATTACAGTATTCACAAACAAGTTTTGTGTGAATTGCAGGTCTGCATTTATATTTTATCATTTTGGGAACTTTTTAAATAAAGGAACTATTGGAAAATATATTTTAGTTTTTTTTGCTACCTATGATGTAGATTCAGATCACAAATGTCGTTTTTTGATAATCACTATTCTTAGATCTGAAATCTCCCCTTCTTTAAAATACCTCCAATTGATTACTCCATTTTTATTTAAGATTTAATAAGGTCAGGTGACATTATGAATTGGTGTCGAAACTTAATCGCATCTATCAGTGTAACCCTTTACTTGTGCTCATTTGGTGTCGCTGCTGCGCCATGGGATGACATGACAGGTGAAGAGGTTTCTCAAAAACTCGTTGAGAAGTTCGCTGAAGGTAAGTATTCCCCTAAAGGAGCAGACAGCTGCTTAATGTGTCACCAACGTACCGAAGGTGTTACCGACATCTTTAAAGGCGCACATGGCGACTTAACCAGTAAAGACTCACCAATGGCTGGACTGCAATGTGAAGCCTGTCATGGCCCTCAAGGCAACCACAATCGTGGCGGCAAAGAGCCCATGATCCAATTTGGTAAAGACAGCAAATTAGATGCACCAACGCAAAATACTGTTTGCCAAGGTTGTCATAACGACCCAGAGCAAATGGCATGGCATAGCAGCACCCACAATCTTGAAGAGATTGCTTGTGCCGATTGTCACGTGGTACATGCAGCTAAAGACCCTGCCTTAGACAAGTTAACCGTTAATGACACCTGTACTAGCTGCCACACTCGTGAAAAAGCTGACATGAACAAGCGCTCATCTCATCCAATGAAATGGGATCAAATGACCTGTATTGATTGTCACTCTCCACATGGTTCTATGTCTGAAAGCGCCCTAAACAAGCCGACGGTTAATGACACGTGTTACAGCTGTCATGCTGAAAAACGTGGCCCAATGCTATGGGAACATGCACCAGTGACCGAAAACTGTGTCACCTGTCATAACCCACACGGCAGCGTTAACGAAGGCATGCTAAACAATCGTGCACCACAACTATGTCAGCAATGTCACGCTGATGACGGTCACGCAAGTCGCGTTGTTCTTCAACCTGGAATGGATGCCTTTGGCGGCGGAAAAAGCTGTTTGAACTGTCATAGCCAAATCCATGGTTCTAACCACCCAGCCGGCAGCTTACTGCAGCGCTAATTAGGAGCCATAACATGAACTTTAAACTGAATTTAATCACTGCTTCTTTATTACTGGCTTCAGCCCCTGCAATGGCTGCTGACTTTGCTGTTGGCAATGCCAATACTGAAAACCTTAATCAAGAAAAGTATGAGTGTAAGCGCTGTACTAACACTATGGGTTACAGCGGAAACGTTAACGTCTCTGCAGGCTACATCGACAGTGATGATGTCCATGCTGCCAATGCCTTTGGTACTGACCAAGACGGGTTTGTCACAGCAATCAGTGGCGACATTGAATACCAAGACGAAAACGGCTACCAAGCCAGCATTCAAGCGCACCAACTTGGCTTTGAAAACAGCACCGCTAACATCAGTGTTGGCCAAAAAGGCTTATTCAATGTTGATGCGGATTACGCATTAATCACCACGTATCAATCTGGTGATGCCCAAAGCAACTTATACTACGACGATGGCATGATGACGCCTGATGTACCGTACGTATTTGAGTTATCTCAGCAACGTGAAAAAGTGGGTATCGGCGCCGATTTCAAACAAGACTTTTATCAAGCCTATGTGCGTTTCGACTCTGAAGATAAAACGGGTTATAAAAGCAGTAGTTTAGTCAGCCCAGGCCCAATTAACTTTGGTCAACGTGTTGATTCAACCACTGACTCATTCACCGCTGGCGCAGCACTCACCGGTGATAACTGGTTAACTGAATTAAGTTATTTTGGCAGTCAGTATAAAAACAATACTGACAACCTAAGCTTACCAACTGAATACGATGTGTATGCTGCAACCCCAGATAATCAAGCGCACCAAGTCTCATTATCGGGTCAGTACCAGCTAGACCGCACTGTCATGTCTGGTCGTTTCATTGTCGGTCGTATGATCCAAGATGACGATTTGATTCAAGTGGCAGGCAACCCAATTCAAAACTGGGATGGCGAAGTCGATACCACAGATGCAAACTTCCGCATCACTTCTATGCTCAACAACCGTTTACGCCTTGGTGGTAGTTACGACTACAGCAATCGTGAAAACAACAGTTCAGTCTTTGAATTCCAACAGTACAACTTCGATGGCGTCAGTGGCACATTCAAAGAAAACGTCGCCACGGATATTGAGCGTTCAACCTTTAAGGTTAATGCCAGCTACCGTATTGCTAGCGGCTACCGCTTACAAGCCGGTTATGACCGCAAAGACATCGAACGCACTTACAGCGAACGTGAACAAACCAATGAAGATAGCTTATGGGCAAAACTGTCTATTCGTGCCATCGACAATTTCACTATCGATCTAAAAGCAGGTCACAGCAACCGTGGCGGCTCTGAGTATCAAGCAACAGAGCTAACGTCGAGCGAAGAAAACTCACTGATGCGTAAATACTATTTAGCAGACAGAGAGCGCAACGAAGTTGAACTGCGTGTTAGCCACACTCCCCTTGACTGGTTAAGCATCGACTTAACAGGTCGTTATGCCAAAGACGATTACGATGACACTGTCATTGGCTTAACAGAATCAGAAGATTACAGCTACGACATCAATCTTAATATGCAACTAACCAAGCAGTTCTCTGCTTACGGTTTTGCAGGTCAGCAATGGATTAACTCTGCTCAAGCAGGCAGCCAAAGCTACAGCAGTCCAGATTGGTACGCTGATATTGAAGATAAGTTTATCAACCTAGGTGCTGGCGTAAGTTATGGCGGCCTAATGGAAGACAAGCTGACACTTGGTGCTGATTACTTATTCAGTAACTCAAGCAGTGACACTTATGTCACCGCAGATGGCACCAGCCCATATGGGGATTACTACTCCTATAACCATAGCGCGAGCCTTTACGCTAATTATGCCTTGAGTGATGACATGGCATTAAAGCTGACCTACCGCTACGAACGCTATTACGACACCGATGACGCTCAAATGACCCCTGACCAAGTGCCAGGCATGGTTACCCTGGGCGAGCTTAATCACAATTATAACGCCCATCAAATCATGCTGAATTTCAGCTATGTGCTGTAGTCGTTTAACAAACGTGCTGAATTTATTTTAGTAAGAGGAAATAATAATGGAACGCAGAAGTTTCTTAAAAATGAGTGCTGCATTGGGTTGTGCTGCAACAGTAACGGGCTGTAATTCAAGCTCAAAAGATGCTGAGCCACTACCGCCGCAACCACCTGTTGATGAAACACTAACTTGGTCTGCATGTTTAGTTAACTGTGGCTCAAACTGCCCAGTTAAAGTGTACAGTCGCGACGGGATGATCACCCGCGTTGAAACTGACCATGAAGTAGAAGATGTTTACGGTATGCACCAAGTTCGTGCTTGTGCCCGTGGCCGCTCACTACGTCAACGTACATACGCATTAGACCGTTTAAAATCACCAATGAAACGTGTTGGTGAGCGTGGCGAAGGCAAATTTGTTCCAATCACTTGGGATGAAGCTGCAGAAACGATTGGTAGCAAACTAAACTCAGTGATCGCTGAGCACGGTAACAAAGCGATTTTCAGAAGCTATGGTTCTGGCGCTTACTACGGTTTTGCATCTAACGGATGTTTTAACCGTTTATTCAACCTAGTTGGTGGTTGTTTGCAATACTACGGTAACTATTCTTGGGCACAACAGATTGAAGCCGCTGCACATACTTTTGGTACTGGCAGTACATCAGGTTCAGCAACTGTCACATTAGAAAGCAGTGACTTTTTACTGGGTTTTGCTTACAACCCAAGCGAAATTCGCCAATCAGGCTCTGGCGAAGGTTATGACTACTTACAGGCATTGCAACGTGCAAATGGCCTTAAAGTCACCATGATTGACCCGCGTTACACTGACTCAATGACGGGTAAAGAATCATCTTGGTTACCAATCCGTCCAGGTACGGATGCTGCATTAGCAGAAGCAATTGCTTACTTAATGATCAGCTCAGGCTGGGTTGATGCAAACTCCATCGACTTCATCAACAAGAACAGTGTCGGTTACGACGCAGCGTCAATTGAAGCACAAAAGCAAATCTTCTTAAACAGTGGCGATGCGAAGAAAATCGAATACGCTGCTGCGATGGATTCAGAAGAAAACTACCACGATTACATCATGGGCCAAGGCAAGTTCGCTGACCGTGAAGCCCGCACTCCTGAGTGGGCAGCAAAAATCACGGGTATTTCTGAAGCTAACATCAAGAAAGTCGCTGATGACTTAATGGGATCTGAAAAGCCATACATCATTGCTGGCGCTGGTGTTAACCGTCAAGCTAACGGTGAGCAAACCGTTCGTGCTATCTACATGCTAGGTGTATTAGCCGGTAAATTAGGGCGTGAAGGTTCATCAAACGGTGAGCTACCCAACATGACTAACATGTTCCGTGGTTCTCTCCCAACCGGCACTAACCCAGTGAAAGAAAAAATCTCTTTCTTCACTTGGTCAGAAGCGATTCACAATGGCGAAACCATGACGGCACGTACCCACGGTATTACGGGTACTGATGACTTAGATACGCCACTTGGCACTAACATCAAAGTGATCATTTCAGCATCAGACAGCTCGCTATTAAATCAGCATGCTGACATCAACGGCACTGCAGAAATCTTAAAAGATGAAAGCGGCGTTGAGCTGATTGTTTCTTGTGATTGTTGGATGACACCAGGCACTAAATTTGCCGACATCATCATTCCTGATACCTCTTGGTTAGAATCTAACGACTTAGTTGATGATTCTTACGCTTCAGGTGCAATGGGTTACATCACAGCAATGAAAGCTGCAGTAGACCCAATCTGGGACTGTAAGTCTATGTACCAAGTATCAGCATTAATCGCTGAAAAAATGGGTGTTGGCGCTGAGTTTACCGAAGGTAAAACTGAAGACGAATGGCTAGAAGAGCTATACCAACAAACCCGTGAAAACAGCAAAAACTTAGGTGTGAGCCCTGCGTTCCCGTCAACTTACAAAGAAGCACAAGAGATTGGTTTCTTCCGTAAGAACATGGAAAACCGCAACGTTGCACTACAAGGTTTTGTTAACGGCGGTGAAGCACTAGGTACGCCATCAGGCAAAATCGAAATTCATTCTGCAGAACTTGCATGGCGCGCAGCTAACTGGGAACAAAACAAAGTTAAAGGCGACACCATCACTGCTATCCCTCAGTACACAGTAACGTGGGACGGTTATGAAGATGAAGACACTAAAGAAGATTACCCACTGCAATTAGCGGGCTATCACACTAAAGGTCGAACTCACTCTAGCTACCATAACGTACCTTGGTTACGTGAAGCAGTTGAAGATGCAGTATGGATGAACGCAATTGATGCACAACAATACGGCGTTGCTTCTGGCGACAAAGTAGAAATGTATAACGATCGTGGTTCAATTGAAGTTGTAGTACGTGTTACTCCTCGTGTTGTACCGGGTGTTGTAGCCCTTGGTCAAGGTGCTTGGTTCTTACCAGATCCAAACGGCCGTACTGGCTCAACAGGTAAAGTGGTTGATATTGGTGGCGCAATTAACTCGCTAACCAAATACATGCCTAGCCCAGTGGCTAAAGGTAATCCACAACACACTAACCGTGTTCAAATTCGTAAAGTTTTATAAGGGAGCGCTACAATGAGCGATGCTATCCAATATAGTTTTTATGTCGATTCGACTAAATGTACAGGGTGTAAAGCCTGCCATATCTCTTGTAAAGACAGACAAGGCGAGCAAATCCGTAATGCCACTAAGCCAGTTGAAAATGGCGTACCGAGCCTAAACGGCGTTAACTGGCGTCGTGTTTACGAATACGGTGGCGGTACATGGAATGTTGACCCTGCAACAGGTACTTTTGAGCAAGACGTATTTGCTTACTACATGTCTGTAGGTTGTAACCACTGTAGCGAGCCTGTTTGTGTTAAAGCTTGTCCTACTGGTGCGATGCACAAACGTCGTGAAGACGGTTTAGTGCTTGTAGCAGAAGAGCTATGTATTGCATGTGAAAGCTGTTCTCGTGCTTGTCCATACGATGCGCCACAACTTGATCAAGAACGTAAAGTGATGACCAAGTGTGACGGTTGTTATGACCGTTTAGCTGAAGGCCGTAAGCCAGTGTGTGTTGAGTCTTGCCCATTACGTGCACTAGACTTTGATACAACAGAAAACATTCAAGCTAAGTATGGTTCAGGTGACGGTCATATTGCACCATTACCAAACCCATCAATCACTACCCCGAACTTGATCATCAAAGCGAATCGCAATGGTCAACCAGCAGGTGGCGGTGCGGGTAATATCTTGAACCCGAAAGAAGTCTAATCAGATCTGGCAGTGGTCATTGACCACTGCCCTTTTTGAGGAAAAGTAACATGAGTATTGAACAGTCAGTTGAACAGTTATGTGAATACCAAGCCGTAGCCCGTATTCTGCATAACCTTTTTTGTCATTATCCTGAAGCAGAGCTTATTGCAAACTTCAAAGACAATGACGTTGCTGCTACTTGGCCTGAATTTGTCAATCGCAGTGGCAATCAACAAGGACGTGACGCTCTAACAGCGTACCTCAATCAATGGGATGAATCTGAGCACCTAATGGACTTAAAAGTTGACTATGGTCAGCTATTTTTTGGTCCAGGTGAACCTAAAGCGATACCACAAGGCTCTGCTTACTTAGGTGAAGATCAAGTACATTTTGATGCATCAACTATCGCATTAATTGATTTTTACAAGCAGTACGGCGTGAGTTTCGAACTTGAGATGCCACAACCCGTTGATCATATTGGCTTGTTCTTTAGCGTATTAGATTCAAGTTTTGCCCAACTCGTTGAGGCTAAAACCAATCCTGAATCTGATGTCGATGAGCAGCAATTAACCCAGTTTATTCAGGTGTTGTTACAGCAACACATGCTACCTTGGGCGGGTCGCTGTTTAGAGCTTGCAAAAATCAATGCTGAAACCGATTTTTATCTGGCCATTGCGTTATTGGCTAATGACTATTTAGCTGAGCTTACTGACGCATTTAAGGTTATACCAATGCCAAGAAAGCTATTCAGATAAACGCGTTTTACACTCATGTCATGTTGTTTTCGTAGGAGTTGTTATGTCAGTCATTCACGCAATGGGCGCACAGTGGGATAAGGCCGAGTGGTCGCATCAACTGGTCGCATTCTGGCAGCAAGATACCTACGTTAACAGCCTTTTTGCAGGCGCAACGAATGCCACGACCACTGCTAATCTAGTCGCCGCATTAATCGATCCATCTCGTCGTATCGCTTGCGAACAAGCTAAGTTCGATACCCCAGCAGTGTTTAGCGCATTATTCGACTGTTTTTTGCTGTTATTTGTCAAAGAAATCAACAGTAACAACCTGACTCAAGCAGAAGCCTTAATCATTCAAATTACAGAGCACTACGCCAAGCAGTGTCTCAAACAAGCTGACGAATTAGCCGCCAAATCACACCCCGACAACGATGCTTTGCAAAACAACCAACAAGCTCAAGGCACTGATACTAGACTCGCGGTGATATGTCATCAAAGTCAAAAAGTCATCTCTGCAATGGATCAGTTAGCACAACTGCGTCAACAACGTCGTAGTCAAAGCCGCAATATGGGCAGCTAACAACTGACTCGTATCGACTTAAGTGTCGACAACGGCATTCCTTTTAGGTAATTTCACTCATAAGCAATAACTCACCATCAGATTGAGTACACACCCAAGTGAAAACCAACCTCATCACCCCTGAAGGGATGACCAAACTCAAAAAAGAACTGAATTACCTGTGGCGAGAATACCGCCCAGAGATCACCAAAAAAGTTACCTGGGCAGCCAGCCTTGGCGATCGCAGTGAAAATGCAGATTACAAAGAAAATAAACGCCTGCTTCGCCAAATAGATGGCCGAGTTCGTTTTTTACGTAAACGTATCGAAACGTTGAAAGTCGTCGAATATGCCCCCGAACAAGAAGGAAAAGTCTTCTTTGGAGCCTGGGTTGAAATTGAAAACGATGACGGCAAACTACTCACTTTTAGAATTGTCGGCCCCGACGAAATCTACGGCGATGCCAAAGGCTATATCTCAATTGACTCCCCCATGGCACGCGCCTTACTGAAAAAAGAAGTCGACGACGATGCTGTCGTTCCAACACCAACAGGCCCACAAGATTGGTATATCAACAAAATATCTTATACAGCTTTATAGGTAGAGCTAATAACCATAAAGAAATAGAACAAAGCCCCATTTAGGCGCATCCACCAAGATTAATAAGACTTTGAGTCGATTTAGCTGGCATAAGTTTGCGCAATAGCGCTCATTTACTAAACTTGAGATCCTGTTTTTTATCTCTATTGTTTTTTGAGTGGCATAAAAATGGAGCTTTTATGTATGGGCAATGGTTAGTGCGATTTAACAAGAGCATCGTCTGCATATTGCTCATTTGTTGTGGGGTGGCCAACGCCTCGCCGCCGTCTCATATTGTGGGTAATTGGCTTAGTCAACAAACCGATCACATTGAAATTTTACAAATCAACGATGACCACAGTTACTTACAGATTGGTTTAGACCTGCAGGCACCAGATAACAGTTTTGCCGAATGGGGTTACTTTAATTTGTCTAACACGAAAGCGTTTTCTGAATTGCCGCTTTCTATCAGCTTTAATCCGACATTTAGCAATAATCCAACCAAAGGCTTTATCACCTTACTCACCCAACGAAATCAAAGCCATGTGTACCTCAACAGTGATGCCTCTCGCTTACAATTAAACATGGACACCTTAGGTGATAACTCAATTGATAACGTGATTGAGTACCAACAATTAGAACCAAGAGAAATTGAAGGCTATTGGTACAACCAAGACTATGACGACCTTTATGCAGTGCTAATGCTAGAAAACGGCCTTTATGTGCAACTGCAAATCAACTTTGAACATGATGACGAACTGACAGGGATGGAGTGGGGCCAATATCAGCACCAATCAGACTCTGGGGAAGTGTATTTTCAAACTCAATATGACGACAATCAACAAACAGGCTTTAGTCGTTATGGAGAAATCGCCTCAGCGGCTTTTAATGTCAAATTACATGACGACCAATTAATCTTTCTACTGGATCACAACGAAGATGGCATCATAGATACTTTTTCACGATTAATGCGCAAAAACTGATTTAGTTACAATTTCAAAAAATCAAATCCACTTCATTATTTATAAATAATTTCATAGACTTAATTATCATTATTAGTCATATTATCCTTGTTCTGCCATAATCGACAGTAACACCTCTTGTTTGCACTCTAATAAACTCGCTATATTGAACTGATTAATGGTATTTAGCGCCGAAATTTAGACTAAAGGATATTTCATGGGCCAGGAAACATCTAAAATTCTCGTTGTCGATGATGACATGCGACTCAGATCATTATTGGAACGCTATTT
The DNA here is from genome assembly GCF_018100775.1 of Shewanella sp. MMG014. Taxonomy (NCBI): domain Bacteria; kingdom Pseudomonadati; phylum Pseudomonadota; class Gammaproteobacteria; order Alteromonadales; family Shewanellaceae; genus Shewanella; species Shewanella sp. MMG014. The sequence goes on from NZ_JAGJDZ010000005.1 coordinate 257,637, forward strand.
ACTTGAGCAAGGGTATCAAGTGCGAAGCGCTGCCAATGCTGAACAAATGGATCGTTTATTAGAACGTGAAAACTTTCACCTTTTAGTGCTTGATTTAATGCTTCCGGGTGAAGATGGACTCTCTATCTGCCGACGTTTACGTCAGCAAGAAAACCCTATCCCTATTGTGATGCTGACAGCCAAAGGCGATGAAGTAGACCGCATTATTGGTTTAGAGTTAGGCGCAGATGATTACCTGCCAAAACCATTTAATCCTCGTGAATTACTTGCCCGTATTAAAGCCGTTATGCGCCGTCAAACCACGGAAGTACCTGGTGCACCAGCTCAGCAAGAAGAAGTCATCAGCTTTGGTGATTTTTCATTGAACCTTGCCACTCGTGAAATGTTCCACGACGATAAGAGTATTGCACTGACTTCGGGTGAATTTGCTGTGCTTAAAGTATTGGTATCACATCCAAGAGAGCCATTATCTCGCGACAAACTGATGAACCTTGCTCGAGGCCGTGATTACTCTGCACTCGAGCGCTCCATTGACGTTCAAGTCTCAAGATTACGTCGCTTAATTGAAGTCGACGCGGCTAATCCACGCTATATTCAAACTGTGTGGGGCTTGGGTTATGTGTTTGTGCCTGATGGCACCGCAAGAGGGTAACTCCCCATTAGCCAGAGTAAATCCATTAGCCAGCCAACGGCAATTAAACTGAAGTGGTGGCAGCGTTTTCTGCCACGCAACTCTTTCAGTCAAACCGTTCTCTTGATTGGCAGCTTGCTGCTTATCAATCAGCTAGTGTCTTACTTATCTGTCACTGTATATTTCATCAAACCTAGCTACGAACAAATTAACCAACTGATTGCCCGTCAGATTAATTTGTTGTTCATCGATGGCGTTACGATTAGCCGTGAACACCTCACCATGGTCGACGCCCTCAATGCAAAAGTACGCCACGATGAAATGAAAATCTACAATCAACAAGATGCCATCAAAGCAGGGCTTGATAGTGCAACGTATTATGGCTTCTTGTCTGAGCAAATGTCGCAATACTTAGGTGGCGAGGCTGAAGTTCGCTTTTCCCAAGGAACGCAATTACAAGTTTGGATCCGACCACCACAAGCACCCACCTTGTGGATAAAAGTGCCGCTTACTGGCCTCAATGAAAATGATCTCTCTCCCCTGACTCTATACTTATTAGTGATTGGTGCATTAAGTGTCGCTGGAGGATGGATATTTGCGAGGCGATTAAATCGACCGTTAAAACGCCTACAACAAGCAGCGGTGACAGTTTCCAAAGGTGAGTTTCCAAAACCTTTACCATTAAGCGGCTCATCTGAAATCGTTGAAGTGACCCACGCCTTTAACCAAATGTCTCATAGCATGAAGCAATTGGAGCAAGACAGAGCCTTGTTGATGGCAGGGATCTCGCACGATTTACGCACCCCGCTGACACGCATTCGTCTTGCCTCAGAGATGATGGTCGATGAAGACAAGTATCTTCAAGAAGGTATTATTAATGATATCGAGGATATGGATGACATCATTAAGCAATTTATTGCTTATGTTCGTCATGATCAAGAAAGCGTGCGCGAACCGAATCAGATTAATCGCTTAATCCAAGAAATTAGCCAGCAAGAGGTTAATCGTGATGGTGAAATCGAGTTAGATTTACAAGATTGTCCATTGGTGCCTTTTCAAAGTATCGCTATTAAACGAGTACTGAGTAATTTAGTCGAAAATGGCTTTCGCTATGGCGGCGGCTGGATAAAAATCAGCTCTAAACATAAGCCCAAATACGTCAGCTTTATTGTCGAAGACAATGGCCCTGGCATTAACGAAGCTAAAATCGATGAACTATTTCAACCATTCACCCAAGGCGACAGCGCCCGTGGCTCAGTGGGCTCTGGCCTAGGTTTAGCGATAGTAAAACGGATTATTGACCGCCACCACGGAAAAATTGAATTGAGTAATCGTCCAGAAGGCGGCTTAAAAGCACAAGTATGGTTGCCAATAGATAATAGTTAATGCTATTGAGCTTGTTGACTGCCCAAAGTTTGATACCAAAAAAGCGACTGCTATAGCGTAAATAGTGAGTCGCTTTTTCAGATTGGTTATTACTCAGTTTATAAGTCTGAATGTGGGCCAAACACTTCGTAATGAATTTGCGACTCTGGCACATTAAGCGCGAGTAACTGCTGCTTAATCGCCTTCATAAACCCAATAGGGCCACAGAAATAATACTGTGCATTTGGCACAATACGCTCAGCGATATTTTCCAGTGCAACTGTCCCTTCAAAATCAAAGTCTTCAGCGGGTAAATCTGTCGCTAACGGTTGACGATACCACACATAACTTTCAAGGTGAGTATTGGCATTGCGCTTAGCTTTTATCGCATCTTTAAAGCCATGCTGCGCACCGTCTTCACAGGCATGAACCCACGTAATATCTGCTTGGTGAGATTGAGACAATAACTGATTAAGCATACTCTTCATTGGTGTCACCCCCACTCCAGCAGACAGTAATACCACTGGCGTATCAGCTTGTGCAGAAAGTACAAAATCACCAGCTGGGGCTATAAGCTCAATCACATCACCAACATGATAATGATCATGCAGTAAATTTGAAGCTTTACCTTCCGCTTCACGCTTCACGCTAATGCGGTAGCTACTCCCGTTTGGCGCATCCGATAATGAGTATTGACGAATTTCAGTAAACTCAAGCTGTTCATGCTCAAGCGACACGCTTAAGTACTGTCCAGGCGTAAAATCGACAACCGATCCACCGTCCTCAGGCGTTAATAAAAATGAAGTAATCACTGAAGACTCTACTGTTTTAGCCTTAACAACAAAACGGCGCTTACCTTCCCATCCACCCGTTTTGGCAGCGGTTTGCTGATAAAGCTGCGCTTCACGATTGATAAAAATATCCGCTAAAAAACCATAAGCATTGCCCCATGCCGTCAATACTTCTTCGGTTACTGCATCACCGCCAAGTTCTTTAAGGGTCGCAAGTAGGTGACCACCAACAATGGCATACTGCTCTGGCTTGATTAAGAAACCAGTGTGTTTATGGGCTATACGCTCAACGGCAGCGCCAAGTGCTTCTAAGTTATCTATGTTTTTGGCATAGGCTGCCACGGCATTAAATAAGGCAACTGGCTGACCGCCAGTGTGTTGATGAGCCAAGTTAAATACATCTTTTAACTCAGGATTATGTTCAAACATACGTTGATAAAAGTGTGTGGTTAGCGCTGGGCCTGCTGCTTCTAATAACGGAATCGTGCTCTTAACAACGTCTTTGGTATGCTGATCTAACATAAACAACCTCTAATATGTATTTGAAATGCATGTTTTAAAAGGATACTAAACATGTATTTGACTTAGATCAATGTATTTCAGATTAATTTGAATTTATCTTGTTCGTAAATATCATACTGGTAGCTGAAAGAGTTGACTCGATTGCACCAAGATCAAGAATCAGTGATGACCCTAAAAATAAATCAATACAGTTATACGTTTACGACGCAACTCTTGGATAAGGTGGGTTAAATTTGAATAAAAAAGGCGACTATATCAGTCGCCTTTAAAAGCTAATCTCTCTCGTAATATTTACAAAACCGCTAATATCGCTTCTGCAGTACTGACTTCAAAAGATTTCGGCGCTTCCACATTCAAGGTCGTCACAACACCATTATCAACAACCATGGCATAACGTTGCGAACGAATGCCACCAAACCCAGCAGTATCCATATCTAAGCCTAGTGCCTTAGTGAAACTCGCATCACCATCAGCAAGCATGGTCAGCTCTGAAGCATTTTGCGCCTCTCCCCATGCTTTCATTACAAAGGCATCATTCACTGAAACACAGGCAATGACATCAACTCCTTTGGCTTTAAGCTGATCGGCATAAATCACAAAACCCGGTAAATGGGATTCTGAGCAAGTTGGCGTAAATGCACCAGGTACTGCAAACAACACCACTTTCTTATCAGCAAAAAAATCACTCACATTGTGATTGAGCATTCCGTCTGGTGTTAACTCAGATAAGATGCCTGCAGGTAATGTGTGTCCTTGTTCTATCATGGGATATCCTTAATCAAGTGAAATGATGATTAACATAATGACTAGCATAAAACGAAATCCTTCAAACAAACACCGAAGAATTGTATGGTTAATTTATCCAATAAACGTGAATGTAGCCACTAAAGCACTCGCTACTATTCTGGTATGCTCGCTATGCTTCACTTAACTTCTCGTGGCTCTTTATTACTCAGTATTCATCTTAGCTTTAGGTTTCATCGCCCGATACGCATGTCGGCATCCTTTACCGCAGCCCACAAGACATAATTCACACGCTAGGGATAATATAAAGCCAATGACTAAGCCTATAGCAATCGCTCTGGTGTCCAACATAATGGTATGGCTAAAATTTTGCCAAACCTCTTGGCGAATATCCTCTAATGGCTCGAAAGCCACTTGTTCAAAACCGCTGTAAGCGGTTTGGTTAAATTGATTTAAGGCGCCATTGAGTAATTGATACCGTTGATAAATGGCTTCAATGCTGTCTCCGCCGGCATTGACAACTTGATCAGGGTTTTGTTGATAATGCTGAATAAGCCGTTGGATATCACCCGCAAAAAACCGATCAGCATCTCGCTGAAATTGATCCAGACTTAATTTGGCTTCTTGAGTATGCGCTTGTAAACGTTGACCGTACTGATCGACAAAAGCAGGCACTTGCACCCCAAGCAGTACGCCACTAACAAACAAAATGAGCCGCAAATAATCCATTATCGATTTCATGTAAATGCCTTTAAAAAGTGTGAATGGCTTGGCTTATAACGTTAATTTAGGTTGGATAAAGTCAATGAAAGCAGAAATGCGCTTCGCCACAGAAGATGATTTATAATACACAGCATTGACCTGACGACAGCCAGCATTGACCAGTTTTTCAGACTCAAGCAAGGTCACCAACCGCCCTTCCTCAATATCTTTGTTCACCATAAACCCAGATAAACAGCCAATGCCATGGCCGGCTAACACCAATTGTCGAATGGTTTCTCCACTACTACATGTCATCGCAGGCACAGCTGTGTACCCGCCCTTTAGCGGCCATTGATTCAGCACTTTAGGCTCACTAAAACCGATTAAATTATGATAATATAACTCACAAACCTGCTTTGGAATATCACGCTTTTGCAAGTATTCAGGTGTCGCCACGAAATACAACATACTGTGACCCAATAAGCGGGCATGCAAAGTAGAATCAGCAAGTTCACCAATACGAATAGCGACATCCGTGTGCTTTTCTAATAAGTCGACATAACCCTCGTTAGAGGTGATTTCTAATTCAATATCTGGATATGCCTCTTTGAATTCATGAATTAATGGGATTAATTGATGAAATACAAATGGACTAGCTGCGTTAACTCGCAATCGTCCTTTGGGTAGATCGCCACGGCAAATCAAGTCATGTTCTGCTTGATTAAGGCATTGCAGCCCATTGCGAATAGACTCAACAAACTGACGACCTTCATCGGTTAAATCAACTCGTCGAGTGGTGCGGTTTAATATCGTCACACCAAGTTGTTGCTCTATTCGACTAACAGAACGTGATACTCGTGCCACTTGAATATCCAAGTGCTCTGCCGCAGCTGAAAAACCGCCACTATCGACAACAGTAAGTAATATTTCTAAATCATCTGAACGTGTCAGCATGTCGTCTCCAGCAAGATTAACCGAATGGCAGATACCGTTTACAAATTGTGATAGCCATTAATAACGGCTTGGTGAATGTCTACGATTGTAGCAAGCCCATTAAAATCAGCTAGTAATAACGCTTATGTTATTAGGCTATACTGTGTAGTTAGCGCTATAGCATTAGCGATCAATATGGACATTACATTAAAGGATTAATACATGAAAGCCGCGATTATTGTCACTCTGTTACTGTCATCATCTACAATGGCAAGCTCCCCCCTCTCAGAAGAGCTCACCGCTGAACAATTAGATATGGTGATTCAAATGTCCGTGAATCAAATGAAAGCGGATGATGAATTTACCAAAATGGCCAGCTGTGTAAATCAATCAGAAGCAAAAGTAGAATCGGTATTTCGCGAGGTGATGCGGGCATGTGTTGAGAAACATATGCTAGAGGAAGATGATGAGAAAACCACGGCTTGTTTGGTATCTAATTTTTCGGAAAAACTCGGCGTATCAGCTGAAAAATTTACCGCCTGCTCCGAACAAGAGTAATCTAGATTAACAGTGATTGTGGTTACTAACATCATGTAAAACGATGGGTAAAACCCTATTTACCCATCGTGAATGAGGCACCTGCCCTTAGAAAATGAATTGATATAAAAACCCTGCACAGATCGCCATTGAAATAATGACAAACAGAAATGCCGCAATCATTTGGTTTTTAAATATCGACTTAAGCAAAATCACTTCAGTTAAGCTCGCACCTGCACTGCCTATAATTAGCGCCATTACCGCACCTAATCCCATTCCTTTTGCTGCAAGTGCTGCACTTAATGGGATCACCGCTTCTGCTCGAATGTATAACGGAATACCGATAACTGCTGCCACAGGAATAGCTAATGGATTATCTTCACTAGCGATACTTGCAACAAACTCTGTCGGCATAAATCCGTAAATTAATGAGCCAATGGCAATACCGCCTAACAGGTAAGGTAAAACCGTTTTAAAGTCAGCCCATGTGCTGTTCCAAATCTTGCGCCACTTGCTTACAGGTACAGATTTAGCCCCACAACCACTCCCACAACCTTTTGACTCAGGTGCAATATAGGCTTCAGGTTTGACATACTTTTCAAACCCAAGTTTTTCAAGGGTAAAACCAGCAATGACAGACACGCCCATTGCCATCACAAAATAAAACAGTGTGACTTTCAAACCAAATGTCACTGCAAATAAACCAATAATGATTGGATTTAGCAGTGGGCTTGCAAATAAAAATACCATCATGGTGCCAAAGCCTGCTTTAGCACGCAGTAATCCTTTTAAAAACGGAATAGTTGAACAAGAACAAAATGGAGTAATGGCCCCTAACAATCCTGCTACCACATAACCTCGGCCATTTTTACTGCTCAGAATCCGCTGAATTTTTTCTGGTGGAATGTATTGCTGTAATACGCCCACTAAATAACTAATAGCAATAAACAGAATCGTTAACTCAACGGCTAAGAACACAAACATGTCGAGTGTTTCTTTAATCATAGTGCTATCAACTGAATTGAAGTCGAACATAGTGTAAACCTTATATCTATATTTCTAGAATAATCGAAATATAAGCGTTCTCACTAGATAGATCAATATATTTCTAGTATTATCGAAATATACTTTTGTTATACCGCTCCTAAGGAACTAAACAATGGAAATCGATACGGTTGCGAAAACACTAAAAGAATTAGGTCATCCAACAAGGTTAACCATATATAACAAAGTGATACGAGCAGGGTTTCAAGGTATTGCAGTGGGCAGTTTACAAGAAAGTCTCGGTATTCCAGGTTCAACCCTTTCACACCATATTGCCAGTTTAGCCTCTGCGGGGCTGATTTCTCAGCGACGTGAAGGGCGCACCTTATTTTGCGTTGCCGAATTTACCCAATTAGAGTCTGTCATCGTCTTTTTACAAAATGAATGCTGCGCCGATCAAACTTGCGGTGAAAAGCCCGTTATAGGCAAAACAAACGGATAATCAACACAAACGTACAATCAAAATACACCTATCGAACTCGTTTAAATTGATTGGTCACTAAGCAGCCAAGATGTTGTTGACTGCTTATATGCGTAAATTTAAGTGGTTCAGCTAAATCACCGAATAATGGAATACCACCACCAAGCAGCGTCGGTATAGTGGTAATGATTAACTCATCAATCATGTCATACTGCAAAAATTGTTGAATTGTCACACCACCATCAATATATAAGTCATTAAATCCCTTGGCGTTAAGCTCAGCGACCACTTGCGCAAGATCGCCTTTCACTAAAGACACCTTATTTGTCAATTCACTCGGGACTTCTGATAAGGTGCGACTCAACACGAATACGGGTTTGGTATAAGGCCAATCACAATCAAAGCTCAATACTTTTTCGAAGGTGTTTCGTCCCATGACCAAGCCATCAATGCGTGCCATAAACTCGCTAAACCCCATGTCCGACCCTTCTGGATTAGGCGTTTCATGAAGCCAATCAATGTTGTTATTTTTATCGGCAATATAGCCATCTAAACTCGTTGCAATAAATACGATATTTGCCATTGTGTCACCTCGATAATATTCACATGAGTGTAGCAAACTTATTCAGCAAATGATGAGTTTAAGAAAGCTCAAATCTACGTCGCTTTATTACTTTCAAGCTATAGCATTTTGAACAAGGATGAATTTTTATTGCAATAAAGCAAGCTTGTATATCGTCTGTTCTGGTTTCGTTATCAAGGTGTTTTGCTTGCCGATTTAATCAGCAATTTGCTATGAAAAAACGACCACTTATGACATTATCCGCCGCTGAAAAATAGCCCTATTTGGGCAAGCATTGGTTGCTAAATACTTTCCCCCTTTCAATAGCAAGGTCACACTGGTTTATATGAAATCTAATTCGTTAAAATTGAAAATTATCTTTCCGGTATTAATCGCCTTATCAGTCGTCATTGCCCTATTGTCTTGGCAAAGTTATTCCAGCCAAAAAACCATGTTGTTAACCTCAAATCTAGAGCAGGTTCAGCGACTCAGCAGCCAACAAACTGAAAGAATTAGTGATTGGTTATCATCTAAAAAAGATATTCTGAATGCGCTCAAACCACGGATTAACCAAGGCGACGACATTCATGTTTTGCAACAAGCATTAGATTCAGGTCGCTTCGAGTCCACATACTTTGGTAAAGATACCGGTGAGATGATCGATGCTGACACTAGCATTGATAATACAGGTTATGATCCTCGTACTCGTCCTTGGTATCAGCAAGCAATGACCAGCCAAACGATGATTCTTACCAAACCTTATATAGACTTCCCGACTAAAAAAGTCGTGATTACCCTTGCTGAAAAAATCCATAATGGCGTCATTGCCAGCGATGTGAATATTAACGACTTAGTCGATGATGTTAACCGTATGACCTTGCCTTCTAATGGCTTCGCTATCATGATGCATAAAGATGGTACGGTTATCGCTTATAAAGATGCATCAAAAGCAATGGGACATATTCGCGATATTGATAACCAACTGGATCTCAATGTATTGCAGCAACAGCGCCGCAGTGATCAATTAATTCCAATCCATTTTGAGCTTGAAGGCCGTGACAAATTAGTCTGGGTTGCGGATATTCCTCAAACGGATTGGGAACTGATTGTTCTACTTGATCAAGCAACGCTTGAAGCCCCTCTAGCGAGCCTACTTGTCAAACAACTTGGACTAGCTGCATTAGTGCTTTTAGCAAGTATGGCAGTGATTTCATGGTTAATGACTAAGTTACTTCTCCCTCTCGGTCGTGTCTCAAATGCACTGTTTAAAATCGCTGATGGAAACGGTGACTTAACCCAGCGTATTGACGTTGAGTCTAAAGATGAAGTGGGAGTGTTAGCAGATAGCTTTAATCGTTTTGTTAGCAGCCAGCACTTACTCATTAGTCAAATAAGAAAAGTGGCACACCAACTTGATCAAAATGCTGATAATAGCTTAGTGAACAGTCGTCATGCTGAAAAAGAAATTCAAACCCAGCAGCAAGAAGTCACTATGGTCGCCACTGCGGTAACTCAAATGGCCAGTGCGACACATGAAATTGCATCCAGTGCAGAAAATACCGCTACCGCAGCGCAACAATCCAGTAGTAGCAGCTTACAAGGCCAAAGCTTAGTGGATAATACTCGTCAATCAATTCATTTATTGGCCAATGAAGTCACCCAAGCAACGGATGTGATTAGTGAATTGAGCCGTCATGCTAATGCTATTTCCAGCATCTTATCGACGATTCAGGGAATTGCTGAACAAACCAATTTATTAGCACTAAACGCAGCCATTGAAGCAGCAAGAGCTGGTGAGCAAGGACGTGGGTTTGCCGTTGTTGCAGATGAAGTACGTGTACTTTCTCGTCGTACTCAAGATTCAGCCCAAGAAATCTATGAAACGATTGAAACGCTACAAACCACCACATCAAATGCTGTTGAGCTAATGCAAAGCAGCCAAGCACTCGCGACTAACAGTGTCGAAGATGCCAATGAAGCGAATAAAGCCATTGAAGAAATTACCCAAGCAGCAGCATTAATTTCAGATATGGCCAGTCAAATTGCTACCGCGGCAGAAGAACAAACCCAAGTGACAAATGAGATCACGCAAAATACAGTGGCAATTAAAGACGTCACGGATGAAATTGCACAAGCATCCGTCACAGCCCATCAAGAAGCGCAGCAATTAAAAGGGCAAGCAAAGGCACTTAATGACTTAGTGGCCACTTTTATTTTATAAGCAAAAATCGACAATTTTTGGCCAAGGCCTCAATAAGGAAAAGCCCAAGTTTACATTAAGTAAACTTGGGCTTTTTGCCATTAAAGTGAGCAACAAATCTTATTAAAACAATATCATCTTTTGGGGTTGAAGTTATTGTATTTGTTTAAGTAAAACCACAATAATGCAGTAGCACACTCACTTGTCATGGCAAATATCGTAACATCTAGAAATGCACTTAACTAGTACTAAATTATTACAAATATATTGCAAAAACATTACAAACCCCATGTCGAGAAAGTAGCATAAAACTCAGTTAACCTAGGCTAAATGAATTCTGATTACGCTTTTTCAGCAGGCTCTTTTGGGGTGCCATGATGACCATCACGCTTCCAATCTACATCAAGTAACTCTGCACCTGACAAGCTAAATGCTTGGCCAAATCCTTTAACGTATAAACCATGATGCGGATTTAGTTTAAATAGATTGAAGTCAGTTAATCCTGCTAGATTGTCAATCATTTCGCCAAAACGTGCCGACAATGCCGCCACACCTTTAGTGAATGTTTCACTATCACGGGCAACAATTTCAGCTGTCGCATCAAAGGTTAAACGCTTACGTGCAAACACACTTTTCGACTCAGACTCATCAGCAACTAGCATGACAGACAGTTTATTAGAGGCTTTTAAGTTAGTGCCGTGGCGTGCTAACTCGCTGACCAAAATATAAAAACCATCATCGGCCAATGCAAATGGAGCATAACTGGCGTTAGGTACACCATCAGCATCTTGCGTTGCCAATTGTAAGGTTGAACGTTGCGCTTTGAATTCTTCAATTTCTGGAAGAAGTTTCTCTCGTAAGCGTTGCTCTTTTTCTGTCGACATCACACATTCCTTTTCTCTATTTTCTATTCAGCAGCGATGACAAGCAGTCATCAAAAACGTTGTCATCAACAACTAAGCTGCAATGTTCACGCTATCTTTAAGTGCTTGAAAACGCTCAACCTGTTCACTTAATAACACGCGCTTTTTGTCTCTGCCTAAATACACTTTAAAAACCACTTCGCCTTGTGCGCCGAAGAAGTTAATTGAGTGGCTTTCAGTGCCTCTGAACGGCTTGCTGATCAGGGCAATTGCACTGATATCATCCAGCTTTAAGTGGCCATGTAAGCCTTCACCTTTGGTGATTAAGTTGTAGTAACCATGGGCATATTTACCTTTAGGGAAACTGCCTTTGAATTCAAAAATGCTGCCTGATGCCGACACGATTGTGGTCATGTTGCCCCACTCAGGTAATGATGCCAGTAAGTCATCTTTTTCTGTCAGTGGTAATAAAGCCAACTGCTCTGAAGGCAGTGCTTTAACAACTTCTAACTCTGTGATTGCTAACTCAGCTGCAACTTGTCCAGGCATCGCTGCTGGGTTGTCGGCGAGGTATTGCTTGATTTGTTCTACTGATACAGCCATGGAATATCTCCAAATATTTAATAACCCTAATATACGAATCTTAAATCCTGAAAAAGCCGCTCAAGCTTTTACCTTTGAGAAGCTTTCCAGATAAGAGAGCAAGTGTTATCCACACTATTGCTCTCTCAGCTCGGTCTAATTAATTCGTTTACAGGGTAAAAGAATTAAAACGAGTAACGCGCTGACAATTTGAAATTCCTGCCTTGCTCATACAAGGTTTGCCACGCTTGGCGATATTCCTCATCACCGATATTTTCTACTGCAAAATCTACACGCAAGCCTTCGAATGTCCCCATTGCTGGTTCCCAAGCTACGTAAACATCCCACAATTTGTACGAGTCATATTGCTCTAGGTTGTCAGTTGGTAACTGATCTTGCTCAGCAACATACGTAAAACGAGTACCAAACTTCATATCGCCTTCCATAATGGATTGCGATAAATCTAAGCCCATTTTCTTAGCTGGGATATTAGATAGATACTCATCTGACTCTTTATCTTTACCTTCAGTTTGACCATAGTTGAAGGTCAAACGAGTTTGCTTATAACGGTAGCGAGTGGTGAACTCAAAACCGGTTAATTTAGCTTCGTCGACATTATCCCAAGAGGTCGTTTGCTCAAGTCCTGGAATCCCATAAAGTGGGTTAGATACAGACTGTTCAATGAAATCATCAACATCGTTTCTGAATGCACTTAAGGTCACCACTAACTCATCATCGCCCGCTAAATCAGCAAAACGCATGTCGGCTTTGATCTCTTTGTTTTGCGCTTTTTCAGCTTTCAGATCTGGATTAATCTCAAAAGTGTTACATAAGCCATCTGGCAAGAAACCTGGGATAGAAGGAATACAGTAATGTGTCCCTGTTGAGTACATTTCTTCCATGCTTGGTGCACGGAATGCTTCGTCGTAACGTGCACTTAAGGTTAACCAATCCGTCGTCTTCCACACTAAGCCAACAGATGGCGTAAACGCATTGTCGTCAGATGATTGGTTTAAGTTGTTACTTTCATTTTTGAAGGTGTCGTAACGTACTGCAGCATCCAGTGCCAAGGTATCGGTTAGGCTAATATCGGCTTTAGTGAAAGCCCCCCAAACCGTAGACTCACCGTCGATATCATCAGGACGTTCACCGGCTTGGCCATTATCGTCACGTACAGTATTAATGGTGTCTTTGTAACCATCCACACCATATGTCAGCACAGTATTGCCAAAGGTAGAGCTGTTATTAAGGCTAAAACCTATGGTGTCGTATTCCGTGCTATCAACTTGGTCTTTCGTCACACGATCTTCGTCGTAATTAGTGCTATTCCAATATAGCGTCGCGTTTAAATCCAACAATGGGTTATCTGTTGGATTTAAGCTGTAATCTAACGTCACGTTTTGATCTGTCGTATTGCGTTGAACTAATGGTACTGAGCTGCCCACGTTAGTCGCTGGATTACTTGGTACTAACTCATCAGTATCTGAAAAACGTGCAGAAAACTGTAGACGCTGATCATCAGTTGGTTCCCAACCTAATTTAGCTAAACCGCTCGTCGCTTCTGAAGCACTGTTTTCAAGAGTTTGGTCGTTACCAATCTTGATATTGTTGCTGTCGTGGTAGCTACCACTTAATAACCAATCAATATTGTCAGCTAAACCATATAAGGTACCACTGGTTTTGATCTTGTCGCCGTTCGTTTCAAAACCTTGTTTGATGTAGCCACCAAAGGTATCGCCTTCATCTAAAAAGTCTTGGGCTGATTTGGTATTTTGTGCAACCACACCACCAATCGCACCACTGCCCCATAAGCTACTTGCAGGGCCACGCACAACTTCGATTGAGCTTAGTAGCTCAGGGTCCATGAAATAGGTGCCACGGTGACCAGAATTGGTGTTTTGACGCGCGCCATCAATAGTTTGTAGTACTCGCTGTCCACTTAGACCACGGATTTCAACACCTTGAGACGAAGCACGAGGACCATTAGTCACACTCACGTTAGCTTCGTTTTTCAGTGCATCTGCAACCGATGAAGGTTGTGACTCTTGCATTTTTTCTTCGCTGATCACTGTCACGCTTCGGCTAGTATCAGAGACTTTTTCACTGATACGCGTTGCTGTGACTAAAACTTCATCAAACTCGGTGACTGTTTTGCTTTCTTGTGCATATGCGGTGGTACTGAAAACCATTGCCATTGCTACTACGAGTGGCTTCTTGGTCATGATTAAATCCTCAAAGTATAAATACAAAATTCGGCTTAGTTCGAGGGAAGTAATGACCACTTTGTGTTAGTGAAAAAGCTAATGAATCATTCAGAAAAACTAATCACAAAGTATTATTACCGCCTAACTAATTGCCGCACTTTACCTGAGAATAAAACTTAGATCAAATGAAAATCATTATCATTTGCGATCTCATTACTTATGTTGTATGTTTAGCGATATATTGATACTTACTATTATTAAGTGATTGTAATTATTAGCTTTGTAAAGATTGTAAAGATTTTCAGCTAACTGATTGCTTTTCTTAAAAATGGTCAATATCTAACCGAATGCTGTTGTAGAAGAATATAGATCATGACACCTAGACGATATTTTGCTTTTGGATGTTTAACCGTTTTAATCCAAGGAGGCGTTCTCGCCTCTCAAAATACTGAACCTGAAATTCAGCTCGCGGCAGGGTCTGCAATGGGGTCAAATCAAGCTGTTAGTGTCATGGTGGCAATGCAAGCAAGTGCACAAGCTCAAAGCACTGAGCAAACCATTGAAGAAGTGCTTCCAGAGCTTAAGCCAGAAATTAAACCAGAGCCGAAGCCAGAAGTTAAACCAGAACCTAAGCCAATTCCTGAGAAAGTCGTCAAAACCGATCCTAAAAAGCCAGCACCCGATAACGTCATCGCAAAAGTTGAAGAGGTCATTGAGCAAGAAGTCGTTGAACCCACACCAACGCCTGTGACCGAGCAACCTCAAAACGAAATATCAGATACCGAACTTGCCAGCACAGATGCAAGTGCAACCCATGAACAGCAACAAGTGGAGGCCCAACAAGGCGTTACTCAACAAACCGTCGCGTTACAGAAACCGACATTTTCAGCGCCGCCATCACAACCTAATTACCCAAGAAAAGCACGTAAAAGAGGCTTTGAGGGCACAGCGACAGTGGAAGTCATGTTTAATCAAATTGGTGAGCAACTTTCGCTCACTTTAGTTAATAGTTCAGGTTATAGCCTACTTGATGCAGCAGCGATTGATGCTGTTGAAAAGTGGAAATTTGCCGCACCTTCACCGCAAACCGCTTTTGCTTACACAGTAAGAGTCCCGGTGAAGTTTGCGCTAAATTAATCTGAAGATAGGAAACCAACATGTCTCAACCACTATATTTGCAGCTCTCAGAGCAATTAGGCTACTTAACTTGGCCACTGTTTATTTGCGCTTTTTTAGCATCACTTATCATTCTTGAACGACTTGCGTTAATGGCCAATGAGTTATTAAAACGTGACGCTTGGTTAACAGAACTGAGAAAACAAACTCGCAGTGCGACAACAGAGCAGCGTCAGCAATTAATTGCTCAACTAAGCCAAGGCCGCAGTATGTTGGCTAAAGGAACGGGGCTATTGTTATCCCATGGTGACCATCCTAGAGCCATGCGTGAAGAAATTTTAAATTTATGGCTAATCAAGCAAAAAGAAAAACTGCAATCGGGCTTAAAAGTATTACATATTATTGGTGTCATCACCCCGTTACTCGGCCTATTGGGCACTGTATTAGGTCTTATTGAAATGTTCAGCCAGCTGGGAATTTCAGACGGTCCCGTCACTCCATCACAATTGGCAACAGGACTTGGACTAGCAATGAATACCACAGCTGCAGGTCTTATCATTGCCGTGCCAGCCATCACCATGTCACATTTGATTGGGTTATGGGCTGAAAAACGCTGCAACAAAATGGCTCATGCTCTCAACCAACTTAACTTATGGTTAGAAGGCTTCGACCAAGCATTAAATATTGGTTGTGAAGTCCCTTGCGGCGCAAATGCACCTTGCCTTAAAGCCAGTAATACCCACGCAAGTCAGCAACAGACATCATCAAACATGACACCACCAATGGCAGCAACCTTGTCGGAGTCAAACTGATGATTGGCTCTGAACAAGGCATAGGATCGTCGGCTCAAAGTAGCATTGGCATCGATCTTACGCCGCTTATCGACATCATCTTTATCGTATTGGTGTTTTTGCTACTGACAGCCAATACCCAGTTACTGACGCTACCAGTGGATGTCCCCACTGAAACCAAGTCAGAACTGGTGGGCTTATCTCAGGAAGAACACCTTTCAGTCAACATCATGGATGAAGCACCACATTGGGCACTCGACGGACAAACGTTTGACCAATTTGACCAGTTTGAAGCAGCCTTTATTAGTGCGTTTAATGCTTCACCTGATCTCAATGTGGTGGTTGCTGCAGATAAAAATGCGCCAGTACAACCATTGATGACCGTACTTGCTTTATTACAAAGACAGCAAATCAGTAATACCCAAATTTTAATGGAACCCTAATGACTGCGCTTCTAATACTGACAATCGACTCACAGTAAAAGAAACGCATAGGGTTTCCACAGTAATTTTTGAGCCTTTATCATATTTATTCGGAGTTTTAATTATGCTCAAGCAACAAACACGTCAATCTAAAACCTTTTTATTCGCCAGCTTAATGGCACTTTCTGGGGCTATTTTTAGCTCAGCAACTATGGCTGAACAACGCGTTGTCAGTGCAGGTGCTGGTATCACTGAATTAGTGATTGCCTTGGAGGGGAGTAACGAGTTAGTTGGTGTCGATTCTACTAGTCAAGTCCCTGAAGAACTCACCTCGGTTGCAAAACTTGGCTACCATAGAATGCTGTCGGCCGAGGGTATTTTAGCGTTATCACCAACGTTATTATTGGGCTCCGATGCTATGGGACCTAAAAATACCTTAGAGGTTTTAGCTGGCGCCAATGTTGAAGTGGTATCGCTACCTAATGCCAATACTAAAGAACAACTCCTGCAAAATGTTGAAAAAATGGGGCAGCTACTAGAAAGAGAAACTCAAGCGGCAGCACTCACAGAGCAAATTCAACAGTCTTTTGCAGAAATTGATGCTAAAAAACACACCATCGCCAAACAAGGTGATGCCCCTAAAGTCCTTTTCCTACTGCTACAACCTGACCGTCCAGCGCGTGTTGGCGGCGACGACACTGCTGCAGATATCATTATTAACCTTGCTGGCGGCAATAATATAGCGGGTTTCTCAGGTTATAAGAGCGTTTCTCAAGAAGGTATTTTAGCCCTGCAACCTGATGTCATTCTGATTTCAAACCGCAGCGAAGAAGTGGCAGAAGATCCTGCAGAAACGCTATTAGCCCAAATGCCATTACTTGCTCATACCCCAGCAGGCGAACATAAGCTGATTAAAAACTTGTCAGCTAAAGCATTGCTCGGCGGATTGGGGATCAGTGCTGTCGAAGCTGCCGATCAGCTTGCCAGTGATTTTATTGAGATCCAACAGCGCTAAGTTTGTTGAACGGCAATAGCAAATATTAAACGTGCTGCATTCACGCACTAGGAACTATCATGGAAAATCAACGTTGGCTTTGGCCCTGTTTACTCACCGCTTTGGTGATAACAAGCCTGTTGTCTGTCAGCATCGGACCATTACAAATTAGCCCTTCCACCAGCTTCAATGCCATGGTGAATTGGGCAACTGGACAAGAATTAGCTGCGGTTGCTCCCCACGAGCAACTGGTGATTAATAACGTCCGTTTACCCCGAACTCTTTTAGCGCTAGCTGTGGGCGCAACATTAGCCCAATGCGGCGCTGTCATGCAGGGGTTATTCCGCAATCCGCTGGCGGATCCTGGCATTATTGGTGTGTCCTCTGGAGCAGCACTTGGTGCAGCAATTTGTATTGTGTTATTCCCCCAAGGTGGTGAATACCTTGTGGCTTTTAGCGCCTTTTTCGCTGGGCTTATTACCACCTTGATTGTATACCGTTTAGCATCGAGCCCAAGCGGTACCTCTGTTGTGCTACTGCTGCTTTCAGGTGTTGCCGTAGCCGCACTTGCAGGTGCTGGTATCGGAGTGCTGACCTATATGGCCAACGATATGGCATTACGTGACTTAACCTTATGGCAAATGGGCTCGGTCGCGGGAGCACAATGGCATTATGTTGTACTGAGCTTAATCGCCCTAGCCTTAATCAGTTGGCAATTTAATAAAAGTGCTAAGGCATTAAATGCATTACTGCTAGGCGAAGCAGAAGCAAGGCACCTTGGCCTTGATGTTGATAAGCTCAAACTCAAGTTAATTGTTTTGTGTGCTATTGGCGTCGGTATTGCTGTTGCAGCTACTGGGATTATTGGCTTTATCGGTCTTGTTGTTCCGCATTTAGTGAGAATGATGATAGGGCCAGATCACCGCTTATTATTGCCTTTAAGCGCGATGTTAGGTGCTGCAATATTGGTGGTTGCAGACATAGGCGCACGCTCTATTGTTGCACCATCTGAGCTACCCGTTGGCCTTGTCACGGCACTGTTAGGTGCGCCTTTCTTTATTATTCTATTACTCAAACAGCGCAATAAGTTGGTGTAATATGATGAGAAATCTAGAATTAAAATCCATGCTTAAAACACATAAATCTGCGCCTGCATTATCAGGATTAGAATTGGCTGGCGCTGATACCAACAACACGCCATTGACTCAACATAAGTCAAAGCCCGATGCATTCAGTCACTCTGCGGTGCAAGCCTCACCATCGGTTATTAATATCAGAGATTTATCTGTTCATATTGGCAAAAAAGCCGTGTTAACAGATATCAATCTAGACATTATGCCCGGCCAAGTGACGGCGCTGCTTGGCCCTAATGGCGCGGGTAAATCCACGCTGTTGAAAAGCCTTTGCCAAGAAGTGGCATTAACCTCTGGTGAGATCACTTTACAAAACAAACCACTCGCCAAGTGGGATCGTGCAGAGCTAGCGAAATCCCTTGCCGTATTACCACAGCATGCGTCACTCACGTTTCCATTTAAAGTCCACGAAGTGGTGCAGATGGGGTTATACCCATTAACCCTTAATCAGCAACAAGGCGCTGAATTGGTGGATAAACAATTAGAACAAGTGGCACTGTCTGCATTGAAATATCGCAGCTATCCAACGCTTTCAGGTGGTGAAAAACAACGTGTGCAATTAGCGCGAGTGTTAACCCAACTTGCTCAGGCACCGAGTCACCCAATTTTGTTTCTTGATGAGCCCACATCCGCATTGGATTTAGCTCAACAGCATCGCGTCCTAGAACTGGCTCAAAGCTTGGCTCGTGAGCAAAACTATTGCGTTATTGTGGTATTACATGACCTCAATCAAGCTTGCCGTTATGCCGACAGGTTAGTGGTACTTGAACAAGGTGAAGTGGTCAGTGATGGCGCACCTTATGAAGCGCTAACCGCTGAAGTGATCGAGAAAGTTTGGCACTACAAGCCCACCTTAGTTATCGACCCTAAAAGCAACCTTCCACTTATATTTTAATTTACAGAACTTCAAATGTCGCGCAACCTCCTAGCCATTGCTAGGAGGTCACTGCCATTTGGGTTAAGGACGCAACTTTGCAACAACCTCATCCACAGCTTAATTGGGCTTGGTTAAAACAAAAGATTCTTGCTCATAAACGGCAACTATTTCAGGCAAATATGATAGCCGTTGCCGCCACGTTATTAAGCTTACCTATCCCAATGCTAATGCCATTTCTAGTAGACGAAGTGTTGCTAGAAAAACCAGGTTGGCTATTAAACACCTTGCTCCCAATTTTGCCTGACAGTATGCACAGTGCTGGCGTGTATATTGTTATTGTTTTAGTGGCTGTGATTGTGCTGCGGTTACTGACGATGGTGACACAAGTTATCCAAGCCAGAGAGTTCACCAAAATCGCTAAACGCATCAGTTTAGATGTGCGTGAGCGCATGCTAATGCAATTACCTAATATGCAAATAAGCGCGTTTGATAAATACGGTAGTGCAGGATTGGCATCTCGCTGTATTACTGATGTTGATACTCTTGAGCGCTTTGTGAGTGACACCTTGTCACGGCTGATCATCAGCGTATTGACCATCGTCGCCATTGCCAGTGTCTTGCTATGGCTCAACTGGCAATTGGGTTTGATGATCATTTTGCTCAATCCATTGGTTATCTACTTCTCTTCTCGATTTGCTGAACACGTCAAAACATTACGTCGTAAAGAAAACGCAGCAACTGAGGCCTTTCAACAAGCCCTCGTCGATACCATTGATGCCACACGAGAGTTACGCTTAGCACAGCAAGAAAAGCACTATTATCAACGTGTATTTGGCTTAGCCTCCAATTTAAGCCAGCATGCCATTGCCAACCAATGGAAAACAGATGCGCTCAATAAACTCAGCTTCACCACTTTCTTGCTGGGATTTGAATGCTTTCGTGCGATGGCCATCTTTATGGTGTTGGTTTCAGATTTATCCGTCGGCCAAATTTTTGCCATCTTCAGTTACCTTTGGTATTTGATGGGACCCATTCAAGAGTTATTGAACATTCAATATGCTCGATTTGGCGCACAAGCCTCGATGGAACGACTCAATCAGTTATTAGCGTTAGACACTGAACCCGCAGAAGTGGAAACGCAACAGCCAAAACAAGTGACTCGACCACAACGACTTACTGAAACATCAGCACAACAAGCCATGGGCTTAACCATTGAATTTGATAATGTCAGCTTTGGTTTTGCCGAAACGCCAAACTTGTTCCACCAGCTTAACTTACATATTGCTGCCAATGAATCCGTTGCCTTACTAGCAATGAGTGGCGGCGGTAAATCAACCTTAGTCAATTTACTGCTCGGCTTTTACCCTGCTCAATCAGGGAACATCTTAGTAAACGGTCAGGCTATCGATGACTTTGGTATCAACGCATTAAGGCGTCGAGTCGGTTACGTGCCGCAACACCCTAAGCTTATCGCTGGCACATTACGTGAAAACCTGACTTTCGGCGCAGATGTAAGTGATTCAACACTATGGCAAGCCCTTGAAAAAGCGGAATTATCAACCACTATAGCCAGTTGGTCGGAAGGGTTAGATACAGACTTAGGTCGCAGCGACACACGATTATCAGGCGGGCAACTGCAACGTCTAGCGATTGCCAGAATGTGGATCTCAGCACCTGATTTAGTCATTTTAGATGAGGCGACTTCAGCCCTTGATGCCGCTACAGAAGCCAAAGTACTGCAAAACTTACACGCATTTTTGCAAAACCGTAGCTGCATTATTATTGCCCATCGACTGAATAACCTAGATTTAGCCGATCGAATTCTGGTGTTAGATGACGGCCAAATTGTGCAGTCAGGTAACCAGACGCAACTCAAACAAGAGGCGGGATTGTTTAAGCAATTGTTTGCCACGACTTAGTGCAAATAGCATAGCAATAGGCCATTTAACGTGACTAAAAAGGCATGCATTAGCATGCCTTTTTTATTTAATAGCAATCCAACTACTCGCCTTACAACAAGATCACTAACGCATCTATTTAACCCGGTTTCGCTGACAATCTTTACAATGCAAAGCGGCAAAACTTGATCTAAACCAAGCAAAATGCAAATGATAATGGTTATCATTAACTATATTTATTTTTACTTGATGTGAGTAACCATGATCTTAACTTCTTCCATGACAGGCATTGCAAGCCCAGACCCTTTGCAACATGCATTTAAAGTCAAAAGCGCTCCCCATGCAGGTCGAAGTGGTAGCCGTCCAATTAAAGTTGATGAACAGCTTTGGCAACAATGGTGGCAAACGGAAACAACTGCAGATAAACGTGCCTTGTATATTCATATTCCATTTTGTCGTAAGCGTTGTAGTTTCTGTAATTTCTTTGAAAATGGCGCTAAACCTGAGCGCATTAGCCACTACATGGAAGTATTGTGTCAGCAGTTAACGCTCGCATCGCAAACAAGGCTGGCACAAAGTCAGCCCTTTGACACGGTTTACGTCGGTGGTGGTACACCAACTGATATTACCGCTGAGGAAATTGCCAAGTTAGGCCAAGCTATTCAACGATTTCCATTAGCTGATAATGCAGAAGTCACCCTAGAAGGCCGCCTAAATGGTTTTGATGACGCTAAGTTTAACAATGCGCTAGATAACGGTTTTAATCGTTTTTCATTTGGTGTTCAAAGCTTTGATACTGCTGTACGCAAAGCAGCAGGTCGTTTTGATGATAAAGAGACTTTGCTTAAGCGATTACAACAGCTTAGCCAACATCCAAGCGCCAGTATTGTCATCGACTTGATCTTTGGTTTACCTGGGCAAACCATGGATATTTGGCAACAAGATATTCAAGCTGCAATTGACTGTGGAGCCCATGGCGTCGATTTATATCAGTTAATTGGTTTAGCGGGTAACCGTATCGATAAAGCCAGCGAAAAAGGCAAAGTATTAGGTACTGAAACCAGTGAATTTCAGGCTGATAGCCAAACCCGTGCCAGCATGTATGCCTATGGTGCTAATGCACTAGAAAGCCAGCAATGGCAAAGATTATCTAGCTGTCATTGGCGCAGAGATGACCGTGAGCGCAGTGTGTATAACTCACTCGCTAAAAGCGGTATCGAAATTTTGCCTTTTGGTGCTGGCGGCGGCGGTAGCATTCATGGTCATGGCATGATGAATGCCAGAGAGTTAAGTGAGTGGCACCAAGCACAAGTTGTCACTGAAGATGCAGAGTCGAGCAGCCAGACACGATTGCCAGCACAAGTACCAGGCATGGCGCTCAGCCCAAATCCATCTGCCGCATTTGATGCTATTTTTAAACGTGGCTTAGACTCAGGCACATTATCATTCGATGGGATTGAAACCGATGTTGTTATTCATTTGCAGCCATTGTTTGAAGCATGGCAGAAAAATGGACTCGCAACGATAGATGACGGTTGCTTGAAACTCACGCTTGCAGGCCGTTTTTGGAACGTGAATATGCAAACGGGTTTATTTGAGTATTTAGCTAAAAACCCAATGAATGCAGAAGCACAGTTAGCAAGCTAATTGACCAACTGAGGCGAAGCAGATATACCAATAAACTGTGATATCTGCTGGATCAAATACCGCTTGTTCATATCGTGAATAATGGACAAGTTATGAAGCTGGCATATGCTCCACCAGCATATCAATGAAACTTCGCACCTTTGGAGTTAAATGCTTGCGACTAGGATACACAGCGTAAATATCCACTTCAGGTTGCACATAGTCACTAAACAACACCGTTAGCTTTTTCTGCTCTAATGCCTTAGATAAATAAAAAGAAGGCAGGCGGCAAATACCATGATCATCAAGCACCATTGCTAATTCCATATCCGCATTATTGCAACCGATAACTTGGGGAACATCGACCGTCACTGTCGCTTTTTCAGGGTGTTCAAATACCCAACGACTAGGATGCTTTAAATTGGTGTAACAAATACATTGATGAGTAATAAGGTCTTCTGGAGACTGCGGCGTCCCATGTTTTGCTAAATATGCTGGCGTTGCTACCACTAATGCGTGAAATCGACTGAGGCGCTTACAAATCAAATTAGAATCATCGAGCTGTTGGGTTGCTCTTATCGCTAAGTCATAACCATCTTGAATTAAGTCGACATGGCGGTCACTAAAATCAATGTCTAAGTTTATTTGTGGGTATTGCTGCATGTATAAGGACAATATCGGTTGTAAGTGCATTAAACCTAAAGTGACCGGGCAGCTAATTTTTAACGTGCCACTAGGCACTTGTAAGCGACTATCTAACATAGCGACAGCTTGCTCTGCATCTTTGACTATCTGCACACACTGCTGATGAAATAACTTACCTTCTGGCGTTAAACTCAATGAGCGTGTACTGCGATGTAACAAGCGGGTTTGTAATCGCTGTTCTAATTTTGTCACCACTTTACTGATGTGCGATGTCGAGTGACCGGTTTTTTCGGCGGCAATTGAAAAGCTACCAGATTCGATAACTTGACTAAAAATTACCAGGCCATCAAACAATTTAGGGTCAAGATTCATATGTCACTCTCTCCATCAAATTAGCCAGACACACAGGTCGACATTCATTCCAAAATAACACCAATTTTTAATATAACCAAGAATTACAAGTCATATGGAAATAATCATTTACCTTATACCTACTTAATCCCACGCCGTGATATCGCTAAAGTAACCACATCAACGCACGAGGGCTCAAGCCTTTAAGTGGTTAACTATAAGGAAATAATCATGGAACAGATCACTCGAATTAATCATTATGGGTTACGCGTAAAAGACCTTGATATTGCTAAAGCATTTTACGCGCAACTTGGATTTAATTATGTGGCTGGTCCATTAGGGCCAGAGCCAGTAGCGATTGTCGAACACCCGAGTGGTATCAACATTAATTTTATTTTGAATGCCGCACAAACTGACACGAATGTACTAATGGATATTCCCACTAAACACACTGGCTATACCCATATTGCGTTAGAAATTAATGATGCTGACGTCATGATTGAGCAATTAAGCGAACGCAACATTCCACTCAGTGGTGAACTAATGCAGCACATTAATGGACGTTCATTCTTCATTCGAGATCCTGACAAAAATGTCATCGAATTTATTGAATACAAGCACGTAAATTGATGTTAAACATAAATAAATACGAGTAATTTACCCCAACATACGTTTTGTTTTAACTGACTTATTCTGGCTTAAAGAGCCTAAGGCAATAACATGAAAATTTTAGCATTTGCAGCAAGCAGCAGTCGTCATTCCATTAATAAACAACTCGCACAATATGCGGCTAACCATGCTGCGACATTAGTTGATAATGCCGAAGTTGAATTGCTCGATATCAATGACTATGAAATACCATTATTCAGTGAAGACCGTGAGAAAGAATTGGGTCAGCCAGACTTGGCTAAAGCTTTTTTCAACAAAATTGGTCATGCGGATGCTATCGTTATTTCATTTGCAGAGCATAACGGCTCATACACCGCAGCATATAAAAACCTGTTTGATTGGACATCACGCATTGATCAAAAAGTATTTCAGGGTAAGCCAACATTACTACTGGCCACCTCGCCTGGCCCTGGCGGCGCGAGTACAGTACTTGCAGCGGCGACAGGTTCAGCCCCTTACTTTGCCGCTGAGGTCAAAGGCTCAATGTCAGTCCCTAGTTTTTATCAAAACTTTGATGCCGAGAAAGGTCAATTAACCAATGCAGAACTTATCGCAGAACTGAATCAAGCTGTGGTTCAATTAGTTAGCTAAGTCATTCAAACCACTCGATAACGCTGTATTATTGCCGCAGCGTTATCTGAGCTCTGATCGTCTGACAATGATATCTCTGACGCTAGTATCCCACCATTTACCATTATCATTTTTGCTGAAGCGACATTGTGCTTATAACAATGAATATGTAGCTCAGTAATGCCTTTGAGTTTTGCCTTAGCAATAACCAGCCCCATGAGTTCAGCTCCTAAGCCTTGACCTCTATAACTTGGACGAATGCCCAAGCCAATGTGCCCACCACAATGTCTAATAGCGTCATTTAACCGCAAGCGTAAGTTGGCGACACCAACTAACTCAGCCTCATCAACTAACCAATAGGTTTCGCTGGCGACATACCCTTGAGGCAAGTTAACCCCATCAGCAAAGTTCTGAATTTTTTGCAACATGGCTTCAAAATCTTGATGATCAAAATCCAGTGGAAAAGGATAACGCTCTTCATCGGCTAGTTCGGCAATATAAGCAAGATAACTCGATTGGTATTCTGCACTGGGTTTAACGAGTTTCAATGATACTTTCCCTATATTAATTGAGACAAAAAAAGAGCCTTACGGCTCTTTAATGTTAACGCCTAATGAGCACTTACTTGCGACCTAAAATACGTAAAATTCTTAGGAATAAATTAATGATGTCCATATACAAGGCTGCGGCACTATCTATCGCGTTATCAACTGTTTTAGGAATTTGATTTGCGCGCCCCCAGTCGTAGCCAATATAGCCACAAAAGATCAGCACGACTATCCAATCTAATATGCCATGGTGGATCCCAAACACATAAATTTCAATCAATTCGATGACGATAACCAACAACAGCGCAATGGTTAACGCTCCGGCAATTTTACTGAAAAAAGCAGGGAACAATGTGCCTAAACACATCATTGCAATAGTCACTAAGCCGGTAATACGAATGGCTTCAGACACGAGTGCAGCGTCATATTGACTCACAACCAAGTTAATAATGAAACCAAATGGCACGACCACGAAGTTGTAGCCAATAAAGCTCACCACAGGTTTATCTGACGATGAAAATAGGTAAATACCTAAAAAACATGACGCAAAGTAACCAATAAAAAATACCCAAGAATTAACAGATGCAATCGCTTCTGGGGAAATATTAGTCACCATCCACCAGTTAATGCCAAAGCCCCAGCATAGGGTTAACCCAATCAGTAAATTGTATAATGGCCCACTGATAATCTTGTCTGTGGTATATGTTCGATCAAATACATTTGTTTCCACTTAGCTTTCCTTGTCACTCAATCATTCTTCAACTTACGTTCAAATAAAAATGACGAAAGCGCAGCTTTCGTCATTGAGCCTTTCTGGTCATACTGACCCAGTGACGTTTATTTAATTAAACGTAAGATATAAGGCACTTTAAAGTCTTCTGCTTTTGATGCCGCAATCGCACCTAAAATACAAAACACTAAGTTAAATATCCCAACAGCAAACATGGTCAACATGCCAATAACGATAATAAATAGAAGGCTTGAAATAAAGTAACCAATGATAACGGTGATCGAGAGGTTTAACGATTCTTTTGCTTGCTGGCGAACATATTCATCATCAGTCTTGACGAGATATAAAACCAAACCAGGAATAAAACCAAAAAAGATGGTGCCTATCCAACAAAGTAGCGCCAAGTTTTTAGAGTCTTGACTCACTTCTTGAGTTTGTAATGTTGTTTCTTCACTCATTTTTGCAATCCTTATTTGCCTGATTTAGGCACTTTTCTTTTAGAGTTGTTGTGGTTATCGAAGGCATATTAAGCAGAGTTTATGACAGGAATATGCAAAAGCTGGTGTAAGGATAAATCTGAAAGCTCCTTTTCACGTACTCGATAGCAATCCTTCACGTCTCGAATGACAATATGTTTCTTAACTTAGATTACCCAGCTCACCACGTTAGTGCAATAGTACTCTTTGATTAAAATCACACTTTACAATTATCATTAAACATTTAAAAACATCATCTTATAACGCTTACCTGACTCTCCTTCCTTGCGTCATTGTTTAAAACTACAGCGTCATCAGCCTCAATAAAAAGTCGTAACAAGGCTCTGTGGCATTAAATGGTAACTCTTTAATTACGGCTTTTATTAAGCTAGTTATCACCCAAGAGCGGCTGTTTGGTGACGTGCTGCCATATTGATTATCAACTTTTTATCATCTAAGTAGGCTTATGCAACAGACTCAACGAAGAAAAAATATTCGCGTATTCAAGCTGATTTTTAGTGTCATATTGATGTTCAGTATCAGTGTGGGGTTTTACATATTTAATCAGTACCAAAAAATTGAAAATGACGAAATGAAGCGTATCAATGACAAGCACAGTCAGCGATTAACGTTTTCAACAGACAAGCTCGCAGCTGTTATTGAGGGCGTTGATGACATCATCAAAAAGCTCACTACCAGCCCGCAAATCATGAAATTTACTGAGCACCCTAGTCAGAGCAGCCGCGATACGCTTGAAAATATGTTTTATTTTGTAGCAAAAAATGAAGCCATATACTCGCAGATTCGTTATATCAACAATGATGGTATTGAACTAATTAGGGTTAATAACCTAGGTGTTCAACCCTTGCGAGTGCCTACAGCGCAATTACAAAACAAGTCTCAACGCCCGTATTTTGTGTATGCAAAGCAGCTAAAACAAGGTGAAGTTGGTACTTGGCCTGTCGACTTAGAAATTGAAAATGGTGAGTTATCACAACCTATTCAGGCAAGCATGCGTATCATCTCGCCTGTTTATCACCAACAAAAACGTCAAGGGTTTATGGTAATAAACCTGAGTATTTCTAACATGCTAAGCGCCATTGATGGGATTCATCAAGATAATGTCGTGACAAAAATATTTGAACATCAAGGCCACTTACTTGCAAGCGATCAACCTAATGAAACATTAGATAATTTACTTCATAACAAAGCTGGCTCTAGCTTGGCTGAGCTTATGCCTAATTTATGGAAGCAAATTCAATCGTCTGAAAATGGCCGCCTAACTCAAGATGATGCAATCTACTCTTATGCAAGGCTATCCCTTGGAGAGGCCTACAGCCCACTTGGTCAGTATATTGTTATATCGAGCCCGACAGATTCACCTTATGTGCAACAACAAAAACAACACCTGCTGGTGAATGGCTTACTCATTTTGCTACTGATTGCGGGTATTTGTGGCTACATTTTCAAATTATACAACCAGCATGAAAATGAATTGGCTAACAGCCAATTGATTGAAGCCGCTTTTAATGGTGTTGCGGGCGTGATTATTACTAATCCACAGTTTGCATTGATAAAAGTGAATCAAGAGTTTGTGCGGGTTTCGGGTTATACCCAAAAACAACTACTCAATAAATCACTGTATCAATTAAACCTGTCGCTCAATGAGCATCAAGTTGCCGCCATAAAAATACAATTAGAAAAGGATGACTTATGGAAAGGTGAGATTGTCGGTCATAACAAATCAGGCCTGCAATATACGCTGATAACCCGAATACAAACGTTAAAAAACAACATAGGGCAAGTCAAAAAGTACGTGATTACCTTTATCGATATTACGCAACGAAAACTGCTTGAAGAAGAGTTACGAAACCAAAGTGAGTCGGATCCTTTAACCGGAGTCTGGAATCGTCGTAAGTTTGACAAGGAGCTAGATAATCTCACGGTTTACACTAAACGTTATCCTGATTACCAAGCATGTTTAGGGATCATCGATATAGACCATTTTAAAGTCATCAATGATAAGCATGGACACGATGCAGGTGATGTTGCATTGCAAAAGTTAGCCCATTTTTTAAATCAGCAATGCCGTGAGACAGACATTGTCGCTCGCATTGGTGGAGAAGAGTTTGCAGTGTTAATGCCACACACCTCAGCAGCTCAAGCTGAGGCTGTGCTTAATCGACTTTGCCGTATTATTGATGCCAATTCGCAGTTCCCTTTCACCATTAGTGGTGGAGTCACTAAAGTAAAAGACGATGCAACCTTAGCCTATAAACATGCTGATATCGCCATGTATAGAGCAAAAAAAGCGGGGCGAAATCAGGTTGTGCAATATGATGCGACAACGACGAGCAACACTCAGATGCGAATGACATCAAGCTCGAAACTGAGTGTCGTATAAAGCTAAAACGCTTGATTTAGGCCAGCGATACTGGCCTAAAATCACTATTTTAATGGGGTATCAAAACCGTATTTAGCCAAAATGGCTTGGCCATCCGATGATAAAATAAAGTGCGCTAAACCAGCGGCATCAGGGTTAGCCCCATTCACAAGCGTTAGCCCATATTGTGCGCCAACAGATAATGCTTCTGGCACGCTAATAATTTGTAACGCTGGCACTTCTTTTTGTGCCAATACCGCATTGGTACAGTAGGTTAAGAAGATATCTGCCTGATTATTTTCCATTACCCAACCGTAAGGGTTGCGCCCTTCAGGCGCTTTAGCTGAGTGTTCACCACCTGTTAGCTGTAACGCTTTTTGTTGTAATGTTTGCTCAGCACCAGTTTGTAACTGTTCAGCTTTGGCAAATAACTTCCAAGCATAATCACCCGCAGGATCCGCTTTGGGTGTGGATGTGCCCACTCTAATATCCTTGCTTAGCATTTTATCCAATAACTGCTCACTGGTAAGTGAGACATTTTGCTGGGCAATGGCACAGAGCTTATTGCCAGCAAATCGCACTACAGGCCCTGCTTTATCAGCTTTATTGAGAGTCGTTGGGTGTTTCATGTTTGCAGAGGCATACAAATCGACATGCTCGCCTTGCTCAATTCGCTTACGTAGTAATCCAGATGGGGCAAACTGCGACGCCACTGCTACATCATATTGATCTTGATATTGAGCAACGACTTCCGTCATTGCCGTCTTTAAACTTCCTGCAGCTCTAAACTCTACTGTCTCAGCGGCAACCGTACTCGCTGAAAAGCTGCTCATTACAGCTAAGGTGACTAACCATTTTTTCATGTTAATTCGCTCACAAGTTAATATTTTAAGGTCAATGATTTGGCATTAATCACTATTGATTCATGCCGTTACATTATTATCAGTCGCTTACACTATGCTTTTCGGCACAAAATAAACTCGGTATTCATCGCAAAATCAAACATTCACATCAATAATTTACATAGAGGAAAACTGCGGTAAAGAACATAACGTTAGTGACTATCGCTCGCTAATTGCCATGACATTATTAGCCCAATGACACAGCACTTCTCGCTAAACTTTTTGTTATCTGCGCCGATATCTCTTTTATCAGTGCCAATAAACAATGTGTTTATGTCACCTCACTTAGCTCAACCAATTAACTGGGTTTGATTGGTGATGTAACGTGAAATTAATCAACAGATAAATCGCTAAAAAAAGATAAAAAACAATCAGTGACTGTCAGACTGAGATCTGTCTCGATTTATTCACTGGTAATACTCGGTAACATGCCAGCTTATTACATGTAACACTTTGTATTGATGAATTAAATTATCAATATAATTTACAGAATATATTGTAGGCACTGACCGCATTTGCAACTTAATGTCAGGGCTAGATTGTTGCTTTGACTAAAGGAATGCTCGACATGAAACAAATTAGCTTTCGTAAAGTAGATGCTGTACTTATTAAGCTCAGTTTAAACGGTAAGTTTTGGGTTATATGCGCTCTTGTCACCGCGATTACCGCCGCTATAGCTATGACTCAATACGTCAATTACACCAATCAAGTTAAATACAGTTCAGAGCAATTCGCCCAATCCAGAGTCAATGCTTTTGCACAAAGCGCTCAAGCTCAAGGGCTTGATGATCAGGCATTAGTTGATTTCGCTCATCTCATTGATGCAAAAGTTGGCCAATTAACTCAAGCTGCACGCTATCAAGACAACATTACCGTTAGCGCACCTGTCAATAACTCAGCGTTAATTCTAACAGTGAATGTCGCTAAATTAGAGGCAGACCCCTTATCCAGCGCAAGCAGCATGCTGATTTGGGCATTTGCCGGTTTATTGCCTCTGTACCTACTGTGTTATTGGATTTCGACTTCGTTAGGTGGCGGACTATGGGACATGTATGTTGCCATCAAACGTCTTGCTGAAGGTGACTTAACCTGCCGCCTTAATTTTTTTGGTACGGATGATTTCAGTCTTATTGCCCGAGAAATTGATCGCAGTGCCGATAACATGAGCGAAATGGTGACCGCCATTGCAGCCAATGCGCAAACCTTGTCTAATGCCGCACAAGAATTTAATCAGCAAGCGCAGCAAAGTGAGCAGCTTACTGAATATCAACATAACTTTTTAGATACAGTATCGGTGGCGATGTCGCAAATGACCACGGCGATTGAAGCGGTCTCGCACCATGCAAGCAGTACCAGTGAACAAACTCAAACAAGCTCATCGCAAGCCAACAATAGCCAAGTGCAAATCAGTGAAGCCGTCAATCGTATTGGCACTTTAACGGGTCGCATCTCGCAGGCATCTATCTCTGTTGATGAGCTATCAAAAGCTGCTGCCAATATTGGTGAAGTAGTCACCACGATTAATAGTATTTCAGAGCAAACTAACTTATTGGCGCTTAATGCTGCCATTGAAGCGGCACGAGCGGGTGAACAAGGTCGTGGGTTTGCTGTCGTTGCCGATGAAGTACGTACTTTGGCTAGTCGCACTCAGCAAGCGACAGTAGAAATACAAACCATGATAGAAGGATTACAGAAAGACACGGGCACCTTATCGCATATTACTGAAGACATTGTTAAACAAGCAGAGCAAGGGCAACAAGCCATTGCCTCGGTGGGTGAAGATGTTGATGGCATGGTCACTTCAATTAACCATGTGTTTGATATGAGCTCGCAAATCGCTTCATCTTCTGAGCAACAAAGCGCAGCTTCTCGTGATATTGCTCAGCAGCTGCATGACATTCGTAGCCAAGCAGAAACGATACATGAAACATCACATCGCTCAGTGACCATTGCAAACCAACTCACTCAAGCATCTGTTGGATTAGATGATATTTTAAAACAGTATCGTTTGGCTAAATCATAAGCCGACTTAGGTACTCGCTAACTCATTGAGGCGAATCGCATCTTCGCCTCATTGTATTTTTCGTTAATAAGCTTTGATCGTTAAGGTGCGTTACTAA
Organism: Shewanella sp. MMG014; assembly: GCF_018100775.1. Lineage (NCBI taxonomy): Bacteria > Pseudomonadati > Pseudomonadota > Gammaproteobacteria > Alteromonadales > Shewanellaceae > Shewanella > Shewanella sp. MMG014. The sequence continues at coordinate 289,989 of NZ_JAGJDZ010000005.1, forward strand.
TCCAAACCGTTTGGTAAGGCTCTAATAATTGCGTAGCAGTAATATCGTGGATCACTTCGCCGTCAATCAAATCAAACCAGGTTTCGGTACCAATTAAGTTCAGCTCGGCCAAGGGTAAATCTATCGGTTGGTCTGAAATATTACTGATACAAAAAATGCTCTGTCTACGATCGCGGCTCTGACGCCAAAAGCCAAATAACTGCAACCCTAAGTGCAAGGTAAATTGAGTCGCATTAGGATTAAATGCAGCTTGATTGGTTCGAATAGTTATCAGCTTAGTCAGTGCAGCAAGCACTTTAGCATGGGTACTATTGTCATCGGCAAGCAAGCCATTCAGTTGCTCTGCATCCCAGCGATGACGATTAATAGAGCGATTATGAGAGGTATTAGCCAGTTTCTCATAATCATTTTCGGTGCCCAGTAAGCTATGAATATATATCCCAGGGATCCCTTCCAGCCCCAACATAATGGCATGGGCACAGGTAAAGCGCGCTAAACCAAATTGGTCTTTGCCTTTCGTTGTACCTTGCAAGGCATCGATGAGTGCGATGTTCATTTCATAGGGCTTTTTATGGCCATCTTCGCTCGTTCGGCTGGAAATCTTACCGCCAAACAACACCATGGTTTCTACTAGACTGTCAATTTCATCCTGCTCTAATATCCCTTCAACAGGCCTTAAACCCACACCATCATGTGAAGCAATAAAGTTAAAATAAGTGGTGCCATCCTGTGCTGGAGGCATGCTCATTTGCCAACGTTTTAAATACAAACAGCTTCCTGTAATCAAAGTATTAATCAGTAATGGCGGCAATGAGAAATTATAAATACAGTGCGCTTCGTTGGCGTTGCCAAAATAAGTCAGGTTTTGAGTATTGGGAATATTGGTTTCGGTGATCACGACTGCATCTTGTTGAGCATGCTCTATTAATGTGCGTAATAAACGGATCACTTCATGGGTTTGCGGTAAGTTAATTGATTTCGTGCCGACAATTTTCCACAAGAATGCCACGGCATCAAGGCGGAAAATATTCACGCCGGCATCAAGGTATTGCCTAATGATACGTGTAAATTCGATAAGCACTTGTGGATTTCTAAAGTCAAAATCCACTTGATCATGACTGAAGGTACACCAGACATGCTGCCAGCCTTTACTTGTATGAGTTGGCCTTAATAGCGCAGAGGTTCTTGGGCGAACCACTTGAGATAAATCATCGTCAACATTGGCGGTAAAAAAGTAATCATGCCCAATACCTTCACCCTTGATAAAGTTCTGAAACCAAGCACTTCGACTAGAACAATGATTGATGACTAAATCAGACATGAGTCTGCGCTTTGACGCTATGGCGGTAATATCAGACCAATCACCCAAGCCATCATTGACGCTTGAGTAATCGATAACAGCAAAGCCATCATCCGAACTAAATGGGAAAAATGGCAGAATATGCACCGCATTAATGCATTCAAGATGCGTATCCATAAAGTCGGATAACGTGGCCAACGGTTTTTGATCTGCTGCAATAATGCTATCGCCGTAGGTTATCACTACCACATCTTTTTCAGACCAATGATTACTGTATGGTCGAGGAGTAAAGCCACCTTGAGTAATGCGCATAATATCGACCAACACATCAGCAAGTTCATCATAACTTTGTGTTAGCTCAACATCTTTATAAATGCATCCAAGCTGTTGAATCAGTTTATGCTTTAAACTTTCTATTTCTGTCATAAGCCTATCTTCTAACGTTTATCAGATTAGACTGGCAGCCCACCAGCCTTATCGACCTTATTCATTACATAAACTCAGCGTTATCCGCTTCTACTGCCGATTTTAGCTGCTCAAGTACGTCAGGCATAGCACTGATCACTCGGCTCCATGTTGGCATGAATGGCGTTTCCATTGGGTTATCTAAAAAGCGCTGACCTGCTGTCACAATGTTTTGAGTAAACATTTCAACGGCTTTCTCTTCGGTATGAATATCGGTTGATAACCCGTTCATCAATGCGTCATTATGGTAAGTTTCCACGTAATCTAAGGCGATACGATAATAGGTTGCTTTTAATGTTCTAAAGGCTTCTGTATTAAAGGTTTCACCTTGGGTAGCCAGTTTGCGATAAAACGCCTTAGTAATATCTATCGACATTTTTGATAATCCCGCTTCGGCATTATCGAGCGACAAATCTTGATGCTTATGATCATAATTATCGGCAATATCGACTTGGCAAATACGGTTGTGGGCATAGTTACGGTGCATTTCACTGAGCACGCCAATTTCTAAGCCCCAATCACTCGGAATACGTAAATCATTTAGCACATCACGTCGAAAGGAGAATTCACCTGCCAGTGGGTACCGAAAGCTGTCCATGTATTCAAGGTAATCGTTATGGCCAACGACTCTTTGCAGCGCTTTGATCAATGGCGTGACCAGCAGACGTGACACACGACCATTAATTTTGCCGTCTGACATGCGGGCGTAATAACCTTTACTGAACTCATAATTAAACTGCGGGTTAGCAACAGGATAAAGTAAGCGTGCTAACAATGACTTTTCATAGGTGACGATGTCACAGTCATGTAGGGCGACTGACTCAGTTTTGCCTGATGCTAAAATATAGCCCATGCAATACCAAACATTTCGTCCTTTCCCTAACTCTTTGGGCGCTAAACCCAGTGCACTGAGTTTTGCATCTAGTGCTTGTAACCTTGGCCCATCGTTCCATAATACTCGGTGATGTTGCGGTAATTGATTGAAGAATTTTAGCGCTTGCTGATACTGCGCTTTATCAGCTCGGTCTAAGCCTATTACCACTTCAGATAAATACGGCACATCTTTCAATTTATTAATGATATTGGGTAACGCTTCACCTTCTAGCTCTGAATATAGCGAAGGTAAAATTAACCCCAGTGGTCGAGTTTTGGCAAATTTCATGAGGTCCTTTTCCATTTCCTCATGAGTACGCTGGGTTAAATTATGTAATGTGGTCACAATGCCATTCTGATAAAAGTCAGCCATGTTATGCCTCCTCAGCTGTAAATAAACTTGGGGTGGGAGAATCAAGTAATAACGCTTGCAAGCATTCAGCCCAACCCTTGGGACCATAGTGGCGGCTTTGCATGGTTTTATTGCTGGTTTGAATTGTTGGAAAAGTATGGGTTGGCGACTTAATTTGAATCGCAATATCGGCGGCTTCAAGCATGGCACTATCATTTCCGCTATCGCCCAATGCTATTGTGTTAACCCCTACCTGATATGCGTTAGCATAAACCTGTGCCAGCCAGTTCATTGCACACCCTTTGTCGGTATGGCCGCCCACATGCAAAAATCGACCACCTTGCAACATATTGGCACCAAGCTTCTGCATATGGTCAATAAAGCGTTGCTTGCGCTCTTCATCAGCCGTCCACAATAGCGGCTCTGAGTAATGCCTTACTAAGGCAAGTTCTGCTTTCTCTGCGGATAAGTCGGTGAGTTCACATAGCTCATCAGCACTGAGTGATGAAAAGCCAATGAAGTCTTCTGCAAATTCACTTGCTTGATTATCTAATAGACTGAGCCAATGTTGCCTTGTTTCACAAAAGGCTTTAACCCAGTAATACCCCTCGGTCACAGTATCTTCAGGTTGTTGTTCAAAGTAACCAATTGGGATATATACCACGGCGCCATTTTCAGAAATAAATGGAGAATTAAAACCAATGGTTTGTTGAATTTTTTCCATTTCAGCAAAGGTTTTACTGGTATTGGGAATAATAGGAATTTGTTTTTCAACCAACGCCTCTATCACGCCAATTGCACTCGAAAAACTATAGTCATAGTGGTCGAGTAAAGTGCCATCCATATCGGTAAAAATAAGCGGTTGAGTCGTCATTTTCTTCCCCTGCCATTTCGCTAATCATTGTGTGATTAAATTAAACGTTACAGGGAACATGCCAGCTTGATATAAAATGCACCAAATTGGTTAATTACTGACTTTAGCTATTGATTTTAAATATTAATTTATTAACGCACGGAATCATAAATAGGATTAAAAATTCAAGATTCAAACAATGTTGTGCTGACTTTTACATCATCGATGCACTATAAAGGTGCAATTTTACATTGTTCACACTATCGACTACACCTTAATAAACTGTCATTACATTAGGGCTGAAATTTAACCTAGAAATGGCTTATTTGAACTAGCGAAACCCGCTATGTAAGGAGTGAGCATGCGATTTAACCAGGCTTTTGAGGTATTAGATCATTTGATTGATGTTTATGAAGCTATTTCGATGGCGTGTGAACGCTTATTAGATGAAACAGAAACTGAACGATCTCGGATGTTGCTGCATTATTTAATTCAAAAACAACGTGAAAATATCCAGTACATACGCGATATAAAATTGAGAATGCCAGAGTCACTGCTTAACACATGGATAGATGAAGATATCGAGAAAAGCATTATTAGTGCGACAAAAGATATTCATGTTGCCTCTAATGTCAAAACCCATGAGTTGATGGAGCACGTCGACACGCTTCATGAAAACATCATCGTTTGGCTTAATGTCACAACCAACGTAATCCCCAATCAAGATTTGCTGATTCAATTACAGAACATCACTGATTCGCTTAATCAACGCCATCGACAATTAGCTCAAGCTGTTAATCGTATGGATGATATGTAGGTGAGGATCTGATCCTTCAAATGCGAGTTTGGCCTTTGCAAGCTTTCACTTATCATTCTGACGTCGAAAGACATTGGCAGGCAACGAGAATGTTTAACTCAACTAAACATTGCATCCACTCCAAGGGTTTCGTTGCTTGCTTTTTTATCTATTTCTCTGCACTGTTGGATATACCCTCGCCTCGTTAACTGGGCTTTAAGCACATTGGGGAGCAAGGTAGACTTTATTCTTACCAGAAAACTTCGCTTGGTATAATGCATCATCTGCTTGCTTGGTAAGATCGGATAAATTTGATGGCTGACCAGCACTCAATGTCGCGACCCCTAAACTAATCGTAAACTCCACTTCAATCCCATCAAAGTGAAATGATTGAGCCGCAATACCGTTTCTCAACCTATCTGAGATGGTAAAGGCTTCGTCCAGCGTGGTGTTGTCTAATACAATCAAAAACTCCTCTCCACCAATACGCCCGACTAAGTCTTGTTTTTTGAGCCAACTGCTTGCACGTTTGGCAGCCGCCTTAATCGCTAAATCACCAATATGATGCCCATAGCGATCATTAATTGCTTTAAAGTTATCAATATCAAAAATTATCACTGAGGCTGGGCGCTGTTTTTTGATGGATCTTTCTATAATGCGCTGGCCTTTTCGGAAGGTATAGCCTCTATTTGATAATCCGGTGAGATAATCGGTTTGAGCACGTTTTTTCAACGTCTTTCGAGAATGCAATAACACTAAAATCACACTAAACAATACAATGGCCAAGACCAGAAATAAGGTTAGCTTTAAATCGCTAATGCGTTCTTTATCAGCAACGGCGGCCCAGTTGAGTTCATTAATGGCTAAGCGATTGGCTAATAACTCATTCTCAAAACTCGCTAGTTTTATATTATGATCAAGTGACGTTGTCAGTACCTTATTATCGATAATGCTTTGATTATCTTCTCTTTCAACATCAATAACTTCCAAAAACAAGTTAGCAGCTTTATTCGACTCGCCTGCCGCAAGGGCAATAATCGCATCCGCTTTTAAAAACATGGCTTTCATGTTGGCTGGGAAGTTTTTATTTTGCCTAAATATCTGTGCCATTTCCGCAGCGCGAGGTAGGTTACCACTACGAACATACGCAATCGCCAGATACAAATAACCACTTGTGACAAAATACTGCTCTTTAGTGGTGTCTTTTAACGATATGGCTTTTTCGAGATGCAATACCGCTTGATTAAAATCAAAAGTTCTTAGCGCCACTCTGCCAGCATTAAGATGGGAGAAAAATAACAGATCATTTGGCTTTGTGGCCTGACGGGCAAGTTCAAATTGCTGCTGAATATTGTCTTCGGCTTTATCCCAGTCACCTAGCTTAATCGCTTGGCTCACCATGTTGTGCTGCATATTGAACATGTCTTCAATATCGTTAATGGTTTTCCAAGTTTCATACGCTTTTTGAAAGTTTTCGTAGCCGCGTTGGTGTAAGCCTACACGACGATATAAGCTGCCTGTGGCGTTATATATCATTGCCTTACGATTGACATTCAAACTGTCACTTCTATCCACAATCAGCAATGCTTCATCTAATAAGTCTATGCCCTTATAGACATTGTCAGGTTCAATAAAGCAAAAGGCAGTTTGCGTCATCGCCTTAGCTAATAATTCTGCGTTGTCATAGTTACGAGCATATTCGAGTGCTTGGTGTCTATCAGGACAATAGCTTACGGGGTCATTCGCTTTAAGATACCAAGCAAATGAACGCTCTAAATGGCTGTCGATTAACACCTCACTGATCGAGAGATATTTTACTAGAGCAATACCTTTATCATAACTACTGATGGCGAGGTCGAGCTGGCGTAGCTTTTCGTGTATCTGTCCATACAGGAAGTACACTTTAGCCTGCTCTTCAGGTGTAAAATCATGATTGTTCAGATCAAACTGATCCAGCAAGTTAATTGCTTCGGCGGGAGTAACGGCATAAACATCAGTTTCTAACTGATTAAGTGTGGGGTTTGCTAATCCTTCAGTAGTGAACATCAGAAGGCATCCGCATAAGCAGAAGATCCACCCTCTTGATAACAATACATCCATATACCGCCCCAATTTTATCATCCTTTCGTATTATGCTTGCCAGCAGGGTAACATGATAATACGTCTATATTAAAGCATTGATTGTATGGGGATAATGTTACCTTTAGTTACATTAATAACGAAGTGCCTAGTTAACAGTTTTTAAAATAATTTATTCATTTTTTGCATAGCAGATATCAAGGTTTCAGCCTCTGACGGAGACATCTCTAAGGTTAAATCTTGCATTAACTCGACATGTAGCTGATGGTGCTGGCGATGAATTGCCAGGCCCTCCTCGGTTAAGTTCAATAATGTGGCTCGACCATCTTTAGGATCAGCACAACGTACCATCAGCCCAAGCTTCACTAATTTATCGACTTGTACAGTTAACGTACCTGTGGTGATCCCCAGTTTTTGCGCTAATGCATTCATTCTTAACGCGCCAAAGTTTCCCAACACTTCTATAGTGTGAGTCTGAGCTAAACTGTAACCAGTCTCTTTTACAACCGATTGCTCCCAAGAGGACATCTTGTCATAAAATTCAGTAATGGTTTGATTTAGCAGTTCAGTATTTAGCATCGCTTATCTCATAGGGTGTACTTCAAGTGTCAGGTGATGGATTTTATCAAACTGATTTAATAAGGTCTTATATTCATGCAAAGAATAAGTTGTTTGTTTAGCAACTAATGTTATCGCCGCCGAATAATGATGACCACTGACCTTCCAAACATGCATGTCTTTGACATCTGCATAAGGGGCTAATGCCTGTTCAATTTGCTGTTTATATTCAGCATCAATACTCTCATCTAATAACACAGGACTGGTTTGCTTCATTAATCCTAGCGTCCATTTAGTAATCACAATTGCACCCACCATCCCCATCACGGCATCAAGCCAATGCCACCCATAAAACTTACCGAACACCAGCGCCACTATCGCTAAAACAGAGGTTAATGCATCTGCTAACACATGCATGTAAGCCGCCCGTAGATTATGATCATGGTGTTTTTCACCTGATGCGTGATGATGACCGTGTGCATGCTGTTCATGATGGTGCTCATGGGAATCAGAATGTGGTGTGTGGTCATGGGCATGAGAATGACCGTGTGAATGGCCGTGCGAATGATCATGATGGTGATGATCACCTAACAAAAAGATACTTGCCACATTAACCGCTAAACCAATAAAAGCCACCATAATAGCTTCATTAAAATGAATATCATGTGGGTTAAATAAACGATTAATTGATTCCACCATCATTAATAGTGCCACCACACCAAGTACAATCGCACTGGTGTAACCGCCTAAAACACTCACCTTACCAGCCCCAAATGAAAACTTATCAGAATTGGCATGTTTCCTAGCATAACGGTAAGCAAACAATGTAATGCAAAAAGCGGCGGCATGGGTGCCCATATGCCAACCGTCAGCTAACAAAGCCATAGAGCCGTATACTGTGCCAGCAATGATCTCAACCACCATCGCCGTCACAGTCAATATCAATACGTAGAGGGTTCTCTTTTCACCGGAACTTTGTTGGGCACAAAAGTCATGTTGATGTTCTGTAGTAAATCGCACGCTGGCACCTATAGTTTGACAATCAAAGTATTCTTTAGAATTTAACTTGATTATCAAACTATTTCAACACCATCCTTTTAAACCAATGACATAGATAACATAACGTAGAAAGCTACCGAGTGGATAAAGCCAATAATGGCGCGACTTCGGCCGTTATTTAGCAAACGCTAACTTGAAAAGAACGCTGACAATCTTTACAATGCCGCTGTCTTTGGGGAGTAACTTGCCACTCATTTAAACAGCCTTTAAATAAGTTGGTTTGTTCGTCAACATAATTGATGCAAAATCATCATGGCGTTCAAGGCTTTGTCACCACAGAGCTGAGTGAGACCATAGACAACAATCGCAACCCGAGGTGGGGAGCGAGTGTTGTCTTGGTTGTTAATTTCCCCCACCTCTAAAAAGAGAGCCTCTTGAGCGTACTTGCCATATCAATTACCACAGTCGCATTAGCCGAAATTGGTGATAAGACTCAACTATTATCATTACTGCTTGCCAGTCGGTACCGTAAACCTATCCCTATAATTGCAGCGATATTTTTAGCCACTATTGCAAATCATGCCTTGGCTGCCTATTTAGGTGTCATCATTGCCGATATCATCACTCCAACAATGCTTAAATGGGTTCTTTTTGCCAGTTTTATTGCTATGGCTGGATGGATTTTAGTACCAGATAAACTCGATGATGATGAGAAAGTGTCAAATAGAGGGCCATTCGTAGCCAGCTTTATCGCTTTTTTTATTGCTGAAATAGGTGATAAAACACAAATAGCGACATCAATATTAGGCGCTCAATATGCCGATGCATTATTGATGGTGGTGTTAGGCACTACCATAGGTATGTTACTTGCCAATGTGCCAGTGGTGATCATTGGTAAACTGTCAGCAGACAAGCTGCCGTTAAAACTGATACGCCAAATCACCGCTGGGTTATTTGTCATTCTCGCTATGTCGGCAATCGCTATTACATAATGTGCTGGGCGCCTAGTAGCCTGAATAAGGGGTAAGTCTTAACATCAGTGATAGTCAATGCCATCACTGACTAACAGAGGCTGTGATATTAAGTCAATCTTGAACGGCGAATAGGCAATGCATCGAGCACGCTAGAAAGCACGTTACCCTGCCTTCATCGCCGCTTTGACGTAAACATCAAAGCGATTTTTCTTCTGCGCGAGCACCATACTGGGTTTCACTCCATCAAGGTCTTCCGCATAATCAGGGCGTTTAACCACAACTCTTTTTGTCGCCAACGCTTGCGCAGGTGTTAATAGAGCATCAGCATCTAAGTCTGCGCCAACAAGAGTTTGAAACACACGCATCTCTTTTTTAACCAATGCTGATTTTTCACGATGAGGGTACATAGGGTCAAGGTAAACTACATCAATTTCTTCACCCGATGCCGCCGCAGCATCGGCCAGAGCTTCAATACTTGACCCATGAAATAAGCTCATTCGTTGTTGCATCCATTCACCAATTTCAGCATCTTCATACGCTCGGCGTAAACCATCTTCAAGTAACGCAGCCACTACGGGATGACGCTCTACCATAATCACTTTACAGCCCAAACTGGCTAATACAAATGCATCACGACCTAAGCCCGCCGTACCATCGACCACTGTGGGACTAATCCCTTGCTTTAAGCCCACAGCTTTAGCAATCGTTTGCCCGCGGCCACCACCAAATTTACGACGGTGTGCGACGGCACCAGAAACAAAATCTACACTAATACCATCTAGCTTTGGCTCATCACGTTTATGCAAACTTAAGGTGTTGTGTTCAAAGCGCAGTTCAAATAGCGCGGCTTTATCCCACTCCAATCCCCAACGTTCACTAATATCGACCAGTGACGGATATTGCTGATTAAAAAACATTGGTATGTGCAAAAGTATTTCCAGTATTTATGAGACTCAAGCCTATTATGCCAAAAGCCTGCAACAGTGAATACCTATACCTGCTATGACTTAGCCCCTATAATGTGTCCATCTTGCAGTTTTACTGCTTACTCATACTCGGACATTCTCATGTTAAGTTACCGTCACGGTTACCATGCTGGCAATTATGCTGATGTACTCAAGCACACTATGTTGCTGCAAGTACTTAAACTTATGCACAAAAAACATAAGCCTATGGCTTACATTGATAGCCATGCGGGTGCTGGCGGCTATGCTCTTACCGATGAGTTTTCAAAAAAAACGGGCGAGTATTTAGACGGTGTCGCCAAACTGTGGGGCAAAGACGACTTACCTGAGCCTTTGCAACAATATGTTGATGATGTAAAACATTTTAATCAAGGTGAAGAAGAACTGGCTTTTTACCCAGGCTCACCAGCATTTGTTGACATGAATATGCGCGAAAAAGACCGCATGGTATTACATGAGCTACACGGTACTGACTTCGCTTCCCTTGATGAACAATTTTCCAATGACCGCCATATCCGAGTTGTAAAAGGTGATGGTCTTAAAGGCTTAATTGCGGCTGTACCGCCACTTGAACGTCGTGGTGTTGCGCTAATTGATCCAAGTTATGAAATCAAAACAGACTATCAAGATGTCGCCAATGCAATCATTAAGGCTCACAAACGTTTTGCCACTGGGGTTTACATGCTTTGGTATCCTGTTGTGGATAGAGCGCAAACAGAGGCCATGTTAAAAATATTGGCTGATAGTGGCATTAAAAATCAATTGCGAATTGAGCAATCCATTACCCCTGACAGCGATGCTTTTGGTATGACTGCTGCTGGATTATGGATTATTAATCCGCCTTGGCAGTTAGATATTGCAGCAAAAGAAACCTTGGATTACTTAGAGCGATGCTTAGGGCAAAGCGGCGGTAAGACCGTGGTTAAGCTAGAAGTACCAGAATAGGGCACTCAATCTAGATTAACAGGGCCTGCAAACAATCATTTAGGTCAGGTCATTTAGTGAATTGATGTGCCTTCATATAAAAGCCCATGTCGCTCTTTGTGATAAAAGAGAGTACATGGGCTTTAATACTTCGAGCCAGTTTAAACTAAGCAGCTATACAAAAAGCGACTTACAAAAGCGATATACCAGCACTAAATACAACTGGATTCATCATTATTCAATGCGCGGCCCAGTGCACCAAACATGGCACTAAAAAGACCGACAGCCGCATCTTGTTTGTTGTTATCACTAGAAGACACACGGTGAGAGCGCGATTCCCTCTCCTCTCTGTCTTTAGCATTCCCGTATGCTCCTGTGACAAAGTCACAACCAGCATTTGACGCAGAACGAGACGAACATCCTGTCATCATCATTGGCATTAGTAGACATATAAACAGCATCCATTTCCGCATCTATCTCTCCATTTACATTAACAAGCTCATGTCACACTAATCAAAATAGGCACCTGCAGCCCCCGGAAATACGACTGGACTGCTATTACCATTTTTACCCACAGCGGCAACACCGTACAGGTAGTTATCTATGACCATGTTTTTTAACAAAAATTCATTAACGTCTCCCACATAGCGACTATGAGTCCATTCAGGCTCTGTGGTAAGGCGCCAATAAACACGGTATCCCGCAATGGTATCATCATCCGCACTTGCCCAGCTTAGGGTCGTATTCGCCGAGACTTGCCCCTTAATACTCACCTTTGTAGGCGGCGCTGGCGCCCATGCCATAGAGGCTAGACTAATGGCATTCAATCCGGTCAGTTTGGCATTAAAATCAAAGTCGACACCTTCAATCACATCACCGTATTCAATGCCATTTTCGGTGCGTAAATCTTGATGTTGGCGATCATAATGCTCGTTAGTTTCCATTACACGTACAGCGGGTAAGCCTGCTTTATTAAACGGTAAATGGTGTCCACCGCGACCAAAGCGGTCAAGACGGTATACCAACATAACATCTAAATTTGTCATGTATTGATCAACCAAGGCTTTAATATTTCGAGCTAAATTGCGCGACGCAGAATCATTCTCTCCGCCGCTAAAATAACGCTCTTTGGCTTCTTCTTTCGTTTCAGCAATTCTGACGCCTTCCGAAAAAACCCTTACCGTTGAATTGTTTATCACCCCGTTAATACCAGCAATATTACCAATCATGTCGTTATTCAAGACAGCCTGAATTTGCCAATCATGCTTATTGGCATAATTGATTAACACATCACCGCCATATAGACCTTGCTCTTCACCAGACAGTGCTGCGTAAACAATGGTGCCGTTAAACTGATACTTTGATAACACTCGAGCCGCTTCTAGTGCACCAGCAACGCCTGAAGCATTATCATTTGCCCCAGGAGAGTCTGAGGTAGCGTTCATCGGATCGGTTACCCTCGAATCAATATCGCCACTCATCATGACGACTCGATTAGGGTCAGTTTTACCACGTTGAATGGCAAATACATTGACCACTTCGGTCGGTTCGGGAATCCGTTTTCCAGATACGGTTTCCCCTACCATAACGACTTCAAGACAACCGCCACAGTCGGCAGAAATTCGCTCAAACTCAGATTTAATCCAACGCCTTGCTGCACCAATCCCACGAGTATCAGATTCAGTTTCAGATAAAGTATGTCGAGTACCGAAGCTGACTAGCTTAGCGACATCGTCATGCAATCTGCTTGCCTGCGGCGCCTCAGCAATATCATATAAACGTAAGTCTTCTTGCGAAGGCGCTGGCGTAGCGCTCGCGCCTAAACTGAATAATGATATGAGCCCAGACAATGCAGCGGCCATAGGGGTTAATTGTAATGTTTTTGTCATAGTTTCCTCTAACTTTGCAGTGCAGTGCGGTAACGTTTTAAGAGTATTTTGACTCGCTCTACATAGGCTTGGGTTTCAGGATAAGGCGGTATTCCTTGGTATTTCGTCACTGTTGTCGGTCCAGCATTATAGGCAGCACAGGCTAAATCAATATCGTTATCGAAGCGTTTAAGTAAATACGCTAAATACTGACTGCCTCCCCAAATATTTTGTTTAATATCATAGGCATCACTGACACCTAACTCTTTTGCCGTTGCTGGCATCAATTGCATTAACCCTATCGCCCCCACTTTTGAGCGCGCTTTGGCATTAAATGCAGATTCCGCATGGATCACTGCCCGTATCAAAGCAGGATCCAAGTCAAACTGCTCGGCAGCATCGCTGACAAAGTCGCTGTGTTTAGAAGCGAATAAGGGAATACGATGCCAATCGACTTGTGAGTTCACTTGGCAAGCAAAACAGTCGTAAAGTAAGACTTCAAAGTCCGCTGAGTCAGGCACAATATTTGAGAACGTCGTAATCCCACCCTGCTCATATTGGTAGATTTTACGTTTGGGTTTATTACCGGTATTGAGGCTTTGATCGGAAAAAGAAGCGGTTTTTGATGGCTTAACCCACTTAGGCTTGCTCACGGATTTACTGGGCGAGGATGGGGCAACGACCACCGCTGGTTGGGCGATAACTTTAGGTTGCAGCACTAGCATAGGTTTAGGTGATTCATCAGGCAGTGCCACAACAGCCGGATGGAGCACTTGCTGCTTTTTAGGTTTTAAGTGTAAGCGGCTTTCAACATCTTGATTATCATCTTCTGCTGGCAGCACCACAATAGGCGCTAATAAAACTTGTCGTGACTTAGGTTTATCTTGATTGCTTAATGCAACTTGAGGCACTGACACCCGAGTCGGCTTATGTTGAGCTAGGGATGGTTGTAATTGTTTTTGTGCTTTGGTTTTGGTTTTGGTATTGGTTTTGACGATAGCTTGATCTTGGATATCAGCAACAATATCTGTGTTATCCACAACTGAAGGCGAAAGCGTTTTTTGCGGTTTTAATGTAATGACTTCATCATTGGCATCGTTAGCTTGCATTGACACTTTGGCTTTTATCACAGCCTTAGGTTCTGGAAGATATGCACTGTTAGGATCAGCCAGTGCACTACCACACAACGCAGCAATGGCATATGTCACAACAGCCTTGTAAATTACACACACAATTTTATTCATTTTCTTATAATTATCTAATAAAACACATTATTTTAGTTTGTTTAAGCAGTAAATTTCTTGCCACTTTTTAATATCGAATCGCCCCACTAAAGCGTAAGGCTTACTGCTATCACTTCCCCATAATAGCCATATTTCAGTACAAAATTCATCTTAGTAATACAATGAAGGTGTTTTTTTATTAGTCATTTTTTCACAACCTTGGCTAAAACCTGACAAAAATAAGGGTTAAAACCTTACAAAATGAATGCTTTACAAATAGCTACGACGAAATACTGATTAAGCAATAAAATCATGAACAAAAAATATCGTTTGTTTTTTTTATTATTTAAAAACATAAAGCTAACTCAAAACAGCAGTGGGTGTTTTTTATACCCTCTTACAAAAAAATCATGGTTTAAATACCAATTTCAATTAAAATGAGTTGTCATTACGTTGCGTTGATTGAATAACTGTTGTTAAGTATTATTTATCAACTGTTTCATCGTTAATTTAAGCTTAATTTAAAATTTATCAGCTAGTCTGTAAGTTGGCAAAATCTCAAACTCATAATAAATAAGCCAAGCTAAAGGGAAGATCATGTCCGTTACTCCATCAAATACCACGCCGCCTAACAACGGGGCGCCACCAAGCAACACGCCACAAGATCTCGCTTCAAGTGGGGCTTTCGTAAAATTTCTCAATATCGTTGAGCGTCTAGGTAACTTATTACCTCACCCAATCACTTTATTTGCCATGTTTTGTTTAGCTGTAATCGCTATCAGTGGTATTGCCGGATATTTTGAATTAACAGTGGTCGATCCAAGACCTATTGGCAGCTCAGGTCGTAGCGAAGATGGTCTTATTCATGTCGTCAGCCTAATGAATGCTGAAGGCTTAAGGATGATCGTATCTAACTTAGTTACCAACTTTACAGGCTTTACACCACTAGGTACGGTATTAGTTGCCTTATTAGGTGTCGGCATTGCTGAGCGCTCTGGTTTGCTATCAGCTGCAATGCGTTTATTAGTTATGGGGACTTCAAAACGCTTAGTTACCTTAACAATTGTGTTTGCAGGTATCGTTTCAAATACAGCTGCAGAACTTGGCTATGTGGTATTAATTCCAATGGCTGCCATGATTTTCCACTCCCTTGGTCGCCACCCTCTTGCTGGACTTGCTGCTGCATTCGCAGGGGTATCGGGTGGCTACAGCGCTAACTTGCTTTTAGGTACAGTTGACCCTTTATTATCGGGAATAACTGAAGCTGCAGCACAAATGATTGATCCAGATTACATGGTCGGCCCTGAAGTAAACTGGTATTTCATGTTCGTTTCTACTTTTTTAATCACTATACTCGGTGCTTTAGTTACTGAAAAAATTGTTGAGCCCAAGCTAGGTAAGTACGATGTATCTGAAGCATCTGCAGATTTATCCGAACAAAAGATGGATAAAGTCACACAGGTAGAAATACAAGCACTGAAAAAAGCAGGTTTAGCGACTTTAGTGTTAGGCGGCTTACTGGCATTAACCGTGGTTCCTGAATGGGGAGCGCTGCGCAATCCTGATACTGGTCTAGTGGCTGGTTCACCATTTTTAAAAGGGATTGTTGCCTTTATCTTCATCTGCTTTGCAATCCCAGGACTGGTATACGGTAAAGCCGTTGGCAGTATGAAAAAAGACACCGATGTAATCAATGCCATGTCTCATAGTATGAGTAGCATGGGTATGTATATCGTATTAGTCTTTTTTGCTTCACAATTTGTGGCGTTCTTTAAGTGGACTAACTTAGGCGCTGTATTAGCGGTTTCTGGTGCTGATGCTTTGAATGCCATCGGCCTAACTGGCCCACTCGTGTTTGTATTGTTCATCATGATGTGTGGTTTCATTAATTTAATGCTAGGAAGTGCTTCGGCGCAATGGGCAGTCACCGCACCTATTTTTGTGCCTATGCTGATGTTAGTGGGTTATGCTCCTGAAACCATTCAAGCAGCGTATCGTATCGGTGATTCAGTCACAAACCTAATCACCCCAATGATGAGCTATTTCGGCCTAATTTTAGCTGTCGCTTCTCAATATAAGAAGAACCTAGGTATCGGTACTCTGGTAGCAACTATGCTGCCTTATTCAATTGTATTCTTTATCGGCTGGACTTTATTCTTCTTCCTATGGGTATTCGTACTTGGCTTCCCGGTAGGCCCTGGTGCAGCGACTTACTACACGCCGTAATGACATAGGTTAAGCTGACAAATAAAAACCAGTAACACAAAATATGTTACTGGTTTTTTTATGTTCGCTCATCGCTTTATAAGCTATTTAGGTTGTAAAAGCTCAACCAATTCTTGTTCATATTGCTCGAGTTTATCCAAGTTAAACCCTGTATGCTGCTGCACTAACTCACCTTGGCGATTGAAGATAAAACTGCTTGGCATACCTTTAAGTGCAAATAACCTTGCGACCTCACTATCTGGATCGTAACGAACGGCAAACTCAGCAGGAAAGTCTTGTAAAAACTGCTGTGCTAACGACAATTCAACATCTAAATTAATTGCCACTACAGCTAACCCTTGCTGTTGATATTTAGCATGCATTTGATTCATCCACGGAAACGACTTACGGCAAGGTCCGCACCATGAAGACCAAAAATCCACATAAACAACTTTACCTTCAAACTCATTCAAACTGACTTGCTCACCCAGTTCGTTTTGTACCATGTGTGTTAACGACGGCGCGGCGTTAACTTGATTCGATACTGTTATTGCAGCTATCAGCATAAAACCAAAGGCCATTAACTTAACAGGCTGTGTGTTTGTCATATATTTACTGTCCCTATATGCCGATGTCTATTCAGTTAACCCTCATAAAAATGACGACTTGCATCAATTGCTCGTATTGACCACTTCTATCAGTTAACGACTCGCTGTTAATAACTACGTTTATAGCCCATGCTAAAGATCAATGCGGCTCAATGTATCGCTATATTTTATGTTCGGACATAAAAAAGCCTGCTTGATGCAGGCTTTTAGTATGAACCAGTTAAGAGGGTTTATTAACTCTTATCTGATGTTTCAGTTTGTGCTTCCGCTTCTGGCGGCTTGTAACCTTTGCGCTCTTTCTTACTGAATATTTTCTCTACCACAACGAAGAATAGTGGAATTAAGAAGATACCAATAAAGGTTGAGCTCATCATGCCACCAAGTACACCTGTACCCAATGCATTCTTACTACCTGAACCTACGCCAGTACTGATAGCAAGTGGCACAACACCTAAACCAAACGCTAACGAAGTCATTAGGATTGGACGTAAACGTACACGCACCGCATGCAGTGTTGCTTCAATCAAGCCAGCACCTTTTTCGTAGAATTCTTTAGCGAATTCTACAATTAAGATCGCATTCTTGGTCGCAAGCCCCACCGTCGTCAATAGACCCACTTGGAAGAACACGTCATTAGGTAAACCACGGCCATTCATCGCAAGTAGTGCACCAATCACACCTAACGGTACGACTAGAATAACCGCAAATGGTACAGACCAACTTTCATATAGCGCTGCAAGTACTAAGAATACAACTAAGATAGATAAGGCATAGAGCGCTGGCGCTTGGTTACCTGATAATCTTTCTTCGTATGATAAACCGTTCCATTCGATACCGAATCCTGGTGGTAATTGCTTCACCATTTCTTCGAAATCTAGCATTGCATCACCTGTACTATAGCCAGGCATTGTCGCACCTTGGATATTGATTGCAGGTAAGCCATTAAAGCGTTGTAGCTGTGGTGAACCAAATTCCCATGTACCTGTTGTAAAGGCAGAGAATGGTACCATTTCACCTTCAGCATTTCGTACATACCACGTGTCTAAGTCGCTTGGTTGCATACGGTATTCAGCTTCACCCTGAACATATACTTTCTTCACACGACCACGGTCAATAAAGTCATTCACATACGACCCACCATAAGCGGTAGCCAGTACGCTGTTGACGTTATCAATATCAACACCTAAAGCACGAATTTTAGCTTGGTCAACATGGATCTCGTACATTGGTGCATCTTCTTGTCCATTAGGACGAACACCAACTAGGTTAGGGTTTTGTGCAGCCATACCTAACAACTGATTACGAGCATCAATCAAGGCTTCATGGCCCATACCACTACGATCTTGCAGGTACATATCGAAACCATTCGAGGTACCTAGCTCAATTACCGCTGGCGGTACAAATGCAAATATGAAGGCTTCTTTAATTTGCATGAAGCGACCCATTGCACGATTTGACAATGATTGAACATCTTGGCCAGGTTCAGTACGGTCAGCCCAATCTTCTAGACCAACGAATGAAATACCCATATTCTGACCAGAACCTGCAAAACTGAAGCCCGCAACACTGAATACAGATTTAACCGTGTCACCTTCTTCATTAAGGTAATAGTCACTCACTTCTTCCAGCACTTTAATGGTGCTTTCTTGTGTTGAGTTAGTCGGCAAAATAGTTTGAGTAAATAAGATACCTTGGTCTTCATCTGGTAAGAATGCCGTTGGCATACGCATGAAAATCCATGCCGTTGCAATCACCAATACAAGATAAACACCCATCATACGAACTGTGCGCTTCAAGATAGCGGCAACACTCGCTTCATAGCGCGATGTTAGCTTGTCAAAGCTGCGGTTAAACCAACCGAAGAAGCCTTTATTCGTGTGAGTATGGCCTTTTGGAATAGGCTTAAGCATGGTCGCACAAAGTGCTGGAGTTAAGATCATCGCAACTAATACAGATAATGCCATCGCTGACACAATCGTGATTGAGAACTGACGATAAATCACACCCGTAGAACCTGACATAAATGCCATTGGAACGAATACAGCAGATAGGGTTAAACCAATACCAATCAATGCGCCGGTAATTTGATCCATCGATTTACGGGTTGCTTCAAGCGGGCTTAATCCCTCTTCGGACATAACCCGTTCAACGTTTTCCACCACAACAATGGCGTCATCTACCAGTAGACCAATCGCCAGTACCATCGCAAACATGGTTAAGGTGTTAATCGAGAAGCCTGTGGCCGATAAAATAGCAAAGGTACCCAGCAGTACCACAGGTACAGCAATTGTCGGAATCAATGTTGCTCTGAAGTTCTGTAGGAACAGATACATAATCAAGAACACTAAGATAACCGCTTCAACTAGCGTATGAACCACACCTTCAATTGATTTCTCAACGAACGGAGTCGTGTCATATGGATAGTAAATTTCTAAGCTATCTGGGAAGTAAGCTTGTAATTCAGCTAATTTTTCACGCACGTTATCAGCAGTTTCAAGTGCGTTAGCACCTGTTGCTAATTGAATACCGATACCTGCAGCAGGTTTACCATTGAAGAAAGACTCCACCGAATAACTTTCAGAGCCTAGCTCAACACGAGCCACATCATTCAAATAAACGTTAGCACCTGAAGAATCAGACTTAAGGATAATCTCACGGAATTGTTCAGGCGTTTGCAAACGACTTTGCGCCGTCACTGTCGCATTCAATTCTTGACCTGCAATTGATGGCGCACCACCTAATTGACCAGCAGAAATCTGCGCATTCTGCTCTTGAATTGCCGCCATAACATCAATACTAGTTAAGTTGTATTGCGTTAGTTTTAACGGGTCAAGCCAGATTCGCATCGCATATTGCGCACCGAAAAGCTGAATCTCACCAACACCAGCAACACGACTTAACGGGTCTTGAATGTTAGCAGCAACATAATCGGCAATATCGGTCTTTTGTAGCGAGTCATCTTCAGATACGAACGCTGCAACCATTAAGAAGCCAGCACTAGACTTAACAACGTTAACCCCTTGCGACTGTACTTCTTGTGGTAACAAAGTCATTGCTGCTTGCAACTTGTTTTGTACCTGAACCTGAGCAATATCTGGATCGGCTTCAGCATTGAAAGTTAAGGTAATAGTCGCATTACCAAAGCTATCACTGCTAGACGAAATATAGCGTAAGTGGTCAATACCTGTCATACGCTGCTCAATAACCTGAGTTACCGTGTCTTCCATGGTTTTTGCTGAAGCACCAGGGTAAAACGCAGTAATCTCAACGGTTGGCGGCGCAATCGTCGGGTACTGTGCGACAGGTAGGTCTTTAATCGCTAAGACCCCTGCCAACATAATTAAGATTGAGATCACCCAAGCAAAAATAGGGCGATCGATAAAGAAACGAGCCATAACGTTACCCTATTTAGTTGCTGGAGTGGCAGATAAAACTTGTGGTGTCACGACTGCGCCAGGACGGATTTTTTGCAAGCCATCAACAATCAGTTTATCACCCGCTTGTAATCCGTCAGTCACACGCCATTGGTGGTTTATGACTTCAGCAGTAGTCACAATGCGTGTCTCTACTTTGTTTTCTGCACCAACTACCATAGCAACAGCTTGGCCTTTGGTGTTTCGTGTCAGCGCTTTTTGAGGAACTAAAATCGCTTTTGGATCTTGCCCTGCATTAAGAATTGCACGTACATACATACCAGGTAATAACACGCCATCTGGATTCGGGAACTCAGCTCGTAGTGTCACAGAGCCTGTTGCTTCATCCACACTCACTTCGGCGAATTGCAATGTACCTGTTTGCTCATAAGTCGACCCATCTTCAAGAATCAACTTCACTTCAGCATTCTCGCTTTGCTGTAGCTTGCCAGCTTTCAACTTGGCCTTTAAACGCAGTAATTGCGCGCTTGATTGAGCAATATCAACATTGATTGGATCAAGCTGCTGAATTTTAGCTAAGGTGTCAGACTGGTTAGCTGTTACCAAAGCGCCTGGAGTTACACTTGATTTACCAATACGACCTGAAATTGGTGCTTTAACTTCAGTGTATTCAAGGTTAATGTTTGCTGTGTTAATTGCCGCTTTAGCTACCGTTACATTGGCAATCGCTTCTTTATAAGCCGCATCTGCTTCATCAAAATCTTGTTTACTAATCGCATTGGTTTGTACCAATGCAGCATAACGATCAGCTGTCGCTTTAGCCGACGCTAAAGACGCATTTGCACTTGCTAAATCAGCTTCTGCGCTAATCAGCGCCGCTTTATATGTTGCTGAATCGATTTGATATAGTGATTGGCCAGCTTCAACGTCCTTACCTTCAACAAAACCACGGTTCGTGATAATGCCAGAGACCTGTGGACGCACTTCAGCTTCCAAAAATGCACGACTACGACCAGGTAACTCAACATGAATAGCTTGAGATTGCTCAGTCACACTCAACACGCCAACTGGAACGGGTGGTGCTTCTTGCGGGGCCTGAGCCTTTTGGGCTTGACCACATGCTGTAATCCATAAAGCCGCAGTGATAACTGAGGCTATTTTCAGTGCTTTATGCATGACTGTTCTTACTCCTAATGACATCATCAGTAACCTTACGCTTCATTACGTAACGATTGCTAAATAGCGATAATCCTAACGTTTTAAATTGACTAAACTTTATGGGCACTGTTATCGCATACCCATGTGAACTCAACAACCACTTAAAATATTATAAATTGTAAACAAATAATAAGTTTTGCGGCTTTGTTTCAAACTTGTTAACAAGGCTGTGCTAACAAAAATTAAACAGCCTTGAATGTTACTATAACGTTACAACTGAATGAGTTAAAAAAACTCCAATATACAACATAACGTTAAAAAAAATGCATATGAAATAGTATTTTATTTGGTTTATTGTAGGTGAAACCAGATATTTTTCTATCTCTTAGTAAAAAATTATTGAGATTGTAAAATCCATTCATCATTCGATAGCATCTCACGCCACCAAGCCTGTGTTTTTTGCGGTGAGGCGACATTAACCGGCTCTCCGAAAACGGGAGTAATCACTGACACATTGGCCTGTTTGCCTAAGTCGCTAATCCACTCTAAAGGTTCAAACCAATCATGTAGCGCCAAGTCAAAGGTGCCATTATGAATTGGCATCAACACACTGCTTTCAAATTCAGAACCATTTAAATCAATATGCGCTTGTAGGCTTTGTTCAGGCATCATGTGGATCTGACTCCACATTTCATTATAGGCGCCAGTTTCAATCATCGTGATATCAAAAGGCCCATAACGTTCTCCAATTTCTTTAAAACCTGAAAAATATCCGCCATCACCACTGAAAAATAGATTGCTGTTAGTACCTTTAATAACCCAACTTGCCCACAACGTTGTATCACGATCACGTAATCCACGACCTGAAAAATGCTGTGCAGGTGTTGCCGCTAAGGTTAACTCTCCAATAGTGAGCTCTTGCCACCAAGAAAGCTGACTGACTTTACTCGGCTCAACACCCCATTCAATTAAATAATCGCCCACCTTTTCGGGCGTGACAAAATGCTCCACTTTATCGCTTAATTCGGTAATGGCTGATTTATCAAGGTGATCATAATGATCATGACTAATGATAACCGCTTTGATTGGCGGTAATTGCTCAATACTGATCGGCGATTGATGAAAACGCTTAGGCCCAGCCCATTGTACTGGCGAAGCACGCTGACTGAATACGGGGTCTAACAGGATATAGTCACCATCAAGACGAATAAGTATCGTTGAATGACCTAGACGAAAGAGCTGATCTTCATTACTAAAGCTTAAACTCGTTGCCGTTATCGGTTGTACAGGTACGTCAACCACAGGAGCAGGGTGTAAACGTTTGGTAGTCATGTAGCTTTTAGCGATATTCCAAATATCACTGAAGCCTGATTGGTATTGAATATCGGTATTTTCAAATTTTACAGCGTCAGTTTTATCAGCTGCAAAAAATGATTTAATTGAAAAAGCCATCACCAATACCCCCACCAAAATCAAAAAATATTTCATTGTAAAACCCAAAAGTAAACTGCACGGTGCAGTTTATTAAAATATGATTGAAAAGTAAACTACCCAGTGTAGAATGTCTCGAGATTTACATTACGAGTAAAAACCATGCCGACTGAAAAAATGACTTTGAGCCAAAAAAAACGTGCTGCCATTATCAACGCAGCCAAAGTGACCTTCACTGAATTTGGTGTTGCAGCAACCAGTATGGACAAGCTGGCCGAAGTTGCCGGCGTGTCTAAGCGCACGGTTTACAATCACTTTGCCACGAAAGAAGCGATTGTTATGAACTTAATAGCTGATCTATGGGACCGCTCTTTCAAACATAATGTTGCAGAATACCAAAGCAATACACCTTTGCTTGAGCAGTTATCGGAAGTGGTATTTAAAGAAATCAATTTTATCAGTAGCCATGAATACATAGAGCTGACACGTATGGCTATTGGGCATTTTTTCTATACACCAGAGTCCATGAACCAAGAGTTTCAACGTGTTAAAAAGCAAGAAAGCGCCACAATGCGCTGGATAAGAGCAGCCATGGCCGACAAAAAGATTTCAGTCACTAATGAGGAATTGGCGCTACAGCAAATACATAGCTTGATTAAAGGGAGTTGTTTTTGGCCTCAAGTCATGCAATTTGCTGACAGACTTAACCATAATGAGCAGCAAGAAATAGCCAATGAAGTCGCCAAGATGTTTTTGTGTCGCTATCAAAACGTATCAACTTAGCCCGTCGTTAGACGCGATTGTCACCCACACCTAATGAAATGATACGGCTGATTTGAGCTTGGCTTAAGCCAGACTCTTGTTGCCAATGGTTAAACGCAGCTTGCGCCTGTCTTAGCGCAGTTTGCGAGGTAAACCCTGCATCAACGACCTTGTTGGCTTTTAAATAAGATTGCACATCATTGGTCAATAAAAAGGTATCTTTACCAACCGTGCGCAAAAAATAAGGCCCAGTATTACCACCCAAGCGACTGCCTTTTTTCTTCAGCACTTGCCAAAGCCCAGTAATGTCATCTTCTGGCCAGTTAGCAATAAACTCAGCAAAGCTGCCATGCTCTGCTGCCAATTGCTGCACCATATAAGCATTATCAACAATGGATTGGGTTTTCTTTTGATGACGGATAAGCGTGGCATCTGTGGCACGCTCTTGAATTTGATCAGGAGACAACATTAACACTTTAAAAGGCACAAAGTTAAAAAAAGCTTCTTCATAAGCAGGCCATTTATTCTCAACCACTCGCCAAACAAAGCCACTTTGAAACACTTGCTTGCTCATTGCAGATAACAATTGGGCATCGGTAAATTGCCCAATCTCATCAGCATCTAATGTTTGCGGCATTAATAAGCCTAGCGCTTTAGCACCACCTTTACGTTCGGCTGCGCGGTCAAAAATATCGCTAAACTTCTCTAATGTGGCCACTTGGGTTACCTACTCAATACATTATTATCTTTGGATATAATAACGTTTACGAAGCTAAACTCAATTTAGGAGCAAGATTTTGGTCTTTCTTAACTTGTAAAAATTCTTTCCACTTAACCAGCTCCGGAGGCATAGCGGGTGTCGGCCCTTCATAGCCCGCAGCAGCAACTAAATCAGTAATCGGAACTTGTTTACCCTTACAAATAAACACGCCACGCACATGCATGATGCAATGTAAGCCTCTTGCGGTAACAAAGCGTTGTTCAATATAAAAATATTTCTCATCCCACCCAACAATCCGAGTTTCGATTTCAAATTTTTCCATCGGTTTGATATCACGGAAAAAAGTAAACTCTGATGCATTCACAATAGGCAGCCATTTCAGCTTCAGAAATTTCTGCATTAGGCCCATTTCTGCAATCATATGAGTACGAGCAAGATCCATAAACGCAGGATAACGAGAGTTGGTTAAATGCATATTGATGTCGCAATCTAGCGGCAATGCACGGTAACTAATACGGCTGGTATCTAAAAAACCAATTTTTTTAGCTTGGCGATTACGCCACAACATCAACCAAATGAGACGAAAATATAAATTCATATACTGCTTACTCCTTATGAACACATCAGGCTAACAGAGGTCATACCAGCTATCAAGTCCACTCACTAAATTAACAAATCATTAAATAGAACAACTTATACGAAAATGTCTCCGCCAAAGTTCAGCCACCTTGATGATAAAAATATTTATGAACTCTGAGTGCCTTATCACTTTTTAAATCCAAACTTTTGGCTTACCATGACGGCGCTGTTTAGCACATAGGGTGTTAAGCAGATTATTTTAATTCTCAGGGCGGGGCGAAATTCCCCACCGGCGGTGATGTTAACTTACCTTTATGTAATATTAACTAAGCCCGCGAGCGCTCGATTCGTCGAGGTCAGCAGATTTGGTGATGTAGATGTAATGTCTACGATTCCAAAGCCGACGGTTATAGTCCGGATGAGAGAGAATAGAAATACGCCAGTGAGCATTGTGCTTGCTGGTGTATTTCGGTTGGCGTAAAAACCCTCTTTAAAGCCCTGATTCTGGTATTTTTTAGGAGTTAACCATGAATCAGCTATCACTACTTTCGCCATTTGGCGATCCTATCGAACGTGTCGAAAAAGCCTTATCTGCTTTACGAGAAGGTAACGGCGTATTATTGCTAGATGATGAAGATCGCGAAAATGAAGGCGATATTATTTATTCAGCAGAGCACCTCACCAGTCAACAAATGGCATTGATGATCCGTGAATGCAGCGGCATTGTGTGTTTATGTTTAACTGATGAGCAAGCCAACAAGCTAGAACTGCCGCCAATGGTGGCGGATAACAATAGCGCTAATCAAACGGCTTTTACCGTATCCATTGAAGCTAAAGAAGGCGTGACCACGGGCGTTTCAGCTCAAGACCGCGTGACAACAGTTAAAACTGCCACGGCAGCTGACGCTAAAGCATCTGATTTGGCTCGCCCAGGACATGTGTTCCCACTTCGTGCACGTGCTGGCGGCGTTATGTCACGTCGCGGTCACACTGAAGGTACGGTAGATTTAATGCAAATGGCAGGGCTACAACCAGCTGGCGTACTATGCGAAGTCACTAACGAAGATGGCACTATGGCAAAAGCCCCTGAAATAGTCGCCTTCGGCCTTAAGCATAATATGCCAGTACTGACGATTGAAGATATGGTGATGTATCGTCAGCAATATGAATTGAAACTGGCGTAAGCTTATATCGATAGTATATCGACAATAAAGCGACTGTTATCAGTCGCTTTTTTATAATCTAAATCTGAGTTCAACCCTGCATTACAAATCAATATATAACTGAGTCAGTAATGTTTTGACTTGCTCATCATCATTTTCAAACTGAATACCAACATTCACTTTGCCATGCTCAAACCGGCTATTGCACACCTTGGCAGAAATATAAATATCTTCGTTATTGGTATTACGAATGGTAACTGTGATGTCTTTTTGGCTCACTTTCACTTTAGGGTTGTCAGCTTTAAAGACGAAACCGCAACCTTTTATAGAAATATCAGAAATAATACCTCTTAGCTGAGAACCATGAGCGGTGTCGTTTTCACCTTTGGCTTGAATCATTGCAGGCAAATGGGTGGTATAACGTTGATGGGTGCGTAACTGACGGTTTTCTATCTGCTTAGGGTACGACAGAAAAATAAACTTTTCTGGAATTTTAGTGATATTGCGAATAATCGATTTAAATGCATAACATTCGCCTTGCTGCCCTTCTAGCAAGTAACGTACAACCACACCATTACCTTCAACGAACACATCTTTATAATTGTTCATTTGCTGCGGAGCAGGATGTTTTAAAATGATATATTTACCCAATTCATAGCCTACCAAAGTGGCTTTAATTCTGAATTTGACTGGGAAATCAATTTGTAAATCTACGGTTCTGCCCGGAGTTAAGGTGAAGAATACTGGCTCTTCTGGAGATGCTTGCTCTGTCAAAGTACGAGTCCGTTCAATTTATGCTATCGATAACATAGTAATGTAACTTTACTGAATTAATAAGTTCATCAGCAAAATTAATTGACCTAAGTAGCATAAAGACAAAAAAGGCACCCTTGAGGTGCCTTTTATCATTTAATTTTTGCGGTGCCTAAACAATCACTTATAACTGTGTGCTTGTTTATTTCTCACAAGATTACGCATTAATGCCTGAATGACGTAATAGCGCATCAGTATTTGGCTCACGCCCCATAAAGCGCACAAATAAGGTCATAGGCTCTTCACTGCCCCCCATTTCAAGGATGTTGTTAAGGAAACTTTTGCCTGTTTCTGGGTTAAAGATCCCTTCATCTTCGAAACGAGAAAATGCATCTGCTGATAACACTTCTGCCCATTTATAGCTGTAGTAACCAGCTGCATAGCCACCAGCAAAAATGTGTGCAAAACCATGTTGGAAACGGTTAAAAGCAGGTGGTACATTCACAGCAACTTGGCTACGAACTTCATCTAAGATACCTTGAATATCAGCGCCTTTCTCAGCATCAAACTCATGATGCATTCTAAAATCAAACAACGAAAACTCTAACTGACGAAGCATCATCATGCCTGACTGGAAATTCTTAGCCGCTAGCATCTTGTCTAATAAGGCTTTAGGCAAAGGCTCGCCCGTTTCAAAATGACCCGAGATCTCAGCTAATGCCTCTTCTTGCCAGCACCAGTTTTCCATAAATTGACTTGGTAACTCTACGGCATCCCAAGGCACACCGTTAATCCCAGCAACACCACCGACTTCAATTTTAGTCAACATGTGGTGAATACCATGGCCAAATTCATGGAATAGGGTTGTCACTTCATCATGAGTAAAGAGCGCTGGTTTGCCATCAACTGGACCATTGAAGTTACAGGTTAAGTAGGCAACTGGCTTTTGCAGACCATTGCTTGTTACACGGCGGCCACGGCAATCATCCATCCATGCCCCACCTCGTTTACCCGTGCGTGCATATAAATCTAAGTAGAAGCTACCACGATGCACGTTATCCGCATCATAAATATGGAAGAAACGCACATCATCATGCCACTTATCAAAACCATGTTGCTCTTCAATGGTTAAACCAAATAAGCGTGACACAGTGTAGAACAAACCTGATAAGACCTTGTCTTCTGGGAAGTATGGACGTAATAACTCTTGTGACATTTCATACTTATGCTGTTGTAGCTTTTCAGCATAAAAACTCAAGTCCCACGACGCCATCTCTGTCACGTCAAACTCTGCTTTAGCAAAGGCTTTAAGCTCTGCTAGCTCGGCTTTACCTTGCTCTTTTGAACGCAAGGCTAATTCATTTAAAAACGATAATACTTGGCTAGGATCATTCGCCATTTTAGTTGCTAAAGATTTATCAGCATAGCTATCAAAACCTAGTAGGTTAGCAAGCTCATGACGCAGCGCTAGGATTTCGTCCATGTTAGCACTGTTATCAAACTCGCCCGCATTCGGGCCTTGATCTGACGCTCGAGTGACAAATGCACGGTAGCACTCTTCACGTAGCTCACGGTTTTCACTGTAGGTCATCACGGGTAAGTAAGATGGGAAATCTAGCGTAAATAACCAACCTTGTTTTTCTTGCGCTTCAGCCATCGCCTTGGCCGCTGCAATCGCAGAGTCTGGTAAGCCTGCTAGCTCAGTTTCATCAGTAATCAATTTAGTCCACGCTTGTGTGGCATCTAATAACTGATTAGAAAAACTGCTAGTCAGTTCAGAAAGGCGTTTAACAATTTCGCCATATCGGATTTTTTGCTGTTCATCGAGTCCAATGCCCGACAACTCAAAATCACGAAGGCTTTGAGTTAATAATGTTTTTTGTGCCGTAGACAGCGTATCAAACGCCGCCGACTCTTGAATGGATTTGTAGGCTTGATACAAGCCTTGGTGCTGGCCAACAAACGTACCGTATTCAGACAATAACGGCAGACAAGCATCATGAGCTTCACGCCATTCATCAGTGCTGGTCACAGAATTCATGTGTGATACAGGCGACCAAATTTTACTGAGCTGATCGTCCACTTCTTCTAATGGCTCAATTAAGTTTTCCCATGAATATGTGCTGTTTTCAGCTAAGACTTCATCAATTTTACTGCGACATTGAGCAATAGCATGTTCTACAGCTGGTTGAATGTGCTCCGCTTTAATTTTCGAAAACTGCGGAAGCTCGCTCTGCTCGAGTAAAGGATTATCTAGCAATGTATTGCTCATAGGTGATTCCTCGGGGAAATAGGGTAATTGTGGCCTTTACCCATTAATAAGGGCAACAAGCTTTAAATTCAAGTCTATAGCAGTTTTGAGCTCACCGATTTGGTATTGTCTATACACTAAACACGTATATTAAAATAAGCTTAAAAAATGTGAGTAAACACCCAGATTTTTTTACGCAAACTTTACACTGAAGATATTGACAACTCGATCGCAAATCTAACTCGTTATCATTTCCCAAAAATGTTTTTCAGGTATTCTTCTTTATTGAATATATGACTTTGAGAAAGGTTGTCGAAATGCGAACTAAATTATCCCCTTTATTAGTGACAACGCTAAGCCTGATATCAACATACCTAACCACATCGTTTCATGCCCATGCCGAAGACCTTAGTTTTGGCATTGCTTTAGGTTGGGATTCAAAATACATCTCGGAAGGGCGCAACAACCTAGAAAGTGGTGGCATATATTCTGGTGCTGCTGCAGTATCAACAGGTGATTTAACAGCATATGCAGCTGTAATCAGAGGCGATTCAACGCATTACATTGAATATAATTGGGGGCTTGAGTATGAGCTTCACCTCCATGACAATCTAGAAACCATTATAGGTTATCAACGTCTTGAGTTTTACGGCGATGAACGCGCTAACGACAACGAGTTGTTTGCTGAGATGACTTATACCGCCGTTGAATGGTTAGTCCCTTCTGTTGCTTATACCTATTCAACGCAAGCTGGCGGCTACTTTGTTGAAGTGAGCCTTCATAGCCCTTGGCAACTCAGCGAGCGATTTACTGTCACGCCATATATTACCCAAGGATTTGATTTTCAATATGCAACTGAAGAGCATAATGGGGCAAACCATTTCCAAATGGGAATTGAAGCCAATTATGAAATTTCAGATAACCTTGCTCTTAGTGCTCAATTCAGCCATGTCATCGCTATGGATGATATTAAACAAGAGGCCAAAGCCGAAGGTTATACAGGGAGTTTAGACGAAAGCTTTGGCGGCATTTACTTAACTTGGCACTTTTAATTATCAGTAATACCTAAAGTGCCTGACACTTAGCTCAGACTAAAACATCTCTGTGTTTGGCAAATCCCCCTATTCCCTTCTAAGCTAAATGAGTCGTACCACACGATGTGGTACTCGTTTAACTAAAGCAAAGGAATGCTGATGAAACACACTCAGGGATCATATCGCCTATTATGCTATTGGTTTATCCGCCAATTTCCCCATCATATTCATATACTGGTTACCCCTTTTATTATCACTGTATTGCTATTGTTTAGTCTTCAAACGCAAGCAAGTGATTTAACCCAGCTGCGTCAATCAAAAAATATCAATCAACAAAACCCCACAAATGCGCTTCCCATTGGCAGCGTGCTAGACAGCCAAGGTCAACCCATCGCCATACCACAGTCACAAAGTGCGCTTGAATATGCTGCAGATGAAATGCAGTTAGATAGAGCGGACACCATAAAAATGTCATCAAACCCAGTTTCAATGCGCGATGCCTCTGCTGCCAAGGCTTCTCCCAAGATGGTGGTTGCCAACGACCCGAGCTGCCGCTGGTTGGCTAATCGCATCAAACAATTATCAACACAACTCAAGCACAATAAAGATGCCAGCTATTTGCAAACTGAATTATCCCATCGACAAGATGAGTGGCAATGTATGGACTGCCAAGGTTCAGGCCCAGCTCAAGGCCAACAGGCTGAATGTCAATATCGCCGATAAACCTAGTACTTGGTCATACTGAGTGAGCGTACTTGAATTAATAATGCGTTACTTTCTCAAGTTTAAGCACCATTGATTGAGCGTTTGCAGGTACAGTGTCAGCTTTTCGCTGCAATAAATTAGCCGACTTTACGGTCTTAGAAACTAGCTTGTGATGACATTCCCCCCTACAATGGCTGCAATAAAAATTGTCAAACTCACATAAACGCTTAATAAAAGTCAGGTTGCCGTATTAGCAATCTGATTCAAGTATCAATAATAGAGAGGGTTAACATGGCTCAACATTATGACTATATCTGCCTTGGTGCAGGTAGTGGTGGTATCGCTTCAGGTAATCGCGCGGCAATGCGTGGCGCAAAAGTTTTAGTTATTGAAGCAAAACATGTTGGCGGAACATGCGTCAACGTGGGTTGTGTACCGAAAAAAGTCATGTGGTATGGCGCTCATGTTGCTGAATCCATGCATTTATACGCCAAAGATTACGGTTTTGACGTTACAGTGAACGACTTTAATTGGAATACGTTAGTCGATAACCGTGAAGCCTATATTGGCCGTATTCATGAGGCATATGGCCGCGGATTTGCCAGTAATAATGTCACCCTATTGAACGGTTACGGTAAGTTTGTTGACGGTAATACCATTGAAGTCAATGGCGAGCATTACACGGCTGATCATATCCTTATCGCCACTGGTGGTGCGCCAACTATTCCAAATATTCCTGGCGCTGAATACGGTATTGATTCAGATGGCTTCTTTGCATTACGTGAGCAACCTAAACGTGTTGCTGTTGTGGGTGCAGGCTACATTGCCGTTGAGCTTGCTGGCGTATTACATGCACTCGGTAGCG
Organism: Shewanella sp. MMG014; assembly: GCF_018100775.1. Classification (NCBI taxonomy): domain Bacteria; kingdom Pseudomonadati; phylum Pseudomonadota; class Gammaproteobacteria; order Alteromonadales; family Shewanellaceae; genus Shewanella; species Shewanella sp. MMG014. The sequence goes on from NZ_JAGJDZ010000005.1 coordinate 321,827, forward strand.
AAACCCATTTATTAGTACGTAAACATGCTCCACTACGTAATTTTGATCCTATTTTGACCGACACGCTTGTAGAAGCGATGGCGACAGATGGCCCAACCCTGCACACTCACAGCATTCCAAAAGCTGTGGTTAAAAATGCAGATGACAGCCTAACCCTTGAACTTGAAAATGGTGAAAGCATCACTGTTGATAGCTTAATTTGGGCTATTGGGCGCTCTCCTTCTACAGGAAACATTGGCCTTGAAAACACTGATGTGAAACTGAATGACAAAGGCTACGTGGTCACTGATGAGCAACAAAATACGACAGCAAAAGGTATTTATTGTGTCGGTGACATCATGGAAGGCGGTGTTGAATTAACACCAGTTGCCGTTAAAGCGGGTCGCTTATTATCAGAGCGTTTATTTGGTAATATGCCAAACGCTAAAATGGACTACAGTGTTATTCCAACTGTTGTTTTCAGTCACCCACCAATTGGTACTATGGGGTTAACTGAACCAGAAGCTGTTGAACAGTTCGGCGAAGACAACATTAAAGTGTATACCTCTGGTTTTACTTCAATGTACACCGCTATTACAGCTCACCGACAAGCGTGTAAAATGAAGCTGATTTGCGCAGGTGAAAATGAAGTGGTTGTTGGTATTCACGGCATTGGTTTTGGTATGGATGAAATCCTCCAAGGCTTTGGTGTTGCCATGAAAATGGGCGCAACAAAAGCAGACTTTGATGCAGTTGTAGCAATTCACCCAACTGGCGCAGAAGAGTTTGTAACTATGCGCTAAGCACTGAATCATTTGACGGATTCAATTCATCAAAAGGCGAGAATAATTTCTCGCCTTTTTTGTGCCTAATTTCCACAGAACTCACTGAATTGCTTTACCTAAAAAAGCTAAGCCGTTGTGACTCAAACCGCAGTTTTATAGACAAAGTCACTATTCACGATATCTATTCACGGTTCTTGATATACAAGCAGTGCTATTTGGCCGCACATTTTTTATAATCGACAAATACGTTTAACACATATTGTTTAAACAGAAATACGCTCTTTAAGGATATTGCATGACCCAAGCTAACGAATTGACCTACATGAGTTTGACTCAGGTTGCAGAGTACTTGTCGCTCGATGAAGACTCGGTCAGCTCAATGGCCAATGAGCGTATTTTACCTGCCACAAAAGCCACGGGGAAATGGCTATTTCCCAAAATACTGGTAGATCGATGGCTGATGGAATCTTGTCATAGCGGAATGCTATCTGATCGAATGCACATCACGGGCAGCGACGATCCACTACTGTCTATGTTGGTTGCTAAGACCATGTCACAGGTAGGTACCACTGAACTCATTAGCTATAGTTCAACAGGTTCAGGCTTAGGGTTAGATGTATTATCTCAAGGGTATGCTGATATCTGTGCATTGCATTGGGGAAGCCTTGAAGACGATAGCCTGAGTTATCATGAATTATTAACCAGTTACCCAAATCATAAACAATGGTTGTTGGTGCATGGCTATAACCGCAAACAAGGGTTAATGATGCGCTCAGAGACGTTTGAGCAATACGAAGCATTAGCAAACGCTGCCACCAATACCTCATTTAAATCATGGCGTTGGGTCGCTCGTCAAGCAGGGTCTGGTAGCCAACAACACCTAGAGCAATGGTTGTTAAAACAAGGTTTTAACTTCAAATACCTTAACTCTACCTTGGTGGCGCAAAGCGAACGGGAATTAGCAGGTTATATCGCACGACATAATGCCGATATCGGTTTTGGTTGCCAATCTGTAGCGCTTGAAAGCGGATTAAGCTTTGTGCCGATTTTAACGGAATCCTTTGATTTAGTGATGCCACAGGGCATTTACTTTAGACGCCAATTGCAGCAGTTGCTAGATTTACTGCAACAACCTGAATCCATCAGACTAGCTGCCACGTTAGGCGGATACGACCTCACCAATACAGGCAAATTATTGTGGAACGGCCAAGAGTAACTTGCTGCTTGGCTATGTAAGACTTCTACTAATCAATGCACAACGCAAACAGCAAAATTAAAAAGAGATGGCTAACTCATCCTGTGTTAGCCATCTTATTAGTCGTTACTTATCTTTAATTAGATGAGTTTAATCTGGCTTGAATCGCTAACTTCACTTCCTCTTGTTCGAGTAGCAACTCTTGTTCTTCTTTGCTGCGCATCAAATCATTAAATGATGTTCTGGCTTCTTGCGCCAGTGTTGAAGCTGCAAGTTTAGACTCTTTGGCTTTTGCCGCATCAGCGGTTAATTGTTGTAGTTGCTCGATAATATCATCGGGTGCATTGCCTAATTCTACACTCGACTCACCACGTGATAATGCTTCTCGACGTAACTGCTTTTTCAGCAACCATATTGCCTCATTAGCTTCTCGTTCGGCATTGGCAGCATCAATAGCATTGTCACGTAACAATTCAAAGCGTGCTAAGGCTTGGCCTTCTTTACTCCAAGGATCAACATCGGGTAAATCAGAAATATTAATCACAGGATCGACATAGTCATCTTGATGGCTTAAATCCAATGACGCGGCTTTAACACCTGAAATCATCAACATCACAGCAATAACGAGGAGCGGTAAACCACCAACAATTGCGGCGGTTTGCAAGGTAGCTAAGCCCCCCATAAACATCAAAGCAGAAGGCATAAAGGATAATGTAAACGCCCAAAATAATCGGTTCCAACGCATCGGATCTTCGGTCACATTGGTTTGTACTACTGAGGCTAAAATGTAGGAAATCGAATCGAACGTTGTCGCAGTAAAAATGATGCACAACAAAGTAAAGACTGCGATGACCACAGTGCTAAATGGCAGCTGTTCTAAAATAGCGAAAATGGCCCTAGTTGCCCCTTCGCTATTCAACAGGGCGACTACATCAAGTTGTCCAGATAACTGCAAAGACAAGCCATAGTTACCCAATATAATGAAGTACATTGAGCAACCCAAAGAGCCAAAAAAAACTGCTCCGGTGATCATTTGCTTAATGGTTCTGCCACGAGAAATTCGGGCAATAAACAAGCCCATACTCGGCGCAAATACCAGCCACCAAGCCCAATAAAAAATTGTCCAATCTTGTGGGAAGTGAGTATCTTCAAAGGTACCAAGGCCACCAAACGGCTCAGCCCATGTTGCCATAACAAAAAAGTTAGATAGCATTCGGCCAATGGAGTCTAGACCGGTTTCCAGCATAAAAATTGTTGGGCCACAAACCAATACAAAGACTAACAAGCCTAATGCGCCCCAAAAGTTAATATTACTGAGAATTTTGATGCCTTTATCCATGCCCATATAAGCTGAATAGGCAAAAATAGCCGTACACAACATCAACACACAAATTTGACTACCCGTTGTTGCAGGGATGCCAAACAAATAACTAATGCCTTCGTTAATTAATGGCGCAGCTAAACCTAATGTTGTCGCTGCACCACCTAATAAACCAAAAATAAACAATACATCAATCACTTTACCAAGCTTACCAAAGCTATTGGCTTCACCAATTACAGGCATTAATGCAGCTGACACCTTTAATACTGGCTGCTTGCGCACATAGAAAAAATACGCAATTGGAATAGCTGGGATCATATAAATACACCAAGCGATAGGTCCCCAATGGAACAAGCCATAAGTTGCAGCCCAGCGAATTGCCTCTTCACTTCCCGCCGCTAATTGAAAAGGTGGGTTCTGGTAGTAATAGGCCCACTCAATGGTGCCCCAATACAAAATGCTTGCGCCAATACCACCACAAAACAGCATGGCTGCCCATGAGGCTAACCCAAACTCAGGTGACTCATCAGGGTCTCCTAGTTTAATCTGACCTATATCTGAAAAAACGATATAAATCATAAAGAAAAAAGCAGCAATACCTAGACCTAAATAGGCAAAGCCCAGTTTATCTGTCATAAATGTTTTAGCGATAGCAACCCACTGTGCCCCTTCAACTGGGAAAATAAGTAAAGGGATAACCACAGCAAAAAGTAATATCAACGCACCGAAAAAAGTCGGTTTATCAATAAGTTCGAAGTGTTTGTTCATTTTATTTGTCCGAAACAATAAAACTGATTAAGAGAGTCCACACCACAAGTGCTTCCCCGTGCTGCGAGACAGCCAGGTTGGTTTACTGTTTGAAGAGTTGGAATACTGTGCGTGAACCGTTTTCTATAAAACGCCAGGTCGTTTAATGTTTGTGACATTAACGGCAACACAGGCACGCTAAAATAATGTTAATCACGTAAACTGTCGACTAACTTATATTAACAATCGATTCATATTGTGAGCGAGATCTCACCAAGGTTTAAGGGTAACCATGTGCTGATTTAGCACGGTTATTTCCTGTACAACAACCTACAAGATTTTGGCTGGCATTTGGTTATCTAGCAGGTAAAGAGAGTCATAGATTAACTAATCAATAGCACAATAAACTCAACATATTGAGAATAATAAAGCCCGATAAACTCACCACAAATTGCGGGGCTTACCGGGCTTATTGTGTCATCAGCGATGGATTACTTTGCCGAATCACCAATGTGCTTTTCTAAGAAAGCTAAAATCGCTTTGTTGGCCTCTAGAATATTTTCTTCATTATAAAAACCGTGTCCTTCTTTATCTTTAACTAACCATTCATAGGGATGGCCTTTTTCATCTAACGCCTCTTTAAGTGCTAACGCATGCTCAAAGTGAGCACGTTGATCATCCTCACCATGAATAATAAGTACTGGCGCGTTAAGTTTATCGACATTACGACTTGGAGACTGGGCAATAAGTTCAGCAGGGTTAGTACCGAGAGTTTTATTCAGGTAAGACCCTCCCCAAGTTAATGTCTTAATATCCCCTTCATCAAACATCATAGGTAGGTCATAAACCCCTACGTAGCCAATTGCGCACTGATACATATCCGGCTCTCGGATTGCACTTTGTAAAGCGCTATAACCACCAAAACTCGCACCAAAGATGCATACACGATTTTTATCGGTCACACCGGTTTGAATAGCGTAATTTAATGCCTGAGTTATATCATCTTGAATACCCGTTCCCCACTCGCCGTAGCCAGCTTCCATAAAGTGTTTTCCGTAACCATCTGAGCCTCGAAAGTTCACTTTAATGACAGCATAACCGGCGTTTGCGAGCATTTGAGCTTGGGGATCGAATCGCCAATAATCTCGAAGATGCGGGCCTCCATGAGGCAATACCACCGTGGGTAAATTTTGTTTTTTACCGATAGGAAGGGTTAGGTAACCGTTTAGCACTAAACCATCAGAAGATTTAATTCGAAAAGGTTCCGTTTCAGCTTGCTGCTCTTTTTTAATCCATTGTTTGCTCGACAATAAATAACGTGCACTCATTGTGTCTGTATCGAATATATAAAATGAGCCGGGATTGCGGTCACTAGAAACACGCACCACCATTTGCTTACCGTCTTTTGTTTTACTGGTAATTTCGACACTGTCGCCATTGAACGCTTGAATTAATGCTTTATGGAGTTTGGCTTCTTGGGTGTCAGGTTTGATAAAGATATAGCTAGAATAATCTTCATCTACTCTCAAACCATACACTTCGTTTAAATCAGAGCTAATAGCATAGGTAGGATCTGCAATATCACTGCGGTACAAAAACGTTTCTTTTTGAGTATCTAAATCGTAGCGATACAGGCCTTTCGGTTTATTTTCTTCAGTTTTTAATGCGTAAACTGACTTATTATCACTACTAAAAGTCAGCGGAGTAAACTCACCGTCAAACTTTGTATTAAACACTTGCCAATCTTCTCCTTTACCCTCTGAGTAGTACATTTTAGTGTCATGGTTTTTATCTACTCCCACAACAAACCTAGGCACACTATCATTATCAACTAAAAACTGACTGTAAGAGATTGGCGCACGTTTAACTTTACGCTCCTTGCCTGTATAGACATTAAGTCTAGTCACTTCAGGCAGCACATCGCCATTTCGACTTAGCAAACGTTTGGTAATTAAGACGTGCTTGTTATCACCTTCAAGTTTATCCAATAAAAAACCACCGTATCCCGACAGCACAATACCTGGTTGAGATCGGATACCGAAAATCATTTTACGCTTACTGCCGTCATAATTAACGGCAAAGATTTCACCTAAATTAATCGGTAATTCTAATCTGCCACGGCTCTGTACCACTTGAACGATGACACGTTCATTATTGACCCAGTAATATTCTGCAGGTTGATCCCGACCACTGGAATTGAGCGCAAAAGTAACTTCAAAGTTGTCGGTGCGTAAAAAGGCAAGTCTCTTTCGACCTTCATCATTCATTAAAACAGCTAAATGCTTGCCGTCAGGGGATATTTTTACATTGTAGTAATCACTATGGCGTGAATAATCTTCGACAGAAGCGGCGAGACAAATATTTGAAATACACAATAGCATTCCCCATATCATCAATTTGATGTACATCATGGAAACTCCTTTAATCCATCTCAAAGAGACAGCTTTATCCTTAAAACCTTGAAGCGATATGGCACAAGAAGTAGATGAAATAACATTGAGGTAATGCGATATTCCCTAACTCCTTGGGATCATACTTCCTAAACATAGATAGTCATGTTTCAATTAATTTTGCAGCGATACCCACATTGATTCAATAGATTAGCGGCTATTTGGCATATTTAACCGACAAAACAACATCTCTCACTAGGCTAGGTTGACTCAATAGTTAATCACACTGGCTGAGTCATGACGGAATTTCCCCTGTTAATCACTGAATGCAAAAAGTGACGTCCAAATATTGAGGGGGAGTGGCAATGTTCATCGTTAAAAATTTGTAGTAAAATTGTGTCTGAGGACGACCTCAACCTGTTGAGCACCACAATCAATCACATCGAATTGATGAATTTGGCAAACAGGCTTCCATCCGGGGACGGCCCCTTCTGACTAACTTCCAGATAGGAGCCCATATGAGAATCTCTCATTACTTTTGCGTTATTGTTACCAGCCTCATTTTTTGCATATCCCCCGCAGCCTCTGCGAATGAAAGCCATATGGGCTTACATGGTATGACTCTATTTGGCGGAAAAGATGGCTTATTTGCCTCACATTTGCCTATGTATCACCATCCCCACAATGTACAAATGGTCATGCAATTTCACTTTGCCGATCCTGAAACTGATCATGCAATAAAACAGCAGCTTGAAGCAATGGCGACAGCACCAGAGCAGCTTTGGACTATTGTACCCAAGCCTTTTGACTTAATGCGTCTCAGCCCTCTGGCAACCGACCCACTCGAACAACTGCAAGTTGATGTTGTAAAAGGTCACTTTGAGCGAGGAGGCATTAACCAGTTTTCTCAACAATCACTCATCATTGATCGCATCATTATGTTCACCGAATTAAGCATGAAGGCAGGGCAAGATAAGGCGCCAAATGCACAATACCGAGTCATTACACCAACTGAAAATAGCCCAAATCAGTTCTTAGTTAAGGTCATTGAAAATCGTCCTGAAGCCGACCACTTGCTGCGAGTGATTCAACATGATTTCATTAAAACGACTCAAATAACCGTGCCACTCAAAGGTAAACTGCATCCTAGTCCAAAGGATTTAGCGGATCAGCTATCAATTCCCCTCGAGCACATCATTGAAATCTATCTAGAAACTGGCGAGTTACAGTAATGGTTTCACTGTCGCTGGCAATCATTCAGCACCATCAGGCTGAAGGACCAGGGCGCATTTCTGACTGGTGCAAACTGTCGGGACATAAGATCACCCGCTTCATGGCGCCCGATGGTTGCTTGCCCGATCTAAACCAATTTGATGGCATCATCATTTTGGGCGGCCCTATGGATGTAGAAGATAACCCAAGATGGATGCAAAAAGAGCGCTCTTTGATTCACTCGGCGATTGAAATCAACAAACCGCTAATCGGTATTTGTTTAGGCTCGCAACTATTAGCATCGGTATTAGGTGCTAAGATTTACCCACTTAAACAGGCTGAATTAGGTTGGTATGATCTCAGAGTTAATGCCAACGTAAGCTCAGCAAGTCTAGCGAAAAAAAATTTGATTAATTTAGCCGTACCTCAATGGCATTATTTTGGGTTTAACTTTGATAGTCACTTAGCTCCGCTAACCCATAAATCGGTTGAGATAAAAGCCTACTCATCATTGTGCCCTCAGCAGGTGTTTCGGCATCAACAGCAATATGGCATTCAATTTCATCCCGAATGGGACGCTGTGCAACTGGCTTATTTACAACAAGCATTTAGTGAGCAGTGCCCAGAAGATTTATATGCTAAATCACGTATGAACGAACAGACACAGTTACAACACTGGTTTTTTAACTTGTTAGATACTGTGTTTCGTTCTGCAATAACGAGCGATGACTAAGGGTAGTAACGCTAATCGGGACAATACAGCGATAAGCTGTTAATGAAAAAGGCGGTAACTGACTGTTACCGCCTTGTCGATACAAACAATGAATTCAATGCTGCAAGCTAACAATGATCAACTTTACAGTATCACTTCACTCCTATGTTATGTGTGGCGCTATGAAGCTGGACTTGAAGCTACAGTGTTATTTACCACCTCAGATTCTGCGCCATTCAATGGCATAGCCGTTTGAATATTAGCTTGTTTAATCGCTGCACGGGTTTGATCGGTCAAACTATTCTCGCCATTTAATAAATCGGTTAACGTGCCAGTGTCGCCATTCACTAACCCCAGCTCCTGTAACATGGCATCGACTACTGGCGCATTCGCACGATAGTTTAATGCTGCCGCTGTGATTTGTTCGGCTACGCCACCAGATTGTCCCTGCATGACTTGGTTACCATTTGCGGTTGCAGCGCCAGCGCCGTGGTAACCTTGTAAGATCTTAATGCCTTCAATGTTTTCTAGTGGTTTGACTGCATTAGCAACCACTTCTGGTAACGCTTGCAGTACAGCCAAGGATTTTTGCAGCTGAATTTGCTCATCTTTCAGAGTATTTTCTGCTTCATACAAAGCTTGTTTACCTGCCGCTTCAACTGCAAAGACTTTTTCATCCGCTTCGGCTTTTAGCTTTTTAGCATCAGCATCAGCGCGAGCTTCAGTTAATATGGCTGTTGCCTTATCTTCAGCCGCTTGCTTATCTGCAGCGGCTTGCACAGTAATCCCAACGGCTTCACGTTCTGCTTCTTTTTTCGCATCAATGACTTCAATTTCTTTTTGACGATTTGCCATTGCCACTTGCTTGGCTGTGATTACGGCCTCTTCTTTTTCAACTTTACCCTTTTCAACATCTGCGGCTTTAGCACGTGCAGCTGACTCTTCTTCTGATTTTTCTGCTACCGCAATCTGCTTATCTTGTTCAGCGACTTCAATATCACGCTGCTGTTGAATACGAGCTTGCTCAAGGGCTTTTCTTTTAGCAATTTCACGGGTTTCAATGTCTTTTGATTTTTCAATTTCTGCCGCTTCAATCGCTTGCTCTTTCGCAATCTCAGCTTCGCGCTCTTCTCGCTGTTTATTTTCACGCGTTTTAGCAATTTCCGCTTTTTGCTCTGCACGTTTAAATGCCAAAATTTGCTCTTGGCTTAAACGAGCTTCTTCCTCTTCTTTTTGAATCTCTAAAGATTGACGCTCTGCCTCTAAATTCCGACGCTCAATTTTAACGCGGTTTTCTTGTTCAATATCATTGGTTTCTTTACGCTTTTCTTCAATGATTTTTGCAAGACGTGCACGACCTTCAGCATCAAATGCGTTATTTTCATTAAAAAATTGTAGGTCTGTTTGGTCAAAGCCAGTTAATGAAACAGACTCAAGTTCGAGCCCGTTTTTCTCTAAATCATTGGCCACATTTTGCTGAACCTTTTGGACAAAGTCAGCACGCTGCTCATGCATTTCAGTCATGGTCATTTCAGCAGCCACAGCACGAAGTACATCAACAAATTTTGATTCCATTAACACTTTAAGTTCTTCAACGCGCATGGTACGTGTACCCAAAGTTTGCGCAGCCATCGAGATGCCTTCTTGGCTTGGTGCCACACGAAGGTAAAAATCCGCTTTAACATCGACACGCATTCTATCTTTGGTGATCAGCGCATCTTTTTGTGTTTTCTCAACTTCGATGCGTAATGTGTTCATATTGACCGGAATAGTTTCGTGCAACACAGGTAAACACACTGTGCCACCATCTTTAACGACTTTCTCCCCACCTAAACCAGTTCGGACAAATGCAATTTCCTTAGTGGCTCTAATATAGAGTTTGGCAAATATTAACCCTATGGTGATAAACGCCAACATTGCCACGCCAGACATTATTAAAATAAAGGTGGTATTTGACCCTGCAGATAATTCAATCCCTTCCATTTTCTTTCCTTGTATTACTACTATAAAAATCTTGGTTCCATGAATAAACGGCTAAATACTTTCGAGTTTTGCTGCTATCCAAATATTATTTTTTTTATTCAGCAACACGACTTGGTCATGCTGGTTAAAACTTTCTTCTGCAAACTCTGGCGCGACCATCACGTAATGTTTCTGCGCATGTTGATCCACCAGCACCGCCTCTGCAGGGCTGTTTACTCTGGCAGTGCCCACGGTAATTTTGGCCAATAAACCACTAAAACTAGTATTAGAAACGGCATGGGATTCATTTTTGGGGAGGATTTTTGCCAAAGGTCTACCAATGATGGATGTGCTGAGCAGACTCAGTACAAATACAATTGGAGCACTAATCATTGGGGAAAGTAGATTACTAGCGTATTGATAACTAATAAAATTTAAACTGTAGCCAATGAGTGCAAAACAAGTAAGCAATAACACTAGCCAGATTAATAACGGTAACTTATTCAGGCACAGCCAACCAACTAATGGAGTCAGCCCAGTATTAGCCACATTAAGGTCGGCATCGACATCAAGTTCAACAGGAGAAAGGTGGTCGATCAGATTTGAAATGCTAAAGCCTATCACTAAGCCAACACCTTCTAACAGTGCAAGCATCAACACCATCGTCATCGCAATCGCAAATGGGGTATTGGCGTTTATGAGTAAAAAATCGAGCATGACTGTATTCCTTTACAGCTAGATTAATCACTCAACCCTGGCAGTCATCCTATGCCAAGTTTATAAGCAATTAATATAATTAGATTATATCTGTCAAAAGCAACATCACCTTAACAAAAACTTCCTTAGAAGTGAATTAGATTATCAGTCTTTGTGATGACCAACTTATTCGCACTGTGCTTGACCACTGGCATAGCAGCTAGGTTGTCGTGGGCATACTGCGCCACGGGAGCAAATCACTCTGGCATCGTTTTCTATACCACGTTCAATCCAATTAATATTCAAGATTTTAGCCACGCTAACCAGATCTGCTTTGATGTGTTTTGGAATGGCGACTAAGCCACCGTTTTCAACACACGTTTGCTTTAAATCTTCGGTAATTTTTGCAGCATCTTTACCTTGCGCTTCAATGGCGGGGTTTAAATCTATCCCTGCACATAACACATGTGGATTACCCGCTGAATCATCGACTTTTATTGATTCACAACAGTAAATTCGCGGCTCATTACCTACATTTAATATTGAAATTTGAGCAGATGTTCCCGATGTCGGCTCGTTAATTTTCCTAAATACAGCCCAATGGTGGCAAGGGTCTTCAACTATTCGCATATTGCCCCAAGGCAGTGGAATGCCATTACCGCGATAGACCGCTTTAAGCTTACCTGGTGCATAAGCATCAAAGTAATGCCAATGAGGGTAAGGAGAGACAACTGTCATTCTGCGCATGGCAACCGACGCCGACACCTGTAACTGTTTATGGATATCAATCTCGTAGCCGTGACGATCTAATAGCTGTCTGAATGGCACTTTAGGGCAGAGTAATGCCCCTGCAAAAAAGCTTGATTCAAAATCACGCCATGCATGCAAGATATCTTGGGCATTAAGTGTGTTTGACTGCACAGTTGCATCATCATCCGCCTCAACTCGACGCCCCGATGTCATGACACTTTTCAAGCCGTCTTTATTGTGGAGCACGCAATGACCAATGTGCACAGCCAAGTCATATTTAAGCCTTGGCGCATTGGATTTGAGCGCTTTATTGATAAAAATTGTCGCCGGTGGTTCAAAAAAAGAAGTGGTTAACCGAGAAGAACGAGCGCCAGTTTCATCTAACACTTCAGTCGGAACTTCATCAATCCATTTGATTTTAAGTCCCATACTCTTAGCAATGCTAAGCATCTCATCAGCACTTAGCGGCATCTGTTTTCTGCCAATTTCTTCAGCGGCGCGTTCTAAATCAGGGAAATGATTTTGATGGTGTTCTTGGTGTGCGCGAATTAATAACTGAGCAAACTGCCGACCTGATGTGCCTGTTTGTGACAGCATTTCAGGTATCGCGATTTGTAAAATGTCATTAGAAAATAAAAAGCTTGGTTCGAGTGGCATACCGCTAATACCGCCACGGCGTCCCTTTTCTGGGGTGATTGATTGCTCCTCTGGCATGTCATCTAAAAACCAATCGACATCTTTTTGGAACACGGTGGCAATCACCACCAGCATGCCAGCACTGGGCACTCTTTTACCTCGTTCTATCATTGATAGATACGACACCGAAGGCGCAGAGCTCGAATCTACACGTATACATCTGGCTGACAAGTCTTCCATTGTCAGATGATTACGTTTACGCAGATTTCGAATCTTTGTACCCAGGAAATGTGACTTTCTCATCAAGCTTTGTTCATTACGCATTTTGTAAAATTCACACTGTAAAATTTTTATTGTGAAATTGTAGTGAAAAATACACTAGACTACAAATTAAGCAATCGGGAAACAGTGTTCATCATTTTGATTCCCATTGCGACTAAGGCAATCGATAACAAAAGATGTAAGCACGGCCTAATGATATGAATATTTAATTAGCCCCGTGTAATGACCCAAGCGAAGAGGATAAGGTTATGACTATGACAACAATGCACACCAACACAGCCGCTCACAACCTTAACAGCTTCATTGAGGAACAATTTGTGGCAACCAGTACCAACGCAGACAAAATTAACAATGCAAAGGTATTTTTAGATGACAACTTCCCACTTACTGAAGGCTCACACGCCGATGTGAGTAGCTATGTTATTTACTACACTCATCTTCTAGCCTTTATGAAAGATGGTAGCCAATGTGGTTTACAGAACCCATGTCAATTTGTTGCTTTAACAGGTCATAAAAGCGAACCAACATCGATTGTCCTTAAAAATAACGATACCCATGTTGAAGTCAGCTTTGACAGAAATGGCGAGTTAGGCTCGAAAGATCCTGCGCATATTGAAGATATTCAAGTGGCGCTGCCAATTAAAAACTTACCAACGCCATATAAACAATGGGTTAGTATGCTACATTCTCGCTGCCTGCCTACTGAAGGTAACTGCAAAGTATTTACTGCAAAAGATGGCACTGAATACGCCATGCATCAACGTTAATCAGCGCAATAAGCCGCTAGATTACATTGCACTCTCAAGGTCGGCATTATTGCCGGCCTTTTTGTTAGTGAATAAAAACGTCTTCTCCTGTCGCACCAACAATTAGCTAATAATGCACTAAAATAGCCGTACGCCTATCCTATAAAAAATTAACCTATTGATTAATATATTATTTAATAGTGGTCTAACTCTTGCGAGTTCTTATAGACGTTTATCATGCCTATAGGAATTTATAATGAATAAAGAACAAGTGGTTGAAGCGATTATTTTAGCGAAACATGCCCGCCAGCTAAGTTGGCAAAATATTGCAGATGAATTAGAAATGGGCTGTGTTTGGGTCACCTCAGCATGTTTAGGCATGAACAGCATGCCAGAGAACGTCGCCAATAAATTGTGCCAGCTACTTGAGCTTCCTGCAGGTTCACAAGCTGCACTCACGGCTTACCCAACCAAACAATGGCAACGTGATGTGCCACAAGATCCACTGGTCTATCGCCTCTATGAGGTGGTTGGTGTATATGGCGACACATTAAAAGAAGTCATTCAGGAACAATTTGGTGATGGCATAATGAGCGCCATTGATTTTTCAATGGATGTTGCAAAACAAACTGATCCTAAGGGCGATAGGGTCGTGATTACCATGAACGGTAAGTTTTTACCTTATAAAGCATGGTAATTAATCGTTGGTAGCTTGATAAAAGCTCAATATCGGGTTTGTATTAACGCAGTACTCTTGCTGCTGCGTTAATACAGACAAGCATTAAGGTCGTGCTTAATAAAATAAGGCTATCACTAACCCTAGAGCTAATAAGAAAGATAAACGCTGCCAAAATAAAATGGGGTCTTTATCAATATAAGGCGTGTGCTCACGTATTGATTTAGGGTGAGGATGTTTAAGGTTATAAATAAACTCCGATACTTCAGCAGTGCGTTTCGACGGGGACACTTCAAGGGCTTTTTCAAGGGCATAATCTACCCACTGAGGCACTGCGGCATTCCTACTTCGGGCAGGAACATAGCGTAAGCTTTGCTGCGCTTTTAACGTCGTTGCCTTGGCAACATCCACCCCGTAGGGCAGCTGACCTGTCAGCATTTGATAAGTTATTACCGCCAAAGAAAAAATATCACTGCGACCATCGCCAAGCTCGCCCACAAAATATTCAGGAGCACTGTATTGGGCCGTTCCCAAAATGTGGTCATCAATCCCTTGAGTTTCAATGATTCCTGCAACAGCTGTCGCACCGAAGTCGATAATTTTGACCACACTTTCTGTAGTGATCATGATGTTTTCAGGGCGTAAATCTTGGTGCACCATCTCTTGTCTGTGCATAGCTTGTAACCCCCGAGCGATTTGAACCACTATCGTTCTCACTGAATCTAAATCGGGCTGTTCATGATCGTGGATCCATTGGGCTAGCGTGCAGCCTTCAACATACTCTGTTGCCGTGTAAAGGTAACCCTTAGGAACACGCGACTTAACAGGTTTTAATAAATGCGTGTTAGATACCCTTTGCGCTACCCATTCTTCCATTAACAAGGTTTCTAAGTGGTCTTCATTTTGGCGCATTTCATCAGAAGGAACCTTAATTGCTACACGCTGACCAGAGGCTTTATCTTGAGCTAGGTAAACTCGGCTGCGACTACTCACATATAGTTCACGTTGAATCACCACATCTTCGAATTCTTGGCCGCTATGTAATGGTGGCGGTAAAGGGAGTCGATTCAATAACTGTTTGAACTCATTGACGTCTGGATCAGGTAGAGAATCTACCCGCACAATTTGAATACTCAAATTATCATCGCTACCAACATCAAGCGCTTGCTGAACCAGTTCTTGCGCCACATTGGTTAAATCTCTGTTTTGCTCTAGTGCATCATTAATGGCATTGGTAATGGTTCTCGTGGTTAAAAACTCGTGCACACCATCGGTGGTCAATACAAAAATATCGCCCAAATTAATCGAGCAGGAGTGATAATCACTATTGAGTAACGGGTTAATGCCTAAAGCTTGATTAAGGTAACTGACTTCATCGTCGACATAACGTCGATGATCTTCCGTTAATTGCTCTAAACTATTCCCGCTCAATTGGTAGATGCGAGAATCACCACAATGAAAAATATGTGCTGTATTTGATTTAAACACTAACCCACTAAAAGTGCAGACATAACCTTTATTCAAGTCATGACGATGCGGGCCATTTTGGCTTTGGGCATATAGCCAATGATTAAGTGCCTGCAGCACTTTAAGCGCAGACTTTTTAACTGACCAGGCTTCAGAAGTTGCATAGTAATCACTGATAAAATTACTTATCGCACTTTCACTAGCAACACCACTGACGTCACTAGAACTAATACCATCAGCAATCGCAACCACTGCGCCTTTACTATGTATCAGGGCATTATCTGGTTGCATACTGCCACAGCAATCTTGATTGATCTGTTTTAGTCCACAAACGCTTTGTTGTGCAATGGTGAGTTTTAGCGAATTTTGCATTAAAGCTTCCTTGCCGCCACAACAATTACAGTGCCATTAAGGTAATCGTGTGACGGTAAGGACTCACTTAACTGTCCAATATTAAGCAAGCTTTTCACGACGAGCTTCTGCTTGTTTGCGCTTACGCACAGGACTTTCTTTCACGTGAGTTAAATACAGCGGTAACCCAACAAGTGCAAATCCACCCACTAAATTACCCAATGCGGTAGGGATTTCATTCCAAACGAGGTAATCCATAACCGTAAATTCACCGCCCATGATCATTGAGAATGGGAACAAGAACATATTGACAATTGAATGCTCAAAACCCATGAAGAAGAACAGCATAACTGGCATCCACATTGCCATCATTTTGCCGCTTGCAGAAGTAGAAATCATTGCACCAACGACTCCCATCGATACCATCCAGTTACACAACATGCCGCGAATAAAAATGGTCATCCAACCTGCAAAGCCATGTTCTTGATAACCCAGAGTACGTGACTCACCGATGCTACTCACTTTCGCAGCGAGTACGCCACCATCAGTGTTATAACCATAAGTTAAAATAAACGATGCAAAGAAAGCAACCGTGAGGGCACCAGCGAAGTTACCCACAAACACTAGGCCCCAATTCCGCAGCATTTGGTCGACGGTACAGCCATTTCGTTTATCCAAAACCGCCAATGGCACTAAGGTAAATACCCCGGTTAACAAATCAAACTTCATTAAATACAGCATGATAAAACCAACAGGGAACAAAAGTGACCCCGTTAATAAGCTGCCAGTTTTAACTATCACTGTAATGGCAAAAAATGCCGCTAGACCTAAAATAGCCCCCGCCATAAAAGCACGAACAAATGTATCTTTCGTTGACATGAAAATTTTTTGTTCACCAGCATCGACCATTTTGGCTGCGAACTCTTTTGGTTCAATATACGACATAGCTTCACACTCCTAGATTTAATTCTGATCATGTTTTGCGAGTTCTATGCCACTATAAAAAAGTCAAATTAAACAACTTGTTAACATAAAGGTGTACCATAAGCTAATTAGCTAAAGCACTATAATAGTTCATTTTTTATTCACTCCGCCCTATATTGGAACGTCATCAAAGAGCTCAATCAAGTTGTATTTATCCTTAAGGTTGTATGACTAAGGCCTAAAAAAGCGTGAAGCTTGAGCTACTTGATTAAGCGGTTTTCCTTGAACAATTTCACCACCCGAGTTCACTTCGGTGATAAAAAATGTCAGCGCTTCACGTGTTTGAGATAACCCCTGTTTATCTGGATGCTTTATCGAGCTGGTGACTGTAATAGGGTATTCAAGTTGCTCAGCCGCTTTAATCAATACCAAGGTATTATTGGTTATTTTGAAATCATGAGCAGATAACTTATCGGAGCTAACACTGATCTGATAAAAAGCGGCTTGCTGGGTTTTATTACGTATTTTCAGTAAATAGCTATTTTCGATGACGGGGTTTGTTGGCTCAGTGCTGACAACACGATATAAGCTTTGGCGATCTCGAATAACGTTAAGTTGAATATCCGATCGGCTTTGTAAATCTAAAACAATCATGACTAGCATCACCATTAATGCACCCGCATAACCTAAGGCTTTTAATGACCACATTGACGAAGTGCGGCCCGTTTTTAGGGCGTTTTCACTGGTAAAGCTGATCAAATTGGGCAAATAGCCAAATTTACTCATCGTTTGATTGCAGGCATCGACACAGGCACCGCAGTTAATACATTCATATTGCAGACCATTTCGAATATCAATCCCTGTTGGACACACATCTACACAAAGATGACAATCAACACAGTCGCCTAAGCCATTGCCAGACTCTGTCGTTGCCTGAGTCTTGGTGCTTTTTTTATTACGTTTTCTCGGACCACGGTTTTCACCACGAGCAGCATCATAGCTAACGGTTTTAGTATTCGCATCGAACATCACTGCTTGGAAACGCGAATAAGGGCAACAATGTAAACACATCATTTCTCGCATCCATCCAGCATTAAGGTAAGTACATAGTGCAAAAAACCAAACCCAAACTCCTGTCCAAAAGCCGCTACTAAAACTAAAAATATCCACATAAAGCGCCCTTGCAGGCATAAAGTAAGCCATAAAACCACAGCCAGTCACCAATGCCATTAACGCCCAAACACTGTGCTTCGTGACTCTTTTAGTCACTTTATTCACTGACATTGGCGCTTTATCAAGGGCGGCACGGTGATGATGGTTACCTTCAACTTTTGCCTCTACCCACATAAACGCAGCTGTCCAAGCGGTTTGAGGGCACATAAAACCACACCAGACTCTGCCGAAATACACAGTAATAAAAAACAATGCAAATGCTGCTGCCATAAAAAACCAAGCAAGCACGGTAAAGTCTTGCGGCCATAAGGTGACATTAAAAAAGAAAAATTGCTGCTCTGTTACATCGAATAGAATGGCCTGACGGCCCTGGAAATTGATAAATGGAATAAGGAAAAATAACGCAATCAACACCGTATTAGTGTGCAACCTAAGACGCTGAAATATTCCTTGCTGCTCTCGCACATGAATCTTCCCCGAATCGCTAATATTGATAACAGGAATACGTTGCTGCTGCACCGCAGACGTGGCTTGTGATGGTACTTGTGATGGTACTTGTGATAGTGAGGGTGTTTGCTGACTCGCTATTGGCTCTGACATATCTAAGATCCTACTGCTCTAGTAACTTGCTTTCATTCGCAAAGCTAATAGAGCAAAACCTGAGCCAACCCAAAATAAAACCTAAAACACTGATTAATAGACACTTACTAATTTTTACCAAACAAAAAAGTCACGATATATCACGTTTCCGTGAAATACCGTGACTTTATCGTATCGACAGTAACTTAACGCTGTATGCCAAGCTTTTTCATTCTTGAGCGCAGCGTACTTGGCGGCATATTCAGCACTGCAGCAGCACCTTGTGGCCCCGAAATACGCCACTGAGTATGTTCTAGGGTCTGCTGTATATGTTCTGCTTCTGCTTCAGCCATCGTTAGCGGTTGTTTAAGCTTGGTTTCATCGGCATGTTGCGAACCGCTAAGCGATAGGCTATTAAATTCTAGCACTTGATTTTGCGATAAAATAATCTCTCTTTCGATGAGATTTTGTAATTCACGCACATTGCCAGGCCAAGTATATTGCTGCAGCTTTTTTAACCCTTTAGCACTGACGCGAGTCATTTTTTTTCCGAGCTTTTGACTTAACGATGTGACTAAGTCACTAACTAAGGACGGGATATCCTCAGGGCGTTCACGAAGTGGCGGCACCACAATTGGAAACACATTTAGACGATAATACAAATCCATTCTAAACAAGCCCTGCTCAACCCTTGCCTGCAAGTCATGATGGGTGGCAGCAATGAGTCTAATGTTCACTTTAATGGTTTCGCTACTGCCAACCCGCTCAAAAGACTGCTCTTGAATCACTCTCAGTAACTTGGATTGTGCTTCTAAACTTAACTCAGCAATTTCATCAAGAAATAAGGTGCCATTATGCGCCAACTCAAAGCGGCCTTTCCGGCGACTTGTCGCTCCCGTAAAGGCTCCCTTTTCATGACCGAATAATTCACTTTCCAGTATCGATACTGAAAATGCAGCGCAATTGACACTCACCATGGGTTGCTCATTACGGCGACTTAATTGATGTAAGCTTCTTGCGACAAGTTCTTTACCTGTGCCATTTTCACCACAAATAAGCACCGTACTATCAGTATTAGCAACCAAATTAATTTGCTGAGTTAAATGGTAAATAGCGTCACTATGCCCTGATAAGCCCATTGCACCTTGCTTGCCCTGCAACTCGGTTAGTAAATATTGATTTTCTGAGGCGAGCTTCTCTGATAATGCCTGTACTTGCGCAAGCGCTTCTCTCAGCGATGTTTCAGTGTGTTTTTGTACACTGACATCACGAAATATCGCTACCACACCAATCAATTTATCTTGGTCATAAACGGGAGTTGAGCTGTAATACACTGGAAAACAACTGCCATCTTTGCGCCAAAACACATCCTCTGAAACCTGCCGCGCAATACCATCATGCAATGTTCGATAGATTGGACAGTCATGTTGTGGATATGGGCTACCATCGGCATGGCTATGATGATGACAATCATGAATATTTTTGCCAATCAACTCTGCACTTTTCCAGCCAGTCATCTGTTCTGCAGCTGGGTTGATAAATACCGCATTACCGTTAAGGTCAAAGCCGTATACCCCTTCCGTGATGGCATTCAGGAGAAGGGTATTTTCAGGTAAAAAGTGACTGGTGGTGACACTGGCTTTTGAATTCATCGCTGATGGCCTCAACTTTCGTGATATCTAGCATATTACATTAGATCACGATATTTCGTTACATAAATGGGCTCTAATTCAAAAGATAGCTCGATAGATACAGTTGTTGACCAATTTTCACTATCAAATATCGTTCATCAGCCTGCATCTTGCTACAATAAGGCATCTGTATTTAGGCGATCACCATCAGCATGCAAATCTCTTCCACATTTAAACTATGGCTATTTATCGCCATGGGTTTGATTTGTTTAACACCCATAATTTCTTCTCCTATCGCCTTGCTGATGGGCTTTACATTGGCGAGTTTAGGTATGGTACCGACTCATATCGACTTAAATAAGCTCACTAAAAAACTATTGGCATACTCAATTGTTGGTTTAGGTTTCGGAATCAACTTACCTGAAGCAATTGCAGCAAGTAGCAACAATTTAGGGCTAATTGTCGGTTCGATATTTTTAACCTTAGTATTAGGTTTTGGATTAACGATACTATTGAAACTTGATGATAAAACGGGTCATTTAATCAGTTGCGGCACCGCAATTTGTGGCGGTAGCGCTATTGCCGCCGTTGCACCAGCAATTAATGCTAAGAACGATCAAATTGCGGTATCGCTTGCCTGCATTTTCTTATTAAACTCAGCCGCGTTATTCTTATTTCCGACAATTGGTCATGCATTATCATTAAGCCAATATGACTTTGGTGTGTGGAGTGCGATTGCGATTCACGATACCTCGTCCGTTGTGGGCGCAGCGTCAGCTTACGGTGACGAAGCGTTAAAAACGGCCACCACAATTAAACTGGCTCGTGCACTGTGGATTATTCCTATTGCACTGCTCAGTGCGATTATCTTCGGTGGCGACAAGTCAAAAATATCTATTCCATATTTTATTGGCTTTTATTGTCTCGCCATAATTACGGCCTATTTATTTCCTCAGGGGCAAGCTGTTTATCAGGTGCTCTTTAGCGTTTCGAAGCAATTACTTATCGTGTGCTTATTTTTAATTGGTGCAGGTATCACCGTCAGTAAAATGCGAGCGAATGGGCCTAAGCCACTGCTATTGGGCGTGCTATTGTGGTTTGCAATTGGTGGAATATCGTTGGGAGTGATTCTCTGGCAGAGTTAATCGCTTTTTAGTTGTTCATTGAAAAGTAAATTAAGTTAGGCTAGTTAAATTGGTCTCTTCAGCACTAAGCCGACTATTGCTGACAACAAATATTAATCACTCTTCTTCGTTTATCTCTTGCTGTATATAAGGTTTTGCCAAAGCCAGGGCAATTAACCCACCAAAAGCTAATAGTTCAATTACCGCACGAGTAAGCCCAGAGGTTTGCACAGATGCCACTACCGCAATAATGCAAAGGCATATTATCGCAATAGCTTTAAATGTCTTACTTTGTATCAAGGACATCATCATGGTCTCCAATTAAGTAGACCATTATCTAAATCCCAGTATTTCGCTGCCAATATCAAATATGACTATGTTATTCACATAATCACTTTTGCCCACTGTTACCAGGCTAGATAACGCATTAAGTCTTTTTGTCTGTGGCTATCCAAGCTGACACAAGCCTATGACTTACAATAGAAAACACGCAATAAGCTGTAAAATAATAAAAACCAATTTCGAATGAAGCTGTGGTTTTTAACATCTCTCCCATTCCAGCGGAGGCATTTCCAGCCATGTAGACAATAATTAATGCCACAACAAACACATCAGCCATCGACCATTTACCGATTGCACCGATAAACCGGTTCACCGCTGACTGATACCTTGCCGTAGCAGGAATACACATCGTCAACAGCAGTAATAATTTAGTGGCGGGAATGACCACACTAAATAAGCCAACCAGCCCAGCCACCAGCACGTTATTAGATAGGTAAAGTTCTTTCACGGTATCAACAATACTGCGGGTTTTGTAAAACACTTCCACTTCGCCTTCGAGGTTATCAAAACCAAACATACTCACCGCCATGTCGAGCATGCTGCGGGCATTACCACGTGCTCCTTCAGATAAACTCTCGGTAAACATCGTCACGCCAGTTTCTACCAATTCAGCTTTTTCAATACTGCCTTGTATCGTCAAAATGGGTTGAGTGACTCCAGGGAGCAGTAACGCCAATGACAATATAATGACCAATGAGCTAAATAAGGGTTTCATAGGTACTCCATGTAAAATCAAAGCCAATCACATTAAATGAGGGGAAAATAGTACGTTAAACGCCATAAAATAACGGATCGCAACATTAAGTCCAGTGGCGACACCGCACTTTACAAAGTCGTATCCTGTTTAGGAAAGGTAATTAGTAGAAAGGACTTGGATCAACATCAAGTGAACGTGGTGAAATACCTCGTTCAATATGTAAATCTGACTTTTTCAAATCCACAAAGGTCACTTCGGTATAGCGTCGATGTTTTAATGAATAAAAACACTTAACGACAGGGTTTAACGCATCCCGCCCTTTTGACTCCCAGACAATGCCAACCCGCTCATCAGATAACTGAACTAAAGAACCTACAGGGTAAATCCCTACGCAACGAATGAACTCGTAAACTAATGTTTGGTCCAGATGAAAAGGCGTCAAACTCATTAAAATTTTAAACGCTGCCGCTGGGCTCATCGCCTCTTTGTAACAACGAGTAGCCGTTAACGCATCAAAAATATCCACAATACAACTCATGCGGCCATGTTGAGGAATTTCATCACCTTTAAGGCCCTTAGGGTAACCCTTGCCATCTAGCTTTTCATGATGCATCAAGCACACATCTTTGCTCACCTGCGAAAGGCCAACGGTTTCATTCATGATATCAATTGCATAGGTTTGATGCTTTTTGATTTCTTCGAACTCTGCTTCGGTCAATTTCCCAGGTTTATGCAAGATTTTATTATCAACTTGAATTTTGCCTATATCATGCAAAATGCCGCCGATAGCCATTTCTTTCAACAATGACTTATCTAAGTTCAAGTGTTTACCGAAAGTCACCAGTAAAAATGCGACATTCACGGAATGCTCCAGTAAGTAAGCATCTTTAGTTCTAAGCGCTGACACACATTTAAGAGCATCGGCATCATCCATCACCGATTCAATCATGTTATCGGCAATGTCTTCAAAGGGGGCAACTTCAACCGCTTTGCCTTCATAGGTTTCTGAAAGCACTTTGCGAACAAGGGTCTTTGCTTCGGTCAGGATATTTTTAGCTTGTGCTTGTTTGGTAGCTCTGGTGATAACCGGTTTACGCGCCTTTAACGGAGCAGCCTTTTTCTTCAAGCCACAGCTATCCGATGAGCGCTCAACGTCTACCCACACACTTTTAATGCCGGCTTTTACTAATTTCGCAATCGAATCTTTATGTTTTATCTGGCCAGCATTACTGATAGCCACTTTGCTCTCTTTGCGATCGATAGCAACGACAAACATCCCGAGCCCTAAACGGCTAACGGGAATACGGATAACGTCTTTAGATTCTTCAACGGAGGACATTAACGATTAACTCTCCAAACGACAACCAAAACACCGACAAGAATGATAATACTTATGATGGAATTTAGTGACAATGTAACAATGTTAATGACATTTTATCTTGTCTCGACTAAATACTCCAAATTAAATGTTATATTTTGTAACCCCCTTAAAATACAGTCACTTAGCAGGCTGCTCTTTTTAAAAACCGCCGATACTATGATTATATTAGCATTTCAGATCACAGCATGAGCGGCTTGGCATTGACAGTTTTTGAACCCTTCATTAACTTAAGGCATAATTTACTAAAACGAATACCTCTCTTTATCATTTCACCTGTTTGAGATATCAACCTTTGGAGTCTTTGTTGCCTAGCCAAATTTTTTCTGAGCAATTTAGTCAGTTAATCGAAAAGCTAAACGCTATGAAGTTGGCCGTTGCCAAAGAACCTATTGTGCAAATATCTGTCGAAGCGAAGTCGATCCCGTTACTGTCATGGTTGGGCGCACAAACCCAATATCCACGTATTTATTGGCACGGGCGAGAAAAGCAGGAAGAAATTGCCGCCATTGGCGCCTGTAAAGATTTCAAACAAGAGCAAGAGATTGATGATGAGTTACTCTCAAGCTTATACCAATCTCAACGAGGTAAAAGCAGCAATCAAGATATCCGCTATTATGGTGGCGTTGCATTTGATCGTACCGTAGAGTGCTGGCCAGACTTTGGCAGAACGCGTTTTGTCTTACCGCGTATTGAGTTACGTCGTCACGGTACGATTGTAAAATTACTCATTAACTTAGATTTTGAAAATAACTCGCAAGTTGATGAGTGCGATGCCGCGATTGATGCGATTAAACAACTTCAACCAGCAAAGCCATTATCGCCACCCAATAAACTGCCCCTAATGGGCCGCAGTGATTTGCCAAACTATCAACGCTGGAAAGAACTTGTAGAGCAAGTCACTCATCCCAAGTTTAATCAAACGACACCCAAAGTCGTGTTATCTCGACAAACTCAGCTTGAGATTAACGATGCGGTCGACCCTTGGATGGTGTTGGCCTGTTGGCAAGGGCGTAACCCGAATAGTTTTCAGTTTGGGTTTCAGTTTAGCCCAGATAGAACGTTTATTTCTTGTTCTCCTGAACGCTTGTACTTACGCAGGCAAAAAGAATTATTTACTGAAGCACTAGCTGGCACAACTGTGCGTGGGCTCAATCAGGAAGAAGATGATTTTCTGGCTAAGCAATTACTCGAAGACACCAAAAACAGTTATGAGAACCAATTAGTCAGGCAGCAAATTGTTGATGTGCTTACGCCACTCAGTAACTACATTGGCGCAGACGAATCAGCTAAAATTTTTAAACTGACTCATATTCAGCATTTACACCGCTCTATTCGTGCTGAATTAAAAGCGGGCGTCAATGATTTTCAGCTGCTGCAAGGCTTACACCCAACACCAGCTGTCGGCGGACTGCCAAAACAGTCAGCACTAAGCTTTATTCGTCAACGTGAAGGGTATAACCGTGGATGGTACGCTGGTGCTTGCGGTTATCTCAACAAATACGAAAGTGAATTTTCCGTGGCGATACGCAGTGCTTTAATTGAACCTGGGCGCATTAATTTGTTTGCAGGAGCAGGCATTGTTGCTGGCTCAGATCCCTTAGCTGAGTGGCAAGAACTAGAAAATAAACTCGCGACTATTTTATCCATATTAGTGGAGCTCTAACCTCCCATATCATCGCTGACATTTACCTTTGTTGTTGCCAATTCATTTAGGCTAACTCCATTTTATGAACTTGAGAGTTGCATCTTATTTTTCGATCACTATAATGCGTCCTCCTTGGCAACAGCCGATAGGCTATGATTAAGCCAGTTTATGGCATATCACTAATCAGCTTTCTAACAATAATACTGCCATCCTTAATTCAATACGGGTTCCCTCACCCCGTCTAACCCAATAAAAAGGCTACAAGATGTTAAAACTATCTCAGGCGCAATGTCGCCGTGCACTGATGTTTCTAGTCAGTTTTCATATCATCATTATTTGCGCAAGCAACTACTTGGTGCAGCTTCCATTTCAAATATTTGGTTACCATACAACTTGGGGCGCATTTAGCTTTCCTTTTGTATACCTAGCAACCGACCTAACGGTACGTATATTTGGCCAGAAAGCCGCGCGGAGTATTATTTTTAAAGCGATGCTACCTGCGTTGCTGATTTCCTATGTGATGGGAGTTATCTTTCATCAAGGCGCATTTCAGGGCGCTGCATCATTAGTTGAGTGGAATCAATTTGTGTTCCGAATTGCTTTTGCAAGCTTTGTGGCCTATCTCGTAGGACAACTCATGGACATCACAGTATTTGCTCAATTACGTAAAGCAAAAGCGTGGTGGATAGCACCAGCATCCTCGACCCTTTTTGGTAACCTCGTTGATACTATCGTCTTTTTCAGCGTCGCCTTTTACGCTTCAACCGACGCATTTATGGCTCAACATTGGCCTGAAATTGCGATGGTCGATTATGGCTTCAAGCTAATCGTTAGCTTAGGGCTATTTTTGCCTGCTTATGGTGTTTTGTTAAAAGTGCTGAGTGATAAACTTATCGAGACACCGGCTGAAAATTTGATTTTGACTAACGAAACTAAGTCGTAAACATCACTTAGCTGTCGATTAATTGATCAATGCAGCATTTTTCATTCAATCCTGCCCGCCAACTGGTACGATGAGATATAATAATCCAGTGTTTATTCGCTGCTAACCAAGATTCAGAAAGACTTTCATAGTTTTCAATCATTTGCTAATACATCGCAAAAGATAAATTGAAAGCACGTGAAGGTCTCTTTAATAACAAGTCTACTCACCTTGAAGTAACTTGCTGTATTAAGGTTCTCAGCCCTGCGGAAGATAAAATGTTAAATATCCAAATCGAAGCTCATACAGAGCTTTCAGCTGAAGTGTCAGAAAAACTGGCTTTATTAACGTCTCGTATTAGTGAGCTCGATCGCACTCAAAGTGCCGAGTCGCTTGTTGAACGCATAGGTGATAAGCCTAGTTTAATTCTATTTGCTTATGTTGAAGGCGAATTAGCGGGCTTTAAATTAGGTTATCAGTCTGAAGAAGATTGCTTTTATAGCTGGCTAGGGGGTGTTGATGCAGATTTTCGTCAACTTGGTTTAGCAAAGTCTATGCTTGAATATCAAGAAAAATGGGCAAAAGCACAAGGCTATACTCGCCTAAAAGTGAAAACCCGTAATCAGTTTCAAGCCATGCTAAATATGTTGGTAGCTAATCAGTACCAAATTACGCAAGTTGAAAGCCACCCTAGCATCGACAAAAACAAACTTCACCTTCAAAAAGTGCTATAAAACAAACATTTGAACAAAGAGTTATGTTCCCTATTGTTAGTGCTAACCGGTTAACGATTAAGGTTAGCGCCTAATGTAGACATATATTTGGAAAAAAATTGAGCAATTACCTTGCAAACGCAAATGATAATGATTATTATTAACTTGCGTTCCAAAACTCAGTTATCAACATTAATAGCTTCATCTCCTATTAATCTAACTGAGTCTGCAAGCACAACATTGCTCCAACACTCTTTTAGCCAGGCTCATCACCTGGCTTTTTCTTGCCTGCAATTCACACAATGATTAAACCAGCCCCCAATGTAAACACTATGTAAAGCCGATAACAATATATAATAAAAACTTGCCAACGATAATGAGAATGATTATTATTTATTGCTTTCCAAAACTCAGTTATCAAATTAATAGCTTCATCTCCTATTAACTTTTCTGAGTATGCAAGCACGACATTGCTCCAACACTCTTTATAGCCAGGCTCATCACCTGGCTTTTCTTTGCCTGTTTTTCAGATATTGACAGCTCTAAAGCTTAAAATCACTCATTGTCCACACAAGTACCTTTCAGTATTTTAGACGCGAATTTCTTATGCTTATGTGTAAATCAAGGAAGTGAATGCCACTGTAACGGGCTGAATTTGCCATTGTAAAAAACTGGATGTAAAGGGAATGTAAAGTAAGTGAAAAAGCCCAATTAATATTTGCAAACGATAATGAGAATGATTACTATTTATGTGCGTTCCAAAACTCAGTAATCAAATTAATAGCTTCATCTCCTATTAATCCCCTCTGAGTATGCAAGCACGACATTGCTCACACACTCTTTGTGGCCGGACTCATCATCCGGCTTTTTTTTGTCTATTTTTTATCGTCTAAGTTAACGCTCAACTTTAGCTATTATTATTGACGATAAATTCAGTCGATGTCATTTAGCCTTAATTAGTCATCTAATCGCTTAGTATCTCCAAAATGTAGCCCTTCATAAGGGTTATCACCTTGTTCTTCTTTAGCTTTGTGATACATACCAATGGTAAATACGGTTCCTTTACCTAAGGTCGACTTCACTTCAATTGTGCCGCCTATGCGCTTAATAATGCCGTAGCTCAGTGACAAACCTAAACCAGTACCATCTTTGCGTGTGGTATAAAACGGATCAAAAATACGACTTAATCTTTCTGGCGCAATCCCGACACCTTCATCTTCCACTTCAACTTTTACACCCACGACTTGTCCTTGCTCAACCCAATCATTGGCTCTTATCCAAATGCGGCCTTTACTTTCAATTGCATGGGCTGCGTTGACCACTAGATTAATCAAGACTTGAATAACTTGAGGGCGATTGACTTGAACATCTGCAGTGGTATTAATCTCTTGAATCAACTCAACTTCTTGTTTTTCAATCGAGTGGCGAACCAATACTAATACTTCTTCAATCATGGATTGAACTTGATGCATTTCAAGCGGAGCATTAAATTCACCTGGACGACTGTATTGCAACAAGCTTCGAATAATAGTGCTGATCCGTCCGACTTGCTGAATGACTAGCTCTATCTCTTCTTCAACCACATTCGCATTGGATCCAAGTTCATATTTCATTAGCTCCATATTGCCAAGGATCACCGCTGTTGGGTTATTAATCTCATGAGCAATACCAGCGGTTAACTCACCAAGAGCTGTTAATTTCTCATTGGTGACAAGTTGTTGACGAGTCTCATTGAGTAAAGCAACGTTACGTTGTAGCTCTTCTGTCTTGTCTTGTAAGCTGCGAGTACGTTCTTCTACTTTCACTTCTAATTGTTCTGCTGCGGCTTGAATTTGAAGATTACGTCTCTGCAATAAATCCAGCATATGATCAAACTGCTCTGCCAAATTAGACAGTTCATTATCTCTGTCTAAGCCAAGTTCACCAATGCGAAGATCTCGACCGGACTGTACTGCTTTTACAACATGATGGATGCGCTCAATAGGCTCTAATAAACTGTTAGCACCTCGGTATACTAAAAAACCAGAGACTAAAAGCACTAACATTAATATCGTGCCGAGTTCGATAATATTGAGAATATAAGTATGAATAAAAGGCGCTTCAGAGAAGCCTGTGTAAATCATGCCAATTCGATTACCACGTACATCTTCTAACGGCGAATAACCAGAAATAAACCAGTCGTTTAGTACAAATGCTCGGTCTACCCACGGCGTGCCTTCAACCAAGACTTTCTGTCGTACTTCATCAGATACCAGTGTCCCTAAAGCACGTGATTGCGCGGCTTGCTTAGTTGAAAACAAATCCATCGGCACATTGGTACTGACACGGGCATTATCTAAGAAAATCGTCACAGTACCAATCGAGCGCTCTGGCAGTGTACCTTGGTCGTACACTAAATCTCGAATATGATCGACAATAGCCGTATCACGGTTAAATAACGTGGCCCCATCAAGGTACCAGCTCACTTGCCCATCTTGATCAACTATCGGTAATAATGTCCGGCTGAGCATGCCACGAGTCTCTTCTGACTTTTGCGGTTCTTGTGCTCGCAAAGTCGCAGACAAAGGCACTCTAGCAAGATCGGCTAAATTGGGGTCAAGCCGATCTAACCTTTTAGCAGATAACACCATTAGCCCAGAATAAGCCTGATTATTACTGATTTTGGGTAATAGCTGCCTCAAGTCCGGATCAGCATTGGCTTCTTCAATTCTAATGAGTCGCAATACATCTAGATCAAGAATCTTTTTTTGTTGTGCTAAATAGCCGTCAATTATCGCTATAGGCTCTTTGTCACCCTGCTGAATTCGTTTAAATGCTTGCTGAAAATCCCAAGATTGACTGACATTGTGCAACTGTATTTCTTGCTGCTTTTGCACTTGTTCTAAGGTGTTTATGGCAACGGTCAAGTCCGCCTTAACCTTCATAAACAACTGCTTACCTGTATAACTAATATTCCAATAAATCGTAATAAACACGAGGCTAATTAACGTCAGCAAAATAGGAAGCAAGGTTAGAATCAAAATACGATAACGCACCTTGGCTTGCATTTGCTGCCAACTAACACCGAAGAACTGACGAAAAACAGACACGATTTAGTCTTCCTTATCCGATTCGATTTCGAACCATTCTTTGTATTTTCGATCTAACGTTTTACGAGAAACCCCAAGATCACGTGCAGCAGCAGATTTATTGCCATTATGGGCATCAACCACACTCATGACATGCTGTTTTTCAACTTCTTTTAATGGCCAGTTTAGTGGGTAACCCGCTTGAGTCACTACTTCCGTCTCTTGGGATTTTTTCCAATATTCTGCAGGCGGCTTGCCCAATAAAATGCATCGCTCGATCATATTACGTAATTCTCGAATATTACCTGGCCATTCATGTTGTTGCAGCACTAACAAATCTTCATGGCTCCATACAACTTCTTTTACGCCTAACTCACGTGCAAGTTGCCAAGTAAAATGATGAGTTAATTCAATGACATCTTCAGGGCGAGTGCGTAATGGAGGAATAAGAATATTGAGCACATTAAGGCGGTAATATAAGTCGCTACGGAAATTTCCTTCTGCCACTTCTTCGGATAATTTTCGGTTGGTTGCAGCCACAACTCTGACATCAATCGCCACTTCTTTTTCGCTGCCCACAGGGCGAATCGCTTTTTGCTCAAGCACACGTAGTAGTGCGGTTTGCATTTTCATTGGCATTTCACCAATTTCATCTAAGAAAATCGTTCCGCCGGTGGCAAAATTAAATAATCCTTCTCGATTACCTTTAGCTCCAGTAAAGGCGCCAGCGGTGTGACCAAACAGCTCACTACCTAACAATTCTGGCGCAATAGCACCACAGTTAACGGGTACAAACGGGCCTGTACGTCCGCTAAGTTGATGTAATTGCCTTGCAACGAGCTCTTTACCTGTACCAGATTCACCTTCAATCAATACCACGGCATTGGTTGGCGCAACACGTTCAATAACTTGTTTCACCTCCATCATGGCGTCGCTATTACCAATCATGGTGGTTGAGTGACCACTTGATAACTCACGACGTAACATGAAGTTTTCACGCTTTAATAAACGGCGCTCAATACAGCGGTCAACTGATGTCATCATTTGTTCTAAGTGAAACGGCTTCATGATGAAGTCGGATGCGCCAGCACGCAGTGCTTTTATCGCTACGTCCATATCAGCATAACCGGTCATAAAAATAATATCTGAACGGCGCTCTTTTTCATTGAGTGCTTCATGCCACTCAATACCTGAACGATCTGGTAAGCGAATATCAACAATTAATAAATCAAAATGGCCACGACTACGAAGCTTTTCAGCCTCTGCAATGGTAGAAGCGGTTTCAACTAATGCGAACTTCTTGGAAAGCGCTTTTTTTAAAAAACTGCGCATGCCTGGCTCATCGTCAACAATCAAAACAGATACCGCTGTCGGAAGTGGTTTTGAGTTTGATTCATTATTATTCATATGGCTTCTACTTTGGACATTTTGACTATATTAATCATTATCGTATCACTAAAAACCCATAAATGGGTCAGTTTGCCCTGCAGAATCCTCGTTTTGAGACAATTTGTCTATAAAACCGAAACTTGCGATGTGAGGGTGATCACAGTTTCATTTTAGTCGTGATCCATATTTTTTTTGTTACTTTTGGCATACCTCTTGCTCTGTGAGTTTTGTTACGGGCAACGTTGCCCGAGTTCATTAAAAACCATCAGCAACACAATCACGTTGTATAGCAGGTTACTTTTTTATCAAGGAGATAAAATGTTTAATTTAAAGTCAGGTTTAACTGCTTTTTTAGGTATGGCACTAATCAGTAGTGCAATGGTCAGTGATTCAGTTGAAGCGACAGAAACGATTAAGTTAGCAACCACAACCAGCACAGATAACTCAGGTTTATTACGCGCAATTTTACCGACATTTGAAGCTGAATCTGGTTACAAAGTACAAGTGATTGCGACCGGAACGGGCAAAGCATTAAAGCTTGCACGTCAAGGAGATGTAGACGTAGTCATGACTCACGCTCCAGCTGCGGAAGCAAAATTTATCAATGAAGGTTATGGCACAACCCCTCGTGGCATTATGGAAAATGACTTCGTAGTGCTTGGACCTAAAAACGATCCAGCCAAAATGAACGGCAGCAAAGATGTTGTTGAAGCGTTCAAAAAAGTAGCAGAAAGCAAGAGCACCTTTATCTCTCGTGGTGACAATTCAGGCACCAATATGAAAGAGCTCGCAATTTGGAAAGAAGCTGCTGTTACCCCAGATTTTTCAGGCTATACTTCAATTGGCCAAGGCATGGGCAAGACATTATTAATGGCTGATGAGAAACAAGCTTACACATTAACTGATCGTGGTACGTTTGTTGCTTATAAATCTAAATTAGATTTAGCAATCACTTTTGAAGGTGGCGCTGCATTAGCCAACCCTTATCAAATCATGCTAATTAGTGCAGAAAAATATCCTGATTTAAATCATCAAGGAGCAAAAGCTTTGAGCGACTGGTTTATTAGCCCTCAAGCACAACAGATGATTAATGATTTTAAAGTTCAGGGAGAACAATTGTTTAAGGCAACATATAAGTAATGAATGATGGCTGGTTAGCCCTAACGCAGCAAGCTTTTAGCTTGCTGCTTTCTTTAGACCCAGACGTATGGTCTATCATAAGTGTATCTTTTTCAGTTTCTTTTGCGGCATTAATCATCACATTAATCCCGTCAATCATGCTTGGCTTTCTGCTTGCATCATACCAATTTCCTGGTCGCTGGTTTGTCACTAACATAGTTCAAACTTTGCAATCAATTCCTACTGTTGTCATAGGCTTACTTGCTTACATACTGCTAACTCGAAACGGTCCTTTGGGCGATTTACGCTGGTTGTTTACTCAACAAGGTATGATCCTCGGTCAAATGATGATTTGTGCGCCAGTACTGATTGCATTATCTCAAGCAGCCTTTAGCAGTATTGATAAACGTGCTTACGAAACCTCACGTACCTTAGGTGCATCTTGGTCTAGAGCTATTTGGACGGTTTGCCGCGAACTCCGCGTGCCATTATTATTGGCAGTGATTGCCGCATTTAGCCGTATTTTAACTGAGGTTGGTTGTTCGATGATGGTCGGTGGCAATATTCTGCATCATACTCGTAATATTCCCACTGCCATTGCGCTTGAAACCAGTAAGGGTGATTTTGCCCAAGCTATTGCACTAGGACTGGTTTTATTAATCTTGGCGATTGTGATTAATTTCGCTATCGGTTCATTGCGTGGTAAAGCCATGCCTAGGAGCCAATAATGACAGTCAAATTAGTTGCAAAAAATATACGTAAAAACTTTAAAGACAGACTGTTATTTGAATTTGAGCAACTCACATTTTGCCAAGGGGATGTTATTTACCTTCAAGGCGACAATGGCTCTGGCAAATCAACATTGATGAA
Source organism: Shewanella sp. MMG014 (assembly GCF_018100775.1). NCBI lineage: Bacteria > Pseudomonadati > Pseudomonadota > Gammaproteobacteria > Alteromonadales > Shewanellaceae > Shewanella > Shewanella sp. MMG014. The sequence continues at coordinate 355,311 of NZ_JAGJDZ010000005.1, forward strand.
ATTGATTGCTGGCATTATTAAACCTAGCGCTGGCACAGTTACAGCTGAAGGTTTTGAGCCAACAAAATGGTGGCGCAAAAATTCATTGCTTGGCAAGGCGGTATACTTACATCAGCATGCTTATTTATTTGATGGCTCTGTAGAGTATAATATTCGTTATGCTTTACCAAAAAGTCAGTTATCACCTCAGCAACAACAAGAGCGAGTTGAGCAAGCAATTAACATGGCACAACTGGGCGCATTATTAAAAAGCGATGCAACAGATTTATCTGGCGGTGAGCGGCAACGTTTGGCTGTTGCTAGAGCCTGGATCACTCAGCCCAAATTGCTCATGCTCGACGAACCAATTTCTAATATGGATAAGCAATCGCAAAAATTAGTACTTGCGATGATAAATCAGCTCAAACAAGATGGTACAGGATTGCTAATTAGTAGCCATCAAACTTGCGGTTTAACAGCTTTATGCCAAAAACACTGGCATATATCAGAGCACAAAGTTGTTGAAAGTAACCATATACCTCGCTTTGAACAATCTCAGGAGTTTCACTATGTCAGTGCAAATTGATGCGGTGATTTTAGCTGGCGGTATGGCCAGAAGAATGGGCGGTATTGATAAAGGCTTAGTTGAACTTAGCGGTAAGCCAATGATTGCTCATACTATCGCTCGGGTTCAGCCACAAGTTGATCGTATAATGATTAATGCTAATCGCAGCCAAGCGCAATATGCTGAGTTAGGCTTTGATGTATTAAGCGATCAAGAAAGCGGTTATTTAGGCCCATTAGCCGGAATGGTCACAGCCATGAACAATACCGATGCTGACTTATTGCTAGTGGTGCCTTGTGATAGTCCGATGCTCCCGACTGATTTGTGTGAACGTATGTATGCATCGCTTAAAGAAGCCGATGCCGATATTGTGGTCGCCAGTGACGGTGAACATCATCAGCCAGTGGTTTTACTGCTCAAACCACACTTAAAAGATTCTATGCAGGCATTTTTAGATGCAGGCGATCGTAAAATTTTCCTTTGGTATGAACAACACAAATATGTGGTCACAAGCTTTGCTGACCAACCAAATGCATTTGTGAATGTGAATACACTTGAACAAAAACTTGTCATCGAGAATGCCAAATAATTTGTGGCTAAACGCCATGATAAGTCAACAATGAGGTCTATATGAGTATACCGTTTTCCAATCCGCTTAATATTCCCGTTCTCGGATTCTGTGCCTATAGCGGCACCGGTAAAACCACCTTATTAAAACAACTTATTCCTGAGCTTAACCGCCGCGGGGTGCGTCTAGCGGTAATAAAACACGCCCACCATAATTTTGATGTCGATATTCCAGGTAAAGACAGCTACGAAATGCGCAAAGCAGGCGCTAAACAAATGTTGGTCGCTTCACATGTTCGTTGGGCTTTAATGACCGAAGATGCCGTTGAGGGTGATCCGCAATTACCGCACTTATTAGCGCAAATTGAAGCGGATAAAGTCGATATCGTTTTAGTTGAAGGCTTTAAAAAGCTCGAGCTACCAAAAATTGAATTACACCGCGCAGCGCACGGCAAGCCCCTCATTCATACTCATGATGACAACATTGTGGCTATTGCCTGTTGTGACGAAACTGAAACGCCAGCAGAGCTAACTCGTTTAGATTTAAATAATGTCAGCCAAATTGCTGACTTTGTAATTGAATACCAAACAAACTGGCAAGCACCAGACATCGAACTGCCGATTCCCGCTGAAGCAACACCAGTATCAGACGAGCAAAAGTTCTTATCTGTTGCTCAAGGCTTAGAACAATTAATGGCGATGGTGAAGCCACTCACTGACAGTGAGCAAGTTGCGATTGATGATGCCGCTAACCGTGTACTGGCAAGCGATGCGATTTCTCCCGTAAACGTACCACAACAAACAAACTCAGCAATGGACGGTTATGCCTTTGCTTATAGTCAAGATAACAGCCCTGAACACCCAGTTGCACCACTTACATTAATGGGTGAAGTGCTGGCAGGCCACGAGTACCCAGGCACCTTAGCAGCAGGTGAAGCTGTGCGCATTATGACGGGTGCAACCGTACCCCAAGGTGCTGATACCGTTGAAGCTCGAGAATTAGTCGTCGAGCAAGATGGACAAGTACAGCTACAAGGGCCAGTTATTGCGGGGCAACATGTACGCTTAGCAGGTGAAGATATTGCTAAAGATGCCTTAGCATTAGCAAAAGGTCACCGCATACATGCCGCTGAACAGGGGTTATTAGCCTCATTGGGTTTAGCCACTGCCGAAGTGGTCAAACAGCCTACTATTGCCGTATTTTCTACAGGCGATGAAGTCAGCCAACCAGGTGAGCCACTAAAAGCCAACTGCATTTATGATTCAAACCGCTACACCATCAAATCAATGGCGCAAAAGTTAGGTTGCCATGTCATTGATTTAGGCATTATCGAAGATAGCGAAGAAGCATTAACAACCGCATTGTCAAAGGCTTCAGTTGATGCGGATATTGTTATCAGTTCAGGCGGCGTATCTGTAGGAAATGCAGATTATATTAAGACTGTCCTCGCTAAAATTGGCGAAATTAACTTCTGGCGTATTAACATGCGTCCAGGTCGCCCTCTCGCATTCGGAAAAGTGAATGAGAGTTTGTTCTTTGGTTTACCGGGTAACCCTGTGGCTGTAATGGTGTCATTTTTACAGTTTGTTCAACCTGCTATTCGAAAACTCGCTGGCGAAATCAATTTTACACCACAGTATTTACCAGCTATTACCGATACTATGTTGCGCAGTAGAACAGGACGAACTGAATTTGTTCGTGGTCAGTATCATTTAAGCAATGATGGACGTTTACATGTTGCCTCTACTGGGGCGCAAGGTTCAGGGATGTTGAACTCAATGGTCAAAGCAAACTGTCTGATTGTTATCGGCGAAGCCGAAGATTCAGTTATGCCAGGCCAACAAGTCTACATTCAGCCTTTTGCTGAACTGTTATAACTAACCAAAAGATGTGCTAATTCATGAGTTTAATAGTCGACAAGTTTAACCGAAAAGTAGAATACTTACGTTTATCGGTCACTGACCGTTGTGATTTTCGCTGTGTATATTGCATGAGTGAAGATCCCAGCTTTTTACCAAGAGAACAGGTATTAAGCCTTGAAGAACTGGCATGGATTGCACAAGCTTTTACCGAATTAGGTGTAAAGAAAATTCGCTTAACTGGCGGTGAGCCTTTAGTTAGAACCGACTGTGACAAGTTAATTGAGTTACTCGGTCAACTACCGGGCTTAGATGACTTGTCGATGACCACTAATGGTTCGCGCTTAAGTAAGCTTGCTCAGCCAATGCATGATGCAGGCCTTAAGCGTCTAAACATCAGTTTAGATACCTTAAACCCTGCTCTCTTTACCGAAATGACTCGCAATGGCAAAGTAGAACGAGTGATTGCGGGAATTGATGCAGCAAAAGCCGCAGGCTTTAAACACATCAAAATCAACGCGGTGATTTTGCGTGGCAAAAACGATCACGAAGTGATTGATTTAATTAATTTTTGCCGTGACCGTGAGTTAGATATTGCTTTCATTGAAGAAATGCCATTAGGTGTAATGGATGAGCGCAAACGTAGTCGTCACTGCTCAAGTGAAGAAGTCAGAGGACTAATTGAAGAAGCTTATCCATTAATTCCATCAAGTAAACGTACTGGCGGGCCTGCTCGCTATTACAAAATGGCCGACAGCAATATTCATATCGGTTTCATTTCACCTCACAGTAATAATTTCTGCCACGAATGTAATCGTGTTCGCGTGACGGTAGAAGGTCGTTTATTGTTGTGCTTAGGCAATGAGAACTCGGTGGATTTGAAATCAATCGTTCGTGAATTCCCTGGGGATATCGGCAAACTCAAAGAGGCCATATTAGAAGGAATTCAACACAAGCCAAAAGAACATTACTTTGGCACCGATGATGACGTGCAAATCTTACGTTTTATGAATTCAACAGGCGGCTAGTGAACATCAACTTCAGTTAACGAAAGGTGATGCTAAATAATGCATCACCTTTTTTTTGGATGACTCAGTCAACGCCATTTTCAACTAACGATAACTATTCACTTTTTGCTCACCAGTATTTTGCTATACACTTAGGGACACGATCGGACTCACAAGCAGTAATGCATTAGTTTATGGCTTTATCTCGTAAAAAATGGAACAACATTCTCATCATTGCCTGTGTCTTTATGGTTGCAGTGTTAACCTTTATCGACTCCAAAACCAATAAAATGCCAAATGATGCTCATGCATTATTTGATGAAAGCAACCAATTAACCCAATTGCAATTTAATGGTATTTGGCTTAATAAGTCAGCCTCTCAATGGCGTTGTGACGATAGCGTACTCAATTGCCAACCCCTTGCTACTGCTTGGTCAAAACTAATGGTTTCAGCGGTTCAAATGCCTGCGAATGAGATCCAATTGCTTACCGCCCCCGTAACATTGACCATTTCCATTAATCATCAACAACAAGCGCAGCATTGGCAGTACTATCCTGCTGAAGGGCTTTTACAATCGGCATCAAGCAATTGGTATCAAATACCACCAAGCTTACGCAGTGAGTTAGCACCGATTATCTCAACCCAATAATTATCATCATCTAGTGAGTAACGATAAAGACCAAGTAAACGCCACCAGCGTCAAACTTAGCTAATAGACAATAAATGGATTCATATGCCTGAGTTACCAGAAGTAGAAGTCACTAAGCAGGGTGTATCACCGCATCTTGTTGATCAAACCGTACGCGATTTAGTCATTAGAAACGCCTCTTTGCGTTGGCCTGTACCTGATATTTGTAAAAACATCATAGGGCAAACGATTAAGCAGGTTCGCCGCCGAGCCAAATACTTATTAATCGACACCGATGCGGGGATTACCATTGTCCACCTTGGTATGTCTGGCAGCTTGCGCATCCTGCCAGCGAATACTCCCGTCGAGAAACATGATCATATCGACCTCGTATTAGAAAATGGCCGAGTTCTGAGATACAACGACCCTCGGCGATTTGGGGCTTGGCTTTGGTATGAGCTGCCAGAAGATGGACATCCGCTATTGTCAAAATTGGGTCCAGAGCCTCTTAGTGACGGCTTTAACCCACAACAGTTACAACAGGCATTAACCAATAAAAAGAAAGCCATCAAACTGTGTTTAATGGACAACCATATCGTCGTTGGCGTTGGGAACATTTATGCCAATGAGGCGCTATTTGCAGCAGGTATTCATCCACAAGCAGCGGCAGGAAATATCGATATAGAAAGACTGACGATATTAGTCGCTGAAGTAAAACAGATCCTTGCCCAAGCAATTAAGCAAGGTGGCACCACGTTGAAAGATTTTACCAATGCCGACGGTAAACCTGGCTACTTCGCTCAAAAGCTCCATGTTTATGGCCGCGGCGGTGAAACTTGCAGCGTATGCGGTAACTTACTCAGTGAAATAAAACTGGGGCAGCGGACTACGGTTTTTTGTGGTGTGTGCCAAAGCCATTAAGCTCACTAGACATTAGCCTGTGGAATTTTTCAGAAAGTAATTTAATGGAATAACGCTAATAAAAAGCCTCAAACAATGTTGAGGCTTTTTTAGCAAATCATCTTAGAACTTGTACTCGTAGCGCGTAAATAAAGTACCGTCGGTTTCAGAATCTTCCACTTCAAATTCAGATTGTGACACGGTTCCGCCAAAGGTCATCATACCGCTCATCAGTGGCATTCTGTAAGACAGCTCTAACATCAACAAATCTTCTTTAGGCGGCTGCGGCGCCCAGCCATGGCTTGGGCTTTCTCCATCTTTATTTAACTGTGCATACCTAAATATTGAGGTAAATGCATGGCTGTTTTTAAATTGCCCTACTAACCCTAAAGCATATACCTGCGCATCGCTGTCATAAGTACTGCCAAAGGCTCGGCCATGATAACGTGAGCCACTTTTATAGGTACTATGCTCATAAAAACAATTAAACTTGGTCGAATCTTCACCACAATAAACCATGGTGTCTGTGTACTCAAAAAACAATTTGTACTGTTGAGAGTCGAAACTAAAGCGGGTATCTACGCCGTACATTTTTCCACAATCGACAATTTCCCATGGGTCGCCTTTAGAGTCTTCACAGGTACGCTCTAAAAAGATCCCCACAGGGACATCCCAGAAGGTTTCTGAATAGCGTACATCGAAGCCTGCCATTTGGTTGCCATAGTTGGAACAGTCACCATCTTCAAAGCCGCGACAATCACGCTGCCCTGTAATGGACTTCCATGCACTGTCTAAATCACACTCCTGACCTTCACCGCAAAATTGTGTGGTCCAAGAGAGGCCAATTTCAAGCTGTCTTAACGGTTTAATAGAAGCTCGTAAGTTCCATAACAACGCATGAGGAGCATACCTTTCTTCTTCCATCATGCTGATGCCACCAGTTAGTGTCCACGTACCTAACCATGATAACCAAGGTGTCTCAAAAGCTTCTGCATTGTTACGAGATACCATTAACGAAGGCATTGGACGGGCATTATTTGATTTATGTAAACCAGAATCAAACCCCGGCCCCCACCATTGCTCTATGGTGCCTGCCGTAACAATCCAGTTGCCTAACACCACGGCCATATATGAATCATCTAATCGAAATGTCTTATCATCTTGTGGGTCGTAATTTGCTGACGCTGTAACCTTATAAGCGAATCGCTCGCCAAGATATTCATGGGAAGCGGTGAGTTCACCTTTTTCACGATAATCTGAGCCAAAATGCTGAAAACGAGCTTCATCAGTTGCTGCCGTTGCGGCAATTGTCGTATTACCTCTATTTTCAATTGCATTTTGGTAGTAAAAGTTAACCCTCGCAAAAGCATCAACTAGCGCCGGAGACATAATTGATGGCTCAGCTTTTCTCAAATCATTACCGATACCTGACCACATGAGCGGAAAAGTATTAATGGGGACAGTAATCACACCTGCATCGGCAAGCGCTTGAATGTCGGCACGAAGATAAATATCAGAAGTATCGACCCATGGGGCAGCCACAACAGAAGAACTTAAACAACACCCTGCTAGGCTCAGTGTGGTGAGATGTTTTCTAATAAATCGTTTTGATAACGTACACTTTTGAGATAACGACTGAGATAGTTTCATGCTGTGCTTAATAGGTAATTAAAAAGATTAACGTATTTGAAAAGTCCATTTCACGTTACGTTGCTAAGACTTGGTCGAGGCAATTTTATCCAACAAGGAAATCGCCACATCTTGGTGCACAAATTGACTCACATCACCGCCGTGCAAAGCAACCTCTTTAACTAAAGTTGAAGAGATAAAAGAGTTTTCTTCGGCAGGTGTTAAAAACACACTTTCTAAATCCGGGCTTAATCGACGATTCATATTGGCCAATTGAAATTCATATTCAAAGTCCGACACAGCTCTTAAACCACGCACAAGTACACTGGCTTGTTGCTCTTTAGCAAAATCAACCAACAATCCAGTAAAGCCGACAACTTCTACGTTGTCTAAATGTGCCGTAACAAGGTTCACTTGCTCAACTCTTTCTTCAAGCGTGAACATAGGCTTTTTGGACGGGTTTGAGGCAATACCAATGATAACGTGACGGAAAAGTCTCGCAGCACGTTCTATCAGATCAGCATGGCCATTGGTAACAGGATCAAACGTTCCTGGATATATTGCACGTCTATGCATGTAAGTATTCGCTATATCAGTGAATTCAGTCCGTTGAAGAGTATATCATTCAGAACTAAACAAGGTTCATTATCGGTCAATTAAGCCGCCAAATAATACTACAAGGCCGACAATGACAGCAAAATTAATATCGATAAAATGGCTCGATAACGTAAATCAAATACTTTCAGTGCATGGTTATCATAAAAAATAACAGGTAAAATCAGCATTAATCCTATTTCGACCTGTATAGCTATTCAATTGAACTTACTCCCCTTTAAAGTTTTACTGGTTTTCGGCACCCGCCCAGAAGCAATTAAAATGAGCCCACTGGCAAAACTACTTGCTCAGCACCCTAGTTTAGAGGTGCGAGTTTGCGTTACAGGTCAACACCGAGAAATGCTAGACCAAGTATTAGGCTTATTTAATATTACCCCTGATTACGACCTGAACTTGATGAAGTCGCAACAATCTCTTGAATGGTTAACTTCCGCCATTATTGAGGGAACAAGCCATGTTATTAACGACTTTCAACCTCAACTGGTGTTAGTTCATGGAGATACAACTACTTCATTTGCGGCTGCACTTGCCGCCTTCTATAAAAAAGTCGATGTAGGTCATGTTGAAGCAGGCCTCAGAACCGGCGATTTACAATCACCTTGGCCAGAAGAGGCCAATCGAAAACTGACAGCCACACTCGCTAAACACCATTTCGCGCCCACTCAAACGGCTGCAAATAACTTACTCGCTGAGGGGCATCAACCTGATAATGTCCATATCACAGGCAATACCGTGATTGATGCGTTACTGCAAACAGTTGCTTCAAATCATGAAAATGGATTTCAGCCAACGGCATTAACTGAGCTACTTAACAGCGTAAGCTATCAAAAAGTGATACTGGTTACAGGCCACAGACGGGAAAATTTTGGCACAGGTTTTGAGAACATTTGTTTGGCATTACAAAAGATAGCCACTACATATCCTAATGTCGCTATCATCTATCCAGTACATTTAAATCCACAGGTGCAAGCCCCTGTGAATCAATACCTTAGTAATATTGATAACGTTCATCTCATTGCGCCACAAGATTACCCTTCTTTTGTTTATCTCATGGATCGTGCAGATATTATTTTAACCGACTCAGGAGGCGTCCAAGAGGAAGCACCAGCACTTCACAAACCCGTATTAGTGCTTAGAGATAAAACCGAACGTATTGAGGCGCTTGAAGCCGGAACCGTCAACCTTGTAGGAACCGATACTGATCGTATCGTTAACGCTGTCACGACCTTACTTGAGCAACAAGAACAGAATACAAAACCTAGTAACCCTTATGGCGACGGACAAGCCTGTCAACGAATTCAAACGCAAATATTGCGCCATTACCAACTCATTTAATGCAGGCTAGTCCATGAAAAATATTTTTATCATCTATCGCTCAATGTTTACCCCACAAGGTGAGATACACACCATTGGCGGTATTGAAAACTATATTATGAGCCTCATTGAGACATTTAAGACTCAGCAATGGCGAACTCAAATTGTTCAACCTGCGAAAACGTCTTTTTGTCTTGAAAGAGAAGACGTGATTATCAATGGAGTCACAACAGGCATATATCGGGGAAATAATAAAAAGTTTGCGTTAGCGCAATGGGTTAAACAGCATGCTACAGAAGGGGATGTCGTTATCTTTGCCACTGATTCTTATGCAGTAAAAATACCTGGACTCGCCACAGTCGGTATTCAACATGGAGTGTCATGGGACAAGCCCCAAACTAACTCGTCATTTTTAGGGCAGTTTGTGTCTTCGCTGTTAAATCATTATAAGTATCTAAAATTTGCTAGAAAAAGCGATACACTCATTTGCGTCGATCATAACTTTGTAAACTGGTATCGCACTTGGTGCAGCCCCCAAGCTCAACAAATCAAAGTCATCTATAATTTTTATCAACAACGATTAGCCACAGACCAGTTGCTACAGAAATGGACTCAATCGCCGCAACCTCTCAAACTCATCATAGCAAGACGGTTCGTTGACTACCGAGGTATTGCGATGATTGCGCCAGTGATTAAAAAACTGTTAAATCAATTTGAACACCTCGAGGTCACATTCGCTGGAGAGGGGCCACTTCAGCCTTTACTCGAAAAAGCCTTTGCAAAACATCCTCGAGTTACAATCACTCAGTATCAAGCGCAAGAAAGTTTTCACATCCACCAGCAACATCATATAGCGGTTATTCCAACCTTAGGCTCAGAAGGCACATCATTGTCCATGATTGAAGCCATGGCAGCGGGATGTTTGGTGATAAGTAGCAATGTAGGTGGCCTTTCAAACTTAATTATCGACGGCTATAACGGCCATTTGGTTATGCCTAATGCCAATGAGTTTGAACGGGTTATTTACCAAGCAATTAATGATATACACCAAACTCAACAGTTGGCAATCAATGGATATGAGTCAATTAAACACGTCTGCTCGCAAGCGCAATGGTCTCGGGCTTGGGTTGATGTCATAAACAGCTTACCTTCTAAAGCTTGTCATTAAATCTTGTTTATCGACTAAAAATCACAGCCACAAGAATCAAAAAAAGCGACAATATTGCTATTGTCGCTTTTAACGTAAAAACATTAATATTTAACGCTTTAACTGATTAATATCAGGTAGCTTATTTCTATTTATCCGCACGTTCGCTTCAAAACACACCTTTTGCCAAATACGTCTCACTGGATGTTTTTTAGCATTATTTCTATTTTCTAAAGTGCAGATTTCACTTTCAAAATCAGCCTCTAATACCGGAAAAGGTTTAACGACATAGCAAGCTAATGATTTTTCATACCAATACTGTATATCGATATCAATTGGCCTCGTAATCGGAGTGGCGCTAGCTAATAACTTTTGGGCCCCTGATAACGATACAAATTGCCCGCGAGTCGAAGACGGTAACTTTAAACAAGTCGACAATGAAAATAGCTCTGTTAACTCAATACTATCAATGACTTTTTTCTGCTTTCGTCCATGACATAACTTAATGTAATCCCATGAAGAAGGTAATTGGCTAATGCTCTGTATTAGTGAGAGTAACTCAGGGTTAAGCACTGAGTCATCCTCTAGAATAAGCGCAAAATCTAACCCTTGCGACACCATCATGTTCCAGCAGTTTATATGGCTCAGATAACAGCCAATTTCACCCACGTTAAGCACTTTATCGTACTTTACAAGATTCGCTTTTTCATTGAAGACAGCGTGGATTTCAGCATCATCTAGGTCTTTGCCATATACAGCCGGTACTCTTTCATAGTCTATATTGAGTAGTTCTAGCTGTTGACGCATAAAAGCCATTCTTTCGGTGCTTTTATCAAGATTTATTACAAACACTTTAAACTGCATAATGTCTCTTCTACCATCCTTGGGCTTATCTATATAATATTCTACACAGTCAAAAAGCGACTCATTGATGGTTCTTCATTTTGTCTGTAATACTCTACTTTGGCGTGATATTTAATTTTTGCTTTAACACGGTTGAACTAACATTAGGCGTGTAATCAAAATAAACCATTTCACACGTAACAGGTGGGTATTTCCCTTTCCAATCTGAACCAACTGAAATTGCATCAATATTATACTGATCAACAATATCTTGTTTATTTTTGTCAACTTGAGGAATAACCTCATCAACAAATCGATTTGATTCTAAAATCGAAATTCTTTCTTCAAAAGGGATAATTGGCGGGCGCCCTTTTGACTTAATAATCAACTCATCGGTAGAAACGCCAACAATTAAATAATCACACAGCTCTTTGGTTTTCTTTAAGATATTCAAATGCCCTTGATGAAAAATATCAAAGCAGCCAGAAGTATACATTCTTCTATAAGGCTTTTTAGAGTCAGCAACCACTGTTTCAGCAGCATTACAAAAATCGCTCTTCAATGTCTTAAGCAATTCATCACGATAAATGGCTTCTAACTTTAATTCATCAATGAGACTTGGTGGTTTAGGCCAATTTGAATCGACGTAGTCTTGACCACAAAAATCGACAGGAAATTCATAGCGAGGAATAATGTGGAAATGAACTGCTGGGTCCACCATCATCAACATTAAATAGTTAACTTTATTACAGTCAAAACGATACTTTAATACCCTTTCAATGTCTGAAATAATCTGCTTTTGCTCTTCAGCAGCCGCATTTGAAATACCAGAGTAATGATGAACACTTTCTTTGCACACCAATACCATTGAACCTAACGTCGGTTGATCTGGTCTGAGTAACAGGTGCCAATGCTGATAGCTTTTTATTAAGCTTGCAGGGTAATCGAAAGTTCTCAGGGTAGATTGAGGCATAGTTAACGTATCTTGTAAAAATGAGAAGGTTATTTTAATTGAATTACAGTAAACCGTCTATAAAGACCCCATTAACTCACGCATTCATCCTGCTTTTGTAATTTAATTAAGATCAAACAAGTTTCAAAGATGAAAGCATAGTGATTAAGGTTACTTTCTCCCATATTTACTGTCTAAACGAGGCTTAGACTCGATTAGATTAATTTACAGATAATTTTCTGATTATATGGTTTCAGTCGCTATGCCTATTCTTTCACTTTCATAAATATTGTTACATAATGAGTCTCTGTTAAAGAGATAACACTAGAGATGCTAAGCATCACTGTGATCACATCCTCATTAATTATTTCTGTTTTAAAACAAAATAACAGAACAACATCTAACTATAATGGCGACAGGGCCATCCATTATTAAAATAATAATTTTAAAGAGAATGCTATGTTAATCGTGTTTGACACATTGAATGTATATTATTTACCTCAATACGTTCCAATCATCGAACAACTAAAGAAACGCAACCATCAGGTTAAGCTAGTTTGTTATAGCAATAAAAACGATCAACAAACATTCTCAAACACCATAGAAAATCTACAGGTAGAATGTATCTGGGTTAAAGATAAGCATGAAGCGAAACAGACTTACTTGTCTCTCAAACCTGAGTGGATCTTTTTTGGGAATGAATCTGACTTTCTCGATGAAGTTCATCAATATTCTAAAACAGCGCAATTAGGCCATGGCGTTGGCCCTAAGCCCAGCTATTACCATAAATCAAAAACCCCAATGACAGTTCGCTTTATTGAAGGTGCACTGAGATTATCCAAGATTAAAGAATATTACCCAAAAGACGAATTTGTCCAAGTCGGTTTTTCTAAGTTAGACCCTATGTTCAATCAAACAGAACCAGGGTTTGATTTAGCCAAACTTGGTTTAGATCCAAATAAACAAACCATCTTGTATGCACCTACATTTAATCCAAGTTCATTAGAGTGCTTTCCTGATAACTGGCCTACTGACTTTAAAGAATACAACATCCTCATCAAGCCACACTCTTTAACCCAGGTGCGAGAGCAATATAAAAAACAAAGAGATAAATTGGCAAAGTGGTCAAAATACGACAACGTCTATGTCGCCAAGGAGCAAGATATTTCTTTGCTGCCTTTCATGAAAAATGCCGACATTTTATTAAGTGAAGCATCAAGTACCTTGTTCGAGTTCGCCGCATTAAATAAACCAGTGATCGTATGTAATTTCTTCAAGTTGAAATGGTCATATCGCGGTATTTTCAAATTCCGATTCAATAACCGTTTTGGTAAAGATAATGTTTTATATTCGGAAATCGGCTTTCACGTAAATGATTACACTTCATTACTAACTGCAATCCCTCAGCAATTGAATCAACCAGATGAGTTTAAAGAAAACCGTCTAAAATACACTTCGGACCATGTGGGCCCAACCGACGGTTTAGCATCAAGTAGAATTGTCGATTATTTAGAGCTGAACGCCTAAATTATTTATATTGAGTAATAATAAATTGAAGTGACAATAAATTTAGCTTCAATTTATCACAATTTCGATTATACGATTTTATTCATTTTACTTTCAGGTTATGCTTTATTATTACTTTTAAAGCATTAAACCTACATATGTCTATCATCTCTTCTGAACAGTTATCAAATAGCAAACGCTTGCTATTTATATCACCTTTTGCATTAGGTGATTTTCTCTATTTTAAAACTTTTCTTATTGCTCTCAAGCATCAGTACCCTCATATAGAAATTGATATCTGGTTAGATGACAACCGTTGTAATAACGATGCATGGCGTTTGTCACGCAGTAAGATTTTACAGCAGTGGATGGAAGCTGAAGGAGTGTTTAATCAAAGTTATGGTTGTACTGACTCTGTGAGTGCTCGAGACTCTCAAATTAAGCAAGCTAATCAAAGAAATTACGACATCATTGTTTGTCATTCGCCGGGCAGTAAAGCAAATCAATTTTCTGATATTGCCAGAAAAATATCCCCCAAAGCCTTTGTCGTATCCAGTGTTTCCAAAGCACCGTATAAAGGGTTACTTAACTTCGTGCTATTTCGAAATAGCGATAAGGTGTATCAGCTCGATACGGACTCATTGCCGGCTAATCACCACATTACAGATCGCTTTATGAAAGTAATGAAGAGTATTTTTGGTTTGCAACTTTCAAAAGAGCAAATGATGCCAAATTTAGTTGTCCCGGACCAAACGACAACTGACTCAAAAGGATGGTTAGCTGACAAATTTCCAACGACAAATGGTAAACTCTTCTTTTTGAATCACCTATCAACAAATACTAAAAAAGACTGGCAATTAACTCAGCTATTCTCTTTGATAAATTCGCTTGAACAAACTGACAAGGGTCATCGATATATCATCAATGTGACACCAGAAAACTTCGAAGCAGTGAAAACTGCAGCGCACGCATTTTCACAAGAAAATAATATCCAATTAGTGGTGTTTACTGTTGATAAGCACTTCTTTGAATTACCTTCATTGATTGCATTATCTGACTTTGTAATAACAGTCGATACCGCAATTTTGCACTTTGCATTTGCAGCTAAACGTCCGCTTTTAGCCATGATGCGCCAGAAAAAACCTTATTGGGCACCGCCTGAAAGCCCAACATCTCATGTTATGTACGCCACCGAAGGCAAAGGGCATGTTTCAGATATTAGTGTAGACAAGGTATTTAATAAGTATTTGAACATGAATTCGCATACATGAAATTAATTTAAGAATAAAGGCTCTATAAAAATGAAAAAGGCAATATTTACTTTAGCGATTGGTGACAATCCAATGTACAAAGCGGCACTTGAATCATTTCAGGCTTATGCAGATAAAGTAGGTGCTGATTTAATCGTTTCGGATAAGTTGCATTTCCATATCAATATTAAAGATCCTATATATTCTGCAAGCCCAGCATGGCCAGAAAAGCTATTTACAGCAGAGCTACTTAAAGACTATGACCGTATTCTTTATTTAGATGCAGATATCTTAGTGACACCCCATGCGAGAAATATTTTTGAAGAATATACCGATCTTGAAACCGTTTATATGTTTGATGAGGGCCGTCATTTAAATAGAGACCTACCTATATCTCAAATCAATGAAGCTTTAGGTCCTGCAGATAACTGGCAAACTGTAGATGGCAAACAAAGTTATTATAATTTCGGCATGTTTTTGGTTTCAAAAGAGTGCAAACTCTTTCAGTTAGCGACCTTAGAAGGCATGCAGAAGGTTTGTAATACGGTCAAATTTTACGACCAAACATACATTAATTACATCATCCAAAAACATAATATCCCAAACCAATGTGTAGATGCTGAGTTTAATCGTATGGAGTTTTTAGGACAGGAAAACTACAAAAAAGCGAGCTTTATTCACTATGCTGGTCGCGGGTACCGCATCAAATGCCCAAGCCGAGAAATTCGTTATGTAGATGACTACTGTGAGTTATACCCAGAAAAAGTCACCGCTCAAGAAAGACAACAAATGAAACTCAGTGCTTGGAACCTATTCATTAAAAATCTTAGTAAAAAGAGTTATGTGCCGCAAATGTTGCTACACATTATCGGTAAACCCACACTTGGTCGACAATGGTTATAAGCCATTATCGACCCAAGATTTCACTATCAAGTATGCTCAGTTTTTCAATGACGTCCTTTACTTGAATCCGCATCATTAAATCCGCACCTTTTGCTCTAGAGCCCCATTTTATAGGGGCATTTTTCTGCTCATTTATCACTTCGTCATAAACACTAACAACATTATCTAGCGATGTATAAGGCCCCGTTCTTCCAGGGTTAGAGTGTGCGTATAACCCTATCACTGGGGTGCCTTGAGTAACGGCCATATGAGCAGGGCCGGTATCAGGAGCAATCACTATAGAGGCCCTATTTAACACAGCTAATAATTGAGTCAGTGTAGTTTGCCCCACCTTGTTTTCTATCGATTGCGAGGCAAAATGGTTAATTGATGCCGCTAAATCAACTTCGAGCTGACTAGGGCCGCCACACAATATGACCCGATAGCCTTTTGACACTGCATAATCAGCAACTGCAGCATACCTTTCTGGTAACCAGTTGCGTTCAGCTTTACTGGCAGCAGGGCAAATCACTAAGACTTTTTCATCCTTACCAATCAATTCATTAGCAAATTGAGTATCAGCAGCAGGAACAGGAATATGCCAATTAGGTGTGAGGTCCTCAACACCTATGGCTTTTGCAAATCCCATAAAGCCTTCTAGTACATGTGGGGTTGCTAACGCTTCTACCGCGTGATTAGTCACTAACCATTGACCTTCTTTAGCCCGCGCTTTATCAAATCCAATGCGGACTTTTGCTGAAATCATTAACGATGCAATTGTGGCTCTTAATGCCACTTGCATGTGCAGTAAAACATCAAACTCTTGTCCGGATAAGGCTTTTCGTAAAGTTGTATAACTGCGCCATCCTTGGGATTTATCAAAAATAACAAACTCAACCCCAGGAAGGTGCTTGAGTAGTTGATATTCGACTTTACCAATCACCCAGGTGATCTTTAACTGTGGATATTGCTTCTGAATCGCTTGCACCATGGCAACGGCATGACAAACATCGCCAATTGCAGATAGTCGAAGTAAACATAAGGATGTCATTGATGCAAAGTCAGCTTTCATGGGCCATTAACCAGATAAGTACAAGAGTTCGATCTTAATGTAGAATAAGCGATATAGCCACAGACAAATCGAAGCTTTGTAATTCATTTATGCAAATAAAATCAACAAACAAAGGTGTTATCGCTTGGTGCGATGATCTCGCTAAAGACCTTACGCCAGCAAACTTCACTCCTGAGTATTGGCATGAAAATAACGCCGTTATTGGCCAATCTAAAGGCCGCTATACCACTTGGTTTGTTGAGCATAAAACCCAACTGTGGGTTTTAAGGCATTACTGGCGTGGTGGCTTAATTGAGAAATTCAGTAAGGATGCTTATGTATTTACTGGATTTAACCGCACCCGCGCCATGGGTGAACTTGCGATTTTAAATACCCTTTATCAAGAGGGTTTCCCAGTACCTAGGCCTATTGCCGCCAATATTGAGCGCTTTGGTATTTGGTATCGTGCAGATTTATTAATTGAATTAGTGAACGGTGCGAATGATTTAGTCGCCTTGCTGACAAAATCAGAGTTAACTGCGGAGCAATGGCAACAACTGGGGAAAACTATTGCTCAATTTCATGTCCGCGGTGTTTACCATGCCGATTTGAATGCCAAAAATATCTTATTCGCTAAAGAGCAGTTTTATCTGATTGATTTTGATAGAGGTGAACTTAAAGCGCCGAATTCAGCTTGGCAGAAAGCCAACTTAAGTCGCTTATTACGCTCATTTAATAAAGAGAAAGCCAAACTAGCCGCATTACAATTTGAGCAAGAAAACTGGCAGCAACTTTTATCAGGCTACAACCAGTTTATGAGTCAAAAATCTTAATCCTACAAACTCTTATCTCTAAAAATTATTAACTGTATCGAGTTTTATTTATTCGCTGGCGGTAAATAGGACTCAATAACCTGCAGTTGTTTAGCCAATGCCCCACGGTTTTGACTAACTACGGTTAAACAAGCCTTAGCAGCATTGTCATATTGCACTTTATCGACAAATAAGCCCAATAGATGCTCAACTAGCTCATTTTTGTCTTTCACTACCTCTAGTCCACCAGCTTGTTGTAATAAAGCGGTAATCTCAGCAAAATCCCAATGGTGTGGCCCTACGCTCACAGGTAACCCCATTGCTGCAGGTTCAAGCGGGTTGTGACCGCCATTTTCTATCAGTGTCCCGCCAACAAAAGCAGCATCAGCTGTGCCATATAACATTAGCAATTCACCCATGGTGTCACCCAATAACACTTGCGTATTTTCGCTCACAGGTTCATTCATACTGCGTCTTGCTAGTGATAAACCAAACTGCGTCGTTGTTACCGCTGCCACATTAAATTGCTCTGGATGACGTGGAGCCATAATCATAAGTGCATTCGGGTATTGGGATAATATTTGTTGATGAGCAGCAAGCATTATTTCAAACTCACCAGGGTGAACGCTACCAGCGACCCATATTGGCGTTTGTACTCGCCCCCACTGCTGGCGTAACGCTTTGGCTTGTTGATGTTTACCCTCATCAATCTGTAAATCAAATTTTAAGCTACCGCAAATATGTAACTGTTCAGCATGCACACCTAAAGACGCAAATCGCTCCGCCTCTGCGCTTGTTTGTACAGCTATCGCATCTAAACTCGCTAGCATAGGCTGACTTAACGCAGGTTTCTTTTGATATTTAGCCGCTGACTTTGCAGATAACCTTGCATTAGCTAACACCATTTTCACCCCGCGCTTTCGGGCAAAATGAACTAAGTTTGGCCATAACTCAGTTTCCATAATTACCATTAGTTTCGGGTTAACTTGACCTAAAAAACGCTGCACACTCAGACTAAAATCTAATGGCAAATAACAATGCTGCACCCGGTTACCTAAATGCTGCGCAAACGCTTTACGCACTTCATCTGAACCGGTTGGACTGGTCGTGGTAATCGTAAACGATAGATAGGGATATTGATCCATTAGATGGTTAATCAGTGGAATCGCCGCCAGCGTTTCACCCATTGAAACACTATGAATATGCACATCCGTTTCATTAAGGCGCGTAATACCGAAACGCTCATCCCAACGTAAACGATACGCAGGACTTTTGATGCCACGAAAAGCAAAATATAGCACCACTAAAGGTGATAATAGGTATAAGAGGATAGAATATAGGCCACGAGTCATGAAAAGAGTCTTAATCAATTTTGCTTGTCAGATAAACACAATGTTAACATAAACCAAAACCACATGAATAAGTGTTACAGCAACATATTCTTCGTATAGTGAGCTATGTTGTATAACCTAAATGCTGTTGTTTATGTCGCCTTCAAAACTGCCATTGGGCATCAAGACGTAGTTCTCAATGTGATTAAGGCTGAACTGACCAGATGTAAGTGTGTTTTAATATAAGATTCATAAGGATATGCATTAAGCGTCTTATTGGGTCACCAAGACTCCTATAGTTAGCAATTGATAATTGGAACCGATATGAAAACCCGCGATAAAATTGTTTTTGCCAGTCTTGAACTCTTTAATGAACACGGTGAACGTAATATTACCACCAACCATATTGCCGCTCATCTCGGAATAAGCCCTGGAAATCTTTATTATCACTTCCGCAATAAAGAGGACATCATCAACTCTATTTTTGCTCTGTACGAAAGTCACTTAGAGTCTGGCTTTAAGCCATATGAAGACACAACAGTCGATATTGAACTATTGATGGGCTATTTTGACGCCATGTTTTATACCTTATGGCAGTTCCGTTTCATGTACGCCAATCTTGCAGACATATTGAGCCGTGATGAAGCACTTAAAACACGATATTTAACTGCGCAAGAACAGGTATTACGTCGTTCAAGTGATGTATTACGCAAATTGATTAGTGATGGTTTTCTTGAGATAGAAGACGCCAAGGTTACTGCTTTAGCCGATACGATAAAGATGATGGTCAGTTTTTGGATTAGTTATCAACTTACACAATCAAGTACATCTACTATCACTAAAGCCACGCTATATGAGGGCTTGTTACGAGTGCTGATGATCTTCAAAGCCTATTCAACCCAAAGTTCAGAGCCAACATTCACCCGCCTTGAACAACATTATCTTGATATAGCGTCTCAAGAACGTGACGCAGCAGCATAAAAGCCAGCAAACATACGCATACAAACCGCCTTTTTACGACTAAAATATAGCTGTAAATTGGCGGCTCACTGACTTTTAACATGATAAGCCCTTCATTATTCAGCACTTAATAAAACGGTGTTAATGATTAGTATATCTAATGTGAAAACAGCCCTAGCCCTAATCATTTTTATATCGCTACGCAGGTTAAAAAAAACACTGTAGAGCCAGTAAAATTAAGGTTAGAATGCCGCCAAAGATTTCCATATTAAAACTATATTTAGGAGAAATCAGGTGGCCTCTACCTCATTTTACGACCGCATAAATCAACAACTTGTCGACGTTAAAGCTGAAGGCTTATACAAAAGTGAACGTGTTATCACTTCAGCCCAGCAAACGGCGATTAATGTAAATAGTGAAGAAGTCATTAACTTCTGTGCCAACAACTATTTAGGCCTAGCAAATCACCCTGAATTAATTAATGCTGCTCAAAACGGGTTAAATACTCATGGTTTTGGTATGGCATCTGTTCGTTTTATTTGTGGAACACAAAATATCCATAAACAACTAGAAAATAGCCTCAGTGAATTTTTAGGCATGGAAGATACTATTTTGTATTCTTCTTGTTTCGATGCCAACGCAGGTCTATTTGAAACCTTACTAGGCCCTGAAGATGCTATCGTGTCTGATGCATTAAACCACGCATCAATTATTGATGGTGTCCGTTTATGTAAAGCCAAGCGTTTCCGTTATGCCAACAACGACATGACTGATTTAGAAACACAATTAAAAGCAGCGAAAGAAGCGGGTGCTCGCGATATTCTTATTGCGACAGACGGTGTGTTTTCAATGGATGGTGTTATTGCCAACCTTCAAGGTGTTTGCGATTTAGCTGATAAATACGGCGCACTGGTTATGGTTGATGACTCTCATGCAGTTGGTTTTGTCGGTGATAACGGTCGTGGAACTCACGAATTTTGCCAAGTAATGGATCGTGTAGACATTATCACAGGCACACTAGGTAAAGCGTTAGGCGGTGCATCTGGTGGGTTCACTTCGGGCAAAAAAGAAGTCATTGATTGGTTACGTCAACGCTCACGTCCTTACTTATTTTCTAACTCTTTAGCACCTTCAATTGTCAGCGCATCAATTCATGTGCTTGAAATGCTGAAGTCTGGTCATGCGCTTCGTGAAGCAGTATGGGAAAACAGCCGTTATTTCCGTGAAGAAATGACCAAAGCAGGTTTTACCTTAGCAGGTGCAGATCATGCCATCATTCCAGTCATGATTGGTGATGCTAAATTGGCAAGCGACTTTTCAAATCGCCTTTTAGCTGAAAATATTTACGTGGTCGGATTCTCATTCCCTGTTGTACCAAAAGGCCAAGCACGTATCCGCACACAAATGTCAGCAGCACACTCTCGTGCTCAAATCGATAAAGCGATTGAAGCCTTTACCCGCATTGGTAAAGAAATGGGCATTATTTAAGGTCTAAACAATGAAAGCACTTAGCAAGTTAAAGCCTGAAGAAGGTATTTGGATGGTTGATGCGCCTAAACCTGAAATGGGCCATAACGATCTATTAATTAAAATTCGTAAGACCGCTATCTGTGGCACTGATGTGCATATCTACAACTGGGACGAGTGGTCACAAAATACTATTCCTGTGCCTATGGTAGTGGGCCATGAGTATGTCGGTGAAGTCGTCGATATGGGCCAAGAAGTCCGTGGGTTTACCGTCGGAGATCGCGTGTCAGGTGAAGGTCATATTACCTGTGGTCATTGCCGTAACTGCCGTGGTGGCCGTACCCATTTATGCCGCAACACTTCAGGTGTGGGTGTAAACCGTGATGGCGCATTTGCTGAATATCTTGTTATACCTGCATTTAATGCATTCAAAATTCCGGATGATATTTCTGATGATTTAGCATCGGTGTTCGACCCATTCGGTAATGCTGTCCACACCGCATTATCATTTGATGTGGTCGGTGAAGATGTACTGATTACTGGTGCTGGCCCTATTGGTATTATGGCTGCTGCGGTTTGTAAACATGTCGGCGCCCGTCATGTTGTCATCACTGATGTCAATGAGTACCGTTTAGATCTTGCCCGTAAAATGGGCGCGACTCGTGCTGTGAATGTCGCCAAAGAAGACTTAAAAGATGTCATGAAAGACTTAGGCATGACTGAAGGTTTTGATGTAGGACTAGAGATGTCAGGCGTACCTTCTGCATTTCATTCAATGCTCGATACCATGAATCATGGTGGCAAAATTGCCATGTTAGGTATTCCTGGTGGCGACATGGCCATTGATTGGAGTAAAGTGATCTTTAAAGGGCTTATCCTTAAAGGTATTTACGGTCGTGAGATGTTTGAGACATGGTACAAAATGGCAAGTCTAATCCAGTCTGGTTTAGATTTATCACCTATTATTACTCATCACTTCTCAATTGATGACTTCCAACAAGGCTTCGATGCTATGCGTTCAGGTCAATCAGGTAAGGTCATTTTAAACTGGGATTAATTCCCATCGTAAATTACCGCAATAATAAAGGGGTTGTATCAATACAGCCCCTTATTAGATACTTCAGTTATTACTTTTATCCCATTTCACATAGCAGCGGTATAGCATGAGCACATTTAAGCACCTTTCAATCAATGAATTAATCCATATGACAGCAGACTCAAGTGATGTCCAAATCGTCGATATCCGTGATGCTGCGAGTTATGCAGCAGGTCATATTGAAGGATCAATTCATCTCACTAATGAGAACATTGCTCATGTAATAGCAGAAGCGGACATGGATATGCCATTAGTCGTTGTCTGTTATCACGGCATTAGTAGTCAAGGTGCAGCAGGTTACTTAATTGAACAAGGATTTGATGACGTATATAGCTTAGACGGTGGCTTTACAGCTTGGAGCGCAGCGCACGCATGATTGAAATCGGCCAGTTACCCCACGCACGCGCAGCTCAAGCCTTTATCGACTACTTGAAAGGGTTAGATATTGAGTGTGTACCCGTTGTGACTGCAAACGGGGTATCTCTGGTCGTGTATGATGAAACAAAAGCTGAACAAGCCAAGCATGAATTTGAGCTTTTTAGACAAAACCCATATCAAAAGAAATATTTAGAAGCCTCTTGGGATAATGGTTCAACCCAAACTAAGCTCGATTATGGCTCGTCCTCTTTAGGCCTAGTGCAACAATTTATTACCGGAGCAGGCCCTTTAACCCTAATCACTTTTTTTGTCTGCATGGTTGTCTTTGCTGCGATGAACCTCGGCTTTGCTAATCACGTTTTTAGCGCTTTGTCCTTCTTTGGGGCAGTTCCTGGTAGCGACTTTAGCCAAGTTTGGCGTGCCTTTACCCCTAGCTTAATGCACTTTTCAGCCATGCATCTTATCTTCAATTTACTTTGGTGGTGGTATTTAGGCGGTAAAATAGAAACAAAACTTGGCACACGACCACTGTTGATATTACTGGTCGTTGCAGGCACCTTGCCAAGCCTAGTGCAATATATGATGACAGGCCCTAACTTTGGTGGTTTATCTGGCGTCGTTTACGCCGTTGTTGGATATACTTGGATTATGGGTCAACGAAAACCAGATGCAGGTATTGGCTTACCCAATAGTTATATGACTTTTATGCTGATTTGGTTAGTTTTAGGCTTTACCGATCTATTGGGAATGCCAATAGCCAACGGCGCACATATCGGAGGCTTGTTAGTCGGGTTAGCGCAAGGCTTTTTTGATAGCCAAAGGCAAAGCAATACTCGGGTCGATCAGTAACTCCTGTCTCGATAGCTTCACAAGTTAAGCTATCGAGAATCGAATATGTCACTTCATTCCAGTTCAGCGTTAAGAGTAATGTATGACACGTACATTTTTTAATCACGTCATTTCAAGTACTTTAGCCACTAGCTTTTCAATACCTACATTTGCCTCTGCAATGCTATTCGCAAGCATGTAAGCAGGTGTGGATACGATGTTATTGTGTGTATCAACGATAATATCTTCAACGGTAGCATCACGGTGGTCACCCCCCATTTCTGTGAAGGCCTGGGCGGTTCCACTATCATTACCGATCGTGCCAATAGGGTTGGTTTTAAAAATGCTAGGGATCATAACCGGCGCAATACACATAAACCCGATAGGTTTCTTCACTAAAGCAAATTCTTGAATAAACGCTTCGACACTAGGCTCAACTGTACTGCCACTTCCTGCGACGGCGAAATCGCATAAGTTTTTTGCCGCACCAAAACCGCCAGGCACAATCAAACCATCATATTCAGTGATATCTAATGACTGAACGTTTAGCACTTCACCGCGACAAATTCTGGCAGACTCTTGCAAAACGTTACGAGTTTCTGCACCATTTATTTCGCCATTAAGATGATTCACCACATGCATTTGTTCAACATCAGGTGCAAAGCATTGATAATTAGCCCCTGCTTTTGATAACGCCAGCAAGGTTAACACTGACTCGTGTATTTCTGCGCCATCATAAACACCACAACCGCTCAGTAACACAGCAATATTTTTCATTTTAGATCCCTATAAAGTGGCTTAATTTAACTTTTTTCAAACAAATCTATTGATCTGATTAAAAAACATGCTAACTTAGTTTCTCGAAATTATTTCATGGTTTAAAAACTGTACCAAATAATTGACTAAATCAAGAAAGATATTAAAAAAGTCCACAAATTAGGAATATTTTTAAAAACTACAATTAAACTCACAAAAATATTAAAAAACATTTATTTTCAATAATTTAAACGTTTTATTCCCAGTCGTAATTAAAACACCTTTATAAGATAAATTAATTCACTCACAGAGTTATCCACAGCCTGAGAGTTAATTTTCCGTGGCCGAAAATCCTTGTATGTGGCATTCTAAGGCCATCTCAGAATACTGAAAATGAAAACAGACTATGCCAACAATCCCCAATAACCCACTCGTCCTTGTGGATGGATCTTCTTATCTTTATCGTGCGTTTTATGCACCACCACATTTGACTAATTCAAAAGGCGAAGCAACAGGTGCTGTTTATGGTGTAGTCAATATGCTTCGCAGCTTAATGAGTCGCTATAACCCTAGCCATATTGCAGTGGTTTTCGACGCTAAAGGAAAAACCTTCCGTAATGATATGTATAGTGAGTACAAAGCGCAGCGTCCTCCTATGCCGGATGATTTACGCTCACAAATCGCCCCACTTCACGCCATTATTCATGCGCTGGGATTACCCCTAATTTGTATTCCAGGTGTCGAAGCTGATGATGTCATCGGTACTATTGCACTAAAAGCCAGCAAAGAAGGCCGCGCCACCCTTATCAGCACGGGTGATAAAGATATGGCGCAATTAGTTGATGACAATGTCACACTCATTAATACCATGACAGATACCATTATGGGCCCAGCTGAAGTAACCGAAAAATTTGGCGTTGGACCCGAGCTCATTATCGACTTATTGGCCATGATGGGTGATAAAGCCGATAACATACCAGGCTTACCAGGTGTCGGAGAAAAAACCGCCTTGGCAATGCTGACAGGTGTAGGAGGTGTCGATAAGCTAATTGCAAATCCACAAAGTGTTTTAGATGTGACATTCCGTGGCTCTAAAACCATGCCTAAAAAGATTGAAGACAACAAAGAAATGCTTCAATTATCTTACGATCTTGCGACCATCAAAACCGATGTTGAATGGGATGATGATTGGGCGCCTCTCGAAATTCAGCCACAAAACCGTGACGAGTTAATTAAACTGTTCGGGGAAATGGAGTTTAAACGCTGGTTAGCTGAGGTGTTAGATAACAAATCTGCCTTTTCTACAGCTACAGCCACCACGACTAACGAAGTCCAAGAGGCCACTCCTGCCATTGATGTTGAATATGAGACAATATTAACCGAAACTGATTTAGCTAATTGGATTAGTAAACTGTCTAAAGCTGAACTCATTGCAGTTGATACCGAAACCACCAGCTTAAATTATATGGAAGCTAAGCTAGTTGGCATTTCGTTTGCCATTGAAGCGGGCAAAGCCGCTTACCTTCCACTAGCACACGATTATTTAGATGCGCCTGAGCAACTTCCTATGAAATATGCTTTAGAGCAACTAAGGCCTATTCTTGAAAGTGATAGCATCAAAAAAGTCGGCCAAAACCTTAAGTACGACATCAGTATTTTTGCCAATGCTGGGATCACCCTAAAAGGGGTCCAGTTTGATACTATGCTTGAATCTTATGTCTTTAACTCAGTCGCTTCACGCCATGATATGGATGGATTAGCGCTTAAATACTTAGGCCATAAAAATATTAGCTTTGAAGAAATTGCAGGTAAAGGTGCAAAGCAGCTGACTTTTAACCAAGTCGAATTAGATGTAGCCAGCCCTTATGCAGCAGAAGATGCTGATATTACCTTACGTTTGCACCAACATTTATGGCCAAGAGTAGAAAAAGAAGCCAAGCTAACTTCGGTATTTAACGATCTAGAGCTGCCGCTTATTCAAGTGTTATCAGACATTGAACGCCAAGGTGTATTGATTGATAGCATGCTGCTGAGCCAGCAAAGTGATGAGTTAGCCCAGAAAATTGATGAGCTTGAAACCAAGGCCTATGACATTGCTGGCGAGAAGTTTAATTTAAGCTCTCCAAAGCAACTACAAGCGTTATTTTTTGAGAAGCTCGGATACCCGATCATCAAAAAAACGCCAAAAGGCGCACCATCTACAGCTGAAGATGTATTGATTGAATTAGCATTAGACTACCCGTTACCTAAGTTAATTTTACAACACCGCAGTTTATCCAAACTGAAAAGCACATATACCGATAAGCTTCCTTTAATGGTCAATGCTGAAACGGGCCGAGTACATACTAGTTACCACCAAGCTAATGCCGCTACAGGTCGATTATCATCAAGCGAGCCTAACTTACAAAATATCCCTATCCGAACAGAGGAAGGCCGTCGGATTAGGCAAGCGTTTATCGCACCAGAAGGTCGTAAAGTTCTGGCTGCTGATTACTCTCAAATTGAACTGCGTATTATGGCTCACTTATCTCAGGATAAAGGTTTATTGACCGCATTCGCTGAGAATAAAGATATTCACAAAGCTACCGCAGCTGAAGTCTTTGGCGTTCACTTTGAAGAAGTCACCACTGAGCAGCGCCGCCGCGCTAAAGCGGTTAATTTCGGGCTAATCTACGGTATGTCAGCCTTTGGACTGGCTAAACAATTGGATATTCCACGTAAAGAAGCTCAAACCTATATCGATACCTACTTTGCTCGATATCCTGGAGTGCTTAAATACATGGAAGACACGCGCGCGCTTGCTGCCGAAGTCGGCTATGTTGAAACCCTATATGGAAGAAGATTGTATCTGCCAGATATTAAAGACCGTAATGCTATGCGACGCCAAGCCGCTGAGCGGGCAGCAATTAACGCCCCAATGCAAGGTACAGCAGCTGACATCATTAAAAAGGCGATGATTACCATCGACCAATGGATTAAGTCAGAGACAAACGGCGAAATAACCATGATCATGCAAGTACACGATGAGTTGGTATTCGAAATTGATGAATCAAAAGCAGATGCACTACAGGCAAAAGTATGTGAATTGATGGCTCAAGCAGCAAGCCTTGATGTGACCTTATTAGCTGAAGCTGGTATCGGTGACAACTGGGATGAAGCGCATTAGCCATATCGAATATGTTATCTCGGTTTATATAAGTTGTCCTAACATATAAAAATCACAACAGCTTCAATACAAAACCCGACAATCCCGTAGTTTTATCACTGCGGGATTGTTTTTTTTGAAGATAATTTCATCGACAAGGCGATTTTTTCAACGACATTTGTGTCAAACTTCACATTATTGTTCATTTTTATAAAAAACAGTTTTTCATTTTAAGGCTAATGACGTATTATCATCTGCGTAGGGTACAGAGGTTAAGATGTTCCATCTTTCAGACCTTTTTTATTCGCTAGAAATAGTGACAAGCCGAATTATGGCGCTCCAGCATTTTTGTGCTGGAGCTTTTTTTTGCCAAAAATTTATTTTAGAGTAAATACTTTAAATCTGTGTAAAAAACGATTACTATATCGTTATTGAGCGTCATCGATGAGTAGGTGGCACTTGAGTCTTGTTGAATTTAGCTTCTCCCCAAAAGAGCTAATTTTTTTAACCGGTGACATTATGTCGTCGGTTTTTTTTTGCTTAATATTCACCGCCTAGTGCCAATATACCGTTATATTCAAACCTTAAGCACAAAAAAGCCGCTGAGTGAATTAACTCAACGGCTGCATTAAAGCGGTTTACGCTATCAGTTATTCTTTATCTTGCTCTGCCTGCTGCTCAGCTTCAGTCAACCAGCTGGGATTGCACCACTCGTTTAAAATACCTAAGACTTTAGGTTTTCCAGTGCCTTTTAATGATGAGAAAGGCTCAACTTTTACCCAGTCACCAAATTCAGCCAGCTCTTTGCGCACGGCATTAACTGTTTTCATTTTGACATTTTGAGCAAGTTTATCGGATTTAGTCAGTAATGCTAAAACGGGGATTTCACTTAATACCGCCCACTCAATCATTTGCATATCTAAATCTTTTAACGGATGTCGAATATCCATCAACACAACGACACCGCTTAGACAGGCGCGCTCTTGCAAATATTCACCTAAGGCTTTTTGCCATTTATTCTTCATCGCTAAAGGTACCTTAGCAAAACCATAGCCAGGTAAATCGACTAAGCGACGGTTTTCATCTAACTCAAAAACGTTAATAAGTTGAGTTCGCCCAGGGGTTTTACTGGTTCTCGCTAAGTTTTTTTGCTCAGTAAGTGCATTTAAAGCACTAGACTTACCCGCATTTGAGCGGCCAGCAAACGCAATTTCTACTCCAGTATCACCAGGCAAGTACTGATCGAGATGTGCAATGTCTGGCGCACTAATTAAAAACTTGGTTTTTCGAAAATCTATACGCGTTTCTGACACGATTTACTCCAATAATTTTTAGGTAATACCTTAATTATGTAAGATTTGCTTACTTTTCCACATTTTCGTGTAAAATATTAGCCTGATCACAGTTTGTAGATTTTACCACGCTTGCGGGTCTTCCTAGTAAGCTCAGGACAATAAATTAAACAAGAAGTTGGAACGCCATGAAAAAGTTAGCTCTTGCGCTGTCTGTATTTGCCGCTATATCAACGCCTGCAATCGCTGAAGGTGATGTGGAAGCGGGTAAAACTAAATCAGTTATGTGTTCTGCCTGTCACGGTGTTGACGGTAACAGCATTGCTCCTATATGGCCTAAATTGGCCGGACAGCACGCATCTTATCTAGAAAAACAATTACATGATTTCCAAGCGGCAGCGAAAAGCGGCGGCAAAGAAGGTCGTAATGATCCTACCATGACTGGCATGTCATTGCCTTTATCTGAACAAGATATTAAAGATGTTTCTGCTTATTACGCAAGCCAAACTCAAACGGTAGCTGATGTGGCCAATGTGCCAGCCGAAGGTGAGGCTTTATATAAAGGTGGAGACATGGCTCGTGGCATTACTTCATGTATGGCTTGTCATGGACCAGACGGAAAAGGCGGTGAGCTAGCAGGCTTCCCTGCGATTGGTGGTCAGCATGCTGATTACATCAAGATTCAGTTAACCAAATTCCGTGATACAAGTCGTAACAATGATTTAAATGGCATGATGCAGGATGTGTCTAAAAAGTTATCTGACAGTGACATTGAAGTTTTATCTCAATACATTTCAAGCCTTAAGTAATTTTTTATTCATAAATTGATGAAGCTAAAAGGGTGATTATTCACCCTTTTTTATTACGCAATGTTTACGTTTACGTAAACTTATCAATATTCACGCTTGACAGAGATCACGCTTTTAGGGTTAAATAGCCCCGTACCGAGATGAACCCAACTGTGAGAACAAAAATATTAATTCTACTTCACAGATTTCGGATACGTTTACATTTAAGATATAAGAATAAAATTAATAAATAACAATAATATAAATAAGACCACTCACTAATAATAATAAGAGTCGTGATTTCAGCTTGAAATCCAGGTCATACAGAATTTGTAAGGAACAGACCTTATTGGTCGATACGCTTAAATAGCACTCCCTTACGCAACAGAGATAGAACCCCATAAGGACACTACTTTAAGGATTAAAGTAGCAGCATAGGAAGCTAATTTGCTTAGGATGCACTTGCGGAGGCTTGTTTATCACTGGAAGGTACTTTTAAACACGGATTGTTTACTCATGTCATTGAAGACAACTAAGGATATTGATGAGTCATTGAAGACCATCTACGGAAGCTGTGGTCAGGACGGCAACAGGATATAAAAAAAGTGTCATTGAAGACCGATAACAACTAAAAATGCACGGAAAGCTCTAAAAATAAGATGGATACTGACCGGGATAGTCACATAGCAAGTATGGATACTTGGAATCAAAATTTGGTGCGATAAGCACTATCTTTCAAGGTGGCAGTTTACTGCCACCTTTTTTATTTCTTATTTTCAAAAAATCTGCTATTGATTGATAATTATCATCTTTGTTGGGTCACATCTTATATCAATGATTAAATGCCCGTTGTGCAGCAATGCTGCTGAGTTTTTTATTCAAGACAAAAAAAGAGCATTTTATACCTGCTCTGACTGCCATCTAGTCTTTGCAAACCCACAATCATATCTAATGCCTGCAGCGTTAAAACAACGCTATGGCAGAGCCAATAAAGCCTCAAAGCAAAAACAGCTTGTTCAATTCATCCAACCTTTACTTACCCAAATTAGCGCTCAGCAACATGGTCCATTAACTGGCCTTAATTTTGGCCGAGTATTGGACAGTAATAGTTTAGATAAAATAGAACATGCAGGACACTGTCTTTATCAATACGACCCATTTATAAAAATTGATCAGCATATATTTAATCGCCAATATGATTTCATTTGTTGCTATCGAGTACTTGAGCATTTTCAACAACCCGCTAAAGAGTGGGCTTTATTATCTAGCTTATTAAAAGAAGGCGGCTGGTTAGCAATCAGCACCTCACTGCTAACTGATTTAAGCCTTTTTTCGAAGTGGCATTTTAAAAACAATCCCAGCCACGTGAGCTTCTATAGCCAACAAACTTTCGAGTATTTGGCACAAAATAGCGAATTTAAGCTATTATTTGCAGCTAAAGAGCTCGTATTGATGCAAAAAACATCAAAGTCTGATATAAAGCGCATCCTTATTTAGTGCGAGGTGGCTCATACCCATCTAGCCAAATTTATACAACTACATGAGATCACCGATGGCTCGTAGCAAAAAATCGCGCAAGGGCGGCGAAAATGGCCCTAAACAAGCACCAAGAGTCAAAAAATCTGAGCGTAAAGCCATTGGCGGCAAAAAAACAGAAAGCGGCCGTAAGTCTGGCAGTCGTCATAATGAAGCGCTAATTGAAAAGCAATCACCGCATATCAAAACGACGAAAAATAACGATCCTCGCCATGGCAGTAAAAAGCCTGTTGCGTTAAATATTGCGCCTGTCGCAGAAAAAGCCGAAGCAAAAGTAAAACAGCCAAAGCTAACAGATGAGCAAAAATTACTTAAGCTTGAAGAAGACCCAAGATTTAACCAATTACTGGACTTATTAGAAGAAGGTAAAAACCTATCCGCTGACGATCAAAAGTGGTTAGATGGTCAACTTTCTAAAATTGAAGCCTTAATGGAAAAATTGGGTATTTCAGATGCAGAAGAACTTCCGCCTCAAACAGGTAAAGTGGCATCTGATGATGATTTATATGATCGCTTTGAAACAGGTGCCGATGTCTTAAAAGACTACCAGTCATAAGAGTGTTTTAGATGGCATGCTTTAGTCGGCATGCCATTTTTATATCTTGCATAGTGAATAAGTTAATAAGGATAGTTTGTGTCTAGCATTGTTATTGTTATCGCCGTTGTTATTGTAGTTCTATTAGCGTGTTACGCAGTTTTCCTATTAAGCAAACTCAACAAACAGCAAAAAGTAGCACAAGCGGCCAAGCAGCAACGTTTAAACGATGCCAAACAAAAAAAGCAGAAAGTATTGGATGATATTAAATATATCGCTTCAGCAATGCTTGAAGAACGATGTGAGCCTTCAGAGGGTGTCATGCGTATCGCTAAATTATTTGAAGCATTATCCATGTCTGAACAAATGGCTGTTGAGTTCCCGAGCATTTTTGAGCATTACGACTGCATCAAAGCGCATCCTATTAAAGAAGAGCGTAAGGCATTAGCCAAACAACAGCGAATGAAGCTAGATTTAGCGCGGATGAAATCTGAAGCTAAACTGGAACAAGGCATACTGGATGATGCAAAAAAAATCACACAATTTCATTTCGTGCATTAGAGTTTATTAACGACTAAGACCTCTATTTGATAACAAGTCTCATTATTATCAATAAGTTAATATGAGGCAGGTTTCTGCCCCAAGTGCGTAGCTAAGGCTGTGAGCCATTGCACAAATTCACAAAACTTCACAGCTTTCTGGCTAAATATGGCCTTTCTAGCAACATCAAGTTTCAAATTTACAACGTAGTTCAAGGTTTTTTGTCAAAGATGGCTGCATACTTCGTCTATTGCTAATTTACTCGGAGGACGCGCCTTGAAGCAGCCCACACAAATAAGTTGGGATCAGTCGATGATCGAAAAATATAACTACAGTGGTCCACGCTATACGTCGTATCCAACGGCATTAGAGTTTGATGATACTTTTACTGAGCAAAACCTACTATCTGCTATCGAAACCAGTAAAAGCGATAAGCTGTCTTTATATATTCACATCCCCTTCTGCGCCAAGCTTTGTTATTACTGTGGATGTAATAAAGTCATTACTCGTCATGCTCATAAGGCTGATCAGTATATTGAATATCTTGCCAGCGAAATCATAAAACGCGCTCCTTTATTCAAACACTACACAGTGACTCAAATGCACTGGGGTGGCGGTACACCGACATTCTTAAACCCAGAGCAAATCTTAACCCTGTCTAAATTAATAAAAAGTCACTTTAACTTTGCTGATGAAGGCGAGTTCTCAATTGAAGTCGATCCACGTGAAATCGAACTATCGATGTTGGATACACTTAAAGAAGCTGGCTTTAATCGTATTTCTATTGGTGTTCAAGACTTCAATAAAAAAGTACAAGTTGCTGTTAACCGTGAGCAAGATGAGAAATTCATTTTTGACCTAATGGCTAAAGCAAAAGACATGGGGTTTGTGTCTACTAATGCCGATTTAATTTACGGCTTACCACATCAAACACCAGAAACTTTCGCTGAAACGATTCAGCGTGTTATTGAGCTATCACCTGATCGTTTATCAATCTTTAACTATGCTCATTTACCGTCTCGTTTTGCAGCACAGCGTAAAATTAAAGATGAAGATATGGCATCGCCACAGCAAAAGCTCGACATGCTGCACCAAACCATTGAATCATTGACCTCTGCAGGTTATCAGTTCATTGGTATGGATCACTTTGCTAAGCCTGACGACGAGTTATCTAAGCTACAAAACGAAGGTAAGCTTCACCGTAATTTCCAAGGTTATACAACGCAAGAAGAGTGTGACTTGCTGGGCTTAGGTGTTTCTTCAATCAGCCAGATTGGTGATTGTTACGCTCAAAACCAGAAAGATATTCGCCCTTACTACGAGTCAATTGATGAAACTGGTCATGCATTGTGGAAAGGCTGTAGCTTAAATCGTGATGACGAAATTCGCCGTGTCGTCATTAAGCAAATGATCTGTCACTTCGATTTAGATTTAACTAAAATTGAACAGCAATTTGACTTGAACTTTGAAGAATACTTTGCAGAAGACTTAAAGCTGCTACAAACCTTCATCGATGACAAACTGGTTGATATTACAGATCGTAAACTAACAATTAGCCCTACAGGCCGTTTATTGATTCGTAATATTTGTATGTGTTTTGATGTTTATTATCGTCAAAAAGCACGTCAACAACAGTTCTCACGTGTTATCTAATACACGGAAATGAAAACAAAAAAACCGCTGATTTCAGCGGTTTTTTATTATCTAAACATTCATTACTTTTTTGATGCGTATAGTGCTTTTCTTTCACTGTCTGATAAAAATGCCATTTCAACGCCATTACGTTGTACTTGGGCAATTTGCTCATCAGATAGGTTAAGTTCAGACTTGGCAATACGATATTCATGCTGAATATCAATATTGCTCACACCAGGGTCATCGGTATTGAGTCCAATCAATACACCCGCATCTAAGAATTGCGTAAATGGGTGAGCATCATAATCAGCCACTGTAGAAGTATGTAAGTTACTGGTAGGGCAAGATTCAATACCTATTGAGTGTTTAACCAAATACTCCATCAACTTAGGGTCATGAATAGCATTTACACCATGCCCTATCCTAGTCGCACCTAGCTCTTGAATCGCTTGCCACATGCTCTCTGCACCTGCAGCTTCACCAGCATGTGCTGTAATCTGTAAGCCAGCATCACGGACTAATTTAAAATGTTCATTAAATAAGTCACCAGGGAAACCCAATTCATCTCCGGCTAAATCCATACCAACTAATGCATCACGGTGAGCAAGCAGACCTTCAAGCTCTAAGCGGCATTTTTCTTGACCAAACGAACGCGACATAATGCCAATAAGGTTAACTTTAACATCGTGCTCCTTCACACCAGCTTTGACACCATCAATGACAGCCTCAACCACACCTTCAATCGGTAAATTGTGATTCATTGCCATATAATACGGGCTAAAGCGTAACTCGGTATAATCTAATCCTGATATCGCTGCATCTGCGACATTTTCATATGCGACACGTTTGACTGCATCTAAGTCCGCTAATACAGCTACCATCCAATCCAGCTTTTTTAAAAAAGCGACTAAGCTGTTTTCCTTACCTTGGATCTGAACAAACGGAGCAAGAGCTTCTAACGTTTGTGCAGGCAGCTTAATTCCATGCTGATGTCCGAGTTCCCAAATGGTATTGACTCTAACGTTGCCATCTAAGTGACGATGCAAATCAACTAATGGAATGGATGTATTGATCATTATTAACCCCTATTAATTTTTTAAGCTAAATCTGTTTTCTTTATAATGAACATCTAGCATGGCGAAGTTTAACACGCCTCCACAAAAAAATGACGTTTTAATCGCCTAAATAGTACAATCAGTAACAAATATTTCCGCCTGAACCGCTAGCGTGCTAACTGTTGAATTGTTATGTTGTAACTGAGAAATTTAACCCAAAATTCAAAGTCTACATAGGGATACAACATGCGTAAGCTAATCTTGCCCGCGATAATCATGCTGTCAATAACTGGCTGCAAAATGACCACTGGCTCAAAAGCCCAATATTATCTTGGCGATAATTACAAAAGTGAAGAAGTCGCAAGCGAAACGCAAAATGTCTCAGCCAGCAAAAAAGTTGAAGACATGGATCTTCAATCAATTATAGATAAAGCCTGGCAAGTTAACTTAGATTTTTCTCCTCAGCTCGCTTATTCACTTGGTGATGAATCCAAAGCTTCACAACTACCCAACTTGTCGCCTGAGACACTGGCAGCCAAAAACATACGTCAGCAAGAACTCCTTTCATCTTTAAAGCAACTTGACCAAAACACGCTATCGGCAACAGGTAAGATAAATGCACAGTTGCTACAATACCAACTGCAAAATGAGGTTGATTTATACCGTTATAAAGATCATTACCTACCAATAACGGCAGAAAGTGGTTTCCATGCATATGTCGCATCTATGGCTAATGCCACATTCAACACAACTCAAGATTATGAAAACTACTTAACCAAATTAGCAGCGTTATCAAATTACTTTGCTCAACAGACCTTTTGGCTAAAACAAGGGCTAAGTAATGGTATTACACCAGCTAAAGCGACTTTAACAGGCTTCGAAGATAGCATTAGCGCGTACATTGTGCCTGTAGAGCAAAGTCGATACTTCAAACCATTTACCCAATTTCCAAGTCACTTTACTGCTGAGCAAAAAGCGAAACTTGAGAAAAAAGGCAAACAAGTGGTCAGTGAACAAGTGCTCCCCTTGTATCAGCAGTTTTTTGACTTTATGACGCAAGAATATATCCCGAATGCGCGAACCTCGATTGCTGCTAACGATCTACCTAATGGCAAAGCTTTTTATCAAAACAGAGTTGCTTACTACACAACTCTGGATATGACAGCTGATGAAGTACACGCGCTCGGTCTTGAGGAAGTAGCGAGAATCAAAGCGGAAATGGAACAAGTGATATCAGATGTTGAGTTTGAAGGCAGCTTCGCTGACTTCTTACACTTTTTACGTACAGATCCTCAGTTCTACCCCAAAACGGCAGAAGAACTATTAAAAGAAGCGGCTTATATTGCCAAAAAAGCCGATGCCGTATTGCCTAAATACTTCGCAACGCTACCCCGCACGCCTTATGGTATTAAGCCAGTACCTGCGGAAATAGCGCCTAAGTACACAACAGGTCGCTACTCTGGCTCCAATAGAGACGATGAGCCAGGCTATTACTGGGTCAATACCTATGCCTTAGATAAACGTCCACTTTATGAAATGGAAGCACTCACTTTACACGAAGCTGTACCGGGTCATCATCTGCAAATATCATTA
Organism: Shewanella sp. MMG014; assembly: GCF_018100775.1. Taxonomy (NCBI): domain Bacteria; kingdom Pseudomonadati; phylum Pseudomonadota; class Gammaproteobacteria; order Alteromonadales; family Shewanellaceae; genus Shewanella; species Shewanella sp. MMG014. The sequence goes on from NZ_JAGJDZ010000005.1 coordinate 391,754, forward strand.
AACAAAGAGCTAACTGATTTACCTAACTTCAGACGATACAGTTATATCTCTGCATTTGGTGAAGGTTGGGGTTTATACTCTGAATATCTCGGCCTTGAAGCAGGTTTTTATCAAGACCCGTATAGTAATTTTGGTCGCTTAACATATGAAATGTGGCGCGCTGCAAGACTTGTCGTCGATACTGGCATGCATGCTAAAGGTTGGACAAGACAAGAAGCCATTGACTTTATGGCAAGTAATACTGCGCTATCAATGCACAATGTGACCACAGAAATCGACCGTTATATTTCATGGCCAGGACAAGCATTATCATACAAAATCGGTGAGCTCACGATTAAGCGTTTACGCAATAAAGCTGAAGAAGCATTAGGCGAAGACTTCGATATCCGATTATTTCACGATGCGTTACTAGAAAATGGTTCAATCACCATGGAAATTTTAGAGCAAAAAGTAAATGAGTTTATAGCGGAACAACAGAAACAAGCTTAACTAAGTCAACGCTATATTGACTGGTTCTCTAAACCAGTCAATATAGCAAGTTTCCTCGCAACACATCACTTTCACTAAAATATCATCTGTTAGTTTGCTACACTGCCCCAATCTTATATCAATATATTTTCAGTTAACCAAAGGTGAGTGATTTGTATTTTTCGTCAGAACAACAACTCAATAGCGATCAACAACAAGCATTCTGGCAAACAGTCACGCAATCCACCATGGTCAAAGAGAACATCTCCATCGCCTATGCTCATGTTATTCACCCACATAGTCGCAAAGCGATTGTAATAAGCAGTGGTCGAGTTGAAAGCTATTTGAAGTACAAAGAACTAATGTTCGATCTTTATCAACAAGGCTTTAGTTTATATATTCTCGATCATAGAGGTCAGGGGCTTTCAACTCGAACAACCACCAACAAGCATCAAGGGCATATTAATAAGTTCCAAACATACATTGATGATCTAAATGACTTCGTTGAGCAAGTGGTAAAGCCCCAAGCGCACCAAGATTTATATTTAGTTGGCCACTCAATGGGGGGAACAATTGGAACCTTATATATGCAGCAACATCCGACAGTATTTAATGCTGCTGTGTTTTCCGCCCCCATGTATGGAATAAAGTTGCCATTTAATAAGGCTTTCATCCGCTCATTGGCAACACTATTAGATACTTACAATGAAAAACAACCAAATAAACAGCCTAACTACGTACTCGGCGGTACCAATTACCAAGCAGTTGAGTTCGAAAAAAACCATCTGACACATAGTCAAGCAAGGTACCAACAGATTGTAGATGTGTTTGCTCAACACCCTGAAATTCAACTAGGCTCACCCACTAATCATTGGTTACTTGAAGCAATTGATGCCGCAGAGCGCGCAATAAATGCAGCAGCATTAAGCATTAAGCCAATCCTGATACTCCAAGCGCTAGATGATGAAATTGTCGATAACATGGCGCAAAATAGAGCTGAGAATAACCTTTGCCAGATAAAAAGGATTGCTAACTGTCGTCATGAAGTCTTTGTCGAAGCAGATGAGGCACGCAACCAAGCACTAAGTAGCTTAGTCACTTTTTTAAATCAGTATTGAATTAGGCACTAAGACAAGGCATTAAAAGGCACCTTCCAAACCACACTTAAGGTCAACTCTGACTCTAGAAGGTGTTTTATGTCCTGTTGAGTTAGCGGTCGGCTAATCACATATCCTTGGAATAGATTACTCTTCAGCTGACTGAGTGTGGTTAATTGCTGTCGGTCTTCAATTTGTTTTACCACGACTGGGTAGTTAAGCTCTGTAGTCATATTAACCAATGAGGTGAATATGTTTCTCGAGTCTTCAGAAATCGTAATATCGTTGATATAACTCGCTGCAAACTTAACTTGTGAAAAATGGATCCCATGTAAGCGATATAGCGGACACAATCCTGAGCCAAAGTCATCCAAAGCGACTCTGACACCTAAACGTTGCAACGTTTGTATTTTAGCTTTCGCCGTCACTGGATTAATCGAAAAAATATCCTCTGACAACTCCAATTGAATATATTCCGGTTTTACACCTCTAGACTCAATTTTTGATTGGATAACACTGACAAACATATCTTGATGAAAGTGCCTCGAGGAAATATTGATAGAAAAACAAGGACAAGAAAGTTCTGTATTGTGCAAGCTATCGATGAAACGACACACTTCATCTAACATCCATAATTCAAGCTCAAAAATAGAGTTAGACAGCTCTGCGACTGGAATAAACTGCTTAGGACTAATGTAACCGAACTCAGGATGATGCCAACGCATCAGTACTTCGACACTTTCTGTATTACCATCAATATCAACAACCGGTTGATACACTAAAGACATTTGATTGAGCTTAATGGCTTTCTTTAATTCTTGATGAAGCTTTTGAGGTTCATGATGACTTCCATCTAGTTGCAAACTATGTAACACGCAACTGTTATTGGGACTCTCAATTGCTTTACCTAAAGCAGTATCTGCCCTAGATAATAACTGACTCGGGTCTAAAGACTCCTTACCATCAAATACCACCATGCCGATTTGAGTAAAAACAGAAAAGTCTTGTCCTGAGAGATTAAAGCTTCGTCCAACAACTTGCCTGACTTCGCTCGCTAACGCTAAAGCCCGTTTGTTAGCATGTTCTAAGTTCGCCCCTAAGTTTTTAGCTGCAATAACAAACTCATCATCACCTAAGCGGCTCAATAAGCAACTTCCTGCAAAAGCCCCCGCTAATCGTGCTGATATCTGCATTAATAATCTGTCACTCAATTGCTCGCCAACAGCTTCATTAACCAGCTTAATATTGCTCAAATTAATTAGCATCATAGTGCAATACTGACCAGACTTACGTGCATAAGCCTGTAAATCAAATAGTTCATTTGCTAATGCTTCACGGTCTTTAATATCAGACACACCAGCATGACTTTGGCGCTCTACAGTAATTTTTTGATTTTGCAGCTCTGCAGTGACATCAGTAATAGACCCAATCATGCGAATCGGATTACCTTTGTCATCCCACTGAATAATCTGTCCTATATCCAGCACCCATATGTACTCGTTACTTTTATTGAGTAACCGGTGCACGCTCTCATAGTGATCGGTCTTATTAGCTAAGCATTGCTCAATAGCGCGTAGTACAGTGTTTTTCTCATCTGGGTGCAATCTAGATTCCCACGCGTCATAATTATTTGTAACTTCATTCGTCTCATAACCTAATATTTCTTTCCAATTATCAGATAAGAAGACCTCATTCGTCTGGGTATTCCAATCCCATATGCCATTATTATTAGCACTGATTGAATACAGCCAACGCTGCTCAGAGTTGGTCACCTTTTGGTTATTATCTTGAATTAGCTTTTCGGCCTGTAATAACGATTCGCCAAGGTTATACACCTCTTCAACTAGACAATTAATTCTCGTGTTATCTGGTTTAGATTGCAGAACATTTTTTGCTCTTGTAGTTAATTGCTTTACCGGTCTGACTAATAGCCAATATAAAGCCCAACAGAAAAATACGACAAGTAAGCCACCTGCTCCCCAAATGAAAACAAAGCGCTTTTGTAACTGATCTGATGCATCAGCAATAAGTGAAGAAATATCATATTCTAGATAAATCACATCTACAGCACTTGAGTAGCTGTAATTAGAAGATGTGTTAATAGGGTAATAAGCTTGAATTGATAAACGGTCTTTATTGACCTTGATAAAAGACTCACCATCGGCAACAACTTGTTGATGAATATCGTTTGAATAACCTTCAACAACATTCTGCGCATCACTTTCTCGCCAAATTACATGGTTAGCAAACTTGATCCTACTAGAAGCATCAAGAATGACATACACCATCATATGGCTATCAGTAGAAACTAAGGATACTTCTTGCTCAATTCTCGAAATATCTTGTACAGACAGAGCGGACTCTACCACATGGATCATCCTAAATAGATCTTTCTGAATCTGTTTAGTCTCTCTTGCTGCGACCTCTGAACGTAATTCATCTCTCTCATAGTAAAACTCTCCGCTAACTAATAATAAGTACAGAGAACATAAGAAAAATGGCACTAAGAACGATAGTGAAAAAGAAGGTCGCTTTGGCAAATGTACACCGTTAGTTGTTAATAAGAATGTATCGCATTGATAACATACTAAAGACAAACACAATCAACAACTATAAAAACGACTTTAACCAAAACATAATACATTTGTCTGATTATTAAGGGATATTAACGCTCTTCCAGCATTTTTATATACGAATTAATTAGCTATTAGATAAAAACACAAATAAGAAATTTCGTTTGCTTAAGTGACACATTGTGAGGAAAAATCTACCAGTGCTCATAATGAGCTCACACAAAAATGAGAATAACTTTCTCAACAATCTGCCTCAATGATCAAACACAAAAAAGCCCGTTACGTGAGTAACGAGCTATCTGCTCTCTTAAAAGAGAAATTAGGCACTTAGCAATGACGGACTTTCACATTGGCATATCAATCACACGATTAGCAGTTGATGTGTCTAAACTTAAGCTATAGCTTTGTTTCCGAGGATGTATTCTTAAACTACAGACACAAAAAAGCCCGTTACGTCAGTAACGAGCTATCTGCTCTCTTAAAGAGAAACTAGGCGCTTGGTGATGAGCTTCTTACACATGGGCATATCAATCACACTATCAGCTGTTGATGTGTCTAAAATTGAGCTTTAGCTTCGTTTCTGAAGATGTATATCTTAAATTACAGACACAAAAAAGCCCGTTGCATGAGTTACGGGCTATCTACTCTCTTAAAAAACAAATTAGGCACTTTACCATAGCTGACTTTCACATGGGCATATCGTCCACACTGTCTTTCGCTACACTCAATCCACTTAACAAACAGACACAAAAAAGCCCGTTACGTC